>DNJC01000042.1:0-41584 GCA_003490025.1 Geobacter sp. | reverse complement strand
CACGGCGCAGAGTTCCTCGTCCTCGTGGGCCGCGACCTGGTACTCCGGGTACACGGTGACGATCTGTTTGCCCCCCTCGCGGTGAATGAAGGCCGGGATCATCGGCGTGCCGCTCTTGCGGGCGATCAGGGCCGGCAGCTTCGTGGTCCAGGCGGGACGGCCGAGAAAATCCACCAGCGCTCCCACGCTGGGATGCACCGCCTGGTCGATCAGCAGGCCGACTATCTCCCGCCTTTTGAACGCGGCGAACATGGCTCGAAGCGCCCCTTCCCTGTAGATGACGCCGTTGCCGAACGCCCGGCGGATACGCTCCGTCATCCGGTTCAGGTGGGGGTTGTCCTGGCGCCTGGCAATCACCGAGACGTCGTGATAACGGGCCCCGAAGGAGAGCGCCAGAAGTTCCCAGTTCCCGCAGTGGGCGGTCAGGAAGGCGACCCCTTTCCCTTTGGCGGCGGCCGCCTCGTAATGCTCCAGGCCCCGGAATTCCACCGCGTCGATCAGGTCGCGCCCCCGCCCCTGGTAGATCCTGCAGAGTTCGACCAGGCAGCAGCCCAGGTTTTCGAAGGTCTCCCGGGCGATCTGGCGCGGCGTGCCCCCCTGCCAACCGGGCTGGCTCTCCAGGAACGAAAGGCTCCCCCTGATGTTGTCTATGGCGATCTCGCGTCTTCTTTTCAGGAGCAAAAAGAAGATCCTGCCCAGAGAGCGCCCGACGGGGAGCAGCGCCCGGTTTGGCAGTAACGCCACCGCAAAGGAGACCGCCACGACGAAGGCGATCTCCAGGTACCATCGAATCCGTTTCAGCATGCAAAACCCTCGAACTCAGGCCTTGAACTGCATCCCGTGCAGCCTGCTGTAGAGCCCGTCGTTGTCCAGGAGCTTCTCGTGGCTCCCCATCTCGGCGACCACCCCCTTTTCCAGCACCACGATCCGGTCGGCGTGGGTGATGGTCGAGAGTCGGTGGGCGATGACGAAGGTGGTGCGGTTCTTCATCAGGTTGTTCAGCGCCTGCTGCACCATCTGCTCGCTCTCGGTGTCGAGCGCGCTGGTCGCCTCGTCCAGGATCAGGATCGGGGCGTCCTTCAGGATGGCGCGGGCGATGCAGAGCCTCTGCCGCTGCCCGCCGGAAAGCCGCACGCCGCGGTCGCCGATGTTGGTCTCATACCCTTCGGGAAGGTCCGCGATGAAGTCGTTGGCAAAGGCCGCAGTCGCGGCGGCCGCGACTTCCTCGTCGGTCGCCTCCGTCTTGCCGTAGCGTATGTTGTTGGCGATGGTGTCGTTGAAGAGGATGGTCTCCTGGTCCACCAGGGCGATCTGCTCCAAGAGGCTCTTCATGGTCCTCTTGCGGATGTCGAGGCCGTCCATGAGGACCGCCCCCCCCGTCGGGTCGTAGAACCGGGTGATGAGCGAGACCAGCGTGGTCTTCCCTCCCCCCGACGGCCCGACCAGGGCGATCACCTCGCCCCTGCTGGCGGAAAGGTTCACCCCCTGCAGCACATAGTCGTCGTCGTACTTGAAGGAGACGTCGCGGAACTCCACCGCTCCGGTGGCCCGGCCCAGGTCCCGCGCGTCCGGGGCGTCTACGATCTCCGGCTCCTCGTCCATGACCTCGAACACCCTCTCCGCGGCGCCCAGCGAGCGCTGCACGTTGTTGTACGACGCGAGGAGCCGCTTGATCGGGTTGAACACCAGCACCATGGCGGTGATGAAGGAGAAGAACTCCGACGCGCTGCGCGTCCCCTGCATGACGTTGCTGCCGCCCACGTAGATGACGGCGGCGATGCCGAAGGAGGTGATGAACTCCATGATCGGGGTGGAGAGCCCCTCGTACTTTATGTTCTTGCGGATAAAGAAGTAGTAACGCTGGTTGCACTGCCTGAAACGCTCCACCTCGCGCGCCTCGAGTCCGAAGGCCTTGATGACCTTGATCCCGGAGTAGGTCTCCTGGAGGATGCCGGCGAGATCCCCCATCTTCTCCTGCCCGTGCCGCGCCAAGCTCTTGATCCTTTTGCCGATTTTCTGGGCCGGGATGACGGTGAGCGGGATCACGATGAAGGAGATGAGGGCGAGCCTCCAGTCACGGTAGAAGATGACGCACAGAAGCGAGACGGCGGAGATCCCGTCACGGAACAGGCCGGTGATGACGTTGGCCACCCCCTCCTGCATGGTGTTGACGTCCGCCAAAACGCGCGACATCAGCGCCCCCGTCTCGTTGCGGGTGAAGTAACCGAGGCCTAACCCCATGTTTTTCCGGTAAAGGTCGTTGCGGACGTCCTGCACGGCGAGTTGCCCCGCGGTCCTGATGAAGAAGTCGTTGGTGTAGCGGCAGAGGCCGCGCACCGCGAAGAGGAGGACGATCCCCATCGGCAGGAGCACGAAGATCCCGGTTTCCTTCCCGGAGAATATCTTTCTCAGCACCGGCTCCACCAGGTACGCCATGGCGCCGTCCATCCCGCCCACGCCGAGGGAGCCGAGGGAGGCGACGACGATGCGCCACCAGTACGGGCGGCTGTAGTTCAAAAGCCTCATGAAAGCGGTTGTTTCTTTCTTGCTTACTGCACTCATCCAATCATCTCCATGGCAAGCCGGGCCACCCTGCGCAGGGCGCCGCCGTTGCCGAGCTTCACTCTCATCGCCGCAAAATCTTCCTTCATCTGCGCCGCATACTTCGTGTCATTGAGGAGCGCGTCGACCTCGTTCGCGATCGGCAGCGGCTCCGCTTCGTGCTGGATCAACTCCTTCACCATGCGCTTTTCCGCGACGATGTTGCAGATTCCGATGTGCGGGACGTTGATCACCCGCTTCCCCACCTGGTAGGTGAAGGTCGACATCTTGTAGATGATCACGTTGGGAACCCCCACCAGCGCCAGTTCCATCACCACCGTGCCTGACGCGGATATGGCGGCGTCGCAGGCGCTCATGACGTCGTGGTTTCTTCCGGAGACGACGGCAACCGGGACCCTGGCGCCCGCCAGGTACGGGTCCAGGTCGGCCTGCCGCAGCGACGAGGCGAGCGGGAGCACGAACTGCAGGTCGGGCATCCGCTCCTTCAGAAGCCGGGCCGACTCCAGGACGACCGGGAGGAGTTTCTTTATCTCGGACTTCCTGCTCCCCGGGAAGAGGCCGACGCACCTTCGCTGCGGGTCCAGCCCGAGCGAGGTCACCGCCTCCTCCTTCTTCATGGTGGGGCGGACCAGGTCCAGCAGCGGGTGCCCGACGAAGGTGACCGGGACCCCGGCCTTCTGGTAGAAGGGGACCTCGAAGGGGAAGAGGACCGCCATCATGTCGACCACGCGCCCGATCCCGGTGACGCGCCCGCTTCTCCAGGCCCACACCTGCGGGGAGATGAAGTAGAGGACCTTCACCCCTTGGCGCTTGGCGAGCTTGGCGAGCCTCAGGTTGAAGTCTGGGTAGTCGATCAGGATCAGCAGGTCGGGGGGGGCGTTGCGGAGCTTCTCCTTGAGGATGTTGAAACCTTTGACGATGACCGGGAGATGGGCGACCACCTCGATGAGTCCCATGACAGCCATGACGTTGGCGTCCACGAGGGTCTCGACCCCCGCCCTTCGCATGCAGTCCCCGCCCATGCCGAAAAAGCGGGTTTCGGGGGCCAGGGCGCGTATTTCATTCGCGATGCTCGCACCGTACATCTCGCCGGAAGCCTCACCGGCGACGATCATCACTGACTTCTTTTTCTCGTGCAAACTCAGCCCCTTAGAAACAGATTAAGATAAAGGCAGACTAAGATTAAGGTTGAGCCTAACCCTACACGTTCGTTGAGTTGAGAAGCCCAGTTTTCCCTTAATCTTTATCTTTATCTTTATCTTAATCTTGCCTTACCTCGTCACCCCGCGCTTGGCGGACTCGATGAAGGAGATGAACTTCTCTACCTCCGGGCAGGGGGGGACTTCGCTCTTCATCCGCTCGATCGCCTCGGTCAGCTTGAGCCCCGAGAGGGAGAGGATCTTGTAAGCCTTCTTCAGGCTGGAGATGGTCGACTCGGAGAAGCCGCGCCTCTTGAGCCCGACCAGGTTCAGCCCCCGCAGCCTCGACTCGGAACGGTCGCCGGTGACGATGGTGTAGGGAGGGACGTCCAGGGTGATGGAGGTCATGCCGCCGACCATGACGTGCGCGCCGATCCTGGTGAACTGCAGCACCGCGGAGAGCCCGCCCAGGATCGCGTAGTCGTCGACCGTGACGTGCCCGGCGAGCGTCGCCGAGTTCGCCATGATCACCCCGTTGCCGATATGGCAGTCATGCGCCACGTGCGAGTAGGCCATGAAGAGGTTCCCGTCGCCGACGGTGGTCTCGCCGTCGCCGGTCACGGTGCCGAGGTGCAGGCTGGCGAACTCCCTGACGGTGTTGCCGTTTCCCATCCGCAGCCAGGTTTTTTCCCCCTTGTACTTCAGGTCCTGCGGTACCGCGCCGACGGAGGCCATGTGGAAGATGTTGTTGTCCTCGCCGATCTCGGTCCAGCCGTCGATGACCGTGTGCGGGCCTATCTTGGTCCCCTTGCCGATGGTTACGTTCTCGCCGATCACGACGTAAGGGCCGATCTCGACCCCGTCCGCGATCTTGGCGCCGGGATGAATTACTGCGGTGCTGTGGATCATGTTCTTCTCCAAAGAATCCCTCCCCCTTGCGGAGGGGATGTCGGCTTACTTGTCCGCGAGCGTCGCCTTCAGCTCAGCCTCGGTCACCAGCGTCTCGCCCACGTACGCCTTCGCGGCGACGCTCCAGATGCCGCGCTTGCTGAAAATCGTCTCGATCTCCATCCTCAGGGTGTCCCCCGGCTTAACCGGTTTCCTGAAGCGGGCGTTGTCGATCGCCATGAAGTAGGTGACCTTCTCCTTTGCGTTGGGCGTGCTCTCGTAGGCGAGGATAGCGGCGACCTGCGCCATCGCCTCGATGATCAGCACCCCCGGCATAACCGGAAACCCGGGAAAGTGCCCCTGGAAGCACGGCTCGTTCATGGTGACGTTCTTGATGCCTACGACCCTCTTGCCCGGCTCGAGTTCTACGATCTTGTCGACCAGCAGAAACGGGTAACGGTGCGGCAGAAGCTCCATTATTTGCAGTATGTCAAGCATGCCTGTCCTCTCCTTGCATCGGCCCACCTTTCGGCGGCCGAATTTATCACATTCCAGCAATTTACCTTATCGGCTACTCTTTCCCGCCAGTTCCTTTTCCAGCTCCGCCACCCTCTTCTCCAGGGTCATCAGCGTCTTCCTGAATTCGGGGAGCCTCGGGACCAGCCCTGAGGCCTTGAGCCACTCGCGGTGCGGCATGACCGGGATGCCGCTCATCACCTGGTTCGGCTCAACGCTCCCCGCCACGCCGGACTTGGCGCCGATCATGACGTTGTCGCCGATCCTGATGTGCCCGGCGACTCCGACCTGTCCGCCGATGGTGACGTGGTTGCCGAGCTGCGTGCTTCCGGAGATGCCGGTCTGCGAGACGATGACGCAGTCCTCGCCGATCACCACGTTATGGGCGACCTGCACCAGGTTGTCTATCTTGGTGCCGCGGCGGATGCGGGTAGCCTCGAGCGCTGCGCGGTCGACGGCGCAGTTGGAGCCGATCTCCACGTCGTCTTCGATCACCACGATGCCGATCTGCGGGATCTTGTAGTACGAGGTTCCGTCCGGCGCGTAGCCGAAGCCGTCCGAGCCGATCACGGTGCCGTCGTGGATGGTCACGCGGTTGCCGATCCGGCATCTCTCCCTGACGCTCACGTTGGCGTGCAGCGTCACGTCGTCGCCGACCACCACGCCGGGGTAGAGCACGACCCCAGGGTGCAGGATGACCCGGTCGCCCAGGGTCACCCCGGCTCCGACGCTGGCGCCCGGGTAAACGGAGACATCCGCGCCGATCTTGACACCCTCGGCGACGAAGGCTCCGTCCATGATTCCCCTGGGCGCGGCGGGCGCCGTGTAGAACAGGGTCAGGAGCTTCGCGAAGGCGAGGTAGGGGTTGGGATGGAAGATGGCGTTCTTGCCGTGCGTGTTGCCGCCGGTCCCGAGGAGCACCGCGGCCGCCTTGGTTGTGGCGACCTTGCCGGCGTACTTGGGGTTGGCGAGGAAGGTGAGCTGCCCGTCCCCGGCGTCGTCCAGCGTGGCCAGACCGCCGATCAGGATCTCGCCGTCGCCGGAGACCGTGCCCCCGAGATAGACGGCTATTTCTTGAAGAGATTTTTTCATCACGAATCCTTGAAAACCGTTCTATGTTCTACGTTCTAAGTTCTACGTCGTTAAAAACCGTTCCAGGTTCTACGTTCTAAGTTCTACGTTTAAAAACGAGAAGTGCCCCCTCGGGAAAGGGGGCTTCTTCGTGGTAGCTCTAGCGGTACCCTTCAGCAATGGGAGGAGAGTCGCTGTTCAACGTAGAACATAGAACGTAGAACTTAGAACGGCCGTTTGCCTTACTTCTTCCTGGTCTCGTTGAACTGCTTCAGCACCGCTTCGGTGACGTCGGCTGCCGGATCGAGGTAGATCATGGTCTCGCTCTTCACGAAGATCGCGGTGTACCCGTTCTTCTTGCCGTAGTCCTGCGCCACCTTGACGATCTCGTCCACGATCTTGCTGGTGAACTCGTCGTTTTTCGCCTGGAGATCGTCCTGGGCGTCCTTCAGGAAACGCTGGTACTCCTTGAGGCGCTGCTGGTAATCGCGCTCCTTGCTGCCACGGGCCGACTCGTTCAACATGACACCCTGGCTCTCCAGCTCACCCTTGAGCTTTTTCAACTCGGTCTCCCTGGTGCCCTTCTCCGCCTCGTACTTGGCGGCTTTCTGCCCCAGTTGGTCCTTGGCCTCTTTCCCGGCGTCCGACATCAGCAGCACCTTCTGGATGTCCACCGAACCGAACTTCGAGCCGTCGGCAGCCAGAACGGAAAGAGGGAGTGCAACCAACAGCAGTAATGCGAGAATAAGACGTTTCATGACTTGCTCCTTCGCTACGCGAATTTTAGAAGATGCTTCCTATGGAGAATTCGAATCTTCCACCACTGCTTTTGTCAATACCCGCCCTCGGGTTGAGCGGTATGCCGTACTCGAGCCTGAGCGGCCCTATGGGCGAGTACCACCTGATTCCGGCGCCATAGCTGGTCAGAATGTTGGAGAAGGTGTCATTGAAGTTGTTGGCCGAGTTGCCCGCATCGAAGAACAGAACCCCCTTGAGCCCCGCCTCCTTCAGCAGAGGGAAGGTGTACTCGACGTTCGCCACCGCCTCGGCTGTACCACCCAGGTAGACGCGGCTGTCGGTATTGGAGACGAATCCGTTCACGTCGGTGGTCGGGACGACCGTTGTCTTGGTGGGGCTCACCGTTCTCGGCGAGTAGCCGCGCAGCGAGCTGATCCCCCCCAGGTAGAACTTCTCGTCGATCGGTATGTCCTTACCCAGCGACTGGACGTATCCCAGCGTGCCGCGCACAGAGCCGACCCCCCAGAGGACCGGATGGAAGTAGGTGTGCTCGGTCAAGTACTTTATGTACCTGTTGGTGCCGCCGAAACCCGCGACCTCAACCTGCAAGGTGTTCAGCATCCCCGTGGAGGGGTCCGGCCTGTAGTCGGTGGTGTTGCTGGTGATGCTCGCCTGGATGGCACTGGTGGTCGAGCTCGCCTCGGGAGCGACCACGGCGCCGACATGGATGTTCTCCAGAAGCGAGCTGGACATGTCGAAGATCTCCTTCTGCTCGTACTTGTAGAGCCAGAAGGTGTTCAGCGTGTCGGAGAAGGGGTAGCCTGCCTTGATGTCGCCGCCGGTGGCGCGGCGGGTGTAATCGAGGTACTGCCTCTCGTTGCGGTAGACGTCCGCCCCAAGGGTCCACTTGCTGTCCATGAAGTACGGATCAGTGAGCCCGAGGTTGTAGGTCTGGGACTTGCTCCCGAAGGAGGCGGCGGCGGTCAGTTTGAGCCCGAGCCCCAGGAAGTTCGCCTGCTGCACGGACCCCTGCCCGATGATGCCGTCGAGCGAACTGTAGCCTGCCCCGATGCTGAAGGTGCCGGTCGGCTTCTCCTTGACATCGACATTCAGGTCGAGCTTGTCCGGGGCGCTCGTCTTTGCCGTGACGAGGTTGGCCTCTTCGAAGAAGCCGGTGTTCATCAGGTTCTGCTTGCTCCGCTTGAGGGCGGTGGAGTTGTAAAGCGATCCCTCGTCCAGCCTCAGTTCGCGGCGCACCACCTTGTCGCGGGTCTTGGTGTTCCCCGTGATGTTGATGCGGTCGATGGTCACCTTCTCGCCCTTCTCCAGGTCGAAGGTGATGTCGATAGTGTGGTTCTCCGGGTTGAGCTTGGTTAAGGGAGCAGCGTTGGCGAAGGCGTACCCTTTGTCGGCATAGAAATCGGTCAGGGCGAAGACGTCGGTTCTCAGGTCGCTCCGGCTGAAGAGTTGGCCGCTTTTCTCCTTGAGCTTCCCGGCGAGGACATCCTCCTTCTCCAGCAGCTCACCCTTGAAGCCGAGTTTTCCGATGCGGTACTGCTCACCCTCGGTGATCCCTACGGTCACCCTCATGCCGCTATTGTCGGGAAGAAGCTCGACCTTCGGCTCGCCGATCTTGACGTTGACGTAGCCGTTGTTCATGTAGAGTTCGGTCAAGAGCATCATGTCGTTTTTCAGCACCTCTTCCTTATAGGTACCGGCGCCGGTGAGCCAGGAGAACATCCACTCCTCGGAGGTCTCCATCTGCTTCTTCAGTTTCTTATCGGTGAAGGCCCGGTTGCCGTCGAAGCTGATTTTCTGGATCAGGACCTTCTTCCCTTCCTTGACCCGGATGATGACGTTCAGCTCCGTCTCGGAGCGCTGGCTCACGTCGCCGGAGACCTCGGCCAGATAGTATCCCTCGTCAGCGTAAAGCTTCTTCACCTTCTTCACGCTCTTTTGCAGGTCCTTGGCGGAGAAGACGGTGTTCGGTTTGATCTCGACCGCCTCGCGCACCTTTTCGGGGGTGATTTCCTTCGCCCCCTCCACCTTGATCTCCCTGACGATCGACTTCTCCTTGACGTGGTACTCAAGAAGGACGCCACCGTCCGTCGTGTCTGTTATGGCTTGGACGTCTGTGAAGTGTCCGAGTTTATAGATGGCCTTCACATCCGCGTCGACCTTTTCGACGTCCAGCAGTTCCCCCTGCTGGACCCGCACCACCAGCATGATGGCGGCGGTCTCGATGCGCCGGTTGCCGCCGATCTTGACGGCAGCGACCTTGCCGGTAGCGGCCTTTTCGGCGCCGGCCTTCTCGGTCGCGTTACCGGTCGCAGCCTTGTCGGTCGCAGCCTTGTCGGTCGCAGCTTTCGGGGTCGCAAGCTGATCGGCCTGGGCAAAGGAGGTTGCCGAGCAAACCAGGAGCTGTAAAGCAAGCATGGCGGATATATATCTACGCAGCAAAGGTCCCCCGGGGAAAATCAATTGAATACATCATTAGTGTCAATCTGCAGCTCGATCTCTTATTCCACTATCCTGCCGTCGACAACTCGGATGGTGCGCGCCATGCCGGCAGCGAGATGCTCGTTGTGCGTCACGATCACCAGCGTGATGCCGGTGCTCCGCTGGATCGAGTAGAGCAGATCGTGCACCTCCTCGCTGGTCTTCATGTCCAGGTTCCCGGTCGGCTCGTCCGCCAGGAGGAGCCGCGGCGAACGGACCAGGGCGCGCGCGATGGCGACCCTCTGCTGCTCCCCGCCGGAGAGTTCCCCCGGCCTGTGCGTCATCCGGTGCGACAGCCCGACGTCGGTCAGCAGCTGCCGCGCCCTACCCTCGGCCTGCAACCTTTTCTCGCCGCCGATGAGAAGCGGCATCATCACGTTTTCCAGCGCCGAGAATTCCGGCAGCAGGTGATGAAACTGGAAGACGAAGCCGATGGAGCGGTTACGGAAGGCGGCCAGCGGCTGGTCGGAGAGGGAGAAGATCTGTTCCCCGTCGAACAATACCTCTCCGGTCGTGGGACGGTCGATGGTCCCCATCACGTGAAGCAGCGTGCTCTTCCCGGCGCCCGAGGGGCCGACCATCGCTATGGTGTCGCCGGCCTCGACGCTGATGTCGATTCCCTTGAGGACCTCGACCTTGGCGCTTCCATCGCCATACGATTTGTAGAGGTTGCGGACCTCAAGCAGGCTACTCATAACGCAGCGCCTCCGCGGGGGCCATACGCGACGCGGCCCAGGAAGGGTAGAGCGTCGCGGCGAAGGAGATGAGGACCGCGGTGATGCTGATCAGCACCACGTCGGACGGAATCACCAGTGACGGGAAGTGGTCCAGGTAGTAGATGTCCTTGCTGAAGAGTTCGAAGCCGGTCACCTTCTGCACCAGGGAGACGATCGGCTCCAGGTTGAGCGCAACCAGAAGTCCCCCCAGGACGCCGACCACGGTGCCGAAGACGCCGATGATCACCCCTTCGAAGACGAAGATGCGCATGATGCTGCGGCTGGTCGCACCCATCGACTTCAGGATGGCGATGTCGCGGGTCTTCTCCATGACGACCATGAAGAGCGTGGAGGCGATCCCGAAGGCGGCCACCAGCACGATCAGGGTCAGGATGATGAACATGACGCTCTTCTCGGTCTTCAGGGCGAAGAGGATGTTCTTGTTCATCTGCATCCAGTCGCGCGCGTGGTAGGGATAGCCGAGTTCCTGGTTGATCTTCTGGGCCAGCGTGCCTGTGTGGTAGACGTCGCGCACCTTGAGCTGGATGCCGGTCACCACGTCGCCCAGGTCTAGGAACTGCTGGGCCTCGCGCAGCGAGACGTAGGCAAGCGTCGAGTCGTACTCGAACATCCCGGTGTTGAAGATCCCGGTGATGCGGAACCGGTTCAGCTTGGGCATCATCCCCAAAGGCGTGATGTTCCCCATCGGCGAGATGACATCCACCGTGTCCCCCTGCATCAGGCCGAGGTTCTTGGCGAGTTCCTTGCCGATGACAAGGCCCGGTGTCTTGGCGGCATCCTCCTCAAGCGTCTTGAGGCTCCCCTCCACCATCGACTTGTGCAGGTTGGTCACCTTGGCGTCGCTTGCCACGTCGATGCCGCGCAGCACCACGCCGGAGACGTTCTTCCCCGTGGAGAGCATGACCTGGTTGTAGATGAAGGGGGTGGCTGCGACGACGCCGTCCATCGCCTCCATCCGCTTGATCAGCTTGTGGTAGTCCTGCATGCCGCCGGACCCGTTCAGAACCACGATGTGCGCGTTGGTCCCCAGGATCTTCTCCTTGAGGTCCTCCTCGAACCCGGTCATGACGGCCAGGACGATGATCAGCGCCATGACCCCGAGCGCCACGCCGGCGACGGAGATCAGGGTGATCAGCGAGATGAAGGTCGATTTACGCTTCGCCTTCAGGTAGCGCAGCCCTATGAAGAGCTCAAAGGGCATTATTTGGCCTCTTTGCGGAGCTGCGGGAACAGGATGACGTCGCGGATCGACGGCGAGTCGGTCAGGAGCATCACCAGGCGGTCGATGCCGATCCCCTCGCCTGCGGTCGGCGGGAGGCCGTACTCGAGCGCGCGGATGTAGTCCTCGTCCATGTAGTGCGCCTCCTCGTCACCCTTCGCCTTGGCGGCGACCTGCGCCAGGAAACGCTCCTTCTGGTCGCGGGGATCGTTCAGCTCGGAGAAGGCGTTCGCCATCTCGCGCCCGGCGCAGAAGAACTCGAAGCGGTCGACGTACTCCGGGTCGAGATCGCTCTTCCTGGAAAGCGGCGACACCTCGGTCGGGTAGTTGGTGATGAAGGTAGGCTGGATCAGCTTGGTCTCGGCCACTTCCTCGAAGATCTCCGTGATCAGGCGGCCGTAGCCTACGTCCTCGGGGAGTTCGAGCCCGATCTGCTTCGCGTAGGCGTAGGCGAGGTCGCGGTCGTCGAGGCTCTTCGCGTCGATCTCGCCAAAGTGCAGGATCGCCTCCTTGACGGTGAAACGCTGCCAGGGGCGCTGGAAGCTGATCGGCTCGCCGCCGTAGCTGAAGTCGAGGGTGCCGAGGAGTTCCTGGGCCACGTGGCAGAGAAGCTCCTCGGTGAAGTTCATCAGGTCCTCGAAGGTCGCGTAGGCCTGGTAGAACTCCATCATGGTGAACTCGGGGTTGTGGCGCACCGAGATCCCCTCGTTCCTGAAGTTGCGGTTGATCTCGAAGACGCGCTCCAGGCCGCCGACCACCAGCCTCTTCAGGTAGAGCTCGGGGGCGATGCGCAGGAAGAGTTCCATGTCGAGGGCGTTGTGGTGCGTGACGAACGGCTTCGCGGTGGCGCCGCCGGGGATCGGCTGCATCATCGGGGTCTCGACCTCGAGGAAGTCGTTTTTGGTCATGAACTCGCGCACGAGCTGCACGATGCGGGAGCGCTTGAAGAAGGTCTCCCTCACCTCCGGGGAGACGATCAGGTCGACGTAGCGCTGGCGGTAGCGGGTCTCCACGTCGGTCAGGCCGTGGAACTTCTCGGGAAGCGGCAGAAGCGACTTGGTCAGCAGCCGCAGCTCGGTGACGGCAAGGGAGAGTTCGCCGGTCTTGGTGCGGAAGGGGGTGCCGGTGGCGCCGATGATGTCGCCGATGTCGTAGTTCTCGAACTCGGCGAAGAGTTCCTCGCCCAGCGTGTCCTTCTTCATGTAAAGCTGCATGCGCCCCTTGCGGTCCTGCACCTGGACAAAGGCGGCCTTGCCGAAGGAGCGGCGCATCAGGATGCGGCCGGCGACCACGAAGGTCTGCGGGTTTTCCTCGATCACTTCCTTGTCGCCGTAGGCTGCGCGCAGGTCGGCCGAGGTATGCTGGGGCCTGTAATCGTTCGGGTACGGGTTGATACCCGCCTCCCACAATGCATCTACCTTGCGTCTTCTCTGCAGCAGCAGTTCACTCAACTCTTCCATGTCTATCTGCAACCTTTCTTGAAGCCTTTGGGCTGTGAAACAATCCGTCAAATTAAACTATTTCGCCGTGCCAAGTCAAGGGAAAACGGGCCTCGAACAGCGGCCGCGGGAACGCCCGAAACCCGCATGGGGCCTGGAGATTCCGAGGCTAGAGCCCCTGGACCTGGACCGGCAACTGGAAGTATCCGACCGCGTCCGTTACGATGGGGTTCCCAAGCTGACCAAGGCTGTTGGTCCCCCAGCCGTACCAGACGCCCCCCACCAGGGCCAGCGAATGGTAGCCGAAGGCGGCGATGTCGGTCACTCCGGTGAGGTTTCCCGTCCCCGCCGTGTTGAGCGTTTGGACTATCTCGAAGCTGCTGATGGACGTGCCGACGGGTTCCTTGTTGTTCCCCAACTGCCCGTAATAGTTGTAGCCGAGGGCGTCCACGGTCCAGGAGCCGTCACTGCCGTCGTTGTCGCGCACGCCCATGAGGAGCAGCACGTGGTTCAGCCCGGTCGCGATCTTCTTGATGATGCGGGTCGTGGGGCCTACGTTGGTATCCTCGAACAGCACCTCCGGCGCATAGCTGAAAGGCGTGACGGTCGGGTCCGCCGCGAGTTCCCCCGTTCCGTTATGGCCCCAACCCCAGAGCGTCTGCCTGGTGATGTTGTTGCTGCCGTCCCTCACCACCTCCAGCGCCAGGCTCGCTCTCCCCAAGGCGGCGATCTGTTCTATCTTCCCGCCGGCCGCGGGCAGGAAGGTGACCTTTTTCGGCCACTTGCTGCTGGTCGAGAGGTTGGTGAACCCGAGCTGTCCGGAAGCGTTATTGCCCCAGGCGTAGACAGAAGTGACCGAACCGTCGTCGCAAAGGGCGAGCGAGTGCGTCCCGCCCGCGGCGACCTGCACAGCCGGCGGCAAGGAGTTGCCGTAAAAGTCGGTTGACACAGGTTTGGGCTCGTACGAATTGTCCGTATTCCCGGTTCCGAGCTGGCCGTCGAGGTTGTAGCCCCAGGACTTGATGACACCGCGGGCCACTGCGAGGGAGTGGAACCCGCCTGCGGCGATGTCGGACACCGTGGCGCCGAGAAACAGCTGGCGGGGGAGGCTGCTGTTGGCGTTTTCGCTTACACCCAGATGCGGCACGGCCGGGTCCCCGAGCTGGCCGTAGAGGTTGTAGCCCCAGGTCCAGACGCTGCTGCTCAGGTTGCCGAAGACCATGGTGTGCTCCGCACCGATCACCCCTTTCCGCATCGGCCCCAGCCCCCCGATCTTTACGGCAGAAGGGCGGTTGGTGAGGGTCCCGTCGCCTAGCTGGCCGAAGGCGTTGTACCCCATGGTATAGGTGCTCGTATTCTTGAAGACGACACTGTGGGCATAGAGAATCGTTGCGCTAGACGGGATGGATTCGCTGGTTTTGGAATTGCCGCAGCCGTAAAGCGAAGCCGAGGCCAAAACCGCGGCGCAGATAAAAAGCCAGAAACCTTTGCAGGTTTGCATGATGTACGACCTCTAGTCCTGTGTTTTTTGATCCCGCGGATTTAACTATACAAAGATGAGAATGTCAAGGATCGACTCCGGGAATCGGCAGTTGACACGACGGCACCATTGCATGTAAAAATGGGAACTTAACATAAACACGCAGAAGCTTGACAAAACCATACGGAGGTAACGACAGGCATGGCGCTCGACCCGAACAAGGTAATCTACTCCATGATCGGAGTAAGCAAGTTTTACGATAAGAAACCGGTGCTGAAAGACATCTACCTCTCCTACTTCTACGGCGCGAAGATCGGCGTGCTCGGCCTGAACGGCTCCGGCAAGAGTTCGCTTCTGCGCATCCTCGCCGGGACGGACAAGGAGTTCAACGGCAAGACCATACTCTCCCCCGGATACACCGTAGGCTACCTGGAGCAGGAGCCGCAGCTGGACCCGACCAAGACGGTGCGGCAGTGCGTCGAGGAAGGCGTCCAGGAAGTCGTTGACCTGGTGAACGAGTTCAACGAGATCAACATGCGCTTCGGCGAGGAGATGACCGACGCGGAGATGGAGAAACTTTGCGACCGGCAGGCCAAGGTACAGGAGAAGCTGGACCACCTGGACGCCTGGGACCTGGACAGCCGCCTGGAACTCGCCATGGACGCGCTCCGCTGCCCCCCGCCCGACACCAACGTGGCGAGCCTCTCCGGCGGCGAGAAAAGGCGCGTGGCGCTTTGCCGCCTGCTGCTGCAGAAGCCGGACATCCTGCTTCTGGACGAGCCGACCAACCACCTGGACGCCGAGTCGGTCGCCTGGCTGGAGCAGCACCTGCGACGCTACGCCGGCACCATCATCGCCGTCACCCATGACCGCTACTTCCTGGACAACGTGGCAGGGTGGATCCTGGAACTCGACCGCGGCCAGGGCATCCCGTGGCAGGGGAACTACTCGTCCTGGCTGGAGCAGAAGGAAAAGCGGCTGGCACAGGAGGAGAAGAGCGAGACCGAGCGTCAGAAGACCCTCAAGCGCGAGCTGGAGTGGATCAGGATGTCCCCCAAGGGACGCCACGCCAAGGGGAAGGCGCGCATCGCCTCTTACGAGGAAATGCTCAACACCGAGAGCGAGCAGCGTGGCAAGGACCTGGAGATCTTCATCCCGCCCGGGCCGCGTCTTGGCGGCGTGGTGGTCGAGGCCGACGGAGTAGCCAAGGGATACGGCGAGAAGCTCCTCATCGAGGGGATGGAGTTCCGTCTCCCGCCGGGGGGCATCGTCGGCGTGATCGGCCCCAACGGCGCCGGCAAGACCACGCTGTTCAGGATGATCACCGGCGAGGAGAAGCCCGACTCAGGCAGCTTCAAGATCGGGGAGACGGTGAAGCTCGCCTACGTCGACCAGAGCAGGGACGCCCTCGACCCCGACAAGACGATCTGGGAAGTGATCTCCGGCGGACAGGAGCAGCTTCAGCTCGGCAAGCAGTTGGTCAACTCCCGCGCCTACGTGGCACGTTTCAACTTCTCCGGGGCCGATCAGCAGAAGAAGGTCGGCATGCTCTCCGGCGGCGAGAGAAACCGCGTCCATCTCGCCAAGATGCTCAAGGAGGGTGGCAACGTGGTCCTGCTTGACGAACCGACCAACGACCTCGACGTCAACACCATGCGGGCGCTGGAAGAGGCGCTGGAGAACTTCGCCGGTTGCGCAGTGGTCATCTCCCATGACCGCTGGTTCCTGGACAGGATCGCCACCCACATCCTCGCCTTCGAGGGGGACAGCAAGGTGGTCTGGTTCGAGGGGAACTACTCCGAGTACGAGGAAGACCGGCACGCCCGTCTCGGCACCGCAGCCGACCAGCCGCACCGGATCAGGTACCGGCAGCTGACGAGGGTGTAGGCCCTGAAGGTCCATTAGGAAAATTGCGATTGATAAAAAAGGAAAGGGGCGCCTCGATGACGAGTCGCCCCTTTTTTATTTGCTGACCGCCAACCAAACCCTCGCCCTCCGGGAGAGGGTGCCCGAAGGGCGGGTGAGGGCGGCGCCACGAAGGGAATTCGCGCAGGGGCCGACGCCCTCACCCCGGCCCTCTCCCGGGGGGAGAGGGAGCTCCCTTCCTCGCCACCCCGTACACCACGTCGTAACTGGCAGGTATCCCGTCCTCCCTGCCGAAGTTCCTCCGGTAGGCCTCCATCATGTCCAGCATGATGCGCCTTTCGGAGAGTCCCTTGGCGGCGACCGGCGCGGTGGAACCGGCGCCTATCTTCTTCAGGGAGCGGAGCAGCTCCGGTACACCGAGATGCAGCTCCACCTCGAGTTCCGAGTGCACCCTGGGCGCGCAGAACCCGGCCCGCTCCAGCGCGGCCAGCACCTCCGCATTGGTGAAGAAGCTGTGGCTTCGGTCGGCCCCGCCGCCAAGGACCGCCTGGTAGGAATCGCGCAGCTCGAAGAGGGTTCGCTCGCCGAAGAGCGCGAAGCAGAATAGTCCCCCCGGCTGCAGCACCCGATGCGCCTCGGCGAAGGCAAGATCTAGGGTGGCGAGCCACTGGTAGGTCGAGGTGGAAAGGACCAGGTCGAAAGACGCCGCTTCAAAAGGAAGATGTTCCGCATCGGCGTTGCGGATGGCCACGCTTCTACCGGCCAGGTTGGCGGCAGCGGTGCGGCACATGCCGGGGGCCAGATCGACCCCGACGGCGCTGGCCTCGGGATAGCGGTCGGTAAGCCGGGCCAAAAGCCTCCCGGTCCCCGCTCCGATATCGAGAAGCCGTGCCGGTGCGACCTGTTCCGCCTGCAGCAGCTCGACAACCCGTTCGACCACCCGGCGCTGCACCACCGCGTGGCGGTCATAATCGGTCGCCTGCCTGTGGAACGAATCCCGCACCTTCTGTCTGTCTATCTTCGCCGCCATATATAAGACCCGTCCGCTTTGATCATCATCCTCACACCCTTCCGAGGAAGCCCCGCAGTACTTCATTAAACCGATCGGGATGGCTCATGAAAGGGGCGTGTCCCATCCCCTGCATGATTTCCAGTGTCGCCCTTGGGAGCCGCTCCGCCATGTAGGCCGACGCCGAGGCCGGGCAGATGGTGTCGAGGTCGCCGTGCACCAGCAGCACCGGTCGGTCCACCGTCGGCAGCATCTCCCGCTGGTCCGCGGTTGAGAGGATGTTGAGCGATTGCCGGACCGCCTCCGGGTCCGGAGAGCGCCCGGCCATGACTATCTCGTGCACGATCCGCTGGTACCGGGCCTTCTCCAGTTCGCCTTCCGCGAACATCCCCCTGAAGAAGTCTCCCATCGTCTTCTGGCGGTCGCGTTTGAGGCGAACACCCATCCCCTTGACCTCCAGCGTAGGCTTGCCGTGAGGATACCCGTCAGCCGTGGTGAACCTTGGAGTTCCACCGACAAAAACCAGTCCGCCAAGGCGCTCCTTGAGAAGAGGGAAGGCCTGCAGCGCCACCTGCACCCCCATCGACCAGCCGACCAGGACGGCATCCGTCAGTTCCAGCCGCTCGAAGAACGAACCCAGGTCGTCAGCGTAATCCTGCACCGAGTAGGTCGCGGTCGGAGAGGATTGCCCATGGCCACGCTGGTCCAGGAAGATGAGCCGGGAAGAGCCCTCCAGTTGCTGCTGGAAGCGCCAGACCCGGGACGACATGGCCCAGCCGTGCACGAAGACGACCGGTCGTCCGCTCCCGCTCTCCAGGTAGTGCAGATTTACACCCGACGGGGTTTCGATTAACGGCATTGATGTTCCTTTCGAAGCGTGAACCGCAGAGTCCGCCACGCGCTCCGCGGCGGCAGCCCCTTGTTGTTACAGCCTCAGAGTTCTAAATCACCCCGAGTTCCCTTCCGACCTTGGCGATGGTCTCCGCGGCGGCTTCCAGCTCTGCCGGCTCATGGGTCGCCATGACGGTGCAACGCAAACGACAGCTGCCGGCGGGGACGGTAGGCGGCCTGATCCCCTGCACGAAAATCCCTTCATCCAGAAGCCTTCGGCTGAACTCCATGGTCGCCTCTGCAGGTCCCACGAAAACCGGAACGATCTGCGTCTCGCTCCCCATGGTGTCAAGGCCGGCAGCGGCAAGCCTCTCCTTGAAAAGGGCGACGTTTCGCGCCAGCTTTTCCCGGAGTCCCTGCCCCTCGGCGGAGTCGACCAGATCGAACGCAGCTATGGATGCGGCCAGCACGGCCGGAGGGAGCGAGGTGGAAAAGATGAAGCTCCTCGCCTTGTTCACCAGGTATTCACAGATGGTGGACGAGGCGGCGGCATAGGCGCCGAAGCTCCCGAACCCCTTCCCCAGCGTCCCCATGTGTATGTCGATGCCGTCCATGACGCCGCTAAGCTCCGCAGTGCCGCGACCAGTGGCGCCCAGCACGCCGCTGCCGTGAGCGTCATCGACCATCAGGAGCGCATCGTACTGCCGTGCGAGCTGGACCAGCTTTCCCAGCGGGGCGATATCGCCGTCCATGCTGAACACACCGTCGGTGACGATGAGGCGTCGTCCCTTGCCCCCCTTCTCCCGCAGCAGGCGCTCCAGGGCGTCCGTATCGCGGTGCGCGTAACGATGGGAGTTCGCCCTTGAGAGGAGGGCGCCGTCGACGATGCTGGCGTGGTTCAGCCGGTCGGAGAAGATGGCATCCCCCCGCCCCACCAGGGCGGAGATGATCCCGGTGTTCGCCGCGTAACCAGAATTGAAGACCAGCGCTTTCTCGGTCCCCTTGAAGGCGGCTATCCTCGTCTCCAGACGTTCGTGCAGTTCCATGTTGCCGGAGACCAGGCGCGACGCCCCGCTTCCGACGCCGAACGCCACGCCGAAAACGGCGGCGCTTCTAAGCGACGGATGGTCGGCCAGGCCGAGGTAATTGTTGGAGCAGAGCATCAGCACCTGCTTCCCGTCCAGTTCCACCCGGCTTCCCTGCGCTCCGCGGATCACCCTCATACTGCGGTACAACCCCTCGGCACGCAGCGCTTCAAGCTCCTCGGCAAATGTCTGCACGGCCTCTCCTTTCCGAAACTCTCAATAGGAATTTAGTCCCAGATTCCCGTCGCCATTGTTTATTAACACAGGGGCTCCTCATTCGTCAACCCAACTGCCTACAAAAGGTTGACAACTAGGCATCCAGCGCCATCGGGAAAAACCGGTGCACGGGGAAAAGTCACCCGGCCTGTCGTGAGGGACCGTTGCAGCCAAAGCAAACGAAGATATACTATTAAGGTTTTTTCATCCAAGTTATTACATTTAACTGCAACTACCTGTGACAGCAAGCATTACTCTCATCTCAGACTCTTTGGCTCATAACATCCTTGATTGAGGGTATCGGAGAGCGTCCATGATGCCGCATTTAAACAGCAGCAACGGATATAACTCCCTGATGGAGCGTCTGAACCGATTCCCGCAGGGGGCTCCTCCTTCAGAACTCCTGACCAGGATCCTCGCCCTGCTTTTCACGGAAAAAGAGGCGGACCTGGTGGGGCAACTACCCATGCACCCTTTCTCCGCCGCCAAGGCCGCACAGATCTGGCGGATGAGGGAGGTGGAAGCGTACCGTACCCTGGAGAACCTGGCCAAGCGGGGACTGCTGCTGGATTCGGAACTGAAGGAGGAGAAAATCTACGTCCTCCCACCGCCTATGACCGGCTTCTTTGAATTCTCATTCATGCGCGTGAGAGGGGACATTGACCAGGTGGCGCTCAGCCGCCTGCTGCACCAGTACCTGAACCTGGAGGAGGAGTTCATCCGGGAGCTGTTCCTGGCTGGTGATACCAGGATGGGCAGGATCATGGTGGATGAGGATCAGATCCCGTCGGCGAACGTGACGCGTGTTCTAAATCATGAGCGCGCCAGCGAGGTGATCAGGGGGGCGAACAGGATCGGGGTCGGGACCTGCTACTGCCGCCACAAGATGCAGCATCTCGGCCGGGCCTGCGCCGCCGCCATGGAGACCTGCCTCGTTTTCGACGCGGTGGCCGACTCCCTGATCCGGCACGGGCACGCCCGCGAGATCGACGCCAAGGAGGGGCTGGACCTGCTGCAGCAGGCAAGAGAGCAGAACCTGGTGCAGTTCGCGGAAAACGTTCAGCAAGGGGTCTCTTCCATCTGCAACTGCTGCAGTTGCTGCTGTGAGGCGCTCGTCGCGGCCAGGAAGTTCTGCAACCTGCGCCCGGTCAGCAGCACCAATTTCATCGCCGAACTGACACGGGAGAGTTGCAGCGGCTGCGGCCGGTGCATCGACGCGTGTCCCGCCGAGGCGGTCAAACTTGTGTCCGCCAACGACCCGCATCACCCCTGGATGAGGAGATGCGTGCTCGATCCCGAACGCTGCCTCGGCTGCGGCGTCTGTGTCAGGACCTGCAGGAGCCGGACCCTTACTCTGGCGCCCAGGGCCGAGCGTGTTGTCACCCCTGTGGACAACGCGCACAAGACCGTACTGATGGCGATCGAGCGAGGCAAATTGCAGCATCTCATCTGGGACAATCGCGCCATGTTCAGCCACAGGGCGATGGCCGCCATCGTAGGCGCCATCCTGAGGCTGCCACCGGTGAAACAGACCCTGGCCCGCAGCCAGCTGGGCTCGCACTACCTCCAGGGAATCATCGAGAGGCACGCCGAACGTTCCTGCAGAACGGACTACAGGTACTCAGCTGTGCCGACGCGGTAATTGCACTTGTTTGAGCGATGTGCTACCTTCGCGGCAGTTCGGAAATCTTTCCCCCCTTGGAAGAAACAGCAGATGCGCGGATTGAAATACCTGGCAGGCTACTCGGAGAGCGTCACCTCCAGAGTTCAGCAACTCGTTGCCGACCAAAAGCTCGGGCAGGTGTTGCTCTCGAAATATCCCACCCCCCATCAGGTCAGGACCGACAGGGCCCTGTACGATTTCACCGTAGCCCTCAAAAACGACCACCTGCGCAAGTCGCAACCTCTCAGCAAGGTGAGCTACGATCCCAAGATCAGCGTCATCAACCACGCTCTGGGCATGCACTCTTTCGTATCCAGGGTGCAGGGGACAAAACTCACCGCGAAACACGAGATAAGGATAGCCTCGCTCTTCAAACAGGCGCCGATGGAGTTCCTGAAGATGATAGTGGTGCACGAGTTGGCCCACCTGAAAGAGAAGGAGCACAACAAGGCCTTTTACCAGCTGTGCGAGTACATGGAACCCGCCTACCACCAGTTGGAATTCGACACCAGACTGTACCTGATCCACCTTGAATCAGTCGGGCCGCTGTACCGGGAATAACAGCTGCCACAGTCGCGCGCCCCAGGCTCTCACATGCGTAAAATTTAACTTGCAATCTCTCATCCACCCCGATAATCTCTTCCTGAAGTTTGACAACTGAATCCGGCCGTATAGCATTATGTCTGTGCAGGTAGTCTTGGCAGTACTGGGGGTGATGCATGAAGTGGAACGGTCCGATCATTATCCTGCTAGCCGCACTGTTGGCAGCCGCACCGGCGTCCGGAAAAGATCCCGTCGATCACGGGAGCGAGATTTTCTACGGCACCAGTCTGAGCACGAACGGTAAAAGTTGTTCGACCTGCCATCCCAACGGAAGGACTCTGGAAGGCAGTTCCAATTTCAAGGTAACGCAGCTGCCGATGATCATCAACGAATGCATCCGCAACGGCCTGGGGGGATTCCCGCTACTGCTGGACTCAAAAGAGATGGAGGATCTGATCGCCTTTATGCAGAACCTTTCGGTGCGCTAGAGGCCCGGGGCATAGATATACCGCAGAGGACAGAACATCCTCTTCCTGAACACGAAGTTCTCATGGCAACACATCCGAATCATCGCCAGGGAGGATCTCATGTCATTTGCGCTCTATATCGTCGGATTCATCCTCGTCATAGCAGGTGTCGCCTGGGCACTCGTGGAAGCCGGAATCGCCATGTTCAAGATAGGGATAGTCTGCCTCATCCTTCTGGGGATCGCGGTGCTGACCGGCGTGGTGAAAACCCGTCCGAAGGATCCTCCCAAAGGGCCCCTGGCCTGACCCGAAAAGCCGCAGCCTCAATGAAAAAGACCCACCGGATCAGGATCCGGCGGGTCTTTTCGCGTCAGGGGCGCAGGTCGTCTAGCTTGCCAGTGTGCTCCTTGGTATCGGCAGCGGCTCGCGCCCAGGGGCGGCAGCCCGGACTTGCGGAACGAACGGCATCTCGATAACCCTGCCGAAGGTGAGCTGCGCGGGATCCTGGTACCCCGCCACGCCGATGGTTATCGCCTGCTGCGGCACGTTCAGTCGAATGGTCCGGTGCAGATAGTCAGGCCAGGAGAAAATGGTGGACCAGTTCGAGTCGGTCTCGTTATCGACCACGGAATGATGGATGCCATGCATCCTGGGCGTGACGATGACCCGGCAGAGGCGGCGCTCCTGGCGAAACGGAAGCCTGATGTTGGAGTGGTGGAACATGATCTCCATCAAGGTCAGCGTCTGCCAGAGGGATAGCGCAAGCGGCGAGACCCCGATCAGGCGCACCTGGGCCGCTCGCCACGGCACGGAGAGCAAGAGTTCGCCGAAGTGAAAGCGCAGCGCGGTGCTCGCATCGAGATCGAGGTCGACGTGGTGCGGCCTGTGGAAGCGCCAGAGCAATGGAACCTTGTGCGTCAAGAAGTGCCAGATGTAAAGCGTGTAGTCGAGCAGGATGACGGAAAGGATCACCTCCGCCCAGACAGGGAGCCGGACCAGTTTCAGCAGGCCCAGGTCCCTTTTCTGTACCGCGAGGGCCAGCGGTCCCGTCACAGGCTTTTCGGCGAGCCCCACCGTCGCCGCCGCAATAAGGGAAAAGGCGACATTGCGCAGGTCGCGCTTCAGCTTGTCCTCCCGTTCCTTGCGCAGAGGCCGCCTCATTTCCATGACGACGACTGTCGCAACGGTCCCGAAAACGAGCACCGTGTTCAGCCACCGGGGAAGCTCACGATTCCCGGCTCCCGATCTCCTGCCCATCAACGTCCTCCCCCTGTCCGGGCCGCCAGCCTGTGGACCAGCTCCGCCGCCGCCGTCCAGACGACATGGTTCCCCATCTCCTTCAGACTCGGTTGCCACGGGATGCGGCGCAGGTTGGGAGAGAGCCCCAGCCCCGGCGCGATGAAACCGTCGCAGGCGAAGAAGAACGGGACGGCAAAGGGGAGTCCGCCCCATCTGCTCAGTTTGGGGAACCTCTGCCTCAACGTGCCGTGGATGAGCCCCCACCCGACGCCGTAAACCACGCTGAAGGCGAGCCGTGCGCGCTTCTTTTGCTCCTCGTCCAGTTTCCTGCCCAGGATCTTCTCCGCGAAATGAGGGCCGGCGAGCTGATGCGGCGATCCTTTTCTCACCTTCCGCTCGCGCCTTTTATGTTCCTTGCTGACAAGGCGGTCGAAAAGCTTGTCACTCCTGCCGGCTACCGCACCGGCTACGAGACCCGCAGCCAGACCGACGAGTAACGGGTGACGGTTTTCCAGGAGCAGCGCGGATTTCTGCCCGATCATGACAGCCTCCCCTTGAGTCGTGGAATCCGGAACTCCCACATTGTAACCTCGCCCCCTAATGTGTCAATTCGCCCTAGCCACGCCCCAAAGGCCCGGTTTTGCGGGCCTCCGCCCCCTTGACCGGGTGCATTGTCGTTTTATAATTAGTCATCGCTCAGGCTACCGCTGAAACATTCAGGGTAGTGCCGCGGGTCAACGCGTTCCACAGGAGGCTCTCCCATGCTCGTAAGAACCTTGCAGGTCCTCGTACACTGCGAACACCAGACGCTTTGGAACACCCTTCTCGACAGGCTGCGTCATCCCGAGCGCTACATACTCGGCGTGAGCGGTGCGGAGATCGAGGAAGAGGGGCAGGACGTATTCGTGTCGGTGATGAAACTGCACGGGGAAACGGTCAAGGAAAGGATCCTTGTCAAGCCGTCCGAAGGGGAACTGCGCCACGAGTTGCTGGAACACGCGCAGTTCACCGGGGTGATCGCGAGAAAGATAGTAAAGAGCGCGAGGCAGAGCCCGGTGGCGCCCCTGTACCTCGAGTACGCTCTGGAACTGCAGCGAAAATCGTTCAAGGCGCAGGGGGTGGTGAGGGGTGAAGAGGAGATCGTCACCGACCTTGAGGCGGAGATGCAGAAGGTGAAGGCGCGAGCGGAAGAGATGGATGTCTCGGATTTTCGTCACTAAGCCACGATGAAACTCATCGTTTGGAGAATTCCATGAAAACAATCAATGCCGTCGCCCTGTTTCTGGCGCTCTCCGTTGCAGGCGCACTCCCTGCCTTTGGCGCGGACCCGAGTTGGGTTCAGGTGGACACTGACGAAAACTCCGCCTTCTACTACGACAAGAACGCGACGACCAAACCGAGGCAGGATGTGGTGCGGGTGATAGCACGGGCGGTCTACACGGAAAGCGGCAAGGCGGACGCGCTTAAGACGCTGGGTGGAGGGAAAGGCTTGGAAACGCTGTACGAATCGCGTTATGTCTATGATATTGACTGTGTCCAGCGGCAGGGGCGCCTGCTGGCGGCGACCCACATGGATAAGAATGGAGGGATACTCAAGTCCTCCGATCTTGGTCCCTACACGGATTGGGAATACCTGCCGCTGGTGACGCGCATGGGATTGGTCGCCGACACCGCCTGCCGCGAATAAGGCCAAGCTCTGAGTCTGAGTCTTAGTCTTAGTCTCAACCTCAGCCTGATCGTTTTCGGTATTCCTGCCGCAGCAGCAGATCCATCATCACCAGCGCCGTCATCCCTTCCACTATCGGCACCGCACGCGGCACGACGCACGGGTCGTGCCGCCCCTTCGCCTCCAGCACCGCATCCGTCCCGTCGAACGCCGCCGTCTGCTGCTTCAGGGCGATGGTTGCCGGCGGCTTGAAGGCCACCCGGAAATGGACCGGCTCCCCGTTGGAAATCCCTCCCTGCACGCCGCCCGAGTAATTGGAAGTAGTCCCCAGACGCCCCCCCTTTTGCACGAACGGGTCGTTATGGGCGCTCCCCCTCATCCGGCTCCCGCCGAACCCGGAGCCGATCTCGAACCCCTTGGTCGCCGGGATGGAGAGCATGGCATGGGCAAGCATCGCCTCAAGCTTGTCGAAGACCGGCTCCCCGAGCCCCGCGGGGAGATTGCGGCAGACGCAGCCGACCACGCCCCCCACCGAATCCTTCTGGTCCCGCACCTCGGCGATCAGCTCCGACATCGCCCGGGCAGCGCCCGGATCGGGAGAGCGGACCGGCGTGGCGTCCACCATGCTCCGGGTGATGTTCTCAAGGTCGATCGCACCGCAGCCGATCTCCCCCACGCTCTCCACCCACGCCACGATCTCGATGCCGTAACGCTCGGCCAGGTACTTCTCGGCGATGGCCCCGGCGGCCACCCGTCCTATGGTTTCACGGGCGGAGGACCGCCCTCCCCCGCTCGAGGCGCGCACCCCGTATTTCGCCTGGTAGGTGTAATCGGCATGGGAGGGGCGAGGGATGCCGGCCATCTCCTGGTAATCCGAGGGGTGCTGATCCCGGTTGTGCACCATGAGGGCGATGGGAGTCCCGAGCGTCACGCCGTTCTCGACCCCGGAGAGGATGGTGACGACATCCTTCTCGTCCCTTGGCGTGGTCAACTCCCCCTGTCCCGGGCGCCGCCGGTCCAGTTGCGACTGGATGTCCGATTCGGCAAGCTTCATCCCGGCGGGGGCGCCGTCGACTACCGCGCCGACCGCCGCGCAATGGCTCTCGCCAAAGGTTGAGACCCTGAAAATGGTTCCGAAGACCGAAGACATGGGAACTCCTACCGGGATGCTTTGGGATATCGCCCGCGCCCCTTGGCGATCAGCACCGCCAGGCTACGGGCGGGAAGGAGATAACTGTCGGAGGAGACGACCGGCACGACATCCCAGGAGACGATGTCCTCCGGAGAGGAAAGCGAGGTGTCTATCCAGCGGTACCAGGCGCCCCCCGGCAGTTTCCCGGGAGACGGGAGCGCGAACCTGAGCGGCTCCCAGTACGCGTTCACCATGTAATGGAAGACAACCCGCTTGGTGGCGCTCCACGCGGTGAGGGCGATGCTGTGCGACTCGTGGCTCCAGTCGGGGGTTCCCAGGTGCACGCCGTGCCACTCGAGCCGTGCCTGCCCCAGGAGCTGGCTCAGCGTGAGTTCCTCGGCCGGCGCGTTGTGCATGAGCCTGGTTTTGATCAGTTCCCTGGTGAAACGCTGGACGTCGGGATGCGACTCCAGCCCGCTCCAGTCGAACCATCCGATCTCGTTGTCCTGGCAGTAGGCGTTGTTGTTGCCTCGCTGGGTGCGGCGCATCTCGTCCCCCATCAGGATCATGGGGGTTCCCAGGGCAAGGAGCGTCACGGCCATGAAGTTCTTCACCTGCCGGGTCCGGAGTTCCTCCACGGACGGGTCGTCCGTCGGCCCCTCCGTGCCGCAGTTCCAGCTCAGGTTGGCATCGGAGCCGTCCCTGTTGTCCTCGCCGTTTGCGTCGTTGTGCTTCACGTTGTAGGAGACCAGGTCGTTCAGCGTGAACCCGTCGTGGCAGGTCACGAAGTTTATGCTCTGCTCCGGTTCGCGCTCCTGGTGCCCGTAGATATCGGGGCTCGCCAGCATCCGCGCGGCGAAACGGCAGACCATCCCGTCGTCTCCCTTCAGGAAGCGGCGCACGTCGTCGCGGAACTCTCCGTTCCACTCCTTCCAGCTGTCGCCTATGAAGCTCCCCACCTGGTACAGCCCACCCGCGTCCCACGCCTCGGCGATAAGCTTGATCCCGGCAAGCGCCGGGTCGGACTCGATATCCCACAGGATGGGGGGATTCTTGAGCGGTCGCCCCTGCCCGTCCCGGGAGAGGATCGATGCCAGGTCGAAGCGGAAGCCGTCGACGTGCATCTCCTTGACCCAGTAGTGCAGCGAATCGATGATGAGCCGGCGCACCACGTGGTGGTTGGCGTTCATGGTGTTGCCGCAACCGGTGTGGTTGATGTAGCTGCCGTCGGGTGCGAGGGTGTAGTAGACGTCGTTGGCGAAACCGCGGTAGCAGAAGGTGGGGCCCTTGTGGTCCCCCTCGGAGGTATGGTTGTAGACCACGTCGAGGATCACCTCGATCCCGGCCTTGTGCAGCGCCTTCACCATGTCCCTGAACTCGTCCAGCGGGCCGAGCGGTTCCTTGTTGGAGCTGAAGGCGGCATGGGGGGCGAAGAAGGAGATGGGGCTGTATCCCCAGTAGTTGCAAAGACCGAAGGGGGCGTCGTGCGGGTCGAACTGGAAAACCGGCAACAGCTCCACCGCCGTGACCCCGAGGTCCTTCAGGTACGGGATCTTGTCGATCAGTCCGGCATAGGTGCCGCGCTTGTCGGCGGGAACTCCCGATGAGGGATGCCGGGTGAAACCGGCGACGTGCATCTCGTAGATGACGGTGCGGGAATAGGGGCGCTTGAGCGGTTGGTCCCCTTCCCAGTCGTAGCCGCGCGGGTCCGCCACGACGCTTTTCATCGCGGTGGCGGCGTTGTCGCCGGGGATGCAGGCGTCGCCGCGGCAATAGAGCTCCGGGACCGCGACGGCGCGGCCGTACGGGTCGATCAGGACCTTGCCCGGGTCGAAACGGCGCCCGCGTTGCGGCTCGTACGGGCCGGCGACACGGTAGCCGTAAAGCTGCCCGGCGCCGATACCCGGGACGAAGATGTGCCAGTAGTGGTAGGTGCGGTTTTTCTTCGGATCCAGAGGGATGACGCGGGAGGGGATGGAGTCGCCGGCATTGTCGAAAAGCAGCAGTTCCACTCCGCTGCAGTCCCTGGCGAAGACGCTGAAGTTCACCCCGCCGGGGGAAACCGTGGCGCCAAGGGGAGAGGTATTACCCTTGGGGAGCACGGCAGTTTTGCTGTTTGCTCTTGCAGTTGTTATTGCCATTTATTCCTCGACTCCCCCTGAAGGCACCCTCTTGAATCAGGGCGCGAACTAGGAGTGCATTATGACTTACGTTTTTTGCATTGAGACACTATAGTTCATTCTGTTTTGTAGTCAAACAGAGCGATTCCTTTCTCTTCTGAGTGATCCTCCAGCTTTCATGACAATTCCGCAGGCAAAGAGGATGGCGCAGAGCCAGCCTATCCAGTCTCCGGCCGCCGCATATACCGTTCTCCCTTTCATGAGA
Source organism: Geobacter sp. (assembly GCA_003490025.1). Lineage (GTDB taxonomy): Bacteria > Desulfobacterota > Desulfuromonadia > Geobacterales > Geobacteraceae > Geomonas. Next base: position 13,194 of record DNJC01000042.1, on the reverse strand, counting down.
GGAATGGTGTCGACCAGCACCTCCCTGGTCCAGACGCGGGTGCGGCTGACGATTCGGCCGACCGGATCGACGACCGCCGACACGCCGGTGTTGGTGACCCGCACCAGCGAGCGCCTGTTCTCGATGGAGCGAAAGCTCGCCAGGGCCAGATGCTCGATGGGCTCCGTCGAGTTACCGTACCACGAGTCGTTGGTCAGGTTGAAGATCGCCTCCGGGATCGCCTTGTCCCGTCCGCCGCGCATCAGCTTCCTGATGTGACCGGGGAAGATGTCCTCGTAACAGATATTCACCGAAAGAACGTGGCTCCCGAGCCTCAGCGGCTCCTCGCTCCTCCCGCGCCAGAAACGGCTGGAATAGGGAGACCAGGAGTAGAGCGCCGGGAAGATGTCGCCGAAGGGGATGTACTCCCCGAACGGCACCAGCACCGTCTTGTCATAGCTCCCCAGTATCCTGCCGGAGGCGTCGGCCAGGAGCGCGCTGTTGCTGGTGCGCACCTCTCCCCCCTCGGAAACGCGCAGACAGGCTCCGAACAGAAGCGGCGTCCCCAGGTCCCCGAGCGCCGCGGTCGGCAGCGTGCTTTCCCGCGAGGTGAGGTGGACCCTCATGATCCCCTCAGGCCACACCACCAGGTCCGCCTTCCGCCCCGCCACCAGTGCCTGCGACATCATCTGATGCTCACGCAGGATGACGTCCGGCTCGATATGGTTGTCCGCCGCCCCACGGTTGGTCTGCACCAGCCCCACGGTCAGCTTCCCGGCCTGCGCCGCTTCCCGGTCGACGGCGCGGATGCGAAGCTCACCGTAGCCGAGGACCAGCAGCAGCGAGACGGCAAAAACGGCAACGCTCCGCCAGGGGACGCCCCTTTTCTCCAACCAGCAGGTGATGACCCAGTAGATGGTGGAATTTATGTAGACCACGAGAAAGCTGACGCCGAGTATCCCGGCCAAGTCCGCTATCTGGGTCAGGTGCGGGAGGAGGTACTGGCTGGCGCCGAGGTAGTTCGGGAATATCTCGGGCCAGAATTTCTCCACGGCCGTCCAGACCACGGGGGCCACCCACACCACGTTCCAGCCGCCGTCGCGCACGAGCACCCTGGTTCCCCAGGCCCACGCCGCGATCACTATTCCGTTGGCGGCGGCTAGGAGCAGCAGCCCGAATACCGCGAACGGCAGGGGTGCCCCGGCGAACTGCTGGAACATCTGGATCACCCAGTAAAAGCCCCCGGCGTGCCCCACCGTCCCGGCCACCCAGCCGATGAGGAAGGCGCGTCCCGGGCGCTGATCGCGCACGGCCCAGAGGATAGGCGTGAGGCAGACCCACTCGAGGTAGAAGTGGTCGAATCCGGCATACCCCAGGAAGAGCAGCAGGCCGCCCAGCAGTGCGGCGGCCCACGGCAGCAATGGTTTTATGGTTTCATGCTGCAGCAAGGAAATCGTCTCCACCCGTTTATTGCGCGGCCGGCACGGACGCGCAGCACGGGAAGATAGCACAGCCGGTTAATAATGACAATCTAACATGGCTGTGATGGCGGCAAAAAGTAAGGGCGCCCCGAGAGGCGCCCCGCACTCATCCTACCGCGCCGGGTAATAATCCGGCGGCACTGAGTACATGCTGGGAGGCGGTGGAGTATAGCTCCTCCCCCGGCGCACCTTGCGCGTCGCGCCCGGGACCTGGTTCCCCTTGGCATACATGCACTGCACGTAGGTGTTGTCGTAGCGCCGCTGCGCCTCGTAGCCGTACACCCGGCCGGACTCGGAGCCGCTCGCGGCCCCGAACAGGAGCCCGGTACCCCCGCCTATCGCCGCACCGGCCCCGGCGTTGCCGCTGGCCGCGCCGAGGGCTGCCCCGACCCCCGCCCCGATGGCGGTTCCTACCACGGCACTCTGGGCCGTGTTCTGGTTCGCCGTATCCTGGGCGCTCATGCCGAGCTGCTGCTCTGCCCATTGCCTGCAGACCGCGTCCTCTGCCATGAACTGCTCGAAGGCCTTGCCCGGTGCGGGAAGCACCCTCACGCTCGGCCCTGTCGGCATGCTTACGCAGCCGCCCAGAACCAGCAGCGCGAGAAGCGATAAAAGCGTCAACCTGTAACCCTTCTTCATTTTCAATTCTCCTTATCTTCCTGCTCCTCGCGCGGCGGGGTGGTGTTCGGAACCACCTTCATCCAGCCGCTGGGACAGCGCTCTACGTACGGGTAATACCCTTCCGGCTTCCTGCAGAAATACCAGTAGCCGGTCTCCTCCTGCTGCGACTCCGGCTCCGGCGCGACGTACTCCTCATTTTCTTGCGGCACGACAACGCTCGGGGCAGGATAGTAACGGTAGCCAGGGTACGGATAATAGTACGGGTAGTACGGGTAATAAAACGGATCCCAGAAGCCCCATCCAGGGCCGATCCAGATGCTCCCGGAGAAGTGGCTGCGTCCCCCGCGGTATCCGCCGCCCGAGTAACCGCCACGGCCGACATACCCACCGCGACCGCCGGACCTGGTGACGACCTCGCGACCGCCGGACCTTGTGCCCATGTCACGACCGCCGCCCCGTGCCGCCACCAGTTCGGCGCCGCCGCGTGGGGCGGAAACGCCGCGCTCCCCCCTCGCGCCGTCCGCATAGGCGGAAGTTCCGTTGCAGGCAAAAAGCGCTGCGGTGATGACAAACAGTGGCAGCACTGACTTGATATTCCTTGCCCTTTTCATACATCCCCCTTGATTCCCGGGCATTACGACGCCTTCAGTATACAACTTGGCGACGACATCTGCAAAAGCTATCAAAGACGCCATAATCGCATCTATTATCCCCTCTCACGCGCTTGTTTTGTCCAATCGCGGCCTGGCCGGATAACGTGCCAGCGTCGAGTATCAGGCGTGCCATTTGACGGCAGGTAACTCCACGGCAGGTATGTTGACTTCTTGAGGAGCTATGACAAAATTGGCGGATTCCAATATTTCACCGACAAAGGGAGCCTCGTATGAGAAAAGATGCCGCCGTGATATCGTCACTTTTTCTTGCAGCAGCCCTGATAGTTCCAGCAACGAAATCATGGACACAGCCCCAGGGGCAACCGACACAGAGGGCGCCGCACGATGCCGTACAGGATGCCCAGACACCCAGGGGAGTGGCGAAGACACGGCCCGAGCAGCGGATGGGCCAGCACGATTCTTCCGATGCCTTCGCCGCGCCCAAGGCGCAACCGGCGTCAACGGCCTTGAAGAACCAGCCGGACGAGGGGAAGATCCTCGGCTTCGACCTCTACCGCGATCCCCTCAACGCCAATAAGCCGATGACGACTTTTCAGGAGGGTTACCAGAAAGACATGTCGGAAAAACCGAAGGTGATGGAGACGCAGCGCCGCCTGCTGGAGATGAGATACGACCTGAAGCCCAAGCTCTCCTCCGATGTCAAAATGAGCCGAGGCAAGCCGCTAGCCGTCGGGCCGACGGCAAGGCTGCCGCAGGGAACCAGTTGGGAGAAGCTGACGGCCATGTCGCCTGACGACATCCGGTCCGGGAACCTGTTCCCCTATCCGCCGCTCCCCCATCCCAAGCAGGTAAGCGGCGGGCAGGTCTTCCCGCAGATGCAGATCGACATGTTCCCCCGTCTGCAGCGCTTCGACGTCGACTTCGACCTCCCGGACGCCTTTCTTCCCGAGTTCCCGCCGGCCATATTCCTGCAGAACAGGCCGGAACTTGGTGACGTCTCGCGCGGCGAGGTGGTCTCTATCAACAACTACTACCGCCTCTTCAAGGACCTCCTCACCCCGGTTCAGCTCGACGGCTTGCGGATGCTGCTCACCCCCTTCCCCCAGGAGGAGTTCAATCCCACCGACGACCGCAAGACCGTTCAAGCCAGCCTGGGGGTCACCTGCCTCGACTGCCATGTCAACGGGCACACTACCGCACAATTCCACCTGAGCCCGGACATCCGCCCGCAGGAGCGGCGCTTCCGGCTCGATACCGTCAGCCTCAGGGGACTTTTCAACCAGCAGATCCACGGTTCCAAGCGCAGCCTGCGCTCAGTCGAGGATTTCACCGAGTTCGAGCAGCGGACCGCCTACTTCAACGGTGACGAGATCCATGCAGCCAAGAAGGGGATGAACATCATAAGTCGCGTCCAGGTCGCCCACATGGCCCAGATGCAGAACATGTTCGATTTTCCGCCGGCGCCTAAGCTCGATGCCGACGGCCGGCTCAACCGGGCCAAGGCGACGCCAATGGAGCTTGCGGGCGAGGAGATCTTCCACACCAAGGGGAGATGCTCCAGTTGCCACCCCGCCCCGTTCTACCTCGACCACGGAATGCACGACCTGAAGCTGGAGCAGTTCACCAGGGAACCTGGCGACGGCCCCATCAAGACCTTCACCCTCAGGGGTATCAAGGAAAGCCCGCCATATATGCATGACGGACGCTGCCTGACCCTCGAGGACACGGTGAAGTTCTTCAACCTGGCACTAGAACTAAGGCTTACGCCGGAGGAGGAAACTAACCTGGTGGCGTTCCTGCGGGTGCTGTAGCCTGTCGTTACGGCAAGGGACAAATGAAAGCCCCGTCTGCGGCAGGGCGCAATGAACTAAAAAGGGGCTTCGCGCGGATGCGAAGCCCCTTTCCTTTTCTTCTACCGGTACAGCTTCTGCTCGTCCGTGTAGTAGGTGCGCTTTGACTGGACGTTTTCCTTGATGATCCTGGCGCCGCTTTCCGAAACCTTGAGCGCCGGGTTGTGCACCTTGAGAAACTCGCGGAACTCGCCGGCTATCATGTCGGGGTGCCTTCGCTTCAACTGCTGGATGGCGTTCAAGAGCACGGCGGGAATGGCATCGGCAAGGGCGCAAACAGCTTCGGGGGGAAGCTTCCCCGCTATTGACTTCGGCGAGATCCGCGCCATCCAGAGTATCTCGTCCGCGTAAGCGTTGCCTATGCCGCCGATCAGGTTCTGGTCCAGGAGCAACGACTTGAGCATCGCCTTAGGCTTCTTCCCGAAGAGCGTTTTTAGGAACTCGATGTCCACGTCCAGCGCGTCGGGCGCCTCTTTCTCGTCCTTGGGATTCAGCGTCACCGTAGCCCACCCCTTCGGGTCTGCTACCGAAAGCGCCGAGCCGTCCGCAAAGCAGATGCTCAGCACCGGCGAGTCGAGCCGCTCCAGGTCGGCAGCACCGGTCATGAAGAAACCTCCGGTGAGCATGAGATGGACCCGAAGTTCCACTTGGTTTGCCGCGTAGAAGGAAACCTGCTTCCCCGTCCTGCGGACGCCCGTTATCTCCGCGCCGGAGAGTGCCCGGGCCAGTTCCTCCGAAGAGACGTTCAAACGCCCCCTGTTGTGGAACAGCACGTTGTCGATCTTCTTCCCGACCACTTTCCTTGCCAGGTTTTCCGCATAGACGGTGAGATCCGGAAGCTCGGGCATGGGTCCTCCTTCAGCATGGCCGGTAGATACATCGGCCCAGCGTAGCTAAGAATGATGCGATGTCAACAAGGGGACGGGACTCCGGGGGCTAATCGACGGCAACGCTCCCGGCACGGTAATCGATGCCGAGATGACGCTCGCGCAGGCGCTTGACCGTGAGAGGCAGGACTACCGAGGCGAAGATGAGGCTGCACCCGATCCACTCGCCGGCGGTCAACCTTTCCCCCAGAAGCAGGGTTCCCCCCAGCATGCTCCAGACGGGATCGAGCGTGTAGATCAGCCCGGCCTTGGTGGGGGTGGTATAGCGCTGATAGGTATTTTGCAGTGTGAAGCAGATCACGGTCGGGAAGATGGCGCAGTAAACCAGCGAGCCGGCGGAGACCCAGGACACGGTATAGGAAGTGGCGGGGAGCACCAGGAACAAAAGCCCCCCCACGGCCGCGACCGTGGCGAACTGCACCAGGCTGACCAGGTAGATGTCCTCGTCGCGCAGCAGCCTCGACACCGAGATTATGTGCAGGGCGATGAAGAGCGCACAGAGGGTCGACAGCAGATCCCCGCGGTTGAACCCTTCCACGCCCCCTTGAGCCAGTTGCCAGATCCCGGCCAAGGCGAGGAACAATCCGGCGGCGGTCCACCGGTCAAAGCGCTCGCGCCAGAAGGCGAAGCAAAGAAGCGGTATGAGCAGCACGAAAAGGTTGTTCAGGAACCCGGCCCGGGAAACGCTGGTGCCGCTCACCCCGAGCACGAAGGAGAGGTTCGTTGCGGCGAGGGCGAGCCCGACGGTGAGGCCGGTCCTGAAGGTGCGCCAGTCGAAGCGGTGCAGGCGCGGCAGGCAGAGCACTCCCATGAGGAGCGTGGCCAGGGCGAACCGGAAGAAAAAGAAGGTGAGCGGCGGGATCTCGCGGAAACCGATCTTGTTGAAGATGAAGCTCCCCCCCCAGAAGAGGGTGGTTACAATCAGCCATAAGGTCGCTCTGGATGAGCGTGAATCATCTTGTTCAGTCAAAGTATGCATCGCCCTATTAAAGACAGGGGTGGCAGGATAAGTCAACCCCTGAAGGACTAAACATTGGGGGAGAACAACGCTTTCTCTTGATTAAAACTGTCCAACATTCTCTATCCTTGCAGCCTTGACTGCACCCGCGCCTTGCGCCGCTCTATTTTTGGCGCGATCCGGAATTTCCAGACTGTGGCTAAAGAAAAGGAGAGCCATACCGATATGCTACTAACCGGCATGAATTCATGGCCTCCCGCTTTCGTGTCTTTAACCCGACAGGAGATTCTCTCTTGGCAGTAGTACATATAGACAACCTTGCTCCCGGGATGGTTTTGAGCCGTAACGTCTGCGACCGCAGCGGCCGGCTCCTTCTCCCGGCGGAAGCCGAACTCACCGAGAAGCATTTCTCCATCTTCCGGATGTGGGGTGTCCTCGAGGTCGAGATCGTGGGAGAGACCGTCGTCGAGGATGGCCCGGAGATCCCCGCAAACGAGGAAATCGCCCCCGAACTCCTTGCCGAGGCGCGCGCCGAGGTGGAAAGGCTCTTCGTCTACAACGACCCCCAGCACCCGGCGATAAAGGAGCTGATGCGCATCTGCACCGAGAGGAGGGCGAGCCGTGAAACGTAGCCCTCAGCTATCGGTGGAGGATATGGTCGAGGATGTCTCCACGATACATTCACTCCCCCTGTTCTACTCGCAACTCTCGGAGGCGATCGACCACCCGCGCAGCTCGATCGGCGACATCGCGAAGATCATCTCCGAGGACCAGGGGCTCACCGCAAGGATACTGAAGCTCGCCAACAGCCCGCTTTTCGGCTATTTCTCCAAGATCGACACCATCACCCAGGCGGTCACCATCATCGGCGTGCTGCAGGTGCGCGACCTGGCACTGGCGCTTTCCGTGATGGACGTCTTCAAGGGGATTCCCGAGGATCTGGTCAACATGGAGCAGTTCTGGAAGCACAGCATCGCGACCGGCCTCGCCTCTCGGGTTCTGGCGACGAGCCAGCGCGAGGCCAACCTAGAGCGGTTTTTCGTAGCGGGGATACTCCATGACATCGGGAGACTCGTGATGTACGTCCGGGTCCCGGACCTCTGCCTGGAACTCCTGGAACAGTGCCGCGCCACCGGGACGCTGCTGCACCGGGCCGAGCGGGAAAAATTTTCCTTCGACCACGCGGACGTAGGCGGCGCCCTGTTGAAGCGCTGGAAGATACCGCCGAGGGTGGCCGAACCGGTCGGGAGCCACCACCATTGCAGCAGGGGGGGGCAGTACCCGCGCGAGGCTTCGATACTGCACTTAGCCGACATCATCGCGCACGCCATGCAGATAGGGAACAGCGGCGAGGTCTTCGTTCCGGAACTGGACCGCGACGTATGGGAGCGGCTGCAGATCTCTTGTTACTTCCTCCCCACCCTGGTGAAGCAGGTGGATACCACCTACGAACAGGCGGTATCGGTGCTGTACGGGAGCGACGACAGTGCCCGGTGAATCCAATGACAGCCGGATCCGGAAGCTGCAGGAGCGCGTCAATTTCCTCGAAGAGACGAACCTCAACTACCTGAGGACTCTCGACGTCCTGACGGCGTGCAGCGATTTCCAATCCGACATCTACCGGCAGAAGGAACCCGCCTTCGTCATCAGGGCCGTCTTCGGCCAGTTGAGGAGGCTGATCCCGTTCACCAACCTTTCCATGTTCGGCATCGAGGATGACGCGTCCTTCAGGTTGACCGTCTGCGAGCCTGAGTTCTCCTGCGCCAGGGTGACCAAGGAGATCGAGGCGCGGGTGGAGGATGGCACCTTCGCCTGGGCCCTGAACCAGAACCATCCGGTCGTGGTCCCCACGCTTTCGGGCGCCGACACGCTGGTGCTGCACGTCCTGGCGACCAACAGCCGCATAAGGGGGATGTTCGCCGGCATCTTGCCGGGAAGCCATCTCAGTGCGGAGGTATCCACCCTCAACGCGTTGAGCGGCATCCTGATCAGCACCGCCTACGCGGTGGAGAACTCCGAACTCTACGACATGCTCCAGGAGCACATGCAAAACCTCGAGCTGAAGGTGCAAAAGCGCACCACCGAGCTGAAGGATGCGCTGCTTCGGGCTGAGGCTGCGACGGCTGCGAAGAGCGTTTTTCTGGCCAACATGAGCCACGAGATCAGGACCCCCATGAACGGCATCATAGGGCTGTCACGGCTCCTCATGGACACGCCGCTTGACTCCGGGCAGCGTCAGTACCTGGAGTCGCTTTCCGACTGCGCCGAGAACCTCCTCGCCATAATCAACGAGATACTCGACTTCTCCAAGATCGAGGCGGGGATGATCACGCTGGAGGCGATCGTCTTCGACCTGCGGCGTGTCCTGCACCGGTCCCTGCAGCCGTTCATCCTGCGCGGACAGGAGAAGGGGGTGCAGGTCCTTCTGGAGGCGGACCCGGATCTTCCCGCGCACGTGACAGGCGATCCCGTCCGGATCGGGCAGGTACTCGGGAACCTGGTGGGGAACGCGCTGAAATTCACCCACAAGGGGAGCATCACCATCGCGTGCAGACCGATCGCAATCGATGCGGAGTCGGCGACGTTGCACTTTGCCGTCGCGGACTCCGGGATAGGCATCGCCCCCCACGCACTGGAAGTCATCTTCGAAAAGTTCTCCCAGGCGGACAGCTCGACCACCCGCCTCTACGGCGGCACCGGTCTCGGGCTTTCGATAAGCAAGAACCTGGTCGAGGTCATGGGGGGCACCCTCGCGGTGGAAAGCCGCCTTGGCGAGGGGAGCGTCTTCAGCTTCAATGTGCAGGTCAGCATCCCAAAACCAGGCGAGATCCCGGTCGAGGAGGTCGAGGAGCACGGCGCCAAGGTTGAAAGGGCCCTGCGCATACTCGTCGTCGAAGACGTCCCGATCAACCAGCTTATCTCTCTCAAGCTCATCGCGAAAACCGGTGACCACAGCGTTGATTGCGCCGAAAATGGCAGGGAGGCGCTGGACAAATACCAACAGGTAAACTACGACCTGATCTTCATGGACGTCCAGATGCCGATCATGGACGGGCTTGAAGCGACCCGGGCGATCCGCAGCCGCGAGCAGGTGACGGGACGCAAGGTGCATATCTGTGCCATGACCGCCAACGCCATGAAGGAGGACGTGGCGATCTGCCTCCAGGCGGGGATGGACAGCTACATAGCGAAGCCGGTCAGCGAAAGGGAAATCTACGCCGTAATCAGGAAAGTCTCTGCAGGAAAGGATGTCACCTGCCACGCGCTCCCGGAGCTTCCCGCCGCGAAAGCCGCAGAGCCAGGTGTGAAGGATTTCGACCGGGACGAACTCCTGGAGCGCCTGGGGGGTGAAGAGGAAGTCGTCCCGGTGTTCGTGGAAAAGTTCGTCTCCGGGATCAAGGAACACATCCGGTCCCTCGGAGAGGCGCTGCAGAGCGGGGATCAAGAGGCGGTCTACTACCGCTGCCACACCATCAAGGGTTCTGCTGCCAACATGGGGGCACCCAGAATGCGCGACATCGCCGGCGAGATGGAATCGCTCGCCAAGACAGGAAACCCGGGCGCCCTCCCACCGCTGTACCTTCGGCTACAGGAGGCGTTTGCAGCCTTCAGATCCGCCACCGGCGGATAAAGAAAAAGGAGGCCGATCCGGCCCCCCTTTCCCCTTTTTCACACCGGTTTTGCCTCCCCTTCAGGAAGCGTCAGGCTCCCGGCCGATTCAGCGACTCCAGTGTCTGGATCGCATCCCTGAGCTGGAACTCCAGTTGTCTCAACTCCTCGTTGCTGTACACACTGCTCCCTCTACCGATCTCCCTGCCAAGCCTGTCGATCCGTTGCTGGATGGAGTCGACACTGTTGCGGCAGGTCTGCGACACCAACAGGCATTGATCTTTTTGTACGCTCCCCGGGTTCATGCCTGTGCCCATTTCCCCGGCCAATACCGGCAGTGCGGATATGACAGTAGCTGCCGTCAGGACAGCGAATTTTGTAGCTAAACCTTTCATGGCGATACCTCCTCATTCAATGAGCAACTGTAATATGAGTATAGGGCGCCGCCGGCAGTTATTGCAAGTGAAAATCTTTATCAGTTTGCGGTTTTTTATGAGTGGGCCGCTCCCACCCTTTTTTAGAGGAATGCAGTCAGATAGAGTCTATGGGAGGCGCCAGTCGATCGCTTCCTTGCCGTGGCTCAGGAGATACGCGTTGGCCTTGGAGAAGTGGCGGCACCCGAGGAAGCCTCGATGCGCCGAGAGTGGGGATGGATGCGGCGCCCTCAGGACCAGGTGCCTCTTTTCATCGATGACGGCGCCCTTTCTTTGGGCATAGGCGCCCCAGAGCATGAAGACGATATGATTCCGGTTTTCGTTCAGCAGCGATATCGCCCGGTCAGTGAAGCTCTCCCATCCCTGTCCCTGGTGCGAGGCGGCACGGCCGGCCTCGACGGTGAGAACGCTGTTCAACAGCAGGACCCCCTGGTCCGCCCATGACTTCAGGAAACCGTGCCTGAAGTCATCACGTGACAACCCCAGGTCGGACTGCAGCTCCTTGAAGATGTTCACCAGGGAAGGAGGCGCCTCGATCCCTCTCTGGACGGAAAAGCATAGCCCGTGCGCCTGGTCCGGGCCGTGATACGGGTCCTGCCCCAGCACTACCACCTTCACCTCCTCAAACGGAGTGGTGTTGAAGGCGTTGAAGTACTCACTTCCCTTCGGGTAGATCGTCTTTTTCCTCGAGATCTCCCTGCGCAGGAACTCTTTCAGCTCCAGCATGTAAGGCTTCTGGAACTCCTCCAGCAGGTGAGATCTCCAGCCCGGTTCCATCTGAATTTGCGATTCTGTTGCCATTGGACCTGTCCAGCGCGTCAAGGATGTAGCAGCTCCAGAAAACTAGCACACTCTACTTTATGAGCCAAGGGATTCTTGCCTGCCGATCTCCGCGGCGAAGCACCCCTTGATTTGGCTCCTGCGAAACAGCAAATCCCTTTATCTCGCCAACACATTGACAGTTTTTAATGCTGAAGTAGACTGGTCTGCGTTGCCGCTGCCGGCGGCGGCGCAAAAGCCCTGCCGGCAAGGAGGCGATTCCAGAGCGCGTGATGCAACCGCACCGCCTGCGTCACCTGCTCGAACGATCTCCTCTAATAGTGGCACGACTCTGGCTGCGATCAATCCGTAAGGAGGAGCCTGACCATGGCATTAGAATGCACGGTACTGGGCAGGGATGTTGAGATCACTGATTTGACCATTCCGGTAATATCCCCGTATTGGCGGCTCAAGCGCAACGGCGACTGGTCATTGTTGTGCAGGTACGAACAGGAGCAGATCAACTATTCACTGCTCTCGCCGATGATGGGAGCCACCCTCTCGTTGATGGACGGCAGGCTGACCTTAAGACACCTCTCCATGATCATCCAGTACGCTCATGATTTCGACTCCCTGGACAAGGCCAAGGAATTCGTGACGGAGGTCATATTGGCCACCAACAGGGAGAGTGACGCTGTGGTCAACATGACCCCCGAGTTGGAACCATTCATACAGAAGATGGATCCCTTCCACTTCGTCGGAGACGCTTCGAAGGCAGGCGAGGAGAAAAGACCCGCCGCTCCGGTATCCCTCAACCTGATGTTCTCCAACGACTGCGAAACCAACTGCGCGTACTGCAACGCCAACAGGAGACATGTGCCGGACAACATGCTGCTATCTACCAAACGATGGAAGGAACTACTTCAGGAGGCAAAATCACTGGGGATAGAGCAAGTAACGCTATCGGGCGGGGATCCTCTGTTCAGAAAAGACGCACTGAACCTCATAGCGGAGCTGATCGGGCATGAAATGCTCTTCGTCCTGTCGACCAAGTGCTGCATCACGCCGGAAATAGCAGACCGCCTGGTAGAAATCGGCATGACGAGGCCGATCAACCAGTACATCCGGGAGATACAGGTCAGCATGGACGGCCCCGATGAGCACACCGCAGACAAACTGGCAGGAAGCCCTGGCTACTACAGCAGGGCGGTGGAAAGCATCAGGAACCTGGTGCTGCGCGGGTTCAACCTGAGGGTGAAAGCTGTCGTCACACCATTGAACGCTACGCGAATCTACGAATGGATCCAGCGACTGGCGGCCCTTGGGGTGAAAAAGATTTCGTTGGCGGCCTATACCAGGACCTTCCACAGACACAACGACAGCCTCTTCCTGACCCAGCAGGACAGAGTATCGATAGCAGAGCAGTGCGAACGGGCAAGGGCGGACTTCCCGGAGATAGACCTCCGCATGACCGGGCTGCAGCAAGCACCAACGCCTGTGAAGATGGCAATGCCCGAAGGTAACATTTCAGAAGACGGCGCCCAGGTGCACGCAGTTTCAGGACTTGGCAATCGTGCAGAGGATAAAGTCAGGCGCTTGAAAGAGAGGGGACCGTGTTCAGGTGGGCACAGCAGCATGACCATAACGCCGGACGGGAAGGTCGTGCAATCCGACACGGTGCCGCAGGAAGAGACCTTCTTTGTAGGGGATGTTTCGCGCCAGTCCATCATCGAGGTGTGGAACAGCGAGGCGCTTCTTAACTTCGCCTACCAGCCCAGGGAGAAGCTCGCGGGGTCCGCCTGTCACGACTGTGAGAATCTGGAGGTGTGTCAGAGCAAGGCGGGGTCCTGCTCCCGGGACACCCATTTCGATTTCGGCACCGTGTTCGCCCCACCGCCACAATGCCCCCTTGTCCAGGGCGGAGGGGTGCGCATGGAGTAGCGACTTTGACAGAGCTTTGAATGCAGAAAAGCCCCACCAGGAAATCCTGGTGGGGCTTTTC
>DNJC01000064.1:18154-21012 GCA_003490025.1 Geobacter sp. | reverse complement strand
GTGCTGAAAAAGCTCCGGTCAACCTCTGTCTTGACGTTCTCCTTCGCTATCGGCTGCGTGAAGCTCGGCCAGCCGGTGCCGGACTCGAACTTGTCCTCGGACCTGAAAAGATCGAGACCGCAACCGGCGCAGCGGTAGATGCCGTGATCATGGGTAGTGGCGTATTTGCCGGTGAAGGCCCGCTCGGTCCCTTTCTCCCTCAGGACGTGGTACTGTTCCTGCGTCAGTATTTTTCTCCACTCTTCCTTGCTCTTCACTATTTCGTCACTCATAAAGTAGTTCCTCATCTCAGCCGAATAGACCTTTATTCGGGCTGCGGCCTGCGCCGCTGCAGGGTCATAACTGAAACCTCCGGTCACTATACCTGCAGTCGCAACGACGGCTATTAGTAGTGCGATTGTCATAGCAGCTTTTTTCATCGTCCGGTCTCCCGTAGGTTATTGAACCACCACCATTTGTCCAGGTCATAGGATAGCATACTGCCTTAAATTATGCATGACGGGGGACGCAATTGGTGGGATAACGAAGTCGCTGTGACGCTTCCCTTGTAGTGTGTGCGTTTTTTTAGGTTGAACAGGGTCGACATATCCTGAATAATAGTCTTCGTTCGAAAGCCTTAGGAGGAAGCATGAAGAAAGTTCTGGTGCTGCTGGCGATAACCTTCAGTTCATCCGCCGCCGTCGGTGAAATGTACACCTGGAAGGACGCCAAGGGGACCGCCTACTACACCAACAGCCAGCACGAGATCCCGGCCCGCTACCTGAAAAGGGCACGGGTCCTCGACGTGGCGACCGGCAAGAAGGGAGGCCCGGCCACGGCGCATCCGGGTACGCCCCCTGCTCCCTCGGTCGGCCAGGCCCCGGCTTCGCAGCCGCAGACGCCTCAGGCCGCCCCAGCCGCGGCGGCGCCAGCGCAAAGCCCTGCAGCGGCGGCTCNNCCATGAAAAAGCCTTTGATCGTAACGGCCATCCTCCTCATGGCGACTGCGGCCGGCGCCGAACAGATCACCTGCCAGGGGAACATCGTCAGCACCCAGGGCGAGGGAATCGTGGCGAAGAAGCACCGTTTCGAGGTGAGCGACGTCACCGGCAAGGACGTGACGGAGGTCCTTGAGAAGTGCAAGAAGATCGCCCTGGAGCGCCAGAACCGCGCGGCCAGGAAGAACCCGGCGGAGGCGTTCAGGAAATTTTCGGACCTTGAACTGCAGTGCAAGCAGGGTGCGGAGAAGCTCGAAGTGCGCCGCCTGCTGCAAACCCGCCCCTGAATCTGTCTGTNNAAAGTAAAGTCATCCCTCTCACAGGAAAACCCGCTGCCAGGGTTTCCCTGGAATTCTTCGCTCAATCGCCTCCTTATCTCAGTTCCTCAAAGTTATCATCCCCGCTATTTCTGGTAATAAATTAGACACGACCGTGGAAATTTCTAATTTTAGNNGAGTATCAGGCCAAGGAGATCCTGAATGCCTACGGCATTCCGATCCCGCGCGGCCGCGTAGCCCTGACGGCAGACCAGGTCGAGCGCGCCGCCAAGGAAATGGGGGGACGCTGCGTCGTAAAGGCGCAGATTTACGCCGGCGGGCGCGGCAAGGCAGGGGGCGTCCGGCTGGTGCACCACCCGGAGCAGGCGCAGGAGTACGCCAAGGAGCTGTTCGGCAAATCGCTGGTGACAACGCAGACCGGCCCCGAGGGGCTCAGGGTGCGGCGCATCCTGGTCGAGGAGGCGGTGGACATCGCCCGCGAGTTCTACCTCTCCATCACCCTGGACCGCAGCGCCTCCCGCTATGTCCTGATCGCCTCCGCCGAAGGGGGGATGGACATCGAGGAAGTGGCCGGCAAGTCGCCGGATAAGATCCACAAGCTTACCATCGACCCCTTCACCGGCCTCAGATCCTACCAGGCGCGCCACATCGCCCTGCAGTTGGGCCTGAACGGCAGCGTCTGCGAGGACTGCGTAAACCTCATCCTGAACCTCTACCGGGTCTGCCTGGAGAAGGACTGCGCCCTGGTCGAGATCAACCCGCTCGTCGTCACCAGGGCGGGATGGCTGATGGCGATGGACGCGAAGATCACCTTCGACGACAACGCCATATTCAGGCACCGCGAGTACCCGGACATGATGGACTACTCCCAGCTCGATCCGCTGGAGATCAACGCCGGCAAGTACGACCTGGCGTACATCAAGCTCTCCGGCTCCATCGGCTGCCTGGTGAACGGCGCAGGCCTNNGGGGGCGGGGCAACCCGCGAGAAGGTGGCCGAGGCGTTCAAGATCATCCTGCAGGACTCGGACGTGAAGGGGATCTTCGTCAACATCTTCGGCGGCATCATGCGCTGCGACGTGATCGCCCACGGCATCATCGAGGCGGCGAGCGAGGTGAACTGCACGCTGCCCATAGTGGTGCGCATGGACGGGAGCCAGGTCGAGGAAGGGAAAAGGCTCCTAAAGGAAAGCGGCTTGAACGTCCAGTGCGGCGACAACCTGGGGGACGCCGCGGGCAGGATCGTGAGCATGCTGGGGTAGCCGCGTCACGCAAGCGCGCAAATAAAATTCCGGAGAACTGCCATGTCAATATTGATCGACAAGTCATCAAGGATAGTGGTACAGGGTATCACCGGCCGCAGCGGGCTTTTTCACACGCAGCAATGCCGCGAGTACGGCAGCAACATAGTCGCCGGCGTCACCCCGGGCAAGGGGGGGATCCACATCGAGGGGATCCCGGTTTTCAACACGGTGGCCGAAGCGGTGAAGTACACCAACGCCAACGTCTCCATGATCTTCGTTCCCCCTCCCGGTGCTGCCGACGCCATCCTCGAGGCCGCTTCCGCCGGGCTGGAACTCGCCGTCTGCATCACCGAGGGGATCCC
>DNJC01000064.1:15927-18131 GCA_003490025.1 Geobacter sp. | reverse complement strand
TGACCGACATGGGGCTCGGGCAGTCGACCTGCGTGGGGATCGGGGGAGACCCGATCATCGGGATGAACTTCATCGACGTGCTGCGGCTGTTCAACGAGGACCCCGAGACGGAAGGGGTTTTCATGATCGGCGAGATCGGCGGGGCGGCCGAGGAGGAAGCGGCGTTCTGGATCCAGGAGCAGATGAAAAAACCGGTGGCGGCCTTCATCGCAGGGGTGACAGCCCCCCCGGGGAAGAGGATGGGGCATGCCGGCGCCATCATCACCGGCGGCAAGGGAAAGGCCGAGGACAAGATCCGGACCCTGAACGAGTGCGGCGTCGTGGTCGCATCGAGTCCGACCAAGATGGGGGAGGCGATGCAGACGGCCCTGGCCGCGGCGCCCAAGGCGAAGAAAGGCGGTAGGGGCGAATAATCATTCGCCCCTACTCTAATACGCGACGTCGTTGAACTGCAGTTCCGACTCGCGCCACTTGTACACACCCATGAACCGGGTGGCGCTGTAGGGGTGCAGGACCACTCGCTTCGCCCCACCCTTCCCCGCCGGAATCTCCTTGAATATCAGCTCGACGGTGAGCGACCTCCCCGGCTCGACCGGGACCCCGCGGCTCGCGTCGTAGGCGCTGGTCCTGGTATCGCCGCTCCAGAAGAACACCTCCTGGACCTGGTGCGTGCGCCCCTGTCTGTCAACCAGCGCGGACCTGGTGTATCTCGACGCCTGGTCGTAGAGCACAAGGTAGCGTTGCTTATCCGTCTTGTTCCTGGCGTCGACCATGACCGTCACCACACCACCCGACATCTTGGCCGACTTGACGGCGAACTGGAAATCCTCCGTATCGACAGACCCCGCGGCTTTGGAGGGGGGAGCGGCGACCGGAACGGGGACCTCGGGTATGGCCGCCGTTACTTCCAGCCGGTCCTGATCGTCGTCATCACCCCTTCTCTTCGGCTGCACGGGGGGCTTGTCCGCGCTCTTCGGAGGAGTCTGTGACACCTCCTTCACCTCCCTTGCGGAACTCTTTTTTGCACCCTTGGCCGGCTTTTTACCCGGTTTCTGCGGGGCGGCCGCCGTCGCTTCGGGCTTCACCCTGGGCTTTTGTCCCTCGGGCTCCGGTTCTTCCCCGAGCTGACTCTCCAGGGCCATCCGGACCCGGAAGGCTATCTTCACCTTGACGCTGTCTCCTTCGTTGATGAAAGAGACCAGCTTCATCCCCACGATCTTCGCCTGGGTCACCGCCTGCGACGTCGTTTCGTCCACCAGCTGCCCGTTCAGGACCGTGGTGGTGGTGGAGGAGTGCTGGGAGCGGGCCTCGTTTCTTACCTCCTCCAGCTTGTCGATGATGGATTCGGACGCCGCGTCGGCCGGAGACTGGGAGCCCTTGGGCGTGGTCAGCACCGTCTTGACGATGATGGTCTCCCTGACGCTGTTCTTGGCATGCAGCGCGGCCTGCGCGGCGTGGAACAGGGCGTCCGCCTCTTTCTGGCTGGCGGTGAGAAGCGCCAGTTTCGCCATCGGCTCCTTGTTCAGCAACGCCTCTTTCCTTGCCAGGGTCGCCGCCAGGTTCTCCTTGTCCGAACGGGAGTTGGCGATCTTGGTGTTGAGGGAAGCTATCCTCTCCTGTATGGAGTTGACCTGCTCGTTGAATCCCTCGGCAGCCAGCTTGTTGTTCTGGGTGACTTCCGAGAGGAGAATCTCCACCCTCGACAGGTCCAGAGACGTCGCCTTGTGCCCGTTCTCGGCCAGGAAGGTCTCCAGGTTGTACATGCCGTTTTGGGCCAGGAAGGTCCCCAGGTTGTACATGGAGCCGATCAGGGCCACCTTGATCCGGTTGGAGGAGCCGAGACCTGCGCCCTTGTTCTTTTGCTGCGAGTTCCCCGACTCCTGGAAGGGGTAGAGCTCGTAGCGCTTGATGCGGAGGTATTCGGTCCCCTTGCTCCCTTTCTTCAGCTCGATGAGGATCGGCTCCTCGCCGTTCCATTTGGCCGTCCCCTGGGAAACCGCCCGTATGAAGTCTTCCTCCAGGACGTTGTTCACCACCTTGGTGTGGGACTGGATGTAGACACCCATGTCGGCCGCCATGATCGGCGCCGAGAGTTCGTCGGCCTGGGCGTCGAGTTCATGCTTCTTGTCCTTGAACCCCCGGGTGTAGAGGACCGCGACCAGCGCTTCCCCCTGCTTTTCGGTCTTGAGCCATTTCTTGAGGGC
>DNJC01000064.1:0-15817 GCA_003490025.1 Geobacter sp. | reverse complement strand
GATTATGGTCCGTTTGACGGCGCTCTTGTTCTCGGTCTCCAGCGACACCCATTGGCCGACCTGTTCGGCGTGCGCCACCGAGATGACAGCCAGAAGCGATATGACAAAAATCTTTGCTCTTCGCATACAGAATGGACCTCCGAAGAACCGCCGGCAACTTCGGCAGTGATTGCTGAACCTGAGTTGTCATGTATAGCGGCGGGGAAATGCATGAAGACAGCTTGATAGTAAAGGTTTTTGCTTCGACTGTCTAAAATTACATCTCCGAGAGATTCTGTCAATGGTGCATATCACTCTCACAGCACCAATGAATGAAGGATGCCGGTCGGTGTCTTTGAGCGGCTACGACTGAATCAGCCATGGCCGCGTCAGGGTATGGCGCTTTCACAGGGGACTCCGGTCTGGCACAAGCCGCAACCGGTGCTGGTCACCTCGAACCGCTCCCCCACCATCCTCGGAATGGTTCCATAGACGTGATCCCGGCAGACAGTCTTGTCATGCCCCTCCTTGGACAGGGCTCCCACCGGGCAGCGGCCGATGCAGGCCCCGCAGGAACCGTTGCGGTGCCAGAGACAGTTTGCCCTGTGGTCGGCGTAAGGTCTCGGGGACGGTTCCATGAGGAGATCCGTGATGACGCTTCCCAGGCGATGGGCGATGCCGCGCGGGGTTATCAGGGCGTCGTTGAGGCTGAAGGTGCCGAGTCCGGCGGCGTACGCGGCATGGCGCTCGGACCAGGAGGAGGCGATCCCCGCCGGGGTGGTCCCGTACTCCCGCCAATCCGGATGCGTCTGGGGGGCGAGCGCCTGGTACCCGGACTCCTGCAGGAAGCAAACCAGATGCCTCCTGAGGGAGGCGTTGAACGCTTCGCCATGCTGCCTGGTCTTGGCCCAACGGCGTGACGGGTAGACCGTTTCCTCCCGGTTGCTCCGGCGCGTCTCTTCGGAGATCGGCAGCACCCAGGAGATCACGGTGCGAGCGGTCCAGGGGGAAGGCTGCCCCGACCGCGCCAGTTCCAGGGGGGTCAGATGGAAAGAACCGATTACCGACTTGTACTGCGCGAACAGTGGATCGTCCGCCGCCGCAAAGCCGACCAGCGGCTCGTCGAAATATCGCCCCGCGCTCCCGGGGAAGCGGTTGCCGCTCTCTTCCCGCACGAACCTGCGGATCTCACTGTGAATTACCTCTTTCATAATCACCTCGGCTGGAGAGCTGATAACACCGGTGCATGACAGACCGAACTAAAGATAACAAATGATAGCGGGACAGAACAGCCGCGCCCTGCCCCGCGACAGATTATTTTCTTTAAATCCGCACCTTTTGGCCGCCCGCGGCTCAAGTTTACCGACCCTCCCCCGATAAGATTTACACTTTCACCAGGCATCGTTACACGCAATAGAAAGCCCCTCTGGCAAAGACGAACCTCGGCAAGGAGAAGCACATGGATCAAATCTGGAACTGGTACCTCGACCTCACCATCAAGTTCAGGCTCGGCATGCTCTGCGTCTGCTACAGCCTTTGCCTCATCGCCACAGCGCTGGCAGCCCAGGCAGAATCCCCTCTCATCAAGTACGGCCTGATCGCCCTGTTCATCATCCTCGGCGGACTCTTCGGCTGGATCAACATCTGGTCCATCAGGACGCCCCTGTTGCGGACGGTGCAGTACCTGGAAACAATGGCGCACGGGGACCTGAGCCAGCAGATCGTCGTCAACCGCCACAATGAGATCAGCCAGATGCTGCAGGCCTTGAGGAAGTTGCAGGAGTCGATGCACGTGATGATCAGCGGCATCCAGCGGACCGCCGACCACCTCACCAGCGCCTCCAGCGACCTCTCCAGCACTTCCCAGCAGATGGCGCAGGGAACGGAGCACGCCTCCCGCCAGTCAACTTCGGTATCCAACGCGGTGGTGGAGATGGCCGGGGTGAGCAACGACATCGCGCTCAGCTGTCAGCAGATGGCGAACCGGGCCGAGGGGACCAGCAACGCCACGCTGAAGGGGGAAGAGACCATCGCCCACATGACCGCGATGATGGGGGAGATCGAACACATCGTCATCGGGACCGTCGACGCGGTGAAGGCCCTCGGCGTGAACTCCGAGAGGATCGGCGACATCGTGATAACCATCGAGGACATAGCGGACCAGACCAACCTCCTCGCCCTGAACGCGGCCATAGAGGCGGCGCGGGCGGGAGAGCAGGGGCGCGGCTTCGCCGTGGTCGCCGACGAGGTGAGAAAGCTCGCCGAGCGGACCACTTCGTCCACCCGTGAGATCCAGACCATCATCGGGTCGCTGCAGGGGGATGTGAGGAACGTGGTGACCTCTATGGAGAAAAGCGCCGGCAGCGTCAGGACCGGGAGCGAGGACGTGCGGCATTCGAGTCGCGCCATAGGGACCATCAAGGAGCAGATCGCGCCGCTTCTGGAGCACGTGGCGCAGGTGGCCACGGCGGCGGAAGAGCAGTCGGCGACCAGCGCGAGCATCACGGACAGCATGCGACAGATCATCGGGGTGGTGCACGAAGCCGCCAGCGGCGCCAGCCACTCCGCCCATGCCGCCCAGGAACTCTCCCGCTCGGCGCAAAATCTTCAGGATATGGTGAAGAGGTTCAAGGTAGCGGCATAGCATCAGCTCCACGAAACAGCGAAGGGGATAGGAGGACGGAAAACCCATGACGGTTTTGCCTTATCCCCTCTATCCCCTTCATCCTCGTTAAACGCCTGTCGATCGGACGTGTCAGACGTGGAACTTCCTGGCGAGGTCGTTGTCTATGACGTAGACGCAGATCTCCTTGGCGCACTGCTTGGTGTACTTGAACTTCTCCGAACTGAGGTTGTTGATCAGGAAGGTGACGTCGTCCCGTATCCTCTTGTCGTAGGTCTTGAAGGCCTCGGTGTCGAAGTCCTTGATGGCGCGCCGGAAGTTCGCGTTCTCCAGGAAAGGCTCCAGCACCTTCTCCTTCAGGTTGAACACGTAACGGTCATGCAGCGAGTGGAAGAGCTGGGTTTCCTGGGCCTGTTTTTCCTCCACCATGATCTCCTGGGTCAGGGTCCTCCCGGTGTATTCCCGCTGGGTCTCCTGCCGGAAGTTCATGCGCGCCTCGTTCTCCGCCTTCGGCCCTATCAGGCGCCTCTCTATCCCCGCCAGGAAATCCTCCGTGATCTCCAGCTTCTCCCCGGTGAAGCGGCATATCTCCACGGCGCCGGGCTCGAAGTTCACGGCGAACATGTAGTGCAGGATGTCCCGCTCGATCTGCGCCTCGTTGTAGTAGTAGAGCGCCTCCTTCACCTCCTGGAGCACCAGGTAGTCGTAGTTGTGCACCAGCGACTCCATGAACCCGTCCGGTATCGACTCCTTCAACTCCTTGTGCCACCGGGTGAAGAAGGTGGAGAGGTGGCTCATGGTGATCATCTTGTCCTTCCTGGCGTAGGCCGCGTAGAAGTCGGAGAATATCTTGATCGACTCGCGCCCGGAGAAGCCGTGGTCCCCCTCGTGCTCGCTCTCGGCGATGATTTTCTTCCTCCTCTTCGCGTTCAGCCTTTTCCGGTCCTCCTCGGTGAGCCAGTCCGGGATATGCCCCGTGTAGATCTCCATCTTCAGGATCTGCAGGTTCTCGTCGCAGTAGAGCCGGTACTTCTCGGGGTCGCTGATCCATTCCAGGATCGCGTCCGACTTCACGTTCATCCTGGTCGAGATGATGACCCGGGCGAAGTTGTGCAGCACCCTGGGAAGGAAGCTCCCCTCGATATGCCTGCCGAAGATGTTCCGGTAGATCTCGACCTCGGTGTTCAGGTCCATGACGTACGGGATGTTGATGAACTCGATCCGGTCCGAGAACGACTGCACCCCCTCGATGCTCCTCTCGGCGTTGTGGGACTTCACGTCCATCAGGGCGTAGATGCCGTTGTTGGTCTTGGCGAAGTTGGAGAAGAGGTACTTCACCTCGTTGCTGTCGCCCAGGAGGAGGTCGATCTTTCTCTGCAGCATGTCGTTGGTGAGGATGTTCTGCTTCATCGACTTGTCGCCGGGGTTGAAGACGGTGATCCCCTCGCCCAGCCTGCGG
This sequence comes from Geobacter sp., assembly GCA_003490025.1. Taxonomy (GTDB): domain Bacteria; phylum Desulfobacterota; class Desulfuromonadia; order Geobacterales; family Geobacteraceae; genus Geomonas. The sequence continues at coordinate 11,756 of DNJC01000064.1, read as the reverse complement.
TTGAAGCGGTAGGGGCGGACCTTGATCATCCGGAACAGCTCTGCCGGGTCCTCCAGCCGGGCCGAAAGCGCCTGGAGCATGGAGGTGCAGATGGTGCAGGGGGAGTCGCGGAAGACCCAGTCGTACTCCTTCTCCGTGAAGAGCTTCCACTTGAAGGAATCGTTCTGGAACAGGTCGTCGAAGAAGGCTCGACGCTGCGCCTTGTCTATCATGAGGAGCGGGCTGTCGTGCGAGGGGCAGGGGACCTCGACCACGTCCCCTCCGCGCAAGAGGGCTGCCTTGGCGTCGGTGAAGTCATGCGACTCCAGTTCATACTCGTCCAGAAGGTGGGAGAGCTTCTCCATGAAGGCCCCCACCTGGTGCTCCTTGAAGCTCCCGAGGACGCGGCGGTCCAGGTGCCAGACCACCTCGTAGCACCTCCCCTCCTCCATGCTCGCGTATTCCTCGAACTTCATGAGCAGGTTGTTGAGAAAGGTGCTCTTGCCGGAACCGGGAGGCCCCTCGAAGATGTAGATCTTGTTCTGGCGCGCCCCGCTCTTCATCGCCGCCACGTGGTTCAGGAAGCGGTTGGCGAAGAGGCGGTCCGCGAAGAAGGGTCGATCCGAGTTCTCCACGAAGAGCTTCCGGGTGTCGTACGGCACGAAATTGATCGATTCCGGGTCCTCGGGGTATTCGTCCACCATCTCGGTGACGTAGTTCCTCACCATGTCGTGGAAGAGCTGGAATATGTTGCGCATCACCTTTTCGGGGCGCTCGCTGGTCAGCTGCATGAACTCCTCGAAGGACATGTGCGCTGCCATCTTGTGCTCCACGATGGTGCGGCCCAGCTGCTTTATTACGGTTTCCAGATCTGGCATAAGTGTCCCGCCTGTCAGAGAACCTGGCGGCTCAGGCTCTTCTCCTTCATGGTATAGACCACCCGCTGCCAGGTGATTTCCGGCTCCTCGCCGGCTTCCCTGGCTGCGCCGCTTCTTGACTGCTGCACCACCGCCTCGCTGGTCTCGAGCTGCACCGGCGCCCCCCAGAGGAACTCGATGCCGACCATGGTGTTGGCGATGTATTCCAGCACCAGCTGCTTACCCTCGAAGTGGTGCACCAGGTAGAGCGACCCTTCCTCGCCCCGCTCCGGCGCTATCTCGATGTGGGGGGGGTGGTAAAGGGAGGCGAGCACCATGTCGCGGTACTCGTTCGCGTCCCGGCTCTTCACGTAGTACTGCCAGACCATGCGCTGGGTATCGAGCCTCTTTCCGGTCACGAACAGGTCGTAGTGGTCGGTGAAGTCCTGGTTTATGAACTCCTTGATGAAGAGGTAGTCGCAGTAGTTGCTCCTCACCTTGAACAGGTAGTCGTCCCCTCCCCCTGCCCCGGTGTCGAATTTCTTCCTCTGCTCGGCGTCGGAGAGGCGATGGAAGTCGAAGCCGGTCCTCCCCTTGTCGCCGCATTCCTTCAGGTGGTACATGAGCCGCATGCCGAGCGCGTACGGGTTCATGCCGACCCTCGGCATCGAGGTCACCCCCGCGTGCACCCGGGCGAAATCGACCTCGTGTCCCTTGATACGGTCGTCCACCAGGAAGAGCTTCTCGTGCCAGNNGCGGATCTGGGGCTGGAAGAAGATGGAGGTCTTCCTGACCACTTCGAGCACGGAGCGCATCCACTGGTTCTCGTCCCGCGCCAGGAACTCGGAGTTCTCGACCAGGAAACGGAGCAGGTCGCGCCGCTCCACCCTCTTCACGTTCTGGCTCTTGGCGTAATGAGCCTCCATTTCCGGGTACTTGGCGACCGCCTCGGCGAAGAAGAGCTTCTCCCCGTCCTCCCTGCTCTGCGCGATCGCCTCGTTGTAGCGCGCCACCTCCTTCAGATACTCCCCTACCGGGAGCTTCTTCTCCACCTGCAGGAAGACGTCGAAGTAGTAGTCCAGCCGGCTGGAGGTGGCGGTCTCGGGCGCCTTGAAGAGCGGCGAGAGTTCCCCGTGGTAGGCGACCAGGTTGTCTATCGAGCGCGCGAACTCCAGGATGTAGTCCACCCAGCGTCCCTTCTCGGCGCGCAGCTTGGCTATCACCCTCTTGTCCGAGAGCGCCTGTCCGGTGAAGTCGTACTCCCAGGTGTGGCGGAAGTAGAGGTTGTTCTGGAAGAAGTCGATGTGGCCCAGGACGTGGTAGAAGATCATCACGTTGAGCCAGTCCGGGTTGTTGTCGTTGTAGAACGATATCGGGGGACGGGTGTTGATCACCGTCTCGTAGGGGTTGTGCGGGTAGAGTTCGTACTCACCCTTTCCCCTGAGCACCTCGACGTCGTGCACCCAGTAGTCGTATAGCGTCGGGATCATGACCTTGGGCGAGAGCTCGATCAGATCGCGGTTGGTGACGATGTATTCGAGACTCTCGTCGGTGAAGGAGAGCCCGGCGGCCCGCGCCCGCTCCTTGCAACCTTCCATGATCGCTTTGGTGTGTTGGTTGATCAGTTCCATAACTGCCTCTAAACGGGCGAATGATTATTCGCCCCTACCCGCGCTCTCCCAGCCGAATGGCGAAGGCGCCGTTGTCGTCCACCGTAGGGGCGAATAATTATTCGCCCTCATCCATCCGCCCCTGGTCCGCGCGCACGCGCCAGGAAGAGAGGTCGTCGCTACGAGATCAGCTTTCTTATCCCGTCGATGATGCGCGACTCCTCGGCGTCCTCGTGCATCACGTCCAGGCGCAGGTGGTCCGGCTTGTCCCGCAAGAGCCCGGAGTTCTCCAGGTAGCGCGCCACCTCGGTCCACTGCGTACCGGCGTGCTCGGCGATGGTAACCCCCATCCTGCTCACGTAGGAGAGGATCCGCACCAGCTCCGGTATCGCCTTGTCCCCGCCGGTGTCCCAGTCGTCGCCGTCGGTGCCGTGGAAGACGTAGATGTTGTAGTCGGCGGCCAGGTTCTCCTTCTCCACGATCTCGTTCACGAGCTTGTAGGCGCTCGCCACCTCCGTCCCCCCGGCCACGCGCGAGTTGTAGTAGGTGTGGAAGTCGGGAACCTCCTTCGCCTCGGTGTCGTGCAGGATGAAACGCGACTCCACCTGCCCCGCGTACTGGTACAGGAGCCAGCTGTAGATCATCACGTGCTGGGTCGCCACCAGCTCGGTCACCTTCCCGGCCATGGAGCCGGAGTAGTCGCGCAGGAAGAACACCATCGCCTGCGGTTCGTAATCCTTCTCCTGGGAGAAGACCCGGTACACCTTGTCGCGGGGCGAGATCAGGAAGCGGGTCGGGTCGAGGTCGGAGAGATCCGGGAGGTTGCCGAGCGAGATGTTGGTCTCGACGATCTTGCGGAGGGTCGCCTTCTTGTCGAGCACCTGCCCTGAGCCGCGGTTGCGGTCGGTCAGCTCGTAGGTGTAGCGGGTGAAGGAGCGCTTCTTCCCTTTTTCCTTCAGGTTGGGAAGCTGGAACTGTTCGGTGAGCACCCGGCCCAGTTCGTAGGCGGAGGCCCCCATCTCGTGGGATTCCCCCTCGCCCTGCCCGGGCCCCTGCCCCGGCTCCTCGCCGGTTTCCCTCACCTTCTGTTCGCCGATTACCTCTCCTTCTTCCCCCTTGCCGCTGCCGCCGGTGGAGCCCCCTTCGCCCGGAGGCCGGACGGTCGGGTCGTGGATGAACTTCTCCTCCTCGGTGGAGGGAACCACCACGATCTTCCCTTTCCCCCCCTTGCCAGGCTTGATCAGCCTCCCCACCCTGATCTTCCTGGGGAAGCCGTCCTTCTCCCTCTGCCGGTCCCGCTCCAGGAGTTCGTCCAGGGCTTTCATGTGGACCTGGTAGGGGTTCGGAATCCTCCCCTGGTTCTGCAGCACGGCCAAGTCCTGCCAGGCGTAGAGGCTCTTGGAGAAGTCGGGGAACGGCCCGCGCCGCTCCTGCGACGGGATGTCGCGGGTGACGGCGAGTTCCTCCCGATAGCGCGCGTAGCGCTCGGGCTCCAGCCCCTTGGCCTTCAGTTCTTCGAGGTATTTTTCGGTATGCTTCATGGCGTCTGCCGCCTTATCATCGGTCGGTTCTTCTGTAGGAGCGGCATTCCTGCCGCGATGACACTGTGGCTATCGCGGCAGGAATGCCGCTCCTACAGGGCACCCGTCCTTGCCAGTCCCCAGTCCCCAGTCCAGTCCCCAGTCCCCAGTCCCTAGCCCCTGCCTTTAGCCTCTAGCTCTCATCCTCCTGCGTGCAGAAGTACTCGATGGTCTTCTGGGCGCAGGTGCGGCAGTAACCGAGCTTCCCCAGCATGGTGACGATCATGCGGTCGTAGAGTTTCTGGTTCTCTTCGTTGGTCCTGTTGGCCAGGGCGCCGATCAGGCTCCCGGCACCGGCGATGTCCGACTTCAGCCTGACGTCGGTGACCGCCTTGACCAGCTCCAGGTTGTCCATGAAGTCGTAGCTCGGGTCGACCGAGATCTTCTGCCCGTAGATCTTCCGGATGGAGGTCCTGAAGGAGGCCCGCTGCTCCTCGGTCTTCAGCCCTATCCGCTCCTCGACGCTCTTCACGTAGCGCTCGTCGATCTTCAAGGCCTTCAGCTCGCCGGTCTGGGGATCCTTGTACTTCCACATCCGGTCCGGCCCCAGGTTCTCCGCGTCGATGCCGATGATCATGTTGACGTAGTTCTGCACGTCCTTCTTGATGGCGAACGGCTCGTCCATGTAGGCGTTGAACATCTCGGTCATGATCCGCTCGCGGTAGAGCTTCTTGCCGGTCTTCAGGTCCTCGAGGTACTTGGCCCGCTCGTTGGTCTCCACCACGTAGTCGAGGACCACGCGCTCCAGGCTCTTGAAGATGTCGTAGGCGACCATGCAGCGCCCCTCGTTGGTCTCGGAGCTTTCCTTGAGTATCTGGATGCTCCGCCCGAGGCTCCTGTGCCCGAGCCCCCTTTGCCCGAAGCGCTTGGTGATGTCCGGTTCCTGCCCCAGCGTGTCGATCACCTCGGCGAGCGCCTTGATGCTCTTCTCGCCCGCCACCTCGCCCGCGGCCAGCTTCATGGTCTCGATCGGCGTCAGCTTCTCGGACCTGGGGAGCCTGGTCAGCACCACGCCGACGGAAGCGGCGTAGTTCAGGTTCGGGTCCTGGTGCAGGATCTCCTTGGTGAGCGTGGTCTTCGACTCCGCGCCGATGGCGTAGCCGGTCAGCCCCTCCTGCATCCGGTAGTTGGTGTTGTGCGAGACGTAGCAGATCCGGCAACGGTCGACGATCGGCGCCTCCTCCTTTTCCGCCAGGAAGCGGTTGAACTCGGAGTTGTTGCTGGTCGCGATGATCATGGAGTCGATCGGCCACTTGTAGCCGTCGATCTCGATGGCGCGGTTCTGGATCACCCCGAGGTAGACCTGTACCAGGTCCTTCTTGTTCTTGAAGATCTCGTCGCTGAAGTGGATCCCCCCCCCGGCCACCCGGGCCAGCGCCCCGCGGCGCAGGTCGAAGCGGTACGGGTTGTTGGTGTCGGAGAGGTGCAAAAGCCGCTGGATCGACTCCTCGCCCAGGAGGTCGACGGCCGACGAGGTGATCTTGTCCTTGGCCGGGTACTTCCCGGTCAGGGTGCCGAGGCTTTCGCTCATCGGCACCGGGAGGATGGCGACGGAGTCCATCATCGCCTCGATGTCGTTGTCGACGTACTCGCGTATCTCGTTCCAGATGTAGCCGGTGGAGGCACCCAGCGGCCGGAAGTTCCGGTACAGGGTTTCCAGTTCCGTCTCCGAGAACCCCTGCTCAGCGATGAAGCGGCGGCTCTCCTCCGGGTTTTCAAACAGGTTCATCGCCAGGATCATCGGGTCCTCGTAGGTTTCCGAGTCGATCTCCTTTATCCTGCCGTAATTGCCGAACCGGTCCATGTTGAGGAACCGGAAGCTGTATTTGCGGTTTCGCCCCTGGAGGAAGTTTCGGTACTTGCCGCACAGGAACTCCACGAAGAAGGTCTTCCCGTTGCCGGGCTCCCCCACCAGAACGAAGGCCATCTCCTTGCTGGAGCCCCCCTCCGCCGCATCCTTGACGAACGAGACGAAGCTGTTGATCTCGTCGTACATCCCGATGGTATGCTTGCGGCCGGTCCTGAAGATGTTGAAATCGTAGGTGGTCTTGCCGTTGACCGTCACCTTCTCGAAGCCTGGCTCCAGGATCATCCGTATAATTCCCTGGAAGGCGTTTTCAAAGACCCGTTCTCCCGCCTTCACGGCAGCCAAGTGCTGACGGAGCGTCTCGTTCTTCTGCGCAGTCATGGTTTCCCTCCGCGTGGTTTTCTTTAGTCCGGCTCTCTCATTGATCTACCGTCCAGAAAAAATTATACGCTTTGTCTTTTTTTTTGTGCAAAGTCTTTGGGGAAGCCGCTTCACGGAGGGACCAGACTCCTGTGAAGAGGCGAAAAAGAGTTAAGTTCGCCGCCCGCAGCGAATACATTAGAATAAGGCTAATGTATTTTACCGGCTCATCCTGTTTCTGCAAGCGGCAGAGTCACGGAATAAGTTGGGATAAGCTGCGCGGCATGTCAGGAAGACGGCCGGCTGCGGGGGGGAAGAGAGGAGGGGTTGGGTTGGCACCAGGGGTCTCCGCAGCCAGTCTTTCATTTTGCGGATCCTTTGGTACCATTTGCTGATCTTGGGCCGGGAGGCCGGCTTCATGTGGAGAAAGACTGGGAGGCGCAAATGAAAAGAACTCTTCTTTGGCTGATGATGGCACTGCTGCTCTTCGCCGTATCGGGCTGCGGAGGTGGCAACGATGAACCCCGCTTTGTGCAGAAGACGATTTTGAGCGACCCGGATGTGGACGGCGACATCCTGGATTCGGCCGGCATACGTACGGTGAGCCTGGTGACACGCGACGGGCTCTCCGCCATAAGGGCCGGGTTGGTCCCCGGTAGCAGCGACGAGTACCGGGCTTTCATCGATTTTCCGCTCACCGTCATCCCGCTGAACGCGGTCATCCAGTCGGCGACGCTCAGCATCGTGATCAGGAGTGTCACCGTGGTCCCCCCCACCGCGACCATTCCGATCCGGATCGAGCTGGTCTCCTTCGACCCTTTCTTGACCCCTCCGCTGATCGGCAACTACTTCGACCGCGCGATCCTGCTGCCGCTGGCGACAACCACCATCGTCCCGCCGATATCGTCGACCGACGTGAACCGGGAGGTGAACATCGACGTCACCTCGCTGATGGTGGAGGCGCAAAGAAGGGGCGAGCCGGACTTCCAGGTACGTCTCCTGGAGGATTTCGGGGTGGTGACCCCGGGGCTGGTCGAGATAGACGAGTCATCGGACGCCAACGCGCCGCAGCTCACCGTCGTCTATTTCTAGCGGCGCAGCAGAAGTGCCGCCCGGTCAGCAGAAGTAACGGCTGACGTCCAGGTCGTAGAGGTAGGGGTCGAGGGTGGCGGCGATGGTCCTGGAGGTTTCCGGGTAGCCAAGGTCGACCATCTCCCCCTCTATCTCCCTCCCCTCGCTGTCGGCGATGATACGCACCCGCGGGCAGTCCCACTGCGCGGGGTCGTCGCTGTTTCCCACCACCACCGCCAGCTCCCCGTTATCCAGCAGCAGCAGCGAACCTATGGCATGTATCCCGACGCAGTTGACGAACAGCTTCAAAAGCGCAGTGTCGTAGGCCTTGCCCGCCTGGGCCAGCATCACCCTGAGCGCCTTGTGCGGCGGATAGGCGGACCTGCCGCTCACGCGCGACGAGGTAAGCCCGTCGTAGCAGTCGGCTATGCTGATGATCCTGCCGATGAGGCTCAGCCTCTGGTAGGAAAGGCGCGGGTAGCCCGAGAAATCGGCAAGGAGGTGATGCTCGAAGATCCCGTTGATGATCCGGGAACTGAGGGCGTCAAGGCCCTTCAGCTTCATCACCTTCTTGACCCCGTAGACCGGGTGGTTCTCCATCATCTGCCGTTCCTGCGCGGTGAGTTCACCCGGCTTCTCCAGGATCTCCTTGGGTATCGCCGTGTTGCCGAGGTCGTGGAAAAGGGCGGCGAGTCCCAGCTCGCAGAGGTGGTATTTCGACATCCCCAGCTTCTTTCCCATCGCCAGGGAGAGGATGCAGACGTTCGCCGCGTGGTGCTGCGAGGACTTGTCATGGGAGCGCATGGTGGAGAGCCCCAGGAGGTTCGACTCGTGGCTGTAGAGAAGATCTATCATGTGCTGCACCACGCGCTTCGACTCGCGCAGCCGCAGGCTCTGCCCGGCAGCCACCTGGGCGGCCACCTCGTCCATCGCGGTCAGCACCCTCCGGTACAGCGGGAGCGCCTTCAGGCTCCCCTCCTTCAAAAGACCTGCGCCGCCCCCCCCGCCGGGGATGTCGTCGCGCAGGATTTCCACCTCGACATGCCCCACCATTCTTCGCTGTATCCCCTGGAGGACCCTTGAGTAGGCGTCCGAAGCAGGGCCGGAGTCCACCTCGCGCAGCGCGTAGATGAACCTGCGGAGATCCTCGCCGGTAAGCCCCGGGGCGAAGGTGATCCTCCCCAGGAGGTTGCGCCTCATCTCCTCCATGACGAACCGCGGCGCCTCGAAGTTCGAGATGTCGGGCTTTAACCGCAACTCCCCCAGGTAGAGATGGCCTCCCTTCAACCTCAGTGAGGCATCCTCGTTTCTGCGGGTGATCTCGCGCAGCACCTTGAGCAGGTTCATCAACGGCTGCTCGACGGCCGCGTGCCCCTCGCTGTAATGGAGCGATGTCTTAACCAGTATGAAAAGATTTCCGACCAGGGACTTCCCCAGCCTCGCCAACTCGTTGTTCACACGTTCCCGGTCCATCTCAAGCGCCATAAAAACCTCTTCGGCTTACGCCGTTTTCCCTTTTGACGTCAAAGAGGCGAAGGCCTGGTCCAGTACCGCCTTCACCTCCGCCGTCCTTTTCACGCTGCGCGCTTCCTCGAGCAGGTTGAGCGCCCTGTCCTTGGGCATCTTCAGGAGCCCGGCCACGGCAAGGCTCACCCCATCCTTCTCCGAGGTCTTCTGGAACCAGTATTTCTTCAGGAGCATGTCTCGGAAAACCGGCACGACCTCCAGCCCCCCAAGCTCTCCCAGCGCCTCGTACACCGCCTTCTTCTCGGTGGGGTCCCTGTGCCGGAACTCCTCCGTCGCGGTGAGCGCCAGGATCGGCTTCAGCGCTATGGCGACCTTCTCCCGCCCCATGATCTGCAGCGCCTTTATCCGCAGGGCGCTGGAGTCGTCCCGCAGGTACTTGACCAGGTAACTCTTCGCCTTCGGGTCGTTGGAGCGCTCCAGAAAGCCGAGCACCTCGCGGCGGATTCTCGGTTCCCTGTGCGATATCAGCTGGACGATCATCTCCAGCGCCACCTGGGTCCCCAAGAGGGAGAGGACGAGAACCATGTTTCTCACCAGGTACCAGCGCGGGTCCGAGAGGAAGGGGGTGAAAACGCTCGGGTTGGCGCGCCCCAGTTCGACCAGCACCTCGATGATCGACTTGCGCACCTTGAGCTTTTCCACCCTCCCCAGCAGTTCGCAGATGGCCTTCAGGGAAGGGAGCCCGAACATGTGCAGGATCTCCTTCAACTCGTCGTGGCTGATCGTGTCGCCGCTGTCGAGCACCTCCTGGAGTACCTGCACGGTGGAGTCGTTGAGGATGTCGGTAAGGGCCCGGGCTAGCAGTTCCCGGCGCTCGGGAGGGGTCGATTCCAGTCGCTGCAGCGTGTCCAGGAACCGGACCTGCCGCAGCGCATGCCCCACCTCGCCTCCCAGGAACATGTTGTTGGTAAGGTTCGTCATGATTGCGACGAACTCCTTGAAGAGTTCCGGCTCCCTGGTGCCGGCAAGTATGGCGATCAGGATGCTGACCACGTCGTCCAGCCCGTTGCGGCGCGCCTCGGCCTGCCGTATGGTCCGGAGCCATTTCTCCTCCTCTCCGGTCAGCATGAGGAGGTGCTTCGGGACCATCTTGGGTGACACAGGGGGATGTTCGGCCACTGCGGCGTGGATCCTGGAGAGCGCCTCCTGCTGGGAAACCACCCCCCCCTCCCCTTCATCCGCCGCCTCCCCCTCCATGAAATCCTCTTCCAGGAGGTAACTGATATGGGCGAGGCTTCTCTCCCAAAGCTGGGTGACCACGTCGTCGTCGTTGGTGGGGCGCTCGAAACCGACGATCCCCAGAAGGGCCATCAACTCCCGGGCGTCCACCCCGTCCTCGAAGAGGAGCATCCGGATGCCGTCGGCGTGGAGCCGGCAGGCGAGGCTCTCCTTGGGATCGCGGTTCTCGTATATCTCGGCCCCCTTGTACCTGAGAGAAAACGGCTCCACGTCGATCTGCAACGTGCCGAAATTGGAGAGGTGCGCCGCCATCTTGGCGTTCAGTTCCTCGACGAAGGAGATGAGCACCGGGTTGTTCGGCAGATACATCCTCAGCCCCTTCGCCGTCTTCACCAGGGCGAGCATTACGTTTTGAGCCGAAGCGATCTCTTCCTTGCCTGCACCTGCTTCCTGGTCTGTCTGATCTGTCATGGAACTCCTTAGGGCCTGGATGCGCCATGGCGCCCGGCTCTCAATGACCTCCGGCGCCGCGGGCGTCCGCCGTGCGGGACCGGTAAACTCATTAAGTATACCCGGTTGCAATTTTCATGTAAAGGTGGCTACTGCTAATTAAGATCAGGAGAGTTCAACGCCAACTAACTACCGCCATCTCTTCGACATAACAACGATTCTCTGAAGCGAAAAAAAATCGCAAAGGAGCTGCGGCATCCTTGGAGCTGAGAAGGGCGGGGAAGCCGGCGCAAGGTCTGGACAACCGGTAAAAAGTCTCTGCAGAAGGGGGGGNNAAAAATGGGGAGCCGGTTCCCGGCTCCCCATTTCGGTGTTCAAGCAGTGCGGCAGCTTACATCATGCCGCCCATGCCGCCCATACCGCCCATGCCGCCCATGCCACCCGGCATTGCAGGCATGGAGCCTTCGTCCTTAGGCTTCTCGGCGATCATCGCCTCGGTGGTCATCATCAGACCGGCCACGGAAGCGGCGTTCTGCAGCGCGTAACGGGAGACCTTGGTCGGGTCGATGATGCCCGCCTCGATCATGTCGACGTAGGTGTCGTCGGCGGCGTTGTAGCCGAAGGCGCCTTCGCCGTTCTTCACCTTGTCGACGACGATGGAACCGTCCACGCCGGCGTTCTGGGCGATCTGACGGATCGGCTCCTCGAGGGCGCGCTTGATGACGTTGACGCCGAACTGCTGCTCCGGGTTCAACTGCAGGTTGTCCAGCACCTTGAGGGCGCGCAGGTAAGCCACGCCGCCTCCGGGGACGATCCCCTCGTCAACGGCTGCGCGGGTTGCGTGCAGTGCGTCCTCGACACGTGCCTTCTTCTCCTTCATCTCGATCTCGGTAGCCGCACCGACCTTGATGACTGCGACGCCGCCGACGAGCTTCGCCAGCCTTTCCTGCAGCTTCTCGCGGTCGTAGTCGGAGGAGGTCTCCTCTACCTGGGCGCGGATCATCTTGACGCGGCCCTGGATTTCGGTTTCGGCGCCGTAGCCGTCGATGATGGTGGTGTTGTCCTTGTCGACGGTGATCTTCTTGGCGTTGCCGAGCATGTCGATGGTGGTGTTCTCGAGTTTGAAGCCGACTTCCTCGGAGATCACCTTGCCGCCGGTCAGGACGGCGATGTCTTCCAGCATCGCCTTGCGACGATCACCAAAGCCCGGGGCCTTGACGGCGCAGACGTTCAGCACGCCGCGCAGCTTGTTGACCACGAGGGTGGCCAGGGCCTCGCCCTCGATGTCCTCGGCGATGATGAGCAGCGGACGGCCGGACTTGGCGGTCTGCTCCAG
>DNJC01000052.1 GCA_003490025.1 Geobacter sp. | reverse complement strand
GCCGAAGCGCCCCCCCAGGTTGTGGGTCTCCACGGCGGTGGAAACGGAGTTGAAGGAGAGATCCTCGCCGTTGTAGGAGATGAGCGCGACGCCGAGGAAGATCCCGGCGGCGGCGAACGCCATCCCCTTCATCTCCTTGGTCACCTTCTCTTTCTTTTCAATCTTCTCTTCAGTCGTCATGGTTGGAACCTGTTCTATGTTCTACGTTCTACGTTCTACGTTGTGATTGCGTAGGGTTTGTCAGATTCTCTCGGATTTTCTCTACATCTCCAGAACCAGCGGCAGGATCACCGGGCGCCGCTCTATGGTCTTGTTGAAGAACCGGCGCAGCACGCGGCGCACCTCCAGCTTCACCTCGTTCCAGTCGGTCATCGCCTCGGTGCTGACCAGGGCAAGGGTGTCCAGCACGACCTTGCGCGCCTCTTCCAGGTACTGCTGGCTGTCGTCCTCGAAGACGAAACCGCGCGATACGATGTCCGGGCCGTAGATGATGTCGCCGCTCACCTGGTTGATCCCTATGATGACGACGACCATGCCGTCCTCGGAGAGATGCTTCCTGTCCTTCAACACCACGTTGCCGACGTCGCCTACCCCCTTGCCGTCCACGAAGACGCGGCCGGTGTTGACATGGTCCACGATGCACGCCTCGTCTCCGGAGAAGAGGATCACGTCGCCGTTAACCGCCAGGATGCAGCGCTCCTTCGGGGTGCCGACCTTCTGGGCCAGCTGGGCATGCTTCACCAGGTGCCGGTACTCGCCGTGCACCGGGACGAAGAAGCGCGGCTTCACCAGGTTGTGCAGAAGCTTCAGCTCCTCCTGGCTCGCGTGGCCGGAGACGTGCACCTCCGAGACCTTCTCGTGGATCACCTCGGCGCCGCGGCGGTACAGGTGGTTCATCAGGTCGGAGATGGTCTTCTCGTTCCCCGGGATGAANNCTGCGCGGCTCCCCCTGGCTCCCGGTCGTGATCATGCAGACCTGCTCCTTGGGGAGCCTCGGGAGTTCCTTCAGGTCCATCAGCAGGCCGTCCGGAATCTTCAGGTAGCCGAGTTCGCGCGCGATCTGGACGTTGGCTATCATGGAGCGGCCGTTCAGAAGCACCTTTCTCCCGCTCTTCTCCGCCGCCTGCACCACCTGCTGCACCCGNNAGGGTGTACCCCTCGCGCTCGATGTTGGTGGAATCCGCGAAGAGCGCCAGCACCCCCGCCTCGCCGTAGCGCGAAAAGGTGGCGAGGTCGGTGAGTTCGCCGTCCACCGGGGTCTGGTCCAGCTTGAAGTCGCCGGTGTGGATCACTACGCCGTCGGGACAGGTGATCGCCAGGGCGCAGCCGTCCACGATGGAGTGGGAGACCCGGATGAACTCGACCTCGAATTCCCCCAGGCGCACCTTGTCCCGCGGCTTGACCACCCGCAGGTCGACCTTCTGGTCCAGCTCGAACTCCTTGAGCTTTTCCCTCACGAACCCGACGGTGAGAGCGGTGCCGTAGATGGGCGGATTCAGCTCCCTGAGCACGTAGGGGAGCGCGCCGATGTGGTCTTCATGCCCGTGGGTGAGCAGTATCGCGCGGATCTTGTCGGCCCGCTCCAGGAGGTAGCCGATGTCCGGGATGACCACGTCGATGCCGAGCATGTACGGCTCCGGGAACATCAGCCCGCAGTCGACCACGATGATGTCGTCGCCGTACTCGAACGCCGCCATGTTCAGGCCGATTTCCCCAAGCCCGCCCAAGGCGACGAACTTGAGCCCGGTACTCTCTATACTTGTTTCTTCCAAAGATCCGTCCTTATTGAGTAAGCTGATTCGCGACCTTCTCCACAATCTCCCCCTCCCCTTCAAGGGGAGGGCCGGGGTGGGGATGGGTGAATAATGCCCGTTGCGAAGAGTCTCTAGCGCCCCTGCTGCCTCTGCAGGATGGCGGCTATGCGGGCGTCGCAGCGCGCGATCCAGTCCTGGCCCGGCGTGTAGATCCAGGCGATGGCATAAAAGGAACTCCTCAGGGCGCGGTAGGCGATCAGCGCGCGCGGCAGGTCGCCGTTTCGCTCGGTCATCTCCCCGATCTCCCAGAGCTTTTCGGCGCTCTTCCCTACCTTCGAGCTGCCGGGGGTGTACATGTGGATGGCCGCCTCGTACCCCGCCACAGCCGCGGGGAAATCCGCAGCCGCCAATCCCTTCTCACCCTTGTCAAACTGCACGTGCTGCCGGTACAGGGTGTTGCCCCAGACGAGGACGATCGAGATGAGTGCTATTGCGGCGACGTTGGCCGCTATGGTCTTTACTTTTTCCATGTGCTCTTTCTTCTTGTCCGTCGGATGCAGGGTTACCCCTGGAAGAAACCGGGCGCCACGATGAGGAGCGTGCCCAGAAGGGCCGCCACCAGGCCTGCCAGGACGGCCGTTGCCGCCAGGATGTCGAGGGGTGAACGCAACCGGTGGGAAGCCGGGAGGCCCCAGCAGATCAGGGCGATCCCCGCTATGGCGAGCGCCAGGTAAACCATCACCATCTAATGAACCTCCAGCCTTGCTGCAATCGCCTCGCGCACCTGCTGCATGACTTCCCCCTCGGGAACCCCCGCGGCGTCTATGGGAGCGGCGAAGCTCACGCTTATGGTCCCGGGTCTCAGTTCGATCCGGTTGCGCGGGTTTCTCTCCATGCTCCCGTTTATGGTGAACGGAATGATGGGAACTCCCGCCTTGGCCGCCAGCAGGAAGGCGCCGCGCTTGAAGGGGAGGAGCGAGCCGTCCACCGTCCGGGTCCCCTCCGGGAAGATCACCACGCTGGTCCCCGAGGCGATCCGCTCGGCGGCCTGCTTCATGCTTTTCAGCGCCTTTCTCCCGTCGCTTCTGTCCAGCGGGATGTAACCGGCGCGCCTCATGGCGGCGCCGAACACCGGCACCCGGAACAGCTCTTCCTTGGCGACCCAGGAGAAGAGGCGCGGGATGGCGACGGAGAGCGCGTGGATATCGAAATTTCCCTGGTGGTTGCCCATGTAGATGACCGGCCCCTGCGCGGGGACATGGTCCAGGCCGGTGACGACGAGCCGGATACTCGCCATCCTCAGGCACCAGAGGCTCCAGAACCTGGCACATGCGTGCCCCGAGCGGCCGCTGCCGTCGAAGAGTCCGCCGATCACCGCCGCGAGACTCACAAGCAGTGTGAAGGGGACCAGGAAAAGGAGGTAGAGCCGCGCTCTTAACATGAATACCCCCTCTAGATAATCCCGGTTACGTTACTTTTTTTTACCTGCAGAGTCAAACATTATCGCTTGCCATGCCGCCGTGATTTCTATACACTTCCCGAATTCAACACTGCTGACTTAAACGCGAAAAGGAGAAACGACATGGCAAGTCTTAACAAGGTGATGCTCATCGGAAACCTGGGGAAGGATCCCGAGGTTCGCTACACCGCCGGCGGCACCGCCGTAGCCTCCTTCTCCCTCGCCACCTCCGATAGGATCAAGAACAAGAGCGGCGAGTGGGAAGAGAAGACCGAATGGCACAACATCACCCTCTGGGCGCGCCTGGCCGAGATCGCCGGCGAGTACCTCGTCAAGGGGAAGACCGTATATATCGAAGGACGTCTGCAGACCCGCAAGTGGCAGGACAAGGAAGGCAAGGACCGCTACACCACCGAGATCGTCGGGGAGAAGATGCAGATGCTTTCCGGCAAGGGCGAGGGGGGCGGCGGGCAGCGCCAGGGCCAGGGCGGAGGCGGAGGCGGCAAACCGTCCCAGCAGGATTACAACAACCAGGGCGGAGGCTACGAGGAGCCGGTCTTCAACCCGGACGACGAGATCCCGTTCTAACGCAGGACCCTTTTAGACTAAAACACACTACGACTAAAACGACAAAAGACGCAGCCCCTTGATCGAGGCTGCGTCTTTTTTTGTTCCGCTTCGCGACCTTAAATCGCTACCCGAAACCTGGCGCCTTCCTGAACGTTGCCTGCATTAAGTAAGCGCCCTCACAACCAAGGGCCGGACAAGGGGACCCGGTATCAAGCTGGCTCCGACGACGGTGCCACGTATTTTTTCATCGTCTTTTACCGTTATTTTTTAAGTATTTACAAAGTACGCGGAAAAAAATACTATATTGAAAAATTCGCTTCAAGATCATGGTTTCGGCTAAGCAGGCTTTACATAATGTTCACCAATAAAGTTGGCAGTACCAGCACGACAGGAGTTGGTAATGGGAAAAGTATTGCAGTTCAAGAAGGTGACGAAGATCGCCGACAAAAACAGGAATACGGAAGCTTTATCAGAGCAGATAGAAGACGAGATCAGCGCGGTCATAAACAATTGTTCGTTGACCCCTTCAAACAGGCGTTGGATACTCGAAAATATGCTCATGAACATGGATGATCAACTGGAAGAATACAAGAAGGAGTTGGACAGGGCGGAAAGAACCCTGAATGCCCTGGTTAAATCGGCGGAGAGGGAAATTGCCGCTGCCTACCTCGATTTCGACTCACAGGTACGGACCATGACGCGCGCGGTGAAGAAGCTGACCCGGGGCTCCTCCGGCCCCGACCTGACCGGCACACCGGCCGCCCCCGACGAGGCGGATAAACCGTAACCCCCTACCTCAAACCTCACCCGTAGGGGCGGATCACATCCGCCCTGTTCGCAACATCTTCATCACAGCCCATCTTACTGTTTTCAGCGCTTCCTCTTTGTGCTAGTTATATAGGGTTCCTTTCCCCCAACCAATGGAGGCCGCCATGAAAATCCGCAAGAAGATTCTCGACTATGAGTATGAAGAGGTCCTGGAGACGAAGTACCGCGAATTGATACGGGTAGGGTGCGCCGTGGCCGTCGGGTGCCCGGACTGACTCAAGAAACACTTCGCGGTCGCGAAGGAAGCGGGTGCCACTGAAGAGGAACTGAAGGAAGCGATGGCCTACGGCATCATCGCACCGTCCGGGAGAGCCAAGAACTTCGTGCTCGGCATGAAGGGAGTTCTGGACGAGCTGTAGCTTTGCCGTACTTCCCAGACCCGCGATTCGAAGGACAGAGGGCATGCCCGCTTGAAGCAACTGATTTTCTCAAACGCCAGGAAACGGGTGTCGATCCGCCGCAACGTGGCGGCGCTGTCGATGCCGGTGCTCCTGTCGTCACTGTTCCAGCGCCTGGTCTCCATCGTGGACATCTTCATGGTCGGGGGGCTCGGGGCCGCGGCCATCGCCGCCACCGGCCTCGGGCAGCTGCTGATCTTCGTGGTGATGACCGTATTCTGGGGGCTTTCGACCGGCGCGACGGTGGTCATCGCCCACCTCTGGGGAGCGGGGAAGCAGCCCGACGCACGACGTGCAGCCTTTGCCTCCTTCCTCTTCTGCGCCGTCATGGCCGTGGCGGCGACGCTCCTGGGGATGTTTTTCGGCAGGGACGTCGCCGTCTTCATGGGCGCGGGCAACGACGTCCTCGACTACGCCTCC
>DNJC01000073.1:2853-12076 GCA_003490025.1 Geobacter sp. | reverse complement strand
CTACAGTCCGGAGCGGATCAACCCTGGAGACAAGGAGCACACCTTCACCAGCATCCTCAAGGTGGTTTCCGGGCAGGACGAAAGGACCCTCGGGGTCGTCGCGGCGGTCTACTCCTCGGTTGTCGTTCCGGGCGTGCACCGCGCCCCCACCATCAAGGTGGCCGAGGCGGCGAAGGTGATCGAGAACACGCAGCGCGACCTGAACATCGCCCTCATGAACGAACTGGCGCTCATCTTCGATCGCCTCGGGATCGACACCGGCGATGTGCTGGCGGCAGCCGGAAGCAAGTGGAACTTCCTCAACTTCAAGCCGGGGCTGGTAGGCGGCCATTGCATCGGCGTCGATCCTTACTACCTCACCTATCAGGCGGAGAAGACCGGCTACATCCCGCAGGTGATACTGGCCGGAAGGCGCATCAACGACGGCATGGGGAAATTCGTCGCGCAGCGCGCGGTGAAGGAGATCATCAGGGCGGGGCACCACGTGCTCGGCTCCTATGTCACCGTGCTCGGGCTCACCTTCAAGGAGAACTGCCCGGACCTGCGCAACTCGAAGGTGGTGGACATCCTGAACGAACTCCGGGACTACGGCCTGAAGGTGCAGGTGTGCGACCCGCTCGCCGACCCGCAGGAAGCGGAGAAGGCGTACGGGGTGACGCTGAAGGATCCGGATAAGCTGCAGCCGGCGGTCGCGGTCGTGGCGGCGGTGGCGCACAAGTCGTACCTCGAGTGGACCCCGGCCAAGTTCTCCAGCCTCATGGTCGAGAACCCGGTGCTGATAGACGTGAAGGGGGTCTACGACAGCCGCAAGATGGCTGCCGCCGGCATCAGGGTGTGGTGCCTGTAGTGGAGTAGACGGAGAGGATCATGCGAAACATCAGGGAAACCTTGACGCGCAGCCCGCTGCCGTTTGGGCATTGCTACCCCAAAGACCTGGTCAGTTTCATTTATGAAACGTGGCAGGACGAGGCCTTCGTGGCGCGGGTTTGCCCAAGGGCGGACGAGGATTTCACCCTTCCGGATCGCGGGGTGCTGGAGCAGGTGCTCTCGACCTGCTACCAGGCGAGCCTGCTGCGGGAGGAGGAGCGACCGGTCATGTTCCGCCTCATCCTGAGGGACTCGTACCTCTTCGCCGCCGAAGAGGGGCCGCCGACCGGGATGCACCGGCTCATCTTCTCCAGGACGCGCCCCTTCAACGAGTACGAGCTGCACCGCCTGGCTCCCGCCGCCGATTTCTACAGGACCCTGATCGGCATGTTCGTGGAGCCCGCGCAGGGGGCCCAGATCTGGGGGCTGCTGCACTCCGGTACCCGCTGGATGCACGCGGTGTACGGCGGCAGGAAGACCTCCCCCCCCATGCCGGTGAGCCTGGTGGTCTACGTCACCGGACCGGGGCAGATCTCGGTCTGCATAGGTGACGAGATCATCGCCTCGCTGAACGCGGGACAGATCAACTGCCCGACCCTCGACGTCTTCAACGCGAGATGGATCACGCAAAGCCTCACGGCCCTTAACGAGGAGACCTGGGCGCTGCACCAGGCCGCGCGGGCCTGCGCCGCGAAGCAGTGGGCGGCGCTCGACCCGGAATTCAGCAGCAACGTAGGCCAGCAGGCGATCCGCCGCATAATAAGCGTGATCAGGAACTCCAACCACGGAGGTCTGCTGGTCTATCTTCCCCCCGAGATGGCCGACGAGATCCTGGAAGATAACCAGTACATAACCATCAAGTACCAGTTCCTCGAGTACGAGTCGCGGCAGCGGTTCCAGAGCCTGACGCTGCGCATCATGAACACGCTGGCGGAGATATACGGGGANNAGCGGCGCTCTCGGCGGTCGACGGGGCCGTGGTGATCACGAAGCGGCAGGAACTGCTCGGGTTCGGCGGGGTGATATCCGGGGATCTGGACAGTGTCGGCATGGTGGCCCATGCGCTCGACACCGAAGGGGAGCAGTCGGAGCCGGTGTTGAGCGAGGGGGTCGGCACCCGGCACCGGGCCGCGTACCGGCTCTGTCAGAAGCTGCACCAAGCCATCGCCATCGTCATCTCGCAGGACGAGAGCGTGCAGATAGTCAAGTGGCACAACGGCAGCGTCACCTACTGGGACCAGATCCCCACCGGCGTTCCGGGATTTTAACAGCTGCAAAAAAAATCAATCGGCGTCGACATTCCTTACACCCTCCGGCTTCCACGCCGGCGAGATCACCTTGGACCCTCCTTCTTTCCCCACCAGGCTTCCGAANNGCGAAAAGAGGCAACTGCTCCGTGTGCTGCCTCAGGCTGCTTATCTTCACCCCGAGAAGCCGGACCGGCTGGGTCAGTTCCACCCCCTGCAGGATCTTGACCGCCGCCTGGTAGATCTCCTCGCTGTTGTTGGTGTGGCTTGCCCGGCTCTGCTGCCGCGAAAAGGTGGTGAAGTCGGCATACCGTACGGTGAGGGTGACGGTCCTGCCGGCCACCTGGTATTTCCTCGCGCGCCTTCCCACCATCTCCGAGAGCTGCAGAAGGTAGATGAGTATCTCCGGGCGCTCCGTTATGTCGTTNNGATCACCGGCGACTCGTCGAAGCCAAGCCCCATGTAGTGCAGCTTCTCCCCGGTCACCCCGAAGTGCCTCTTCAGGATCTCGACCGGAAACCTCCCCAACTCTCCACAGGTCCTGATGCCGAACTTGGCCAGGTGCTGATGCATCTTGGCCCCGATGCCGCAAAGATCCTGGATCGGCACCCGCTCCATGACCTGGGCGACCCGTTCCGGCGCGATCACGGTCAGCCCGTCGGGCTTCTTCATGTCGGAGGCGAGCTTGGCGAGGAGCTTGTTGGGAGCGATCCCCACGGAGCAGGTGAGGCCGAGTTCCTTCCCGATCCGCTCCTTTATGAGCTGCGCTATCCTTTCCGCCGATCCGAACAGCGAGAGGCAGCCGGTGACGTCGAGAAAGGCCTCGTCGATGGAGAACACCTCCACCATGGGGGTGTATTCGCGCATGATGGCGATGATCTGCTTGGAGGTGTAGGTGTATTTCCGGTTGTTGCCGACGACGAAGATGAGCTGGGGGCACTTTTGCCGCGCCTCCCAGCTGTTCATGCCGGTCTTGACGCCGAAGGCGCGCGCTTCGTAGGAACAGGTGGTGATGATGGTTCTCTTGGCGGCGCCGATGACGGCTATCGGCTTGCCGCGCAGCGCAGGGTTTGACTGCTGCTCCACGGAGGCGAAGAAGGCGTTCATGTCTATGTGGAGTATGATGCGCTGGGATTCCAAAGTCCGTATCCGCCTTCCGCCCTTAGCCCCTTCATCCCAGTGAAGGATGTTACTGCGGCTCGATCCCCATGAGAGTCCAGTTCTGGTCCGAGGTGTCGAACATCAGCTCGAAGAGGTTATCTCCGTCGCTCACCGCGAAGTGCAGCCTGGCGGCGCCGCCATGATGATCCTTCCAGAAATAGGACATCCGGGTGACGGCGTGCTTTCGGCTGCGCCACTCGAACCACACCGGCTTCACCTGCGAGCCGGGCGCGAAGACAGCTGCCACCTTGATCCTTTCGGCTAATTGCTGCATGAAATTACTCCATCTGGCGGTAGATGCCAACCACTTTTCCGACGATGGAGACTTCCCCGTCTCCCTCCTGGAGGTATATCGGCTGGTAGTTCGGGTTTTCCGGCTGCAGCCGGATCCTTCTTTCTTCGCGGTAGAACCTCTTCAGCGTCGCCTCGCCTTCCACCATGGCGACCACGATGTCCTTGTTGGCGGCGTCCGGCTGGGGCCGCACCAGCGCCAGGTCTCCCTCCTGTATGTGCGCGTGGATCATGGAGTCCCCCTTCACCCGCAGAAAGAAGGTGCCGCCGCGCAACTGCGACCTGTCGATGGCGAAATGCCCTTCCACATCCTCGATGGCCGGGTGGAGGGCGCCTGCCCGGACCACCCCCACGATGGGAAGAGCGGCCGCCTGGGCCTGCCCCCTGAGGGTGATGCCGCGAGGCCCCTCCCGCCGGCGGAGGTATCCCTTCTTCTCCAGGGCGTCCAGGTGCTTCATCACCCCCAGTGTTCCGGTCACCGAGAGCTTCTTCCCGATTTCCCGAAGGCTCGGGGGGTACCCGAATTCGTTAATGTAGGCCGTTACTATCTCCAGCACTTCCTGCTGCCGCTTGGTAAGCTGCTCCATTGACCCTCCCGGTTATCTTGTGGTAACTATATCAAGTGATAACCATCCCCTGTCAAGAAGGAATTTGCTCAATGTTCTTGAGCTGGTTGCGTTCTCGTATATAGTGTACCGGTGGATTTGGGCCAAACAGTTTTAACCATAGGACGGTCAAGGAGAGGCTCATGAGAAATACCGACGCATTCCGTTTCCGCACATGCAGGCTTGCCGCGATGCATCGAGGCGCTTTGGCGGTGGCAAGCGTCTGGGCCCTCCTCTTTGTCTGCTGCTTGGGCGCGAAGGAGTGCGCATGGGGGGAGGAAGCGCCGACAGACGCAACCTATCACACGCCTCTGGCGGGAGAGGCGGGAGAAGGGGTGTTCATGGGAGAGCGATTCAAGATACCTCCCGTCGATCGTGCCCATATGACGGCGTTGACCGTCGGCGGGAGCTTGCTCGCGCCCAAGCAGGGGGACCTCCGGGGGTTCCCTTTTGGCGCCCTGTATGTCAGGAGGGTCTGGAACGACGCCCGTACCCGGGACGTCGTGAGTGGGCTTGTGAATGAACTTGAGTACGACAAGACGGTCGGGCCGCTGGAGCTGGTCACGCATTTCGAGAACTACACCATTCCGTTCGACCAGCGGGAGATCGTCGACAACGTGGAAATCGTCCCGACATCCCTGCAGTGGGGAACGCTGCTCGGCTCGATCGGCCCCGGCGTCCGTTTCCCGGTCCACCCGTTCCAGGTCGACAACGACATCAGGGTCCAACTGCTCGGGCGTGTCGGCTACTTCTACGCGGACCGGACCAGCGACACGTCGCCGGGGCTCGTGGTCCCTCCCGATACCGTGCTCTACGGCGCGAAGCTCCGCGCCCGCTACGACGGCATGCGCCGCAACCTGCTGGAGCTTCCGCACCAGGGGATTGCCACGGGGTTCGACGTCGATTACCTGCACCGGGACAAGTGGAGCGACTTGAACGGCGGGTCGACCGGATCTGCGCGGCGCAACTACCTGCAGGGGACGGCGTACCTGGTCGGGGCGGGGGGGATACCGGGGCTAAGCGAAAGGGACCGGGTGATATTCTGCATGTACGGCGGGAAGACCAGCGAGGGGGATGCGGACCGCTTCAACGCCTTTCGCATCAACGGTTCGCCCTTCCCCGGCGAAGCCGACGACCTGGCGCACCCGCGCTACACGGGGGCGATACACAACGACGTCCTCTCCTCCTCGTACGCCACCGCATCGCTCGGGTACCGGCGCGAGCTGACCTTCTTCCTCTACATGAGCCTGGTGGGTTCCTATCTCTGGGGGGAGCGCGCGACGGTGCAGGGGGTGGACCAGGTGGTCTTCCGCCAGCAGCGCCGCGGAGGGGCCACGGTCGCATTTGACAGCGGGTTCCTGTGGAACTCCTCGCTCTACCTCGCCTTCTCGTGGGAGTCGGGGTACCTGCGCAACGGGAAAGACGGCGGAGGCGCAACGTTCAACTGGAACAAGCTCTTCTAAAACGACCCTTCAGGCGCCCCTCCCACCATGTAGTCCGCTTCGGCGGCTGTCGCGTTTTCCCTGCGGAGTTCGGCTATCTCGGGCAGGATGACCAGGCTGGTGAGCTTGCTGCCGTTTCGCTCCAGCTGCTCCGGGATGGCGTTTTTGACCGCGTGCCAGATCCCCGCCAGGGCGATGAACTTTCGCTCGGGGTGTTTCAGCGTGTACTCCTTGATGTTGCTCGCCATGCCGCTGTTACGCAGCGTCTGTGCCTCGCAGAAATAGCTGAATATCCTTCCGCTCGCGACATTCTGAAACAGCTCCTTGAACGATTTTTTCAGGAACTCGGTGTGCGGGTTGTTCAGGTCGCAGGTCGTCCCCTTGGGGAGGTTTTTCCTTTCTTGCTCCGATAGCGACTGATACCCCTTGCGCGAGACCTTCTTGACGATCTCCTTGGGGAGGTTGAGGGCTATCAGGGGAATCCTGTTGTCCCGGGCGAGTATGAAGATATCCCGGTAAAGGTTCCAGTCGTAGGTCCAGTTGGCGGCGAAGACCTTTTTGAAATCCTCCTCGCTTACGCGTCCCTGGGTCCAGTCGTCGAGCTGCTTCTGGCTTTCGGCCTGCATCGTCTCGAACCCTATGGCGATCGGGATCTTCTTGGCGAGAAGGGAACGGATGACGGCGGCCTGGAGATCGTGGTGGGCCTTGTTGTCGTGCACCTCGCCTATCAGGACCACGTCGGCGCGCTCCGCGTCGCTTGCCAGTTGCGAAAAGTTCACGTTCTGTCTGTCGCTCATGCGGGCAAATCCCGCAGCTGCCGAGGCCTCCCCCTGCAGTACGACAGACAGGGCCACTATCAAGAAGAGTCTTGCTGCTATGGTTGCGGACATGGTCACCTCGCTTTTCAATGCTGCCGGAGTGTTCGAGACCGGCAGGGTACACCAATCCGCGACGCAGGACAACCCATTGTTGATCGATATCGGACCCGTGCTGCGGCGTTTGCCGTGGGGGTCGAAGTACGAATTTCTGTGCGGGAGGTGCTTGATGGAAGGTTGGAAGCGGCTGGCGAGGCTGGTCATGGTCGTGGTGATGTGGTCGCTCTGCCAGTCGGCAGTGGCCGGTGCGGAAACTGTCCCGGCGGCCGTGGAGCGCCAGCATATCGCAGTGACACTCGAACCGGAACGCCATCTGGTGGCGGGGGAGAGTGTCATCACTTATGCCGCGGGGACAAAAGCTGCCTTGCTGAGGCTGTCGCAGGGCGCCACCGTCACCTCGGTAGCCGTCGCCGGAAGGAGCATCCCGTTTTCCTTCCAGCGCGGGGTGCTCTCCCTGAATGTCCCGCCGGGGACCGCCGCGCCGGCTGTCACCGTTTCCTGGCGCGCCGCTTTCAACGACCCCGTGTCGCAGCACCCGGCCGCCAGCGAGGACCCGAGCTACGGGGTGCGCGGGGCCGTAACCCGGGAGGGGACCTTCCTCGGCGGCGAGGCCTACTGGTACCCGGTCCCCCAGCAGGTTCCCGCGAGGCGGAGCATCGGCATCTCCGCCCCTGCAGGGATAGAGGCTATCACCAACGGAAAGCTGGTATCGAGGGAGAGTACCGCCGTCGTCACGCGGTCCCTTTGGGAGGAGGCACGCCCGGTGGGTCTTCTGTCTCTTTGCGCCGGCCCCTACCGGATCGAGCATCGCCGGCTGGGCGCCATCGACCTTTACAGCTATCTCTTCCCGGGTAACGCCGCGTTGTCGGCTCGGTACCTGGACGCCACGGCGAAATATCTCGCCCTCTACCAGGAGCTTTTCGGGCCGTACCCGTTCGAGAAGTACGCCGTGGTCGAGAATTTCTTCCCCACCGGTTATGGATTCCCCTCCTTCACCCTTTTGGGGGGGAGCGTGATCCGGCTTCCCTTCATACCCGACACGAGCCTTCCCCATGAGATCGCCCACTCCTGGTGGGGAAACGGCATCGAGCCGGAGTTGGCGGAGGGGAACTGGTCCGAGGGGCTGGTAACCTACCTCGCCGACTACCTCTTGAAGGAACGGCGCTCCCAGGCGGAGGGGATCGAGTACCGCCGGCAACTGCTGATCGACTACGCCTCGCTCGTCTCCGCCGGCTCCGACTTTCCGCTCTCCTCCTTCACAGGCCGCAGCGATCCCGCCTCCCGCTCCATCGGCTACGGCAAGGGGGCGATGCTGTTCCACATGATCCGCAGGGAGATCGGTGACGCCCCCTTCTTCGAGGCGCTGCGTCAGCTTTGCCGCACCCACATGTACGGCTCCGCCACCTGGAGCGACTTCACCGCCGCCTTCTCGCGCAGTTCCGGCAAGGAGTTCGGTCCGTCTGTCAAGCAGTGGCTGACGCGCAGCGGCGGGCCCCGCCTCTCCCTTGCCGGCGTCACCACCCGTCGCGAGGGGAAGGGGTGGACCGTCACCGGCGACATCGCGCAAGACCCTGCGCCGTTCAGGCTGGCGGTGCCGCTCAGATTGGAGAGCGAGGGGGGGGAGACCAAGGAGGTCGTCAGCGTCGCCGGGGAGCATACCCGGTTCTCCCTGTCGAGCCCGACCCTCCCAAAGCGGCTTCTTCTCGACCCCGACGCCGAGGTTTTCCGTGTCCTTTCCCCCGGCGAGATCCCTGCAACGGTGAACAGCATAAAGGGATCGGACAAAGTGATAGGGGTAGTGACGGAGAACTGCAAGGCGGCAGCCGGGACCTTCAAGGCCCTCCTCGCCTCGCTCTCCCAGGAGAGCGCTCCGCTCATCGACGAGGGACGGCTCGATCCCGGTGCCGCCGGCAGTTCCGATCTTGTTTTCTGCGGGGTGCCGAAAAGCCGTTCCCTCCTGCCGCGGCTTCCGGACGGCGTCAGGCTGGAGGCGGATGGCTTCAAGCTGGACGGCTCCTCCTTCGCCGGGCCCGATGGGCTTCTCCTCCTGGTGCTGGCCAGGCCGCAGGCCCCGGGGAAGGTGGCCGCGCTTTTCCTGCCGCTCTCCGAATCCGCCGCTTCGCAGTACGCGCCTAAGATCACCCATTACGGCAAGTACGGCTTCCTTGCCTTTGCCGGCGGGTCCAACCGCCGCAAAGGAACCGCCGCTGCCGCCGACCGCAAAGTCTCCGTCGATCTGACCCAACAGGCCCCCTAGCGGGGCCTCCCTCCTTTCTGCCGGCCGGTGCAGCGGCAGTAATCTTCCGCTAGAACACCTGTAGGAGCGGCATTCCTGCCGCGATAGCCGCAGTGTCATCGCGGCAGGAATGCCGCTCCTACAAGCTCTTCTCCATCGCCTTCCTTAAAATTATCTTTTACAAATTAAAAAATCTTTAGATATAATATGCGCTGCCGACACGCTAGGCATGCCCGGCGGAAACAACGGGCAGGCAAAACTGGCCACTTTGCTGCCTGTTCTCTGCCCCGGGGGGCTCGATAGGTTGGAAAACCACCGGCAGAAAGCCGGGTCGCCCAGAAAAGGAGAAACGCCATGACAGTAAGTGATATTTCCTTGACCACAGGCATGAGAACCAACCTGCTCTATCTGCAGAACACCAGCCAGCTTCTGAACAGGACCCAGCAGAGGATCTCCTCCGGCAAGCGGGTCAACAGCGCGCTGGACAACCCGACCAACT
>DNJC01000073.1:527-2827 GCA_003490025.1 Geobacter sp. | reverse complement strand
CAGTACGACACCATCCGCAGCCAGATCGACAACATTTCCTCCGACTCCGGCTACCGCGGCCTGAACCTCTTGAGCACCATCAACACCCTGACGGTCAACTTCAACGAGGGGGCGACCTCGAGGCTCAACGTGGTCGGCTTCCTTGCCAATTCCACCGGCCTCAGCCTCACCGCCGCCAGCGGCAACTGGCAGGCGACCTCGAACATCACCACCGACACGGCGAAGATGGACACCGCCATCACGACCCTGAGGACCAACACCCAGACCCTTGCCGCGAACCTGAACATAATCACGACTCGTCAGAGCTTCACCGACGACATGATCAACACGCTGCAGACCGGCGCCGACAACCTGACCCTCGCCGACATGAACGAGGAGGGGGCCAACATGCTGATGCTGCAGACCCGCCAGTCCCTGGGTACGACTTCCTTGAGCCTCTCCTCCCAGGCAGCCCAGTCCATCCTGAAGCTGTTCTAGAAACATCGCGGCGGGATGGCGCCGGCCATCCCGCCGACTGAACCTCGAAGGGAGCAGAGATGAAGAGCACCGGTTCCGATCAGCAGAGACGGCAAACACCACCCCTTCCTGAAACAGCGGGGAAGCAGGAGCTTCCTGCTCAACTGCGCCGCTCTGCCGCGTCCGGCCCTGTCGCCCCGGGTGAAGACGGGGAGGATGCTCCCGATCTCAAACAGGAAGCGGCCAACATGCTGGCGCTCGCTTCCATGCAGTCCGGCCTGGAGACCCCCTTGAGCATCTCTTCCAAAGGGGCACAGGTAGTGTTGAAGCAATTCTAAGAGCCCGGAATGATTAGATCCCGCCATTTTACCTCCGCAGTTCCTCATTCCACAGCAGCTTCAAATCAAGTGACTCCCAATTCCTGTTGCCTTTCAAGAAGATGCACGCACCAGTCCCTGTCGCGTCCTTGGGTGTGAAAATTGCACAGAGATATTTACTTGCTGTTTCATCTGCAAGTACTGAATATCCGGGTTCGACGGAGGGGCTATGCTTGTTCAAGTGAATTGGACAAACAACCGTTATGACTATGTCCATGACTACCTGCTTGACAGTCTCATAGAGGCTGGAGTTGTCGCAAGATTCCTGCGATCAAGCGGTTGGGTGACCATTGGTGTCGATCCTGTACGCGCGCCTAAAATTCAGGGCAACTACAACGGCCCGGAGAGGAGAACCTTCCCGGAGTACACAGCCTGATCCTCCGACGACTGTCGGGGGCTTTTACAAAGATTGAAGGGTATGTCGGGATATTTTACAAAATGACTTGCTGCACAAGGGGTGGTCGGTAGGCTCAGAGTCGGGAGAAAGGCCCCTTTAACTTCTTAGCTGGGACCCATCCTTAATCTTACGAGGTTTTCAGATCGGCCGGCATCTAAAATATCAATATCCTATTTCTGGCACAGTTGTTGTATTTAATAGGTTCAACCACCAAGTCACAATGCGTATGCAATTCGAAAAGGGGACACACCATGAATGCGATCGCTAAAAAAATAAGGATGAGCATAGTTTGTGTAGCCGT
Organism: Geobacter sp.; assembly: GCA_003490025.1. Classification (GTDB taxonomy): domain Bacteria; phylum Desulfobacterota; class Desulfuromonadia; order Geobacterales; family Geobacteraceae; genus Geomonas. The sequence goes on along the minus strand of DNJC01000073.1, from coordinate 1,296 downwards.
GATGGGTCTGTTCGCGACCAATGCGATGGCTACGCTGTTTACTGCCACCAACGGCTCGAATCTGAGCGCATCTGCTAACTTCGTAGCTTCGGGCAGCACTCTCACTGTCACCCTCACCAACACCTCCAGCAGCGATGTACTGGTTCCTGCTGATATACTGACCGCCCTGTTCTTCAGCGGCGCCAATGGACTGACCCCTGTCAGTGCCATGCTTGCCGGCGGCAGCACTGTATTCTTCGGACCGACCAATGGCGGAGACGTCGGTGGCGAATGGGCTTACGGTTCCGGTTTAAGCGGTGCACCGCTTGGCGCAAGCGCAGGTCTCAGCAGCTCAGGGCTCGGCATCTTCGGCGGTGCAAACTTTGGCCTCGCAAACCTCCAGGGTCCGGCTGGCGTTGACGGTCTTCAGTACGGGATCACTTCCGCCGGCGACGACACTACCACCGGCAACACGGCGGTGACCGGGCAATTTGGCCTGATACTCAACAGCGTCGTTTTTACTCTTACCGGTGCTACAGGCCTCGACACCGACTCGATCAGCGACGTGAGCTTCCAGTACGGCACGGCTCTTACCGAGCCCAATATCCCCCACAACCCGGTTCCGGAACCCGGCACTATGGTGCTCCTGGGTGCTGGCTTCCTCGGGCTTGCCATCTACGGGAAACGCCGCCAGAAAGTTTAAAACATAGTTAACAGTGTCCCCTCAGAAAGGGGCGGTCTTCGGACCGCCCCTTTCTGCGTTATTGCCCCCTACCTACCCACCAACCCC
>DNJC01000073.1:0-385 GCA_003490025.1 Geobacter sp. | reverse complement strand
TAGCAGGACAGTGCCAGATTCGTGACCGCGTGGGCGAGAACGCATTGGGCGAGACTGCGGGTCCGGTACAGGATGACGCTGTATATCGCTCCGGCTATCATGCCCGCTGCGATAAGGTGGTGCTCCAGGCCGAAGAGAATCGTTGTGATGATGAAGGAACCCCAGGTGAAGCGCCCCAACTGGACCGATTCGAAATCCGCATCGACCAGGTAGCGTAGCAGGAAGGACCTCCAGAAGAGTTCCTCCATGAGCGGCACCACCAGTACCGCACCGGCCACCCGTGTGGCTGTCAATATCGTCCGGAGGTGGCCCTCCGGCAGGAGCATCGGGGTGAACCCTTTGGGCGCTCCGCTTACGGGAATGGTCCAGTCCACCTGAATCCACA
>DNJC01000126.1 GCA_003490025.1 Geobacter sp. | reverse complement strand
CACGCCATCGCCCAGGCCAACGCCGAGATCGACGAGAACGGCCGCTTCGCCGCCGACTACATCTCGGCCAGGAAGTCCGGCGAGTTCGTCCTCGTGGGACGCGACGAACTGGAACTGATGGACGTCGCCCCGATGCAGCTCGTCTCCGTCGCGGCTTCCCTCATCCCGTTCCTCGAAAACGACGACGCGAACCGCGCACTGATGGGTTCCAACATGCAGCGCCAGGCGGTACCTCTCTTGCGCGCCGACTCCCCGCTGGTCGGTACCGGCATGGAGCGCGTCGTGGCAAGGGANNGACATCTACAACCTGATCAAGTTCGCCAGGTCCAACCAGAACACCTGCATCAACCAGAGGCCGGTGGTGAAGGTGGGCGATCACGTGACGGCAGGCGACATCATCGCCGACGGTCCCTCGACCGACATGGGCGAGCTGGCCCTGGGCCAGAACGTCCTGGTCGCCTTCATGCCGTGGGGCGGCTACAACTACGAGGACTCCATCCTCATCTCGGAGCGCCTGGTAAAAGACGACCGCTACACCTCGATCCACATCGAGGAGTTCGAGGCCGTGGCCCGCGACACCAAGCTCGGCAAGGAGGAGATCACCTCCGACATCCCGAACCTGGGCGAAGAGACCCTGAAGGACCTGGACGAGTCCGGCATCATCAGGATCGGCGCGGAAGTCCGCCCGGGCGACATCCTGGTCGGCAAGATCACTCCCAAGGGCGAGACCCAGCTCTCCCCGGAAGAGAAACTGCTGCGCGCCATCTTCGGCGAGAAGGCAGGCGACGTGCGCGACACCTCGCTGCGCGTTCCGCCGGGGGTAGAGGGGACCGTCATCGGCGCCAAGATCTTCTCCCGCAAGGGCGCCGACAAGGACGCCCGTACCGAGATCATCGAGAAGGCCGAGGAGCAGCGTCTCCGTAAGGACGAGCAGGACGAGATCCGGATCATCCGCGATTCGGCCATCGGCAAGCTGAAGAAACTCCTGGTGGGCAAGACCGCCGCCGTGAAAATAGAAGGGACCGACGGCAAGGTGCTGATCCCGAAAGGGGCGGCCATCACCGAGGAGATGCTGAAGTCGTTCTCCATGGACCGCTGGGACGAGATCTCCATCGCCGACGACGACACCGTCGACGAGAAGGTGGCCCAGACGCTCTCCACGCTGAACCAGCAGATCGACATCATCAAGTACGTCTTCGACGACAAGGTGCAGAAGCTGCGTCGCGGCGACGACCTGCCGCCGGGCGTCATCAAGATGGTGAAGGTCTACATCGCGATCAAGCGTAAGCTCCAGGTCGGCGACAAGATGGCGGGCCGCCACGGTAACAAGGGTGTCGTTTCCAGGATCCTGCCGGAAGAAGACATGCCGTACATGGAAGACGGTCGTCCGGTCGAGATCGTGCTGAACCCGCTGGGCGTTCCGTCCCGTATGAACGTGGGTCAGATCCTCGAGACCCACCTCGGCTGGGCCGCACGCGGCCTGGGGTGGAAGGTCGAGGAGTTCCTCGAGAAGAACTCTCCGCACGACGAGATCAAGCGCTTCCTGAAGGGCGCCTACGACAACCCCGACATGGACAAGTTCCTCGACAAGCTGGAAGGCGAGGAGCTGGTCAACGTGGCCAAGCGTCTGAAGCGCGGTATCCCGATGGCTTCCCCGGTCTTCGAGGGGGCCAGCGAGGAGTCGATCCAGGCGATGATGAAGCATGCCGGCTTCGAGACCACCGGACAGGTCACCCTGTACGACGGCAAGAGCGGCGACGCCTTCATGCACAAGGTCACCGTCGGCATCATGTACGTGCTGAAGCTGCACCACCTGGTCGACGACAAGATCCACGCCAGGAGCATCGGTCCCTACTCGCTGGTCACCCAGCAGCCGCTGGGCGGCAAGGCCCAGTTCGGCGGGCAGAGGCTCGGGGAGATGGAGGTCTGGGCGATGGAGGCCTACGGCGCCGCTTATGCGCTGCAGGAATTCCTCACCGTCAAGTCCGACGACGTGGCGGGGCGCACCAGGATGTACGAGGCGATCGTCAAAGGGAAGCACACCCTGGAGCCGGGTCTGCCGGAGTCGTTCAACGTCCTCATCAAGGAACTCCAGTCCCTGGGTCTCGACGTCGAACTGCTGGAAGGCGACGAGGACTAGGCTGGTCGGACGTCGGACCGGTCAGACTTGTCGGACTAGTCCGACAGGTCCGACGGTCGGACGGTCGGACGCTGCTAACTGATTAAGAAACTCCTACACATAACAGGAGGAAAATACTTTGGAAGACATTTTCAATTTTTTCGATAAGCCGAAGGACCCGCTCCACTTCTCCTCGATCAAGATCTCGATCTCCTCGCCGGACAAGATCCGCGAGCGCTCCTTCGGGGAAGTGAAGAAGCCCGAAACCATCAACTACCGTACCTTCAAACCGGAGCGCGACGGCCTCTTCTGCGCCAAGATCTTCGGACCGACCAAGGACTACGAGTGCAACTGCGGCAAGTACAAGCGCATGAAGCACCGCGGCATCGTCTGCGAGAAGTGCGGCGTCGAGGTCATCCCGTCCAAGGTCCGCCGCGAGCGCCTGGGACACATCGACCTCGCCACCCCGGTGGCCCACATCTGGTTCCTGAAGTCACTCCCGTCCAGGATCGGCAACCTGATGGACATCACGCTGAAGGACCTCGAGAAGGTGCTCTACTTCGAGGCCTACGTGGTCACCGACCCGAAGAACACCGGCTTCCCCTTCGGCCAGGTCTTCTCCGAGGACCAGTACCAGAAGGCGCTGGAAGAGCATAACGGCGGCTTCGAGGCCGGCATGGGCGCAGCCGCCATCCGCACCTGCCTCACCTCCATGGACCTGGACGCGCTCTCCGAGCAGCTCCGTATCGAGATGCAGGAGGCGACCTCCGAGGCGAAACGCAAGAAGACCGCCAAGCGCCTCAAGGTCATCGAGGCCTTCAAAAACTCGGGCAACAAGCCGGAGTGGATGATCCTCGAGTGCATCCCGGTGCTGCCGCCGGAACTCCGCCCTCTGGTCCCGCTGGACGGCGGCCGCTTCGCCACCTCGGACCTGAACGACCTGTACCGCCGCGTCATCAACCGGAACAACCGCTTGAAGCGCCTGATGGAGCTGCAGGCCCCCGAGGTCATCATCAGGAACGAGAAGCGCATGCTGCAGGAGGCGGTCGACGCACTGTTCGACAACGGCCGCCGCGGCCGCGCCATCGCCGGCCCGAACAAGCGCCCGCTGAAGTCGCTCTCCGACATGCTGAAGGGCAAGTCCGGCCGCTTCCGTCAGAACCTCCTCGGCAAGCGCGTCGACTACTCCGGCCGCTCCGTCATCGTCGTCGGCCCGGAACTCCGCCTGCACCAGTGCGGCCTTCCCAAGAAGATGGCGCTCGAACTCTTCAAGCCGTTCATCTACAACAAGCTCGAGGAGCGTGGTTTCGTCACCACCATCAAGAGCGCCAAGAAGATGGTGGAGAAGGAAAAGCCGGAGGTCTGGGACGTCCTTGAGGAGGTCATCAAGGAGCACCCGGTCATGCTGAACCGCGCCCCGACCCTGCACAGGCTCGGCATCCAGGCCTTCGAGCCGGTGCTGATCGAGGGTAAGGCGATCCAGCTCCACCCGCTGGTCTGCACCGCCTTCAACGCCGACTTCGACGGTGACCAGATGGCGGTCCACCTCCCGCTCTCCGTCGAGAGCCAGGTCGAGACCCGCGTGCTCATGATGTCCACGAACAACATCCTCTCGCCGGCACACGGCAAGCCGATCATCGTGCCGTCGCAGGACATGGTTCTCGGGATCTACTACATGACCCGCGACAAGCACTTCGCCCAGGGTGAAGGGAAGATCTTCGCCTCCATCGACGAGGTGAACATCGCCTGGGATGCGGGCGAGATCCACCTGCAGGCACGGATCAAGGTGAGGATGAAGAACCTCGTCTCCGACGAGAAGCCGACCCTGATCGAGACCACCACCGGCCGCGTGCTGCTGCGGGAGATCCTCCCGGACGCGGTGCCGTACACGGCGATCAACAAGGTGATGACCAAGAAGGAACTCTCCAACCTGGTCGACATCTGCTACCGTCTGGCCGGCAACAAGGAGACCGTCATCCTCGCGGACAAGCTGAAATCGATCGGTTTCCGCTACGCCGCCAAGGCGGGCATCTCCATCTCGATCAACGACATGGTCATCCCGGAAGGGAAACCGGCCATCATCAACCGCGCCACCGAGGAAGTCCAGGAGATCCAGAACCAGTACACCGAGGGTCTGATCACCGACGGCGAGCGCTACAACAAGGTCATCGACATCTGGGCGAAATCGACCGAGGACATCGCCAAGGAGATGCTGGACAACCTCTCCCGCGACACCATCAACGATCCGGACGGCAAGGAAGTGAAGGTTCCCTCCTTCAACGCGATCCACATGATGGCCGACTCCGGCGCAAGGGGTTCCGCCCAGCAGATCCGCCAGCTGGCAGGCATGAGGGGACTCATGGCCAAGCCTTCCGGCGAGATCATCGAGACCCCGATCACGGCGAACTTCCGCGAAGGTCTCACCGTGCTCCAGTACTTCATCTCGACCCACGGCGCACGTAAGGGCCTGGCCGATACCGCGCTCAAGACGGCGAACTCCGGTTACCTCACCCGCCGTCTGGTCGACGTGGCGCAGGACGCCATCATCACCGAGAAGGACTGCGGCACCATCGACGGCCTCACCGTCTCCTCCCTCACCGAGGGGGGCGAGATCATCGAGCACATCGGCGACCGTATCCTCGGCCGCGTGGCGCTCGACGACATCCTCGACCCGGTCACCGGCGACGTGCTGGTTCCGGCCAACGAGGAGATCGACGAGACCCTGGTGGCCAGGATCGAGGCCGCAGGTCTCGAGAAGGTCAAGATCCGCTCCGTTCTCACCTGCGAGAGCCGCCGCGGCATCTGCGCCAAGTGCTACGGCCGCGACCTGGCACGCGGCCACCTGGTGAACCGCGGCGAGGCGGTCGGCGTCATCGCCGCCCAGTCCATCGGCGAGCCGGGCACCCAGCTGACCATGCGTACCTTCCACATCGGCGGTACCGCTTCCCGTCGCGCCGAGCAGACCTCCCTGGAGGCAAGGAACGAGGGTCGCGCCAAGTTCATCAACATCAACTACGTCATCAACTCGGAAGGCCACCCGATCGTCATGAACCGCAACGGCGAACTCGCCATCGTGGACGAGACCGGGCGCGAGCGCGAGAAGTACTCCGTCGTGTACGGCGCCAAGATCAAGGTGCAGCCGGACGAGAAGGTCATCGCCGGCCAGTCGATCGCCGAGTGGGACCCGTACACCATGCCGATCCTCACCGAGATCTCCGGCCGGGTCAAGTTCGGGGACATCATCGAGGGCGTCACCATGGAGGAGCAGGTCGACGAAGTCACCGGCCTCTCCCGCAAGGTCATCATCGAGACCCGCGACGCCGACAAGCGCCCCCGCATCACGATCAAGGACGAGAGCGGCAAGACCGCCAAGGTCGGCGAGAGCCTCCTGGCGCGCTACTACCTGCCGGTCGGCTCCAACATCAACGTGATGGAAGACGCGATGCTGAACGCGGGCGACGTCATCGCCAAGATCCCGCGCGAAACCACCAAGACCAAGGACATCACCGGTGGTCTGCCGCGGGTCGCCGAGCTCTTCGAGGCGAGGAAACCGAAGGACTTCGCGGTCATCACCGAGATCGACGGCGTGGTCTCCTTCGGCAAGGACGCCAAGGGGAAGCGCAAGGTCATCGTCACCCCGGAAATGGGCGAGCCCAAGGAATACCTGATCCCGAAAGGGAAGCACATCAGCGTTCACGAAGGCGACCATGTCCGTGCCGGCGAGGCGCTCATGGACGGCTCCTCCAACCCGCACGACATCCTCCGCGTGCTCGGCCAGAAGGAACTGGCCAAGTACCTGGTCGACGAGGTGCAGGAGGTGTATCGGCTCCAGGGCGTCAAGATCAACGACAAGCACATCGAGACGATCGTCCGTCAGATGCTGCGTCGCGTCAGGGTCAAGGAAGTGGGCGACACCAACCTGCTCATCGACGACCAGATCGAGCGCTACGTGTTCGAGGAAGAAAACGAGAAGGCGATGGACAAAGGCGGCCGCCCGGCGACCGCCGAGTCACTGCTCCTCGGCATAACGAAAGCCTCCCTGTCTACCGAGTCATTTATTTCTGCTGCCTCCTTCCAGGAGACAACAAAAGTGTTGACACAGGCCTCCATTGAGGGTAAGGTAGACAGTCTTCGCGGTCTCAAAGAGAACGTGATCATGGGCCGTCTGATCCCGGCGGGTACGGGATTGGCTCTTTACCGCAACCTTCGCATGGTTGCTGAGGAGCCAGTAATCATTCCGGAGCAGGTCGAGCCGGAGGATGAAGAAGTCTACGAAGAAGAAGCCTAATCGCACTTCCGGCTGCAGGTGAGGGGTGAACTCTCCCCCTCTCCTGCGGCCGGTTTCTCCACTTTTTTTCAAATAAAACTTGACAAGCGCAGTCGAAGTTGCTATTTTCGTCGCTTCCGCAGGGGATCCCCCTGTCCGGGTAGCAACGCGTGAGAGGAATGTATGCCAACTATCAATCAGCTTATTCGTCACGGTCGGGAGTCAAAGGGTGAAAAATCCACTGCTCCGGCGCTCAGGAGCTGCCCGCAGAAAAGGGGCGTTTGCACCAGGGTTTACACCACAACTCCGAAGAAACCGAACTCTGCACTTCGCAAAGTAGCCAGGGTAAGGCTTACCAACGGCGTAGAGGTGACTTCTTACATTCCGGGTGTGGGTCACAACCTCCAGGAACACTCCGTCGTCCTGATCAGGGGCGGCAGGGTCAAAGACCTTCCGGGTGTTCGTTACCACATCGTCCGCGGCACGCTCGACTCCGTCGGCGTCAAGGGTCGGATGAAGAGTCGTTCCAAGTACGGTGCAAAAAGACCCAAGTAACCGATTATAAGTGAGAGGTTTGACATGCCAAGAAGAAGAGAAGTAGCAAAGCGGGTGATTCTCCCGGATCCGAAATACGGTGACAGGGTGGTTGCCAAGCTCATCAATATAATCATGCTGGACGGCAAGAAGTCGACCGCGGAGAAGGCGCTCTACGGCGCGCTGGAAATTGCTGCCGCCAAGGCTTCGGACGAGCCGGTCAAGGTTCTCAAGAAGTGCCTCGACAACATCAAGCCGATGCTGGAAGTCAAATCCCGCAGGGTCGGCGGCTCCACCTACCAGGTTCCGGTCGAGGTGCGTCCCGAGCGTCGCATGTCGCTGGCTATGCGCTGGCTGGTGAAGTACTCCAACGCCAGAAGCGAGAAGACGGTCACCGACAAGCTCGCCGGCGAGATCCTCGATGCGTACAACAACCGCGGTTCCGCAGTGAAGAAGCGCGAGGATACGCACAAGATGGCGGAGGCCAACCGCGCCTTTGCTCATTACCGCTGGTAGCATAGCGGTATCCATTCAGACATAGACAGGCAATTCGGAGGTTTAGTAAGTGGCACGTCAGGTTTCGTTGGAAATGACCCGTAATATCGGGATCATGGCTCACATAGATGCAGGGAAGACCACCACCACGGAGCGTATTCTCTACTACACCGGTGTTTCCCACAAGATCGGCGAAGTCCACGACGGCGCCGCTACCATGGACTGGATGGAGCAGGAGCAGGAGCGTGGCATCACCATCACCTCCGCAGCGACCACCTGTCACTGGAAAGAGCATCGCATCAACATCATCGACACCCCGGGTCACGTCGACTTCACCATCGAGGTCGAGCGTTCCCTGCGCGTTCTCGACGGTGCCGTTGCCGTGTTCTGCTCGGTCGGTGGCGTTGAGCCGCAGTCCGAAACCGTATGGCGTCAGGCCGACAAATACCACGTGCCGCGTCTCGCCTTCATAAACAAGATGGACAGGATCGGCGCCGACTTCTTCCGCGGCATCGCGATGATCAAGGATCGCCTCAAGGCGAACCCGGTTCCCCTGCAGATCCCGATCGGCTCCGAGGAGCACTTCAAGGGGGTTGTCGACCTGGTGGAGATGAAGGG
>DNJC01000062.1:2557-3217 GCA_003490025.1 Geobacter sp. | reverse complement strand
CTTGGTTTACCCCTAAAGCCTATGGTTCCGCCTTTCTTCGCGTCTTTGCGACTTTGCGTGAAACAGGTTTTGTTCTTTCTCCTCCATTGAGCACCTCACTCCGAGAAAGGTATGGTTGTAGCCTTGGCTTACGCTATGCCGGCCTTCAGGAGGTCGTGCAGGTGCACAATGCCTACGGGCGCCGCGGCNNAGCGCGCGCCGGAGATCCCCGTCCGTGATGACGCCTACCAAGGCGCCGTCCGCCGAGGTGACGCCGGTGATCCCCAGCCCCTTGGAGGTGATGATGAAGAGCGCCTCCCGCATCAGCGTTTCCTGCGAGACCAGCGGGATATCCTCGCCGGCATGCATCATGTCCTCGACCTTGAGGAGAAGCCTCTTGCCGAGTGCGCCTCCTGGATGGAACATGGCGAAGTCCTCGGCCTTGAAGCCGCGGCTCACCAGGAGAGCTACGGCGATGGCGTCCCCCATGGCAAGGGTCACGGTGGTGGATGCGGTGGGGGCGAGACCGAGCGGGCACGCCTCTTCCTTGACGGAAATATCGAGGAAGATATCGCCGCTCTTGGCGAGGGTCGAGCCGGGGTTGCCGGCCATGGCGATGAGAGAGGCGCCGAGCCTCTTGATGATGGGGAGGATGCGCACCACCTCGTCGGTCTCGCCCGA
>DNJC01000062.1:0-2546 GCA_003490025.1 Geobacter sp. | reverse complement strand
ATCATCTGCACCGCCTGCTCGAACGCCCCGTTGATCGACGCCTCGAGGTTAAGCAGCGCCTCCGCCTCGACCCTTATCACCCTTCTCGCTTCTTCTAAAATCAAAATCCGCTCCTTAAATAAACTGCTTGTGGCAAAAACTAGACATCGCTCTCTTTTACGCAGTATGCGCCACTGTGCGCATCGGGGTCGGCCCGGTGTGCGGCGAGGTCCGCCTCAACATGCGTCACTCGACGATCAACCTTGGTGAGTTCTTCTTTGAGCCCCTCTTCAACCCGGTCCAACCGCTCGGCGAGCATCTGCTGCCCCTCCGCTAACAGATCGATCTTGTGATCGAAGTGTTCCACAAGTAGATCGACGGAGTGATGAAATTCATAGGCCTGTTTTTGAATGAGTGCTTCAATCTGCTCAAATTTGCCATCGTGCTTCTGGAGCCGCTCTTCCAACTGCTCGAATTTCTGGTCCTGTTGCTGAAACCGCTCTTCGAATTTTTGGCCCTGCTTCTGGAAGAGTTCTTCTATGAAACGTCTATCGCTTTCGTTCATGACAACCTCCTCACGCGAGTCAGCCTTGCTCACTCAAGGCGCAGAGAGCGGCTCAAAATACTACAGCTTATACCCGAAAGGCAAAACAAAAGCTTCGAGCGAACCTAAGCCTTTGTTTTGCCTTTCTTTGCGTCTTTGCGCCTTCGCGTGAGACGGATGCTTTACTGCTTGACGATGGCGTCGATGGCCTTGAGCTTCTTGAGAAGCTGCGGCAGCTCGTCCAGGCGGACCGAGTTGGGCCCGTCGCAAAGCGCCTGTTCCGGCTCCTCGTGCACTTCCATGAACACGCCGTCCACGCCGGCCGCGACCGCCGCACGGGAGAGGAACTCGACGTACTCGCGCTGCCCGCCGGACGAGGTCCCCTGCCCTCCCGGCAGCTGCACGCTGTGGGTGGCATCGAAGATGACCGGGAAACCGGTGCTGCGCATGATCGGGAAGCTGCGCATGTCGACCACCAGGTTGTTGTAGCCGAAACTCGCCCCGCGCTCGGTCAGGATGATGTTCTCGTTCCCGCAGGAGCGGAGCTTGCCGACCACGTTCTGCATGTCCCACGGCGCCAGGAACTGCCCCTTCTTCACGTTGATCACCTTGCCGGTGTTGGCGGCGGCGACGAGGAGGTCGGTCTGGCGGCAGAGGAAGGCCGGGATCTGCAGCACGTCCAGCACGTCCGCCGCGGGAGCGACCTGTTCGATGGAGTGGATGTCCGAGAGGACCGGAACCCCGAGAGACTCCTTGACCTTGGCGAGGATGCGGAGCCCCTCCTGCATGCCGGGTCCCCTGAAGGCGGTCACCGAGGTGCGGTTCGCCTTGTCGTAGGACGCCTTGAAGATGAGAGGCATGCCGATCCCGTTGCAGATGCTCATGAGCCTCTCGGCATGGCGCAGGGTGGCGGTCTCGTTCTCTATCACGCACGGGCCTGCGACAAGCACGAGCGGCCTGCCTCCCCCGATCTTCACTCCACCTACGGTGATCTCACGTGTCATATGTTCTCCTATAATCGCCTCACGCTCGTTCGCTCCGCTCACAAAGACGCAAAGGCGCAAAAAACGAATTCTATTTACAGGGATGAAGGGGATGAATGGGATAAAGGCCAAGGCAACAGGCTTTTTGGTTTAACCCAAAGCAGTTGCCTTGTTTTTTTTNNTTGCGTCTTTGCGGCTTTGCGTGATGCGTCTTATCCTTTGGTTTTGCTTGCCTTGGTGGCGCCGATGAACGCCTTGAAGAGCGGATGCGGGTTGAGCGGCTTGGACTTGAACTCGGGGTGGAACTGGCACCCCAGGAACCACGGGTGATCCGGAAGCTCGACGATCTCGACCAGGTCACCTTCCTTGTACACGCCGGAGATCACCATCCCCTTCTCGATCATCTGGGAGCGGAAGGCGTTGTTGAATTCGTAGCGGTGGCGATGGCGCTCGGAGATCTCGGTGGCGCCGTAGGCCTTCTGGGCGAAGGTTCCCTTGGTGAGGGAGCAGGGATAGGCGCCGAGCCTCATGGTCCCGCCCTTCTTGTCCACACCTTTTTGCTCTTCCATGAGGTGGATCACCGGGCTCTGGCATACCGGCTTGAACTCGCTGGAGAACGCCTCGGGAAGTCCGCAGACGTTCCTCGCGAACTCGACTGCCGCCATCTGCATGCCGAGGCAGATGCCGAAGAACGGCACCTTGTTGACACGGGCGAACTCGATCGCCTTGATCTTCCCTTCCGTGCCGCGCTCGCCGAAGCCGCCCGGCACCAGGATGCCGTCCACGTCGCGCAGGAAGTTCGCCGCCCCTTCCTCCTCGATCTTCTCCGAGTCGAGGTAGACGAGGTTGACGCGGCAGTCGTTGGCGATGCCGCCGTGGGTGAGCGCCTCGGAAAGGGACTTGTACGATTCCTTCAGGTCGACGTACTTCCCGACCACGGCGATGCGCACCTCCCCGCTCCCCGGGTTGGTCAGCTTGGAGACGACCTGCTGCCAGTGCGAGAGGTCCGGCGCCTTGGTCCAGATGTTCAGCTTCTCGAC
>DNJC01000137.1:6937-7923 GCA_003490025.1 Geobacter sp. | reverse complement strand
CCCAAGATGACCTTCGGCCCCAACGACGAGGGGGCGCTCCAGATCGACTACAAGGGGCAGTTCCAGATGACGGTCCGCGACACCGGGTCCGGAGAAAACAACGACGACAGCACCATGAACTTCAACTTCCGTCGCAACCGCCTGGCCCTGATGGGCAAGTACGGCGACAACATGTCGCTGTACGTGCAGACCGAGTACATCGACGACGCCAACATCACCCCGCTCGACGTAGCCGACACCGACCAGGGCTCGGAATTCCAGATCCTGGACGCGGTAATGCGCTTCCGGGTGAACGACGCCCTGCGCGTGAACGTCGGGAAGTTCAAGTACAACCTCTCCCGTGAGAACCTGGAGGCGTGCGAGGCACCGCTCACCCTGGACCGCTCGCTCTTCATCCGCGCCCCCTTCACCACCACCCGCGACACCGGTGTGGCGGTCTGGGGTAACCTCTACAACGACATGTTCCAGTACCGCGTTGACGTCATGGAAGGGCGCAAGGCGGTCTCCGGCGTGACCGCCCCGGCCTCCAACTTCCGCTACTCGGCCCGCGTTCACGCGACGCTGCTCGACCCCGAGAACGACTACGGCTACAAGGGGACCTACCTCGGCAAGAAGAAGGTCGCCACCGTTGGGGCCGCCTACCAGTTCGAGCCTGAAGTCGCCTACGGCAACACGGTGTCGAGAAGCGACAAGAAGGATTACAAGGCCTGGACCGTGGACGCCTTCGTCGAGTACCCCCTCACGGGGATAGGCACGTTGACCGCCTCGGCAGCCTACGAGGACATCGACCTCGACGACGCCTACCTGGGGGGCGCCGCGGCGGATGCGCTGGTGTCGGGCATCAACGGCGAGAAGAACGGCTACTACGTCAAGGCGGGCTACATGCTCCCCAACATGCCGCTGCAGTTCTTCGTGAGGTACGAGCGGTGGCGCTTTGCCGAGCTGAACGGCGTATTCGACCAGAGAATCGACTGGTACGGCGGCGG
>DNJC01000137.1:0-6911 GCA_003490025.1 Geobacter sp. | reverse complement strand
AACGTTTAAAGGAGGAAGGAATGTTGAAAAAAACGATGGCCCTCATTGCCGCTGCCATCATGACGGCAAGCCTGACAACAGCCGCATTCGCGGCAGGACCCTGCATGGGCAAGGTGACCAAGGTCGAGGGTGACCAGGTGACCGTGGCTCTCGAGGGGGCTCCTCCCGCCTGGGCCAAGAAAGGTGGGAACGTCTCGGCCGCCGGGGGCTCCCCCAAGGTGGTCGCCGTGGACGGAAACAACGTGACGCTCAAGTTCGGCAAGGCCAAGGCCGCGAAGATCAAGGTGGACTCCCCGATGACCCTGAACGAGGCGGACGCGGACGAAATGCAGGGTTGCTGAGCTTCTAAATTTTCATGCATCCATTTTACGAGGTAACCATGCGAAGAATTACAGCGCGAGGCGCGCTCGTGGCCCTGCTCATGGGCGTGCTGGCGACCCCCTGCTTTGCCGAAAAGGCCGGCATAGGGTGGAAGGAGACCATCGCCGCCAAGTCGGGGAAGGCTAAGACTCTCGCCGAACTGGCGAAGATGTACGATTCGAGTTCCTGCGTGGAGTGCCACCAGGAGCAGCACGAGCAGTCGCAGAAGTCGATCCACTCACGCTCCATTTTCGGCACGGCGCGGACAGCCATGACCATCATGACCACCATCGAGAACGGCCTGATGGAGGAGCCGTATTCGGGTGTGAAGAGTCCCAAGGACGTAAAGGTCGAGCACCTGATGGGTTGCGCCAAGTGCCACCTCCCCCAGTTGAGGGATGCCGAGGACTCCGTCGCCCAGGAACTGGTGTCGACCCTCTACAGCTGGAAGGACGCGAAAAAGAAGAAGGACAAAGAAGCGGTCGCGAAGTACGAGGAAAAGCTCAAAAGTGTCAGCATCAACTGCCTGATCTGCCATAACAGGAACGCGATCACGCACAAATGGCAGGACGGCTATCCCAAGGCCGGCGTGGTGTACGGCTCGAAGGGGGGCGACCACCCCGCGGACAAGTTCCCCAAGATGGCGGAAAGCCCGATCATGAGCGAGGCGATCCAGTGCGGGCAGTGCCACGGCCTGGGACCGAACCTCGAGCTTGACGAACCTACCCAGTGCTGCACCTCCTACGGGAGCTACCTCTGGGCCTACAAGGCGGAAGTCGGGCAGNNAAGGCGGTGGTGAAGGTCGAGATGGTGAACCGTTCCGGTCACTCCATACCCGACGGCTGACCGACCCCCAACCGACTGGTTCTGTCGGTCATAGCAAAGACGAAGGACGGCAAGGAAGTATTCAACCAGGAAAAGATCTACATGCCGGTGCCGCAGCAGCTTGCCCGCGGCGACCGCATGGGGCGCGGCCCCTACGAAAAGAGCGGCCTGATCGAGGACACCGGTCTGCCGCCGGGAAAAACGGTCAAGGAGCGCTTCGACATCATGTATCCGCTCACGGAGGTGGAGGAGAGCGGCAAGACGGTGAACAAGCCGTCGGCCTACGATCTCGACGTCGAGGTGAAGCTATGGTACCTCCCCTTCGGAACGCCGAACGGCGACCCGTTCCTGTGGCGCGAGTTCAGCAAGACGGTCAGCATCAGCAAAAGCGGCAAGTAGTGCGAAGCGACAACGGGAGCCCCGTCAGCTTCCGCTGCGGTCTCATCGGAGGGGGGCGGGGTGCCGGGCGGGAAAAGAACCGGCAGCACCGTCTGCAGTTTTAAGTTCCCCTCTCCCTGCGGGAGGAGGAAGCAAGAGCAACAGATCGCACAGTAGTACCGACAAAGGGTTGGAACCTTGATATGGGCCGGTGTCTAGCGACGCCGGCCGTTTTTTTCATTTGCCTCATGAAAGGTTTTGTAGAAGCGGGTTAACTTCACTATAATGCGCGCAGCTACTAACGAACCGGCTACGGGCGCCATGACGAGATACGGGTTTTGCCATACGGCCCCCCCCGGCGGGGGGACGCCGGGAGGGGGGATCGCTCCTGCGAGGAGCAGTGCGGGCTGCCCCCTCCCCAGCCCTCCCCCTCCGGGGGCGGGAACTGTACGTCGCGCTATTCCGGTTCTCCTGCTTGCGGCGCTCCTGGCCGTGGTCGGCTGCTCCGCCCGCGGCGCCGGGATCAGCGAGTGCGTCGCCTGCCACCCGAAGCTCGAAAAGGTCTCCGAGAGCCACCCCGACTGCGTCACGTGTCATGGCGGCAATCCGAAGGAGAAGAACAAGAACTCTTCCCACCTGGGCATGCACGGCGCGAAGAACCCGGCCGCGCCGGAGCACTGGGAGAAGAGCTGCGGCTCCTGCCACCGCTACCAGCTGGAGCGGATGAAGTCCAACCTGATGTACACCGCCACCGGCATGATCAAGAACACGAACCTCACCTGGGAGGGGCCGCAGGACCGGCTCTTCAGCAGCAGGGGAGGGGAGGTCTACGACCCGCGCGGCATGGCCCGCAACCTGGAACCCGTGGCCCAGCTCGACCACATCTCCGGAGAGTTGTACCGGAAGTTCTGCTCCCAGTGCCACGTGGCGCAGCAGACCGGCGAGGTCTTCGGCGCGAGCCACGCCGCGGGGTGCGCCGCCTGCCACTTCCCCTACAACGACGACGCGACCTACCGGGGGGCGGAGCCGGCCCTGCGGGGGAAAGCGCCCTACGCGGCGAGCCATGCCATGGAGAAGCTCCCGGATAGCAAGGTCTGCTCCCGCTGCCACAACCGCTCCGGCAGGATCGCCCTCTCCTACCAGGGGCTCTACGACGGCAACAACTCGATGGTGCCGAGCAAGGGGGGGCTCCCGGGGCCGGCGATGGCGAGCGGCGCCCGCAACCTCACCCGCATAGCTCCGGACGTCCACGCCGCGGCCGGGATGGAGTGCATCGACTGCCACACCTCCCGGGACGTCATGGGGGACGGCTACGCCTATGAGAACATGTACCACCAGACCGAGATCGCCTGCGAGGACTGCCACGGCGGGGCGAGGCCGCCGCAGTACCGGGAGATAACGGCGGAGAACGACGAGGCGGTCAGGGAATCGAAAAGCTACCGGATGCAGATGCGCCCCGGCATGAAGATGATGGTGACGGCCAAAGGGAGGAAGTACTCCAACGTCTTCTATCGGGACGGCGTGGTGCAGGTACTGGGGAAGCGAAGCGGCAAGCTGTTCAGAAGCAAGGTGGTCACCGGTACGCCGGAGCACACCGTGGCGGGGCACGGCAGGATGGAGTGCTACGCCTGCCATTCGCGCACCGTGGTCCAGTGCTACGGCTGCCACACCACCTACGACAAGAGCCGGCAGGGGATGGATTACATCAAGGGGGTGGCGACGCCGGGCGCCTTCAGCGAGAAGGAGGACTACCGGATGCTCTACCCCTTCCCGCTCGCCCTGAACCAGCGCGGCAGGATCTCCCCGGTCACGCCGGGATGCCAGACCTTCGTGACGGTGGTCGAGCCGAACGGCGTCGCCTCCAGGAACGAGTACGTGGCGAGGTTCAAGGGCAAGCGGCAGCTCCGCTTCGCCCCCTTCTACTCGCACAACACCGGCAAGAAGGCGGTCGGCTGCGGCGAGTGCCACGGCAATCCTGCCTTTCTCGGCTTCGGCCAGCACGTGGTGTCGGGNNGCAGGGGAAGGTCCGCGCCTACTCCGCGATAACCCGGGAGAACTCCCGCCCGCTCAACGGCGCCGAGGTGCGGCGGGCATGGGCGGCCAACCTCTGCATCGTCTGCCACGACAAGGCGCGCGACCCCATCTATCGAAAGGAACTCGACTATCGTGCGCTCAACGATTCTCTGCATCGTCGCCTGCTGGCTCGCCCTTAGCGCGGCGGCCGAGGCGAGGGAAAACTGCACCGATTGCCACAGGGTCGTCCTGAAGGGGATCCACGCGGCACTTCCCTGTCTCTCCTGCCACCTGGAGGAGGGGAACACGCTGGGAAACCCGGCCTCGCTCAAGGAGCGCGCCAGGGGATGCGTCGGCTGCCACCGCGGCTTCGAGCGGCTCTTCGATCACGCGATGGGGACCAGGGAGCGGGAGGCCGCTTTCGTCGCGCGGAGTTTCGGGAGGGGGGATGCCGGGTTCTTCGCCAACAACTGCAATTCCTGCCACCTGCGCGGCTGCGCCGACTGTCACGGCGGGAGCGGCCATGACCTCGCCAAGCCGCGCGACCGCGACTGCTTCGCCTGTCACAAGGGGTATTTCGTCGGCACCGACTATTACGGGATGGCCCCCCGCGAGGACAGCCTCAGATACCAGCGCGGNNGCTGCAGGCGGGAAGGCGTCAAAGGGATGCACGGATTGCCACGAGGCGAAGAAAAGCGTCATCGAGCACAGGATCCCCGCCCACCTGGAGAAGCTGGAGTGCTACGCCTGCCATTCCGCCTGGGCGGCGCAGGAGTACGGCACCTTCTACCTCCGCTTCAGCAACTCCAAGGCGCAGGAGCTGTACCGGGTAAGGCGCGACAACAGCGGCGACGACTACGTGAAGAGCGCCTACCTGAGAAAGCAGGACGCCCCCCCGCTGGGGCTGAACGCGCGCGGCAAAGTGAGCCCGATACGGCCGCAGTTCATCGGCTATTACACGGAGGTGACCGGCGACCGGGTGGTGGGCGAGGAGAACCGGCTGGTGGCGGCCGAATGGAAGGCCCTCTTCCCGCACACGGTCCGCCGCGGCACCGTTATGTGCGAGGGGTGCCACGACAACCCGCGTCGTTTCCTGCAGGAAGGCGAGGGGGACCGGATCTACCAGTTGCAGGCCGACGGCATGAAACTCACCTCCTTCTGGGTCACGGCCGGCCAGAGGGTCGACAACGGCGACTTCTTCAGCGCTGCGAGGTACCTGCAGCTCACGAGGAAGAGCGCGGCATATCAAAGGGCGTACCTGGAAAAATGGCAAAGCCTGGTCAGACGCGTCGAAGCTTCCTCGGCGCAGTAATATCGCTCGCGGCGGGGGCTTTCCTCATCGGGAAGTTCCTGACCCCGAAGACGCGGCAGAAGAAGGCGCTCCTCACCGTGCCCAAGGGGGACCTTCCCCCCGACGGGGCGCTGGTCTACCGCGAAGCCCGGGTGGCGCTCCTGCGTCAGGGGGAAGAGGTTTATGCCCTGAACCTCGTCTGCACGCACCTGGGGTGCACGGTCAACGTGACCCCTGCCGGTCTCGTCTGCCCCTGTCACGGCAGCAGCTTCGACCGGGAGGGGAAGGTCCTGAAGGGGCCGGCGGACCGTCCGCTGGAGCGCTACCGGGTGCGGACGGAGGGGGATTTTTACCAGGTGCTGGTGTAGGTTCCCAAGCTGGAGCCCGGGAAACCGGGGATGTATCGGTCGGATGCGCAGTAAAGTTACCTGGCAGTGCGGAGGCTTTCTTGTTCAAGGAATTCGTGAAACATCTCTTTCCGCGCGTGGTGCNNCTGCTGCTCCTTTTCTATTACCAGCCCGCCCCTGCCTCGGCCTACCAATCCATCCTCTTCCTGGAGGGGTCCGTCTGGGGGGGGCGCTACCTGAGAAGCCTGCACCGGCTTACCAGCCATTTCTTCCTGGTGCTGATCCTCCTGCACACGCTGCGGGTGGTGCTGACCGGCGCCTACCAGAAGCCGCGCGAGCTGAACTGGCTCATCGGCTGCGCCCTCCTGTTCCTCGCCGTCTTCGAGGGGTACACCGGCTATCTCCTTCCCATGGATCAGCTGGCCCTCTGGGCGACCCAGACCGGCATGGAACTGCTCCGCACCGTGCCGCTTGGGGGCGAGATCCGGGCGATCCTGGTGCCGGACGGGGTGGGGGAGAATATGTCGCTGCTCCGCTTTTACGTGCTGCATATCCTGCTGGTCCCCGGTAGCATCCTCTGCTTCAGCTTCCTGCACTTCTACCGGATCAGGAAAAACAAGGGGGTGCTCCCCTACCTATGAAAAGAGGCTACCTCAAGAGTTCCCCCCACTTCTTCCGCGTGATCAAGGTGTCTATGGCGCTCATGGCGGCGCTCCTGCTGGCCCTGGCGGTACTGGTGCCGGCGCCGCTGCAGGAGCAGGCCAACCTCGCCCGCGTCCCAAACCCGGTGAAGTCCGCCTGGTTCCTCCTCTGGATCCAGGAACTGGTCAGCTATTCGAAGTACCTCGTCTACGGGGTGCTCTTGCTGGCCCTCCTCTTCCTGCTCCTCCCCTGGCTCTCCAGGCAGGAGCCACCTGAAGAGGCTTCCTGGTTCGCAAGCGAGAGGCTGCCGGTCGGCGTCGCCTCGCTCCTCGTCTTCTTCGCCATCGTCGCGCTGACCGTGGTGGCGATGTTCTTCAGAGGTCCCAATTGGCGATTCGTCTCCCCCTTCTAGTTGCTCTGGCCGCGTTGCTCCTTTTCACCCGCACCGAGGCCGGGGCGGCGAGGAATTCCTGCCTCCAGTGCCATCGGCCGCACTATCAGGCCAAGGGGAGCTGCGTCAGCTGCCATAAGGGGGATCCTCGCTCGGACCGGCTCCGCATCGCCCACCACGACCTGGTACCCGCCAGGTTCTCCTGGTACGGCATCCCCGATTCCCCTCCGCTTATCCGCGGCAACAGGCTCCTGGAAACCTTTGCCTGCCGCCGCTGCCACGCCACGGGCGGCAAGGGGAACCGTTTAGCGAGCAACCTGGACCGGCTTCCAGCCGGGACCACGCCGGGAAACCTCTTCGACTCGATCAGGGAGCCTGCCCTCCTGATGCCGGAGTTCCGGTTCGACGACCGGCAGATCACGGACCTGGTCAACGCCCTTGAGGCAGGGGGCAAGGAGGCCGGACGGGAGGGAGGGAAAGCGTCGGCGGAGCCGCCGCAGGTGGTGCATTTCCAGGGGAAAGAGGAGGACCGGGACAACGTCTTTGTGAAGCAGTGCGGTTCCTGCCACAGGTTGCTGACCCGGAACCTCGGAGGGTTGGGAAGCGGCGGCATCGGGCCCAACCTCTCCGGGCTACTGTCCGAGCACTACCCCCGGACCGCCCC
>DNJC01000091.1 GCA_003490025.1 Geobacter sp. | reverse complement strand
TCTTGACTATAGGGTCCACTCAACCGCCCCGTTGATTTTCGCGATGTCCGTTTTACCGTCGCCGTTGAAATCGCCAGTAATGATCCGAGCGATGTCATTCTTTGCATCGTTGACATTAGCAGATACCCAGACAGTGGGGCCTGGTATAGATGCATCGAAGCCACTGCCGTTGGAGAGGTAAATGCTTATAGGTGCGGCATTCCCCCATCCCTCGATCACCCCGATGTCGGTCTTGCCGTCGCCGTTGAAATCACCGGTCAAGACCCGAGCGATGTCGATCTTTGCGCCATCTACCCAATCAGGTACCCAGACGGTGGGGCCGGGTATCGATGCATCGAAACCGCCGCCGTTGGAAAGGTAAATGCCTATTGGTTCGGAAGTATTCAACGAATTGATTCTCGCAATGTCCGTTCTCCCATCTCCATTAAAATCCCCGATCTTCACGCGGGAGAGGTCTATTTGGGTCACCTCGGAAGAGCTGGTGCGGACCGAAAGGTCGGGACCGGGGACGTACCTGCCATTCATGTCATTATTGAACCAATTGTACTCCAGTGTAATGGGTGGTTGGCTGGTGATGCTGCTTTTGTTTGTGATGCTCCCAGTTACAGGATATATGTTCGCGTTTTTGTCAAACTTCTGGCAGGTTGTCAGCAGCCAACTGGTTGAGTACGATCCGTATTCCAGGTTGTAGGCCCACATCACCTGATTGTTGCTTTTCGCGACGATGGTCTTTAACCGCTTAGCCGTATTTACAGGGAAACCAGTGTTATACATTTTGGAGCTAAAGATGCCTGCTCCCTCAAGGTAAAATTGAATTACGTTCGTGGGTTGGGTGCTGTCGTGAGTGTTTTTTGTATAGCTTATCTCGGACGGGTAGATTTCGCCTCTATCTTTGACATAGGTTATTGAGATGTAGTTGCCGTGAGGATCTTCGATACGATCAAGGCACCATTTGTAAACGTTTTGCGGGGTGGCGGGGGCGTCCTGCCGTGAAGCAGCGGTTGCGCCGTAGGTATAGGTAGTCCCAGATTTGTCGGTAATACGCCAGTAGGCACTTCCGTCGGCTGCTGTCTTCTTTGTTATCTGGTTGAACTGTTCTTCGATGGTGGCGAGGTAGCTATTCTCTCCGACATCCACCAGATCGTGCACTGCACCAGATTTCACGATCTGGTAGCTGTTCCCGTTGAAGTTTGGGCCGAATTTGAAATCTCTGCGGATGGCCCCGAGCTCGAGTTCCCACCCTGTCCCAACCCAGCTGTCCCCATTGGTGTTGTGGTAGTTTAGCGCCAAGGCAGGCTCCATTCCTTTCCGGCCAGGCGGCACGTCTAAGGGAATTGAGTACGACATGGCTCCGGTGAAAGGATCCGGCATCCCTGTCTTGCTCCCTTGAGCTCCATCGGCCCCAATAGGCACCCTCGCGGTGCTCTTGGAATCTGCTGCCAAAGCATCCGCAATTGCGGCAAAAAGGAGAATGGAGCAAATGAATACAATCAAGTAAAAGTTGAGCCGTTTCTGTCTTTTAAAAACCACTTTTATCCCCCCGTAACAGTGTTATTGAATAAAGCCCAGGCTGTATGCAGTCCTTCGCTAGAGCAATACATGTGCCAGATTGCATAATGATTAAATGCAACTACTTCCACGAGTCTAGCTTGGCTGAACTTATTTCAGCAGTGTGAATAATTTTACAATCCTTTCTGTGCGCTTCTGAAAAAAGCACCACGATGCATGGATATAGGTCTTCGTTGTAAAAAATTTCACACTGTGCATTTTTTTACAGTTTTGAAGTAGCTCGCTGTATTCCTGTGAAGGCCAAAAACGAGCGTTATGCAAGTTTGGTAATATTATTAATATTATAAATAGTTAATATTGCACTGTCGGCGATTGTAGGCCGTGCATCACTCGTCCCAAGATTTCTGGAATGGTGCGCCTGCGGCGGATTAGCCAGGTCATTCCCTGAGACGTGCCGCAAAGGCCGCGGCACCTCTCACCCCTGCCGGGGCGCGTGGCCAGAGGCGGGCTTCGGCTCTCCCGGGCTCCCGCTGCGGTTCGCCTGGCAGCCCCCCACCACGGAGTTCGACCTAGAGCAAAAAAAAGAAGTCGCCCCGGGGAACCAGGGACGGCTTCTTTCGTGCTAGCCTTACAAAAAGAGTTTCAGACGCTTGTAAAGCTCCCTCAAAGGCTCTAGAAACCAAGCGGCAGAAGGTTGCAGGTTAAGGTATCGCTGTCCCCCTGGTAAGATCTTCCGTGTCGCACTTTGGACTGTTGACCAGAGCGGAGACCGGCCGCGTCACCATCGAGACTGCGGGATAAGGCTGGAAAGGTGGGTCAACCAGGTGCCGCCAGGATTATGAATTTTGAGCTTTGGGCCAGCCAGGAGAAATGTTCGCTCGTGTACAATCTACTCAATCCATCCTGGAGGTTTGGAAGGAGGATCATCGGGGAAATGTCGGTAGTCGAAGAATTGACAAAATGAGAAAGTTGGCGTACCAAAGGTAAGAGTTCAAGGAGAAATATGATGCAGTTTCAACAGATAGAAATCGGGATCAGGAGCCTTGACGATGCCCTGGAAAATTTCATTCAAACAGGTGAGGCAATCGAGCGTGGCGAGACTGTAGAAAAACAAGCTTCAGGCGTTTACTTCACGGACCTGGACGCTTTCAGGAAAGTCCTCACACAGAAACGGCTTGAGCTTCTCCATGTGATCCGTAAGGATAAACCCTCTTCGATTCATCAGTTGGCGCGGCTCGTTCGCCGGGACATCAAGAATGTCTCCACAGATGTGAAATACCTCTCCCAGGTTGGGCTCGTTGAATTGAAGGAAAAAAACAACTGCCTGTTCCCGACGGTAAATTACGAAAGGATCAAGTTGGATATAGCAGTGTAAGCTGCTTTGGCAGTGCCTTCTACTTTCCCGCCAGGAACTCCTGCATGAGCGCCTTGCAGTTCCACCCGGAACCCCTTGTCGCTTCCACCTGTCCTTGGACATCAGTGCCCCCCAGGCAAGGCATTGCGTCTCCGTTTAGAGGAGCAGGCGAGAAAGACGTTCGACGAAGGATCCACATCGTCGAGGAAGCTGTCCCTCTTCTCGATCCCGAGGACCATCACATGCTGCAGCAAACCGGGTATGCCAATCCGCGCTAGCCTTGGCATCCGTTAACGCCAGTGCAGAGATTCAATAAGTCAACAAAGTCAGCAACGTCCCCCGCGCCTCACCCGCGCCTCTAAAGTCAGCAACGTCCCCGCGCCTCTAGAGAATTCCCCCTGCTGAACCATGCGGTCCTGTGCGTCGTAAGTTGCCGCTAAGGAGGGGGGTGTCCTCTGCTGGCGCAAGACGGAAACGATTGGGGTGTCGCGAAAAAACGGCGGCGCCCGACATGGGGCGGGGGATCAGGAGCTGTACTGGGCCAGGAACTCCTGCATGAGCGCCTTCCTGTCGATCTTGCCGTTCGAGGTGGTGGGGAGGGAGGTGCGGTAGACGAACCGCTCGGGGACCATGTACTTCGGGAGGTGCGCGCCGCATAGGCCATCGAACTCGCTCGGCTCGATGTGGGGTCCCTCGGCCAGGGAGAGACAGGCTATAATCCTGCTCCCGGTCAGGTCGTCGGGAACGGCCAGCACGGCGGCCTGGCGCACCCGCGGATGGCTGCTCAGGACGATCTCTATCTCGTCCAGTTCCACCCGGAAACCCTTGCTCTTCACCATGTGATCTTTGCGGCCGGCAAAGACGAAGTTGCCGGCCTCGTCCAGGCGGACCAGGTCGCCGGTCCGGTACACCCGGGCGTGGGACGACGGGTTGCGCGGGTCGGCGCAGAACTGCGCCCGCGTCCTGTCGACGTCGTTCCAGTAGCCAAGCGCCACCGTGGCGCTCAGTACGTGCAGCTCCCCTTCCTGTCCGGCCCCGGACACCACCTCTCCCTTTTCGTCGACAGCGAACACCTCGAAATTCGGGAACGACTTTCCTATCGGGATCTTCCAGGCGTCGTCCGCGATGACCTCGGGGACACGGAAGCAAAGCGAGGAGTTCGCCTCGGTCTGACCGTAGATGTTGTAGAACTCGGCCCTGGGCATGAACTCCTTCAGCCTCCTCAGGTACTTTACCGGCATCAGGTCCCCGGAAAAGTGGACCAGCCGCAGTTCCGGAAGCGTCAGCCTCTCCAGCGCCCCCTGGTCCGCGAGCTTGGTGAGGACGGATGCGACCGAGTTCCAGACGGTGATCCTCTCCTGGCGCATCAGTTCCGCGAGCCTCACCGGGAAGGCCGAGAGCGCTTCGGGGATCATCACCACGGTCCCCCCGGACTTCACCGCGCAGAAGATGTCGAATACGGAGAGGTCGAAATGGAGCGGCGCGTGGTTCGCCACCCGGTCCCGCTCACCGACCGCGAAGAACGAGGCTGCCATCTCCACGAAGGTGAGCGCGTTTCGGTGGGAGATGACCACACCCTTGGGCGATCCGGTGGAGCCGGAGGTGTGGAGTATGTACGCCGGCGCAGCATCGCTCCCGCCGGAAGAGCCGGGAGGGGCGGCGCTTTCGCTGTCGAGCGCGTCCCAGCCGGTGCAGTCCATCCCGATGCCGGGGGAGGGGGGCGGAGTTCCGGCAGGGGAGATGACGACCGCCTTCTCCAGCGGCGCGGCATCCGGAGCAACGGCCAGGATGCGCTCCAGCTGTTCCCTCGAAACGATGGCCGCACGCATGCCGCAGTGCCTGATGATGGAGATGAGGCGGGCAGGGGGCGCGGCCGGGTCGAGCGGGACGTAGACACCCCCGGCCTTGAGGATGCCGAAAAGCGAGACGATGGCCTCGGGCGACTTGTTCAGCAGGATGCCGACCCGGTCTCCGTTACCCACCCCCTGCGCCAGAAGGAGCGCGCAGAGCCGGTTGCTCTTCGCCTCCAGCTCCGCGTAGGTCATCGCCCGCTCCTTGAAGACTATGGCTTCTTTCTCCGGGAGACGCGCCGCGGTATGGGAAAGGAGATGTTGCAGAAGGTACATGGCTTACCTCGCGAACTCAAAGTCCCAAGAAGGTGGCGATGATGTTTCTCTGTATCTCGGAGGTCCCGGAGTAGATCTTGCCGGCGATGGCGTCGCGCAGGTTCCTCTCGAACTCGTACTCCGCCGAGTAGCCGTAGGCGCCGTGAATCTGCAGCGCGTCGGTTGCGATCTGCACGTAGCTCTCGCTGATAAAGAGCTTTGCCATGGCCGACTCCAGCGGCGCCCTCTTCCCGGCACCCTTCAGCCCGGCCACCTTGTGCAGCATGAGCCTGGAGAGTTCGATG
This sequence comes from Geobacter sp., assembly GCA_003490025.1. GTDB lineage: Bacteria > Desulfobacterota > Desulfuromonadia > Geobacterales > Geobacteraceae > Geomonas. Next base: position 71,050 of record DNJC01000091.1, on the reverse strand, counting down.
CGCACCTTCATGTCGGCGATCTTGTGGGAGACGGACTGATTCTTGCCGATGGCCTTGCCGAACTGCCGCCGTTCCCTGGCGTAGGCGATGCACGACTCGAGGATCTTCTCCATCGCCCCGAGATGGGCAGCGAAGAGGCAGCTCCTCTCCCATTCCATCTCGGAGTTGAATATGGCCGCCCCCGCCCCCTCCTGCCCCAGCCGGTTCTCCTCGGGGACCTCGCAATCCTGCAGGAAAACCTCGCCGAGCGGACAGGTTTTCAGCCCCATCATCTCCAGCGCGGAGCCGGTCGAGAAGCCGGGAAAACCTCTTTCCACGATGAAAGCGGACACCCCGGCGAATCCCTTCCCCTTATCGGTGACCGCGAAGACCAGGAGGAGGTCGGCTATCGGTGCGTTGGTTATGAAGGTCTTGGAGCCGTTCAGGACGTAGTGGCTCCCTTTTTTTTCGGCCCTGCACCTCATGCTGAAGGCGTCCGACCCCGCGTCCGGCTCGGTCATGGCATGCCCCCCCTTCAGGGAGCCGGAGATCAGGCCGGGAAGGTACTTGCGCTTTTGCGACTCGCTGCCGAACTTGTTGATGGGGGACTCGCAGGTCCAGATGTGCGAGTTGAGGGAGAAGATGAGCCCGCTGTCCCGGCAGGCGTAGCCGAGCCCCTCCATGGTGGCTATGCAGGTCATGGTGTCGAGGCCGAGCCCTCCGTACTCCTGCGGCATGGTGATCCCTGGAATGCCGAAGGCGGCGCACTTTTGCCAACCCGCCTCGGAAAACTCTCCCCTTCTCTCGCGCTCCCTCGATCCGGGGTTCAGCTCCCTGCGGGCGAACTCGATGGCGAGCTCCTTGAAATTCCTCTGCTCCTCGGTGAAGGTTTTTTCCATGGGATGCCTCATGTTGAAGGGGTGGCCGGCGCCGGAAACGGCGCAGGGGCTAAAGGGTCAAGCAGCACGGTGGGCAGGCCGCAGGATTGGGGAAAGTCCCTGTACATGACTCCGGCCCCTTTTAAGGGCGGTCCCTCTTGCGCGTCGCCATGCCGACCAGGGCGTAGATCATCGCCCAGGCAGCGAGGTGGGACGAGTACCCTTGCGGGTCTTGGCCGGGGTATATCTCGACGAAGTCAAGCCCGGCGATGCCGCATTCGGCAATCCGGTGCAGCGCGGGGAGCAGCTCGCCCGGGAAGAGACCGTTGAAGTCGGCGGGGCCCCCGGGGTTGTACCCGGCATCGATGCAGTCGCTGCAGATGGTGACGAAGACGTGCTTGGTCTTCTCGTGGGCGATGGCGATCGCCTCCTCGGTGATCGCCTCCATCCCCCTCTCCCTGATCTCGCGGGTAGTGATGATCCGCGCTCCCATCCCCTTGGCGTATTCGTACTGGGTGGGAGAGTTCCTCGGCCCCCTGATCCCGACATGCACGATGCTCTTCTTGCGGACCTTCGGGATCTGCGAGATCCTGTGGATAGGGCCGCAGCGGGCCAGAAGCTCGCTGCCGAACGCCTTGGCGTTGTCCAGGTGGGCGTCGAAATGGATGACCCCGATGTCACCTTCCTCCGCCTCGCTGAGCGCCCTGATGATCTCCGGGGTGAAGGAGTGGTCTCCTCCCATCACGAACGGGATGCTGCCGCTGCGGTAGATCTGGGCCATGATCCGGTGCACGTTGCCCATGGTTTCCGCCGGGTCGTTGGTATTGACCGGGACGTCCCCGATGTCCCCGAGCTTCAGGTAATCGAAAAGGTCGGTCTGGTATTCGGGGAGGAAGCCGCCGTAGCGCGCCGCTGCATGCCGAATGCTGCGCGGGGCGAGTTCGCAGCCGGTGAAGGAACCCCAGGTCACGGTTCCCTCCCAGGGCACCCCGGCGACGATGACGTCGTTTCCGGCGCTGAGCGTTCTAGCGTCGAAGACCGGGACGCCGAGGAAGGAGGGAGTGTCTCCGTACACCCTCGGCAGCGAGTTTTTCCGGTTGGGGACCATCGGGATGTCTTTGCGGTTCATCGCGTCTCCTTTTAGTCGGGCTTGGGCCCGGGTAGAGGTTTGCGTTTCAGGAACAGTTTCCTCGACAGCAGCAGACGGCTCACCCTGACCCTGGTCAACTCCCGCCAGCGCAACGTTCGATGCACCCAGAGCGCCGGGACGTTGTCGGACCAGAAGAACCCGTAGGCCTTGGTGAACCCTTGCTTCTTCAGCTCGTGAAGCGCGCCGTTTTGCAGCGCCGCGGCGATGTTACCTCCCCTGTTTCCCGGGGCGACGAACATGTCGAAGGTGTACACCTCGCCGTCCCGGCACCGGATCCCCAGCCAGCTCTCGTCGGGGTGATTCCGGCCGTCCCTGGCGGCGGTGGCGTCTGCGCACCAGATGTCGCCGGCGACCTCGTTCTCTCTCACCACGGCGTAGCCACGATAGCCGCGCTTCAGGTAGTCGGAGGTCTTCAACTCCCTGCTGCGGACCGGGTAGCTGAGGCTGCGGCGGCTTAACACGTCGGGGGTCAGTTCGACGATTTCCTCGCCCGACGGCCGGGGGAAATCGGCGGTCGGGCGCAGCTTGGAGAGGTCGATCTCGACCGGCACCGCCTCCCGGTTCAGGTAGACGGTCTCCCGCAGCAACCCTTTGAAGCTGCCGTTTCTGACCGTCTCGATGACCTGCACCACTCTCATCTTGCAGTACTGCAGCATGCGGCCTCCCTGCCGCCTCGGGAGCTATCCCTTGGCGCCCAGCTTGAGGTTCAGGAAATTGACCACTGAACCTATGCTCTCGAAATTCTCCGGAACTATCTCGGTGTCCACGATCTGTACGTCGAACTCTTTCTCCAGGTAGGCGATGAGTCTCTGGACGCCGAGGGAATCGACTATCCCTTTCTCGATCAGCGAATCGGAAGAAGAAAGGGTCGTCCCGGAATCCTGCGGCGCCATTTCCCGCTCGATGAAGCTCCTGATGGTATCTGAAAAATCGGTCATGACTCCCTCCTTAGCTGCTGTGAGATAACGGAGTGATACGGGGGACGGAAGTTCCCGAGGCGATTCTCTTTCGGAAGGCGTTGCTGCGGTGGTTTTGTCTATGCTTACCAAACAGTCGGTAACGCGACTGCTGCTGGTTCATTGGCGGGGTGTTGTGTGGCGAAAATATTAATTGTTGTTAATTTTTACCTCACCTAGTTTACATTTCGCCCCCTGACTGTCAAGCTTGCCGCCTTTACCCGTTTTCCGCCCGCCGATCGCCGCCAAGCCCGCACTTCTTCGCGTTTTTTGCTTCATAGCTTTTCGCAAAGATGGTACATTGGCGGGATGTCATGGAAAATCATCGAAAGAAGGCGCAGCGTGCTGGCCGCCGAGAGCGAGTCCCCGCACAAAAGCGGCGGCGGCAGGCTTTCCTGCTGCCTCGTCTACCCCAACCGTTACCATTCGGCCATGAGCAACCTGGGTTTCCAGGCGGTGTACGCCATGATGAACGCGCACCCCGGCGTAGTCTGCGACCGCGCCTTCCTTCCCGACCGTGAGGAACTCGACGAACTGGAGCGGACCAGGGGGACGCTCCTCTCCCTGGAAACGCAACGCCCCCTCTCCTCCTTCGACCTGATCGCCTTTTCCGTTTCGTTCGAGAGCGATTACCTCAACCTCCCCGCGATCTTCCGGCTCTCGGGCCTGGAATCCTTTGCCGGGAGCCGCTCTCCTTTGCAGCCTTTGGTTCTGGCCGGCGGCGCGGCGCTCTTCCTCAATCCCGAACCGGTCGCCCCCTTTCTGGACCTGGTCTGCATTGGCGAGGCGGAGCCGATCCTCACCCCTTTGCTTGAACTGCTGAAGGAGGGGGCGGAGTCGCGCCAGGAACTCCTTCTCAAAGCCGCCGCGCTTCCTGGTCTCTATGTCCCATCGCTCTACGAACCGCGCTACGAGGGGGACCGGCTCGTCGCCATGAACCCGCGCCCCGGCGCCCCTCCCCGCGTAGCCAGGGTGTGGGACCCGGACGTGGACGCCCGCCCAAGCGTCACCGAGATCCACACCGACGCCACCGAGTTCTCCGGGATGCACCTGGTGGAACTCTCCCGCGGCTGCCCGCGCGCCTGTCGTTTCTGCGCCGCCGGCTTCATCTACCTCCCCTACCGGGGCCGCTCGCTCGACCTGGTGCGGCGCGAGGTGATGAAGGGGGTTGAGCAGGGGCGCAAGGTGGGTCTCGTCGCCGCCGCGGTCTCCGATTATCCCGGCATCGGCGATCTCTGCGGCGAGATCGTCGCTGCTGGGGGGAAATTCTCCGTTTCCTCCTTCCGGATCGATCACCTGGACGGCGGCATGATAGAGGCGCTGAAGGCAAGCGGGCAAAAGACGGTGGCACTGGCGCCGGAAGGGGGATCGCAGAGACTCAGGGACCTGGTGAGGAAGGGGATCGACGAGGAGCAGATACTGGCCGCCTGCGACATGCTGATCAGTCACGACATCCTGAACCTGAAGCTCTACTTCATCATCGGACTGCCGACGGAGACCCAGGAGGACCTGGAGGAACTGGTCGCGCTGGTGAGCCGTATCAGGGAGCGGGTGCTGGCCGCGGCGCGCGCCAACAAGAGGCTCGGCGAGATCCAGCTCTCGGTGAACCCCTTCATTCCTAAGCCGTTCACGCCGTTCCAGTGGTGCGGCATGGAGCCGGTCAAGTCACTTGAGAAGAAGTGGAAGTTCCTGCAGAAGGCGCTGGGAAGGGTGAGCAACGTGAAGCTGCAGATGGAAAGCCCGCGCGAGGCGTACCGGCAGGCCCTCCTGTCGCGAGGGGACCGCAGGCTCGCGCGGCTCCTGGTCACGGCGGACCGCGTCGGGAGTTGGAAGGAGGCGGTGCGCGAGGAAGGCTTGGACACCGACCTCTTCGTGAACCGGGACATACCGCTGGACGAACTGCTGCCGTGGGATTTCATCGACGGTGGCGACGCGGGCCGCCTGGAGCGCGAGTACCGGCGGGCCTTTCGGGGAGAATAGCAGGAGCGGAACCTGGGGGGGCATCGAACTCTCCCTTTGGCAAGGGGGATTGAGGGGGATCTCGTTTCTTTCCTCGTTCCCAAGCTCCAGCTTGGGAACCAGATTGAGAGGGAAAAAGGCGGCAAGAGCGAAACAGAAGGGGGACAGGCACCTTATAAAAAGTAGCATGTCCCCTTTCCGGATTAAAAAAGGCGGCAAGAGCGGGGCGTTATTGCCGCCGTAGCTCTTGCCGCCCTTTTTTATCTGCCGGGAGAGACTAGTTGAAGAAGAACCTAGCCCCGACCAGCACGGAGAGGCTGGAAGGGTCGAACTCGCCGCCGTTGGGGCCATCCACGTCCGCACGGAACGATTCCACACCCTTTACCTCGGCGGTCAGCGCCATCTGCCTCGACACCATGTAGTCGGCCCCTGCGCTCAGGTGCGCGCCGATGGTGGTGTTGGTGTACCTGTTGCTCAGGTCGTTGACCAGGACGTCCAGGCCGGCGCCGGCGTAAGGGACCAGACGCTGCCTCTCCGGGAAGCGGTACTGCGCACCCATCGAGATATCGGTGACGTCAGCCCTGCCGAAGCCGGAGGTGTGGAAGGAGGATCGGGTCACGTCCATTTCCACGGCGATGTGGTCGTCCACGCCGAACATGAAGCCGAGTCCAGCGATGAATCCGGCATCCGTCTCTACGACCAGCCTCCCCAGCGAGCTGTCCATCTCGGATTCCGCCGGGTTGGTGATCCCGATTTTGCCGGTCACGGCAAACCTCCCTCTGAGGCTTTCCGCTTGGGCGTTCCCCGCCAGGGTGGCTGCAAGGAGCAGGGCCCCGGCCGAGAATAATAAGAACTTTCGCATTTGTTTTCATCCTCCAACAAAAAATCAGTGAAACTGCGGCGGCATCTTAGGCCAAAACGAGAGGCGGCACAAGCCTAAAAGCCCCTGGTAGCGGGCTCTCCGACAGGACCAGCAGGCTTTATGCCCTCAGGAGGGGGCATCGCGGCAGGAATGCCGCTCCTACTGTTGCGCTGATCCAGCTCTTTTGCCGTCGGGACACCAACTCCCCCTCGCCCTCCGGGAGAGGGTCGGGGTGAGGGCGTTTCCCGCTCTGCAATTCCTGGCGATGCGATGGTCACTTCGTGGCGCCGCCCTCACCCGGCCTTCGGCCACCCTCTCCCGGAGGGTGAGGGGATGGATGTAGCGGAGGGGGCTGGAACGGTCGCCTACTTGATAAGGTCGATGGTCGCCTTGATCGCCTTTTCGATGCCGGTGGCGGCCTCGCCTATGCTCCCTGCCAGCATGTAGGCGGGGGTCGTGACGATGAGATGATCGCTGTCGATCACGTACTGGTCCGTCGGACAGTCGACGTGTCTGCTGCCGGTGCCGTTGATCCCCTGTGCCGTCCCCTGGTCCGTGCCGATGGTGAGTTTCGGGGAGAGGTCCTTGCCCAGTGCCAGGGCGATCACGGCAGGCGCGATGCAGATGGCGCAGATAGGCTTCTTCGCCGCCGCCATCTCCTTGATGAGCCGGAGCACGTCCGGCTGCACGCTCCCGTTCGGCCCCTCGAAAGCGAAGTTGCAGAGGTTCTTGGCCGCGCCGAAACCGCCCGGGAGGACGATGGCGTCGAGATCCTTCGCGCTTGCCGTCTTGATGTCGCTGATCTCGCCCCGCGCGATGCGGGCGGATTCCACCAGCACCTTCCTCTTGGCACCGGTCTCCTGCATGGTCAGGTGGTTCACCTCGTCGAGTTCGATGTCAGGCGCGAGGCAGACAGCCTTAGCCCCGTTTCTGTCGATGGCGAGCAGTGTCAGCACCGCCTCGTGTATTTCGCTTCCGTCACGAACCCCGCAGCCAGAGAGTACCACACCGATCTTTTTCATAGCAGCTGCCTCCTGTCTTGTAGTTTGCACGTCAGATGGGATATTCTAAGCGGGATGTCTGCGCTGTGCAAGGGCTTTGTCACGAGTTATGTGTTCCACGTTCTACGTTGCTAACCGCTGTTACAACGTAGAACTTAGAACGTAGAACGTAGAACGTAGAAGTTGGAGCGCTCGATCCATGTGCACCACCCCCTACCCCGAAGTAGACGCTTCCCGCTGCACAGGCTGTGGCCGCTGCGTCTCCGCCTGCCCGGACAGGCTTTTCACGCTGGACGTCTCCGGGTTCCGCAAGCATGCGGTCCTGATTTCGCCCCATCGCTGCGACTGCTGCCTGAAATGCCTTGCCGCCTGTCCCGTCGGTGCCCTTTCATCCGACGAAACCTCGACTCCCCCCTTCTAGTGCCCGAGTGAATCGATCTCCAGCAGCTTCGGAAAGAGGCGCGTGCAGACGAGCACCACGATCATGGTGCCGACCCCGCCGATGACTACGGCGGGAACGGTCCCGAACAGGGCGGCGGTGACGCCCGACTCGAACTCGCCCAACTGGTTGGAAGTCCCGATGAACATCGAGTTCACCGCGCTGACCCGCCCGCGCATCTCGTCCGGCGTTTCGATCTGCACCAGCGAGGCTCTGATCACGACACTGACGATGTCAGCCGCGCCCAGCACCATCAGCGCAACCATCGACAGCGTGAAGGAGGTGGAAACGGCAAAGACGACCGTGGCAGCCCCGAAGATAAATACGCTGAGGAACATGGTGCGCCCGACCTTGTGGCGCAACGGGTTGCGGGCGAGGAACAGCGAGACGGCAAGGGCCCCCACGGCCGGCGCGCCCCTCAGGAGCCCGAGCCCCCACGGTCCGGTCCGGAGGATGTCCCTGGCGTACACCGGCAACAGGGCCGTGGCACCGCCCAGCAGGACGGCGAAGAGGTCGAGAGAGATCGACCCGAGGATTTCGGGGCGGCTCTTTATGAAGGAGATCCCGGCGAAAAGCGACTGTACGCTGACCGGCTCGCGCTTCGCGGGCGCGCGGCTGACCCGGATGCCTGAGATGAGGAGGCTTGCCACGAAAAACAGGATCCCTGCCACGCCGTACACGGTGGTGGGGCCGAACGCATAGAGGACCCCCCCGAGGGCCGGGCCGGCGATGCTCGCGGTCTGGTTCGCCGAGGCGGACCATGCCGAGGCGCGCGGGATCAGTGTCTGCGGCACGAGCCAGGGGACCAGGGCGAGCATGGTCGGGCCTTCGAAGGCGCGCAGGGCGCCGGCGCAGAAGATGATGGCGAGGATGGCCTCCTTGCCGAGCCAGCCCCCAAAGCTTCCTGCGGCCAGCAGGGCGAGCGCCGCCCCCTCGAACACCTGGCAGAAGGCCGCGATGCGCCTGCGGTCGTAGCGGTCGGCCGTGTGGCCTACGGCGAGCGTCAGGAGGAACATGGGGAGGAACTGGGCGAGCCCCACCAACCCGAGATAGAAGACGGAACCGGTGATGGCGTAGATCTGCCATCCGACGGCGACACCCTGCATCTGGAAGGCGATGCTGGAACAGACGCGGGCCAGCCAGAAGAGCCGGAAAGGCTTGTGGCGCAGCACCGATTGGCTTGCATCCGCTTGCTGGGGCGTGGAAGTCATATCGTCCTTGTCAGGAGACGGTGCACTATAAGAAACGATGTCGTGCCGTTGAGTTTGCCAATATCCCTTTTGTCGGCACACTTGTAAATGGCTTTTGTCTTTATTGACAAAAGAACGCTTTGTCATACTCTTCTTCGGTATGAATGAGCAACGCCGTTCAGGTCGCATCAAAGGAGGAAGGTCATGCTTTATTTCATCAAGGAGAACACCATCCACACCCACCCGGTCGCCCAGGGGTGCATTGCCGTCTACCAGCGGGAACAGCTGCGCGACACGATCCCGCGCTCGGTGGAGGAGTGTCCCTATTGCATGAAGGTGTGGCCGGGCAGGAAGGATTGAGCAGGCTACAGAGAGCTAGATGTTGCAGCCCCCCTCCCCTTGCGGGAGGGGCAGGGGGTGGGGGTAGGCGCCAACTTCGATGTAGATGGCAGCTTCACCCACCCCCCGGCCCCCTCCCGTCAAGGGAGGGGGGGCGCAGAAGGAGCCGATGTACCATCTGGATCGGCACGGGCGCATGACCAGACGAAAAACGAAAGAGGCCGCCTCCCCAAGGGGAAGCGGCCTCTCTTTTCAAATGGTGATCCCAAGGGGACTTGAACCCCTGTTACCGACGTGAAAGGCCGGTGTCCTAACCACTAGACGATGGGACCGGAATCTGCTCCCATGCGCCGAAAGGGCAGGGGGTCTGTCGCTCGGCCCAGACAAGCGACAGGGTGAAAATGGTGAGCCGCGTTGGGATCGAACCAACGACCACCTGATTAAAAGTCAGGTGCTCTACCAACTGAGCTAGCGGCTCTTAAAACTGTGCTGAAACAAAAAGCCCCGACCAACTTCGAGGGGGCTGATTTTTTTGGCGTCCCCAGCCGGATTTGAACCGGCGTCGCCGCCGTGAAAGGGCGGTGTCCTGGGCCGGGCTAGACGATGGGGACGGGTGGTGAGCCGCGTTGGGATCGAACCAACGACCACCTGATTAAAAGTCAGGTGCTCTACCAACTGAGCTAGCGGCTCAAACAGTGCAATTAAGCAAGAAGGACCTTATAGCAAATTAGAAACGAGGCGTCAACAGTTTTCTTAAAAAAGTTAGCCGCGCTCGAAAGGGTTCCTGAGCACGATGGTCTCGTCGCGTCGCGGGCCGACCGACACCAGCACGACCGGCGCGCCGGAAAGCGCCTCGATGCGCGCCACGTAATCGCGGGCGTTTTTCGGGAGATCTTCCATGCTCCTGGCGCCGGTGATGTCCTCGTTCCAGCCGGGGTACTCCTCGTAGATCGGGGTGCACAGCTCCATCACCTCGAGGCTCGCCGGGACCTCGTCCAGCACGCCGTCCTTGTACTTGTAACCGGTGCAGACCTTGACGGTCGGAAGCCCCGAGAGGACGTCGAGCTTGGTGATGGCGATGCCGGAGAGACCGTTCACCCTGACCGCGTAGCGTGCGACCAGCGCGTCGTACCAGCCGCAGCGGCGCGGACGCCCCGTGGTGGAGCCGAACTCGCGCCCTGCCTGGCGCAGCGTCTCGCCGGTCTCTTCCAGAAGCTCGGTGGGGAATGGGCCGGAGCCTACGCGGGTGGCGTACGCCTTGGAGATGCCGATCACCTCGTGGATCTCCCTCGGGGAGACGCCGCTCCCCGTGCAGGCGCCGCCGGAGCAGGTGGAGGAGGAGGTGACGTACGGGTAGGTGCCGTGGTCGACGTCGAGCAGGGTTCCCTGCGCCCCTTCGAAGAGGAGGCTCTTGCCCGCCTTGATCTCCCGGTGCAGCAGCAGCGAGGTGTCCGCCGCGTACTTCCTTAGCGTCTCCGCGTAACCCATGTACTCGTTGTAGATCTCCTCGAAGGTGAACGGCTCGTCCCCCAGGAGTTCCTTGAGGATCAGGTTCTTCTCCTCGAGCACGTCCTTCACCTTGCGGGAGAAGGCCTTCTCGTCGAGGAGGTCCATCAGGCGGATGCCGCGACGCCCGATCTTGTCCTCGTAGGCGGGCCCGATGCCGCGGCCGGTGGTCCCGATCTTCTTCGCGCCGCTCTTTCTCTCGCGGGCGATGTCGATCCTCTTGTGGTACGGCATGATGATGTGCAGCGCCTCGGAGAGGAGCAGCATCTTGTCGTCGGTCAGATAGCCGTTCGCCTTCAGCTTGGTGATCTCCATGATGAAGACCTCCGGGTCGAGCACGACGCCGTTGCCGATCACGCACCTCTTGCCGGCGTGCAGGATGCCGGACGGGATCAGGTGCAGGATGACCTTCTCGTCGCCGACCACCAGCGTGTGCCCTGCGTTGTTGCCCCCCTGGTAGCGGACCACGTCGTCGGCGAACTCCGTGTAGATGTCGACGACCTTCCCTTTGCCTTCATCGCCCCATTGGGCACCTATTACAACGACGTTAGCCATTATTTCTCCCCCTGCAGATCGAATTTCAAATCGAGTCCCTTATCGAACAACTCCTGTTTGCCGATCGCGATGCCGCGCCGGTCCGCCACCCGCACCAGGTAGACCTGGTCCTCGTTGACGTTTTCGGCGCCGATCACGAGCAGCATCCGGATGTCCATCTTTTTCGCGTAGGAAAGCGAGCTCTCGAAGTCCCGCTTGATGATGTCCCTGGCGCAGGTGAAACCATGCGCCCTCAGTTGTTGCGCCATTTCCAGCGCCTCGCGGCGCTCGTCCTTCTGGTTGAAGATGAGGAAGTCGCGGCTGATGCTCGCCTCGACGTCCGCCCTCTTCGAGATGCTCGCCAAGAGCGCCATGATGTTGAAAGCGAAGCCGGTGGCAGGCGCCGGGTAGCCGTACTTGGCGGTGAGCCCGTCGTAGCGCCCGCCGCTGCAGACCGCCTCGCCGACCCCCGGGACGAACCCTTCCAGCGTGATCCCGGTGTGGTAGTCGAGGCCGCGTATCTCGCCGAGATCCACCGTCAGGTATTCCGAGACGCCGTAGATGTCGAGGATTTCCAGCACCTGGTTCAGGTTGTCGAGCGCGCGTTTTGAACGCTCGTTGCCGGCGATCCTTCTCGCCTCTTCCAGCACCTCGCGCCCGCCGTAGAGCCTCGGCAGGAGCGCTATCTGCTCTTTCACCTCTTCGGGAACCTGCTCCGCGTCCAGGATGGAGCGCACGGCACAGACATCCTTCTTGGTGATCGCCTCCTGCAAGAGCCTCCGCACCGCGGGGGAGAGACCGGAGGCGTCCATGATGCCGCGGTAGAACTCGACCTGGCCGAGGTCGATCTTGAAGCCGGTGAAGCCGAGATCCTTCAGGACCTCGACCGCCATGGCGACCATCTCGGCGTCCGCCTCGGGGGCGTCCAGCCCGATCAACTCGACGCCGGACTGGAAGATCTCGCGGCTGCGCCCGGACTGCATCTCCGCCTGGCGCAGCACGCGCCCGTTGTAGTAGATGCGGTGGGGGAGCGGCAGCGAGTGCATCCGGGTTGCCACGATGCGCGCCACCTGCGGCGTGATGTCGGGGGGGATGGCTAGGAGCCTGCCGGTCTGGCGGTCGTCGAAGCGGAAGGTCTTGCCGCGGAGCTCGTCGCCCATGCCCAGCGCCAGCACGTCTTCGAATTCGAGCAGGGGCGTGATCATCCTCCTGAAGCCCCAGAGGTCGAAAACACGGTGGATACGGGCCGCGATGAAGGTGATCTTGTCCGCGGTTTCGGGAAGAAAATCGCTCACCCCTTTCGGGAGGGGCGCTTCAATACATGAGGGGTTGGTCACGGGTCGTCCTAAGGTCGGGCTGGCCGGTAAAACCGGCGAAAAAACGAGAAATCTTAACAGTATGGCAGGTGGAAGTCAACGATTAATTCCCCCCCCGTCATCCCCTACTCGGCCCGCAGCACCCGGACCATCGACCCGCCGCTGCCGCCCAACCCGCTCTTCTGGGTCACCTCGAGGAGCACGAGTTCCCTGGTCGCCGGGGTGTAGGCGAAGTCGGCCAGGTAGTTCTGCGTCGGCTTGCTCCTCCAGAGCTCCTCCAGCGTGGAGCCGTTCCAGGCGAAGGAGACCATGGAGTACTTGGAGTAGGAGCGGACGTTGCCCAGGACGAAGAAACCGCCGTTTTGCGGCACCAGTATCTCGCCTTTATCCGTCACGGTGATGCGCTGGTCGATGAACCTGGTCCTGAACGGCGACCCGGTCGCCCTCTCGTTTTCGGAGTCGCGGCGCTGGAAGTAGGTCTCGGAGCCGCCGAACTTGTCGCTGCTTCTCCAGAGTTCCTCGCCGCCGTCGGAGTAGACGATCAGGTAGCCGCTCTCGCTGAATGCGGTGAGGTACGATTTGCCGGTCGAGTCGCGGAACATGTTGAAGTTGTAGATGTTGGCGAAGCGCGGCATCTTGATCGCGCTGCCGAGTTTCAGTTTCCCGTCGACGAAGGACGCCTCCAGGACGTCGCCGTAGAAGTCGTCGCTGCGCCCCATCTGCTGGACGTAGAGCTGTTTCGCTCCGCCATAGGGGGCGACGGTGCGGAACATGTAGGGGATGTTGTCGGCGACGAGCTTCAGCTTGTCGTTCTCCACCGCGTAGACGCGGGAGGCGGGCGCCTCGCGGTCGAGTATGGTGACGAAGGCGAGCACCTTCCCGTCGCGGTCGGGGCCGACGGCGTCGATGCCGAGGACCTTTACCCGGTCCGGAATCGGGGCCTCGGCCAGCTGCACCAGCTTCGCGTCCTGGCGGTACAGCTTCAGGCCGTTTTCCCCGGCGACGAGGAATTCCTTCCCGCCCCAGGAGGCGAGGGCGCTGTGGACGCCGGCGATGCGCTGGCTGGTCCACCCGGGGGTCGCCTCGCGGCGCACGATCTCGGGCGAGACCGGCTTGTCCTCGCGCGAGACGGGGGGCGTCGCGCTCTGCTGGTACTTCGCCACGATCTCTCCCTTGAGCTTGGCGGAGAGTTTGCCGACGGCCGGGATCAGGGCGTCGAGACTCTCCCCCTGCTCGTAGGCGGCCGCCACTTGCTTTCCGGAGGCGGCTTTGGCGAAGGCGTCCAGGCTGAACATCTTGCCGAGCATGGTGTAGCTTCCGGACACGATGACGTCAGCTTCGGCGGGGGTGTCGACGGTGACCATGCCGTCACCGGAGAGGCGCGAGGCGAAGAGCCGCTGCAGTGTCCCCTTCAGTTCCCCGGAGTCGGCGGAGGAGACGGTGAAGTCGGCGATATAGGCGCGGATGGCGGCGGCGGAGGCGGTAAGCGGGACGAGGAGCGAGGCAAGGAGGATGAGGGTGGCAACAAGTGGTCTTTTCATGGTTGCTCCGCGTATGTTCGGGTGATTTGGGACGCCGAATTATCGCAGAGCGGACCCCTTTAGTCAAACGCTTTCGCCCCCTGTGGCAGCTGCCTTGAAGGTTCCCCCTCATCTTGCGGGAGCGGGAAGGGGGCAGCGCATTCAACCCCCTTCCCCCTCCCTTGCGGGAGCGGGAAGGGGGGGCAGGGAGGGGGCAGCGCATTCAACCCTCGCCCTCCGGGAGAGGGTGCCCGAAGGGCGGGTGAGGGCGGTGCCACGAAGCAGCTGAGTTGCAGGGGCCAGCGCCCTCACCCCAGCCCTCTCCCGGTGGGCGAGGGAGAGCCTGAGAGAGCTGAAGAAGTTGGTGACGGATAGGCCTTTCTGTAGGAGCGGCATTCCTGCCGCGATCCGCGCCCTCACCGGGGGAGGGCGCGGGTGGGAAACAAAAAAAAGCGGGCTGTCGGCCCGCCTTTTTCATGAAGTTGCCTGTGCTTACCCACGCTCAATGCCCCGGTTTCTCCATATTTTTCAGCATCTCCTGGGTCTCGGTCAATTTTTGCTGCAGCCTCTTCAGCTCTTCGGGGGAGTAAACCCGCGTCCCCTTCCTGATTTCCTTGTCCAGCCTCCGCATCCGTTGATGGATGTCGTCCACCTGCATCATGCAGTTGCGCGACGCAAGGAGGCATTCGTCCTTCTCGGCCTGGGAGTTCTGGGAGAAGGCCGGTACGGATGTCGCTGCCACCGCTGCCGCAGCCAAGAGTAAGATCGCTTTTCTCATATGGCACCCCTTTCAGTAGATCGCCATCATCACCCTAGTTGCCTCCGTGCAGTTCGATGCTCCTCAGGAGTTCCTGGGTCTCGGTGAGTTTCTGCTGCAGCTTTTTCAGCTCTTCGGGGCTGTACACCTTGGTCCCTTTTTTGATCTCCTTGTTGAGCTTTTGCATTCTCTTGTAGATGTCGTCCACCTGGGTCATGCAGTTCTTCGAAGCGAGGAGGCATTCGTCCCTCTGCTCCTTGCTTTGGGGCGGTTCTGCCAACGCCGGCATGGCAGAGGTAAGAAAGATTGCTGCAGTCAACATGAGTGCCGTTCTTTTCATGGTGTGCTCCTTTTCTAATGGGATGTAGGGTTTGAACACATGAATTAAAACACTCTTAGAATTGTTGTCAACCGCTGTTGCGCAAAGTCAGTGAAGTTTCCCTTGTTCCTTTGGTCGCGGCGCTTTGTAGAGACCGGGCGACAAACCCTGACTGCCGGATGCTGCCACAAGTGACAGCGGCGGCCTGTTTGCGATCAGTTAATGTATCTGGCGAAGGGGTGACTCCGATGAGCGGAAGGGGGGATGTCAGAAGCGGGAAGGTGATTGTCAAAGCTGGCGGAGTAGACAAAAAAACGCCGGAGAGTTTCCTCTCCGGCGTCGTTTGTGATCCGTTTTGAGATGCCCGGGTGCCCGGGACTCTCACGCCGGTCCAGTCTACTAGAAGGTGTAGTTGAACTGGATGGCGGTCAGGTACGGGTCGTCGGCGTCGGATGCGCCGCCGATCCGTGTTGCGGCGGTGGTGCTGTTCAGGCCGTCGCCAAGGAATGCGTAGGCTGCGGTGGCACTGACGGCGAGGTTGTCATACAGCTTGTAGCCGACGGTGGCGTTGACCTCGGTGCCCAGGGTGCCGTCCTCGGAGCCGCGCTCTTCTGCGGTCGCGGCGTAGCCGATGTTCGCGTTGTAGAAGACCTTCCCGGCGGTGCCTTCGTAACCGGCGAAGAGACCCATCAGGCCGCGGCCGCTGACGGTGAGGTCGGTACCGATAACGGCGGTGGAGCTGTTGATGGTCTGGCCGTTACGGATGAGGAGCCACATGTTGGAGGGGTTGTAGTAGCTGACGGCGCCGCCCGCGGCCAGCGTCTGGAACCCGCCGTAGTCTGCGGTGGTGCCGGTGGCTACGTTGTCCTCGCCGGAGAGGTACAGGGCTGCGACGTTAACGGAACCCGGGCCCGCCTTGATCTTGGCGTTGGCGCCGACCATGTATGCGGAGAGGTCGCGGGCCCCGGAGAACTCGCCGAACTGGTAGGCGGCATAAGCGTCAACTGCTGCCGGACCGAACTTCGCGGCGGCGTTGACACCCAGCATGTGGAGGTTCTCGGCGGCGATGGTGGTGCTGGCTGCAGGGAGGTCCCTCTGCACGAAGTAGTAGGAAGCGCCGACGGTGAGGTCCTTGTTGACGGCGAACTTGCCGTCAAGAACGGCCATGTCCTCGGTCTGCTTGCCGACTGCGCCGACGGCGGCGCTGTAGTCGTTGTCGTTGAAACGGAAGTAGGCGAAGGTCGGGGTGAAGGCGTCGAGCTTCTTGGAGAGCACGAGGCCGGAACCGTCAAACGCACCGAACACACCTTTGTAGGCGTCGGAGAACGGCTGCATACCGATCTTGACGTTGGCGCCGGTCAGCGGGCAGTTGAAGTCGAGGTATATGTTCTTGGTTTCCAGGGTCACCTGGTCGGCGTCGAGCCCGCCTGCGTCGTTGGTCTGGTACTTGGTGCCGGTCTGGCCGCCCCAGCGGTTGTCCAACTCGAAGTGGGTGACCAACTTCAGGTTGTCGTTGGCCTTGGCGATGTACATGATGCGTGCGCGCTGCTCGACGTAGCTGCTGGTCTTGGCGTCTTTGGCGAAGTTGAAGGTGCCGCCGCCGGTCTCTGCATTGGTCATGAACCCGAATGCGCGGTAAAGACCGTGGAACTCGTTCTCCAGCGCCATTGCCGGGACCGCCGTCGCCGCGCTCAGAGCACTGACTGCTGCGAATGCAAGGATCTTCTTTGAAAAGCTCATCGTCTACCTCCTAGGTTGGTTGTTACCCTCATTGAAAGTTACAGCTTCTGGGTTTTACATCCGCCTTGACTGCAGGCGGGGCGCACTCATTGCCATAAAAAAAACTCTCGCAGCCGGGACTGCATTAGCAGGCCGGCTTTGAGAGCATTAAGGTAATCGTGGCTGTCATGTTTTGTCTCAGCAATGATCGACTCCTGGTTTTTCGCGGGGCATTCCCGTAAATCAGCCTCTAAAGCCTTTCCCTATGAGCAAACCACTGTTATATAAATCTGTGGTCACTATATAATTATTCAAACAAATGTCAATAAAAAAAACGGAACTCATGAAAATATAAGACAAATGTAACAATCAATGACTGTCGTCATGCGCCTCGCAGAGTTCTGTGAGTACGCCGCCGCTGCTTTTAGGGTGCAGGAACGCGATGCGCGCGCCGTGGGCGCCTCCCCTGGGGGCTGCGTCGATCATCCGGGCCCCTTTCGCGGTGAGTTCGGCGATGGCCGCCTCGATGTCGGCGACGCCGTAGGCTACGTGGTGCACGCCGGGGCCGTTCTTCTCCAGGAACTTCGCCACCGGGCTGTCGGGGGAGGTCGGCTCCAGAAGTTCGATCTTCGATTCCCCGATCCCCAGAAACGCCACTTTGACCAGCTGGCTCGGGACTTCCTCGGTTCCGAAAAGCTTCATGCCGAGCGCGTCCCGGTAGAAAGGGAGCGCCTCTTCTATGGATTTTACGGCAACGCCGATATGGTTAATTTTGGTAAGCATTTAGAATCCTTTAATATTTGGCAAGACCAAATCTGACGGTGAAGATGATAGCTCAAAAAACAGCTATTGCAAGTCAATGAACGATATTTTTTGTCTATTTCGTGCGGGGCCGGCAAATTCGAGCCCGCCAGGATGTGCCATGTGTCGAGCGGGTAACTGATCTAGCGAAGATGAATTGAGCGGCTGAAACAGCAGTGACGGGACTGTTACTTGCTGCGGGAGCGGCGTCCCGGCCGCCACGTTCTGCCGGCGTGTCGGCAGGAATTCCGCTCCCGCAAGATGTTCTGTATGAGATGAATCTACCCGACCCCAAGGACGGATGGCAGATCCAGTGGCTAGAGCACCACTGTCTCCCTGTGCACGCCAAAGACTCCCCTCAAGACATTGGCGACTTCCCCCAGTGTGGCGTAGCTCTTCACCGCGTCGAGGATGAACGGCATCAGGTTGTCCGTTCCCTTCGCCGCCTGCTCCAGCGCCTTCAGCGTCGACTCGACCCTGGCGCCGTCGCGCCCCGCCTTCATCTTTGCCAGCGCCGCCTTCTGATTCACCTCGACCTCTTCCTTCACCCTCAGGAGCCCCTGCGGAGCCCCTTCCTCGACGGTGAACTTGTTCACCCCGACGATGATGGTCTCGTTTTTCTCGATGGCGCGCTGGTAGGCGTAGGCGGAATCCTGGATCTCCTTCTGCTGGAACCCGCGGGAGATCGCCTCGACGGCGCCGCCCAGGGCGTCGATCTTCTCGATGTAGGCCAAGGCCTGCGCCTCGATCTTGTCGGTGAGCGCCTCGACCATGAACGAGCCCGCCAGGGGGTCGATGGAGTCGGCGACCCCGGACTCGTAGGCGATGACCTGCTGGGTGCGGAGCGCGATCCTTACCGACTCCTCGGTCGGCAGGGCGAGCGCCTCGTCGCGGGAGTTGGTGTGCAGCGACTGGGTGCCGCCGAGGACTGCGGCCAGCGCCTGCAGGGTGACGCGCATGATGTTGTTGTCGGGCTGCTGCGCGGTGAGGGTGCAGCCTGCGGTCTGGGTGTGGAAGCGGAGCATCTGGGAGCGCGGGTCCTTCGCCTTGAAGCGCTCGCGCATGATGCGCCCCCACATGCGGCGGGCGGCGCGGAACTTGGCCACCTCCTCAAGGAGGTCGTTGTGCGCGTTGAAGAAGAAGGCCAGGCGCGGCGCGAACTCGTCGACGTCGAGCCCGGCCTTGACGGCGGCCTCGACGTAGGCGATCCCGTCGGCCAGGGTGAAGGCGACTTCCTGCACCGCCGAGGATCCGGCCTCGCGGATGTGGTACCCGGAGATGCTGATGGTGTTCCACTTGGGGACGTTGTCCTTGCAGTAGGCGAAGATGTCGGTGATGACCCGCATCGACTCCTTGGGCGGATAGATGTAGGTGCCGCGGGCCATGTACTCCTTGAGGATGTCGTTCTGGATGGTCCCGGAGATCTTGTCGGCGGAGACCCCCTGCTTCTCGGCGACGGCGATGTACATGGCGAGAAGTATGGCGGCGGTCGAGTTGATGGTCATGGAGGTGGAGACCTTGTCCAGCGGGATCCCGTCGAAGAGGATCTCCATGTCGGCCAGCGAGTCGATGGCGACCCCGACCTTGCCCACCTCGCCGCGGCTCATGGATGCGTCGGAGTCGTAGCCCATCTGGGTCGGCAGGTCGAAGGCGATGGAAAGGCCGGTCTGCCCCGCGGAGAGAAGGTACTTGTAGCGCTCGTTCGACTCGGCCGCGTTGCCGAAGCCTGCGTACTGGCGCATGGTCCAGAACCTGCCGCGGTACATGGTCGGCTGCACCCCGCGGGTGAAAGGGTACTGTCCCGGGAAACTCAACTGCTCCTCGTATCCCGGATAGTCGAATTCCGGTGCGTAGCAGCGCTCCACCTCGATGTCAGAGCTGTTGCGGAAGGATGTCCTGCGCTCCGGAGCCTTGGCGATGCTCTTCTCGGCCTGGCTCTGCCATGCCTGTTTCTTCTCGGAAATGCTCATAATGCTCTCCTGGCCATGCGAATTGGAATGTTAAGCTGCAGGTGGTTTGCGAAAGGTTTTTGTTTCCCGCCCTTTACTGCGGCTGAAAAATTATTTTTATCTTACGCCCTCATGGGGCTTTTCCCCAACAGAGGCTTTCCGTTGTTTTATTTTTACAATGACGGTCTAAAAAACATTTATGCTTTGAAAACAGCAGGTTGCAAATAAAAGCCCCGGCGACCGGTCGTATACGTGTTTTATTTTATCACCGTAAACTAAAACGCCGATATGGTCAGCAAAACGTAAAACCAATATAACATGGTGTTTTAACAACGTTTTTCCGATTTTTTAACTTGTAAAATGCGACGGACCCCAATATATTTGCAAAAACAAAATTTTGGTAGCTATTTTTTAGCCCCGCTAAAAGGGGTCACAGGAGAGTCAGATGCAATGCCCAGTGTGCAAAAACGATGAGAACCTCGGTATGGACCTTCGTTCCGGCAGCTTCAATGAAGACATCGTCGAGTGTCAGAGCTGCGGGACCATGTGGTCCGTCAATCACGGCGTCATGGCCATAGTCAAGGATCCGAACGCCGATTCCTTCCTCGAGGCCCTTTCGGCCGACAACTTCTGCTTCGCGGCGGCGTAAATCACCACCCATAAAAGACTGACCCCAGCAGCTTGGCAGTGGGGTCGGTCGGTGAGGCGAGGGCTCCGGATCAAGATATCCGGAGCCCTTTTACGTCTGTCTCGGAAACCCGCAAGCTACGGGCGCCTTAGAGGACCGCCTTCAGGTATTCCGAGGTTACCGAGCGCTTCTCTTTCTCTACCGCGTTGACGTCGACCTCGACGAACTTCTCGTCCGGGGTGACCTTGAAGAGCGGCTGCCCCTTGGAGACGATGGTGCCGTCTCCCGAGGTGACCAGCATCTTGTCGATGGTGCCTGCAAACGGCGCGTACACCTTGTTGAACATCTTCATGACCTCGATGATGTACAGCGGCTGCCCTTTCTCGAAGTGCGTCCCGTCGGCGACGAACGGGGGCATACCCGGCGCCTCCTGCCCGTAGTACATGCCGCCGCAGGCCGCGACGATCTCGTCCGCCTTGGTTGCCGGCGGCGGAACCAGGATCTTCTTCATGCGCGCCTGCAGTTCCGGGTCGGTCAGGTACTCCGGAATGGTGATCTCCAGGTCCTCCTCCACGCGCAGGTCCCAGAACTTCGTGGTCTGCCCGATCAGGAACAGCATTCCGAGCAGTTCCAGACCCGCCTCGTAGCCGAAGTGGGCGGAGCGGACCTGCTGCCAGGCGGCCGCGTCGAAGCCCCCCTGCGGCGCTTCGTTCTTCAGGATCTCGTTCAGGGTGAAGTACTCGTCGCGGGCCAGGCCGAACCTCTCGCGCAGCGTCCTGGAGAAGTGGAGCGCCTGCTGCAGGAGCTCGTTGTCGTGCCCCCAGATGATCTCGGCCGCGGGCTTGTGCGGGCGGTGGTTCATGTGCAGGTACTCGTAGGTCTCGTTCAAGACGCCTACCGGGTTCCTGAGCCAGACCACCTTGCCGTTGTCGATCCGGAAGTTCTTGGTGTTGATGCTGAGCCAGCCGGAGAGAAGGTGCGGGTCGCTCAGGAGCCTCTCGATGGGACGGGTGATCAGGGTTCCCTTCCGGTCCAAAAGGGTGGACATGTTCTTCTGTTCCTTGGCCTGAACCTCCGGCTGGTCGGCGCAGGCGTCGGTCACCATCTTGGCGTAGTGCTTCTTCATCTGCAGGAAGGCGTAGACCGGGTCGATCTTGTTGGCCACTTCCTTCAGGGTCCCGACCAGGGTGAGGTAGGGGACCACGAAGCGGGTGGTCGGCTTCGCCATCACGTTTCTTCCCAGGAACCAGTTCACCAGGCCGTAGTGGAACTCGAGGTTGGTGGCGAGGTCGGAGCCGCGCAGGGTGGTGGCCCGGAGCACCTCGGACATCTTCTCGTAGCTGGCGAGGCGGTCGTCACCCTTGGTGAGGAGCAGGGCGATGTTGGAGTCGTAGGCGCCGGCCACCATGTACTTCATGAAGATGCCGGTGTCCGGGTTGACCATGCTGATCCCCTGGTCGTCGCGGATCTCGCCGTCGATCGGCTTGGACCAGTAGCGGATCATCCCGCCTGCATGCGGGGAGAGGGAGGCGTCGGTCGCGTTGAGGCGCGCCTCGACGGCCGCGTTGCAGCGCACGAAGCGCTCCGGCTTGGGAACCCGCTTCCTGTGGCGGGCGAGGAGCGCCATCGCCTCCACCAGGCTCTCCACGATGAAGAAGTCGCTGGCGTCGTCGGGGTTCGTGAACTTGAGGGCGTAGCAGAGTTCGGTGACCCTGTGCTCCACCTGGATCCTCGTGTTCACCTCCATGAAGTAGTGGCGGTCGCGGTCGACGATGCACTCGAAGGTCGAGGCGGAGTCGAGCCCCACGGCCTTGCCGAAACGCTCCGATTCCTCTTCCATCCTCCTCAGCACCTTGAGGTCGCTCTCAAGGGCCGCCACCTCGGACTTCCTGCCGGCGGCTGCGGCCTGCTCGATGGCGGCCAGGAGCCCTTCCTGGGTCACCGAGACCTCCAGGAGCTTCTGCTCGTGCATCTGCAGGGAGCAGTCGCGGCCGCCCAGCGCGAGGCACCAGTCGCCGTTGCCGATCAGCTGGATCTCGTTGTGCCTGGTCTGCTCGATGTTGAGTTCGACCAGGACGTTCTTGTTGTCGCCGATCCCGTTCGCCTTGACCTCGTTCAGTATCTCGCGCACGAGCCCCGGGGCCTCGGCGGCCTCCTTGGCGATGGTCGCGTCGTCGGCGTTCTTCAGGTTGAGAAGTCCCGCGCCGAGGAGGCGCTGACCCTTCCCGCCGCCGCCGCCGATCGCCTTGAGACGGACGCGGCTTTGCGGGTACTTCTTGAGCATCGCGATGCACTCGGTCTCGACCTGCGCGCAGAGTTCCTCGATGGAGAAGAGGTCGATCCCCTTGCTGTAGGAGGCGTACAGTATGTGGTCGGCCAGCTCCTCCAGGGTGAGCTTCTCGTTGTTGAGGACCTGCGGGTCGCATTCGAGCCCGTCCGATTTCACCAGCGCGAGGAGCTTGTCCCGGCCCGGGTGCTTCTTCACCAGGGCACGGGCGGTGACGTTGTCGATACCGGGGGTGACGCTGACGTTCACCGAGAGCGCGGTCCTCTTCGCCTCGTCCTTCTTCCCGGCGCCGGTCTGGGTCGCGGCGCAGGGGCCGATGAAGTTGAGGCCGGCGGCCTCGATGGCGCCGACGAACTCGTCGTCCTCCGCCATGAAGCCGTACCCTGCGAAGATGGAGTCGTAGCCGTTGTCGAGGGCGATCCTGATGATCTGGTGGATGCGCTCGACGCGCTCCTCCTTGCTGGCGCCGGTGTAGTCGGGTACCCGGTGCACGCGTTTCGAGTCGGTCAGGGTCCGGAGCTCCGGAGCCAGCGCGTTCGGGTAGACGATCGAGTCCTTCTCCGAGAGGAGGATGCCGTAGTGGGTGATCCCCATCTCGTGGTAGACGTCCATCGCCTCCTTGCGGATCGGTCCGCGGCAGACGATGAGCGGTTTGAGGTCCCCGCAGGAGAACGAGCGCACCCACGCCGAAGGCGACAGGCTCAGGCGCCGATCCCTGTGGATCAGCGGGTTCTTGGTGTATTTTTCAGATGTGTGTGCCATCGCTTTAATCTCCGTTACGTTAGATGATGCCGGCGAGGGGTGGAAGCCGGCGTACCCGGTGCGGGCCTCGCGACCAGCCTGCGCACCGCCCAGTCCTGCCAGCAACTCGGGGGCCATGCCCCCCCCTGCCGCGGTTCCCAGTCCAAGGTTTGTAGTCGCCATTAGTGGAACTCCCTCTGCACGGCCTGCATCGCGCTCGGTTTGTAGTGGCGCAGGAAGAAGTTCATGTTCTCCCCGAGGACCTTCCTGAGATCGGTCGGCATGACCAGCGAGGAGATGGACCCGAGCGAAAGCGCCTCCTTCGGGTTCATGAGCTCCTTCTCGTAACGGGAGTTGAGGACGGCCTCCTCGGCCTTGAGCCAGTCGGCCGCTTCCTTCTCGGCGTCGAGCTTGGCCGCCTCCGGCTTGACCCCTGCGTCGATACGCTCCTGGGTGCCGCGCTTGACGCGCTCGATGACGGAATTCCTGATCTTCCTCATCTCGTCCTTGTAGACGAATTCCTTGCCTGCCGGACCCATGACGGCGAGCCTGGTGGTGGGAAGCGCCAGGACCAGGTCGGCGCCGGTCGGGTAGTTGTTGTAGGAGGCGTAGGCCCCACCGTAGGCGTTCCTGAGGATGAGCAGGATGCGCGGGGTCCTGATGTCGACGATGGAGTCGAGCATGGCGCGCCCCGCCTGGACGATGCCGCGTGCCTCCTGCTCGCGGCCCGGGAGGAAGCCGGTGGTGTCTTCCATGAAGATCATCGGGATGTTGTAGATGTTGCAGAAGCGGTTGAAGCGGGCGATCTTGTAGGCCGCGTCGCAGTCGATCTGGCCGGAGTCGACGGCCGAGTTGTTGGCGACGAAGCCGACGACGTTGCCGCCCAGGCGCCCGAAGGCGGTGACCACGTTCCTGGCGCGGTCGCGCTGCAGTTCGAAGTAGTCGCCGTGGTCGCAGATCTGCTGGATGATGATCGAGACGTCGAACGGGGTGTTGAATCCGGTCGGCGAGTTGAACGCCTTCTTGAGGAGCGTGTTGATCTCCCAGGTCTTTCTGTCCAGCGGGTCGCTGGTCTCCTGGTGGCGCGCCAGGATCGAGTTGTTGTCCGGGATGTAGTTGAGGAGCTGCAGCGCGGTCCTCAGCGCCCCGACCTCGTCCTCGACGGTGAGGTCGGCGACGCCCGACTGGCCGTGGACCTTGGGTCCGCCCAGGTCCTCGGGGGTGACGTCCTCGCCCAGAACGCTCTTGACGACGCCCGGGCCGGTGAGGCCGAAGAAGGTGTCCTTGGGCTGGATGACGAAGCTCCCCTGGCGCGGCAGGTAGGAACCGCCGCCCGCGTTGAAGCCGAACATGCACATGATGGAGGGGACCACGCCGCTGATCTTCCTCAAGGCGGTGAACGCCTCCGCGTAGCCGTCGAGGCCGCCGACGCCGGCGGGCACGAAGGCCCCGGCCGAGTCGTTCATGCCGATGACCGGGATCCCTTTCTCGCCCGCCATGTAGAAGAGGCGGGCCAGCTTGTTGCCGTTGGTGGCGTCCATGGAGCCCGCGCGCACGGTGAAGTCGTGCCCGTAGACGGCGACATCGCGGCCGTGGATGTTCAGGATGCCGGTGACCAGCGAGGCGCCGTCGAGGTTCTTGCCCCAGTTCTGGAACAGGATGTTCGGCTCCTCCTCGGTGAGGACGCGGATCCTCTCCCAGACGGTCATCCGCTTCTTGAAATGCTGTTTTTCGATCTGGTCGATGCTGACCGACTTGATGGGGCGCTGGATCAGGTCGTGACCAGCCTGCATCGCCTCCTCGTAGCCGCCGGTGGCGCGGGAGATCTCGCCGGGAATGTTGAATTCGACCTTCTCGCCGGCGTCGAACGGGTTCTTTAGTGAGGGCCTGATAAATGTATTAGACATAGTGCGCATCCTTCCGGTATCTGGGATTTTCCATCTGGTACAGGTTAATTGCGTTACTCATTCCATCCTCCCGTTGCGTGATTAAAAAACCGTTGTACTTTTTCGTCGGACTAAAAAACAGCTCAGTTTTTTGAGTATTAATGAAAACACATGTTCCACTTGTCAGTTATCGAAAACGTAAACCGCTGCCCGTCAAAAGGGAGATCACCGTTTTCGCGAAGCATCCCGAAAAAGCCTTGGCCGGGCCTAAGGGGGGAAGGGCAGCCGGTCTTTTCCGAGACGTATACGCTTCGGGTCGGACAGGGGGAGTTATGCTGCGATTGTCATTTTTACGTGGAGCAGGGGAGTTTCTGTAGCGGAGAAAGGCGTTCTGTTATAAAGCAGGGGAAGGACGGACCCCTGTTTTCAATGCATCCGGACGCCAGGATGTTGACGCCCCGAAACGGACTTTTGCGCTGGCCGTACTCGGGGGCCCGTTTTACAGGCTAATTAAACGAACTATCGTTTTACTAAAATTCGGGACGTACCTGTACATAAAGATTTGCTCTGCAAATGTCAATAAGAAAAAGCGTGTATACGGGTAAATGCGCGAAAGTACGAGGAGTTGTGAGAGGGTAAGAATGCGGGGGGAAGAGGGGGAGGGAGGCGGCTGACAGGGATGCCCTGTCAGCGCCTTATTTTACGCGCCAGAAGCTCGACCGTATGCAATACCCTCGTTTTATCTCCGGCCTGTTTCAGGCCGTCGGAGAGTTGCATGATGCAGCCGGGGCAGCCGGTGACCACGACATCGGCGCCGGTCGCCCTGATGGCTGCGCTCTTGCCGGCGTTGATGTCGAGGGAGCTTTCGTAGTGATAGACGTTGAAGGTGCCGCCCAGGCCGCAGCAGCGGTCGGCCCCCTCCATTTCCACCAGTTCCAGGCCGGGGGTGCCGGTCAAAAGCTCGCGCGGCTGCTTGGCTATCCCGGCGGTCCTGTGGTGGCAGGGGTCGTGGTAGGTGATGCTGAGCGGCGCTCCCGAGCCGGTCTCCTGCGGGGAGAGCCCGAGCTTTTGCAGCAGGACGGCCGCGTCCACCGTCTTGTCCGCCAGCGCCTGGAGCCGCTCTCTCAGTTCCGGGTTCCTCTTCCCGATCACTAGGGGGTAGAGCTTGTGCAGCGCGCCGCCGCAGGTGGCGCAGGCCGTCATGACGTAATCCGCCGGGTACTTCTCCAACGCGGCCAGGTTCTGCTCGGCCAGCTCCCGAACCGTGTTCAGGTCCCCCCCCGACATCCCCGGCAGGCCGCAGCACTGCTGCCCCTGCGGGATGATCACCGTGCACCCAAGGTGGCGGAAGAGCGCCAGCGTCGCCTCGCCGATCTCGGTGTAGACGAAATTGGTCATGCAGCCCACGAAGAAAACGATGGTCGGCTTTCCCGGTTCGCCCTTGATCACCTCGGGGTGCCGCTTCATGAACGGCTTTTTCGCGATCTGCGGCACGTGGCGGCTCGCCCCGAGAAACGGCATGGGGAATCGCAGCCTCAGGCCGGAGGTGGCGGGGACCTTCCTGAAGAAGATAGGGCCGAGGACGGCGGCGGCGAGGGCCCCGAGGTTCATCACCTTGCGGTGCCTGATCACCTGCCCCACCGCCTTGTGGAAGGTGGTCAGGCCGCGCTTTTGCGCCAAGGCCTCGCGCGCCGCGATGACGATCTCGTCGGTTGGGACCTGGTTCGGGCACTTGTCGACGCAGCTGCCGCACAAGAGGCACTTGGACATGGCGGCGTAGGTGCCGTCGTCCAGCGTGATGTCCCCCTTCATGAGGTGCTGGGCCAGTGCGACCTTGCCGCGGGCGGTGGCCGGTTCGCGCTGGAAGGTGCCGAAGGCGGGGCAGTTGGCGCGGCAGGCGCCGCACTTCACGCATTTCTTCATCTCGTTTGCTACCCGCTCGAGCGGGCTTGTCTGCTTCCTGGTCATGCTATGGTCTCTTTCAAACTGGCCTGGCTGCTGGGGCCAGTGGTTGGGTGACTATGGGAGTCATGGGAATCATGGGAGTTATGGGAGTTATGGGAACCCATCTCGTTGTCAATTGTCCATTGTCAATTGTCAATTGGTTTACGTCGGCAGCATCTTGCCCGGGTTCAGGATGTTGTTCGGGTCGAGGGCGCCCTTGATCGCTTTCATGGCGCGGACCTGGTCCGCGTTCAGCTCCATCGGTATGAACGGCTGCTTGGCAAGCCCCACGCCGTGCTCCCCGGACATGGTGCCGCCCAGGTCGAGCGCCGCCTGGAACACCTCCTTGATCGCCTCGTGCGCCTTCTCCAGCTCCCCCGGCACCGTCTTGTCGATCATGATGTTGACATGGATGTTGCCGTCGCCGGCATGGCCGAAGTTGACGATGGGGATGTCGTAGCGCTTCTGGATCACCTCGATGCGTCTGATCACGTCCGGCACCTTGCTCCTAGGCACCACGATGTCCTCGTTGAACTTGTCGGGATTCACATCCCTCAGAGACGGCGAAACCAGCCGGCGCACCCGCCACAGCTCCTCGCTCTCGGCCGCGTCCTTGGCGACCCTGAACTGCACCAGCCCGAGCGGCTCGATCAGCCTGTGGATCTCTCCCGCCTGCTTCTCAATCAGGTCGCGGTCGCCGTCCACCTCGATCAGGAGCACCGCCCTTCCCGTGTCCGGCATGCCGAGGTTGAAGCGGCGCTCGACGCAGGTGAGCGTCGCATGGTCCATGAACTCCAGGGTGGTCGGTATGATCTTGTTCTTGATGATGGTGGAGACCGCACGGGCGGCGCCGTCGATGGAATCGAAGACGGTCAGCATGGTCTTCTTCGCGTCGGGGTAGGGGAGAAGCCTGAAGATGATCTTGGTGATGACGCCGAGGGTCCCCTCGGAGCCGCAGATCAGCTTGGTGAGGTCGTAGCCGACCACCCCCTTGACCGTCTCGCCGCCGGTGCGGATGATCTCTCCGGTTGGAAGCACCACCTCCAGCCCCATCACGAAATCCTTGGTGACGCCGTACTTGACGGCGCGCGGGCCGCCGGCGCACTCGGCGACGTTGCCGCCAAGGGTCGAGAACTTGAGCGAGGCGGGGTCGGGGGGATAGAAGAGGCCGAGCTTCTCGACCTCGATCTGGAACGCCTCCGTCACCACCCCGGGCTCCACCTCGGCAACCAGGTTGTCCGTGTCGATCCTGAGGATCCTGTTCATCCTGGTGGTCACCAGGACGACACCGCCCCCCTTGGGAAGCGCGCCGCCGGTGAAGCCGCTGCCGGCTCCCCTAGGGAAGACCGGCAACCTCTCCTTGTTGGCGAGCTGGAGTATGCGGGAGATCTGCTCCGCGCCGTCCGGGTGCACCACGCAGTCGGGGAGGAATTCCATCTGGGTCGCGTCGTAGCCGTAGCAGATGAGATCCTGCGCCCCGGTCGCGATGTTTTCGCTTCCGACGATTTCGGTCAACTGGTTGAGAATCCGTGCCTCTAGCATCTATTATCCTTTCGTGGCTGATCTTCGTGTGCGTCGCTTGCTGGTCCTATCTCCTCCCCCCGGAGGGGGGAGGTCGGGAGGGGGGAGGTCTTTCGCTGCCAGCGCGGCTCCCCCTCCCTGACCCTCCCCCTCCGGGGGAGGGAATCATGAATATGTGCCCCTTCCCCGGAGGGGGAGGGAATTCCGTTTTATCTTACGGAGTTTGCGGCACCGGCAGCACGTTGCCGCCTTCCGGTATCACGTAGGCAGTGAATTCCGGCGGGAGCATCGGGAGTGCGAGGTCCAGCGCCTGCTGCAAACCTTCCGCAGGTATCATCCCCATCGTCTCCACCTCCTCGGCGGGGAGCCGGGAGACCAGGACGATCCGGAACCGCTCCGCCTTCTCCTTCACCGACCAGGCGGTCTGCCCGTTGATCTCGTAATGCTTCCTGAGCGCGGACTCCAGTTCGGCGCAGCTCCTGTAGCCGAACCAGTTGAAGAAGGTGGCGTTGCCGTAGCCGTCGCGGCATTCCGCCAAAAGCACCATGACGCCGCCGGGTTTCAGCGCGCGGCTCGCGTACTCCATCGACTTGTGCGCCTGGATCAGGTTGATGTCCTTCGGGAAGCCGCCGCAGGAGACGACCACGAGATCGGCCCTTTCGGCGATGGGGCGGGAGAAAGCCGCACTATAGTAATTGCATCCTTCCAGATGGGCGCTGCGCCAGTCGCCGGCAAAGGCGGCTATTATCTTCTTATCCGCGTCGAGGACGGTATTCAATATGAAGTCAGGAGGGGAGTAGGAGCACGCCTCCAGCATCGCCTCGTGCACGGGGTTTCCTACGAGGTTCCCGGTCACCGCCTTGGGATGCCTGCCGCTTCCCTCCTCCGGGTTCAGCAGGGCGAAGTGGCTTGCCATGCAGCTTCTGCGGCTGGAGACCCCGGGTAGGAGGCTCTTTCTCCCTCCGCCGAAACCGGCGAAGTAATGGAAGGTGATGGCGCCGGTCAGGATCAGCCTGTCCGCCTTGGCCACCCGCCGGTTCACCTCGACCGGGACGCCGCGGGCGGTGTCTCCCAGGTAGACCAGGGCTCCGGGGTCGTCGCAGTCGTGGTCGGTGACCTTTATCCTGCCGTACAGCTCCCCCACTATCTTCTTATGTTCAGCCTCGGTCTGCTTCCGGTGAATGCCGAGCGCGATCACTATCTCTATGTCGCGGTCCCTGATCCCGGCGGCGTTGAGCCTCGCCACCAGCATCGGGAGGTAGATGTCGCTCCCGGTGGGGCGGGTGACGTCGGAGGTGACGATGACCACCTGCTCGCCGGGAATGAAGCGCGACAGCGCCTCCCGGCAGCCGTCCAGTGCCTGCCCGATAAGTTCCGCCGGCGTCCCCTTCGCTGCCGGCGGGGTGGGGCGAAGCACGGAAATGACCCGCTCCGGCTCAAGGGGTAGGGGATAGCTTTTGTCGCCGCACTTTAGATCTGGCATGGCGGTTATGATACATATTCAAACTTCAATCCGCAACAGTTTACAGTTTGAAGGTCATTGCCGCTCATTGGCGGAGAACGGGATGTCACTCTGCCGGCGGCCTTCCCGCAGAAAAATGTTTACAGATTCAAGTGGCGCGGCTGGCCGAATCAGGGGCATCTCAAGTCGTTTCAGGGGGTGCCGGGCGTAAAATAGATTGACAAAAGCACACGTTTCCGATAACAATCACCCGTTTTTATGACTAAATTCGGAAGTCACGCCTTTCCAGGCATATCTAAATAGGAGGAATTTTTTAATGGAACAGTATGCAGTAGTGTTCGCCCTGGCCTGCGCCGCGGCGGCAGTAGCCTACGGGCTCTTCTCGGCCCAGTGGATCCTGGCGCTCCCCCAGGGGAACGAGCGGATGCGGCAGATCGCCGCAGCTATCCAGGAAGGTGCAGGGGCCTACATGAAGCGCCAGTACACGATCATCGCCATGGTTGGTGCGGTCATGTTTGTTGCCCTCTTTGCAACCCTTGGCTGGAAAACCGCCGTCGGCTTCCTGGTCGGTGCGCTCTTCTCCGGGCTCACCGGGTTCATCGGCATGTTCGTTTCGGTACGCGCCAACGTGAGGACCACCGAGGCGGCCAAATCCGGCATCCACAAGGCACTCAACGTCGCGTTCAAGGGCGGCGCCATCACCGGCATGCTGGTGGTCGGTCTCGGCCTTCTGGGCGTCGCGGGTTACTACATGGTACTCCTCAACCTCATGCCGGGCGAGCCCACCAAGGACGTGGTCAGCCAGCTGGTCGGCCTTGGCTTCGGCGGCTCGCTGATCTCCATCTTCGCACGTCTGGGCGGCGGCATCTTCACCAANNGACCTGGTGGGCAAGGTCGAGGCCGGTATCCCCGAGGACGATCCGCGCAACCCGGCCGTCATCGCGGACAACGTGGGCGACAACGTCGGCGACTGCGCAGGCATGGCAGCCGACCTCTTCGAGACCTACGCCGTCACCCTGATCGCCGCCATGCTCCTGGGCGCCATCACCTTCACCAACAGCGCTGCGGTCAGCTACCCGCTGATCCTGGGCGGCATCTCGATCATCGCCTCCATCATCGGCACCTACTTCGTGAAGCTCGGCTCCAGCGGCAAGATCATGGGTGCCCTCTACAAGGGCCTCATCGTTTCCGGCGTCATCGCCTGCATCGCGTTCTACTTCGTCACCGTGAGCATGTTCCCGGAGGGGCTGACCAACGCTGCCGGCCAGGGCTTCTCCGCGGCGAACATCTTCATCTCCTCGCTGGTGGGTCTCGCCGTTACCGGCGCCATCTTCTGGATCACCGAGTACTACACCTCCACCGAGTACGGCCCGGTCAAGCACATCGCCCAGGCATCCACCACCGGTCACGGCACCAACGTCATCGCAGGTCTCGGCGTCTCGATGAAGTCCACCGCGGCTCCGGTCATCGTGATCGCGGCAGGCATCATCGTCTCCTTCCAGTGCGCGGGCGTTTACGGCATCGCAATCGCCGCAGTCTCCATGCTCTCCCTTACCGGCATCGTCGTCGCCATGGACGCCTACGGCCCGATCACCGACAACGCCGGCGGCATCGCCGAGATGGCGGAGCTGGACGACTCCGTCCGCGCCGTCACCGACCCGCTCGACGCAGTCGGCAACACCACCAAGGCTGTCACCAAGGGGTACGCCATCGGTTCCGCAGGTCTGGCCGCCGTCATCCTCTTCACCGCATACGTCGACGAGTTGAACCACGCGCTGCTCATCGCAGGCAAGGATATCCTCCGTTTCGACCTCTCCGACCCCTACATCATCGTCGGCCTCTTCATCGGCGGCATGCTGCCGTACTACTTCGCGGCACTTTGCATGGAAGCAGTCGGCAAGGCCGGCGGCGCGGTCGTCGACGAGGTTCGTCGCCAGTTCCGCACCATCAAGGGGATCATGGAAGGCACCGGCAAGCCGGACTACGCCGCCTGCGTCGACATCGTCACCAAGACCGCTCTGAAAGAGATGGTTATCCCGGGTCTCATCCCGATCCTGATTCCGATCATCGTCGGCTTCACCCTGGGCCCCAAGGCCCTCGGGGGGGTCATCGTCGGCTCCATCGTCACCGGTATCTTCGTCGCTATCTCCATGACCACCGGCGGCGGCGCATGGGACAACGCGAAGAAGTACATCGAGGACGGCTACCACGGCGGCAAAGGTAGCGACGCCCACAAGGCTGCGGTTACCGGCGACACCGTCGGCGACCCGTACAAGGACACCGCCGGCCCGGCGGTCAACCCGATGATCAAGATCATCAACATCGTCTCGCTGCTCATCGTTCCGCTGCTGAACAAGATGTAGCAAGAGGCTTCGGCTGAAACACGAAAAGGCGCTCCGGAATTCCGGGGCGCCTTTTTGTTGTCTTGCCCTCTCCCTCCGGGAGAGGGTGGCCGGAGGCCGGGTGAGGGCGCTGCTACGAAGTGAGATGGTTGCCCATTGCAACGCCCTCACCCCGACCCTCTCCCGGAGGGCGAGGGAGAGATTGCGGGAGAGGGTGGCCGGAGGCCGGGTGAGGGCGCTGCTACGAAGTGAGATGGTTGCCCATTGCGACGCCCTCACCCCGACCCTCTCCCGGAGGGCGAGGGAGAGATTGCGGGAGAGGGTGGCAGGAGGCCGGGAGAGGGCGCTGCTACGAAGTGAGATGGTTGCCCATTTCGACGCCCTCACCCCGACCCTCTCCCGGAGGGCGAGGGAGAGCTGGCGGAAGAGGGGTTATGCCTGGATCTGGGGGCCATCCCCATGAGGGTGAGGGGCGGGAAGGGGGACTCTCTTCCCGCGGCGCGGACTCTTCGCCGTACGCTCCTCGACCACCTGCCGGAACCTCTCGTCGCCGAGCTTTCTCCGCATCCCCTCCAGATAGAGCCGCTCGTACTTCTCGGCGGCGTCCTCCCAGGTGAACCTCTTCTCCATCGCGTTCTGCCTGAGCGCCTTTATTCCTTCCGGGTCGTGGTACCAGGTGTGGACCGCCCAGCCGACGGTGTCGAAGAGGGCTCCCGCGTCGAGGTTCCAGAACTTGAATCCGTCGCCGGTGCGCTTCGCGGCATCGTAATTGCGCACCGAGTCGTCCAACCCTCCCGTGGCGCGCACGATGGGGAGGGTGCCGTAGCGCATGCTGTACATCTGGTTCAGGCCGCACGGCTCGAAGGCGGAAGGCATCAGGAAGAAGTCGCACCCCCCCTCTATCTGGTGCGCAAGCGCGTTGTCGTAGCCGATGCGGCAGGCAAAGCG
Source organism: Geobacter sp. (assembly GCA_003490025.1). Taxonomy (GTDB): domain Bacteria; phylum Desulfobacterota; class Desulfuromonadia; order Geobacterales; family Geobacteraceae; genus Geomonas. Next base: position 38,117 of record DNJC01000091.1, on the reverse strand, counting down.
GTCCCGTCCCTTGGCGGCCATCCCCCCGAAGAAGAAGTGGGCCCACGGCTCGCCGGCGCCAAGGAGCACGATCTGGACGTCCAGCTCCAGAAGCCGCGGCAGCGCCTCGGCCAGGACGTCGATTCCCTTCTGCTTCACCAGGCGCGACACCATCCCGATCAGCGGCACGTCCTCCCGCTCGGGAAGCCCCAGGGCCCGCTGCAACTCCCGCTTGCAGACCGCCTTCCCGGCCATCTCCTTCGCGCTGTAATTGGCGGGGAGGTGCGGGTCGCTTTCGGGGTTCCACTCCTGGTAGTCCACCCCGTTCAGGATTCCCGACAGCGAGCCCGACCGCTCGCGGACCACACCTTCCAGCCCCCAGCCGTACTCCGGCGTCTGGATCTCCCTGGCGTACCCTTCGCTCACCGTGTTGAGAAGCGTGGCGTGGTAGATGCCCCCCTTGAGCAGGTTCACCTGGTCGTCCATCTCCAGCTCCAGGAAAGTGAAGTGTCCCCAGCCGATGCCAAGGACGTCCATCGCCCCCTCGTAGAAGCTCCCCTGGTGCTGCATGTTGTGAATGGTGAGAAGCGACGCGGCATGGGAGAGGTGGTGGTCGTGGCGGTACCAGGTGTTCATCAGAACCGGCACGGCGGCGGTGTGCCAGTCGTGGGCGTGCACCAGGTCGGGGGTGAACTGGATCATCTTGCAGAGCTCAAGCCCCGCCTTGGAGAGGAAGATGAAGCGGTTGTCGTTGTCGATATATCCCTTGTTGTCCTTTTCGTAGAGCGAATCGCGGCCGTAGAACTCCTCGTGCTCGAGGAAGTAGATCGGGACGTCGCTCCCCGGGATCCTTCCTTCCAGAACGCCGCAGTACATGTCGCCGATAATCCCCATCGGCACGACCAGCGCGCCCGGGAGTTGACGCAGCTGGTAACGCTGGCGGTCAACCTTGTAGTAGCGGGGCATGACCACGCGGACGTCGTGTCCGCGCCCCTCGAGGAACTTGGGCAGCGCTCCGACCACGTCGGCAAGGCCTCCCTCCTTGGCGAATGGAACGGCTTCGGACGCTGTGATGAGGATGTTCAGGCGCATATCAATCGGCTCTCCTGTCTCTTATATGATCGGCAAGGACTCACCAAAAATACCATGCGAAATGTGAGGCGCAATGAATCGGTGCTAATTATCGACCCGGAGCGACGACCAAGGCGGCCCGGCCGGCGGGATCAGGTCATGCGGTGCAGGGTCTCCACCCGTTGCACCACGGGGGGATGGCTGTAGTAGAACCAGGCGTACAGCGGGTGGGGGTGCAGGTTCGCCAGGTTTTCGGTGGAGAGCTTCACCAGGGCCGAAGCGAGTGCGTGCGGCGCGCCCGAAAGATCGGCGGCGAAGCGGTCGGCTTCCCACTCGTTCCTGCGCGACAGCCATGACGAAAGAGGGGCCAGAGGGAAAGAGACGATGGAGAGCAGGAAGCTGACCATGAGGATCTGGGCGACGAACGATGCATCGGCGAGTCCGAAGAGACCGGGGAGCCCGCCCCAGGCGACCAGCAGGTGCACCAGGTAGAAAAGGAGCAGGGCCGCCCCCTCCATCACCGCCAGCCGCTTCCAGATGTGCCCCTTCTTCCAGTGCCCCGCCTCGTGGGCGAGGATGGCCAGCAGCTCCGGGCGCTCCATCTGTTTCAGCAGCGTGTCGTACAGGACGATCCTTTTCACCCTCCCGATGCCGGTGAAATAGGCGTTGGAATGGAGGCTGCGGCGCGAGGCGTCCATCTGCATGACACCCTTGACCCTGATCCCCGCCCTTTCCAGCATGCGCTGGATCTCTTCCTCCAGCTCCGGATCCCCGAGCGGGGTGAACTTGGAGAAAAGCGGTTCGATGAGGTACGGCGAGATGTACATCATGGTGATGGAGAAAAGGAAGAAGAAGCCCCACACCCAGAACCACCAGAAATCGGGGGAGTTCTGCACCAGCAGCAGCGCCGCGGAGGTCAAGAGCGCCAGGAGGAGCGCCGAGATGAGGTTCGACTTGCAGAAGTCGGAGATCCAGAGCCCGGCGGTCATGGTGTTGAAACCGTACCGTTTCTCGACGCGGAAGGTCGAATAGAGCGAGAACGGGATCTCCAGTACGTTCTGCGCCAGGGTGAGTATCAGCAGGAAAAGAACGCCGCGGATGACGAAGGAGCCGGAGAGGGAGGCGATCCGGTTGTCGTACCAGGGGAGCAGGGGGGTGAACATGAAGGCGAGGAGCAGGAAGCTGTCGTAGATCGACTCGATGAGGCCGACCCTGCTCTGGTCCATGGTGTAGCGCGCCGACTTCGCCAGCGCCTCGGCGTCAATCGACCCGGCAAAGGGTTCGGGGACCGTGGCGCCGTGCTCGCGCAGGTGCCGCAGGTTCAGGTAGCGCAGCAGGTAGGCCGCGGCGAAACGGGCCAGGAAGGCCGCTATCAGGAGAGTGGTCATGGCTTTCCTCTGTCGGGCGGTGGGGAAACGGGAGCTGCGCATGCCGGAGTAAAAAAGGCCCCCCGACTCTGCGGAGGGCCTTTGTCTGCGTTATGCCGGGGAGACCTACTTCTTGAGGCTCCCTTTTTCCAGGATGACGCCGTACTTGTAGCCGCCGCCGAAGTCCTTGTCCTTGGCGATGGTGCCGGAGAAGGTTACCACCTGTCCCACCTCGGGGAGTTCCGACGAGGTGACCACCAGGTCGTGATCCTTCTTCTTCTCGCTGCCGGTGCCGTCCTGGAGGTGGATCCAGTTCCTGTTCATGATCCCGGAGGCTACCTTGACCACCTCGCCGCTCACAACGACCTGCTTGCCGTTCAGCGCGCCGCGCTTGGCGAAGATCTCGGATACGGTGTAGGCGTTGGGACCGTCGGCCTTCTCCACCTTGATGCTCTTTCCGGCCGCACTGGCTGCTCCGGTGCTGCCGGGAGATTTCGCCTTAGCCGCAACCGGCTTGGCGGCGACCTCGGGAGCCCCACAGAACAGTATGGAGTCGAACTTGCGGTTCAGCGCCTTGCTCTGGAACCCGGGCATCTCCATGCAGTTGGTGAAGGAGAGCGTGTCACCCACGCGGGTTTCCAGGGCGGGGAAGGCGACCCAGGTTTTCTTGCCGTCCTTCTCGATGTTGGCGTAGGTGTACCCTCCGCCGTTCATGGTCTCGACTACCTTTCCCGCCGGGTTCGCGTTGACGGGGGCGGCGGCAGCGGCAGCGGGGGCCGCCGTCTTCTTTGGCTGCGCCTCCGCAGGTTTCACATCCTTCTGCTTGACGTCCTTGCTCGCTTCGACGGAACTGTCCGCTTTTTCAGGGGCTTTGGGTGCGTCTGCGCAGTGCCCGGCAACGGGCAACGCCAGCGTGAGTAGGACCGACATGATAGTTGAATAACGCTTCATCAAAAACTCCCCGCTACGTGATGCCGCCTGCGCGGCGCAAAACCCGAAGCCTTGCGTCGCGTAAGATAGCAGCTTTGGCCCGGAATTACAACTTAGTTAGTGTCGGCTTATCCAGCCTCCCCTTTTTTCCTTATCGCCAGCGAGTCTCCGGCGGTCGAGAGATCGACCTCGACGGTGTCGCCCGGGGCGAATTTCCCCTCCAGCAGCATGAGGGCCAGCGGGTCCTGGATCTTCCTCTGCAGGGCCCGTTTGAGCGGACGTGCCCCGTAGGCGGGGTCGTATCCCTCGCGCGCCAGGTATGCGCGCGCCTGTTCCGACACCTCCATCACGATGTTCTTGTCCGCAAGCCTCCTGGTGAGGGACTGCAGCTGTATGGCCACTATCTCCTTGATCCTTTCCAGCGGCAGCGCGTGGTAGATCACGATCTCGTCGACTCGGTTCAGGAACTCGGGCTTGAAGCTCTCCCTCAGCGTTTCCATGACCTCGCTCTGCATCTTGGCGTAGTCGGTGGCGCCGTACTGCTGGATCCACTGAGAGCCCAGGTTGCTGGTCATGATGATGACGGAGTTCTTGAAGTCGACGGTCCTTCCCTGCCCGTCGGTGAGCCTGCCGTCGTCCAGGATCTGCAGGAAGACGTTGAACACCTCCGGGTGGGCCTTTTCGATCTCGTCGAACAGCACGATGCAGTATGGCCGGCGCCGCACCGCCTCGGTCAGCTGCCCCCCCTCCTCGTAGCCGACGTACCCCGGGGGGGCTCCGATGAGTCGCGCCACCGTGTGCTTCTCCTGGTACTCGCTCATGTCGATCCGGACGATGGCCTGGTCGTCGTCGAAGAGGAAGGAGGCGAGGGCGCGCGCCGTCTCGGTCTTGCCGACGCCGGTCGGCCCGAGGAAGATGAAGGAGCCGATCGGGCGGTTGGGGTCGGAGAGGCCGCTTCTGGCGCGACGCACCGCGTTCGCCACTAGGGTGAGCGCCTCGTCCTGCCCTACCACCCGGCTTTTCAGCCGTTCTTCCATCCGGACCAGCTTGTCCGACTCGCTCTCCAGCATCCGGTTCACCGGGATGCCGGTCCACTTGGCGACGATCTCGGCCACCATCTCGGCGTCCACCTCCTCGGGAAGCATCTTCCCTTCCTTCTGGATCGCCCCGAGGGTCTGCCTTTTCTCCTCCATGTCCTTCTCCATGGCGGGGATGTCGCCGTAGCGCAGCTTCGCCGTGAGGCTCAGGTTCCCTTCGCGCTCCGCCCTCTTGGCCTCCTCTTTTTTCTCCTCGACGCGCTGCTTCAGTTCGCCGATCTCCTTCAGGATGCCGGTTTCCTTGCGCCAGTGGACATGAAGCTTCGCCGATTCCTCCTTGAGGCTCGCCAGGTCGTCCTCAAGTTTCTTCAGGCGCTCCTTCGCGTTCGGGTCCTGGTCCCGGAGCATCGCCTGCCTCTCGATCTCGAGCTGGATGATGCGGCGGTCGATCTCGTCGATCTCGGTCGGCTTGGAATCGATCTCGATGCGCAGCCTGGAGGCCGCCTCGTCGATCAGGTCGATCGCCTTGTCCGGGAGGAAGCGGTCCGTTATGTACCGGTCCGAAAGGGTGGCGGCCGCGATGATGGCGCCGTCCTTGATACGTATCTTGTGGTAGTTCTCGTACCTTTCCTTGAGCCCCCTGAGGATAGAGATGGTCTCCTCGACGCTCGGCTCCCCTGCGTAGACCTGCTGGAAACGGCGCTCGAGGGCCGCGTCTTTCTCGATGTGCTTGCGGTATTCGGAAAGGGTGGTGGCGCCGATGCAGTGCAGCTCTCCGCGGGCGAGGGCGGGCTTCAGCATGTTGGAGGCGTCCATCGCCCCCTCGGCCGCGCCGGCGCCGACCAGGGTGTGCATCTCGTCGATGAAGAGGATGATCTTTCCTTCCGAGCGCGCCACCTCCTTGATGACCGCCTTGAGGCGCTCCTCGAACTCGCCGCGGTACTTGGCGCCGGCCACCAGCGCCCCCATGTCCAGCGCCAGCACCAACTTGTCCTTCAGCGTCTCCGGGACGTCCCCGGAAACTATCCGTTGCGCCAGCCCCTCGGCTATCGCCGTCTTGCCGACGCCAGGCTCTCCGATCAGCACCGGGTTGTTCTTGGTGCGGCGCGAAAGCACCTGGAGCACCCTGCGGATCTCGTCGTCGCGGCCGATGACCGGGTCGAGTTTCCCCTGGCGCGCCATGTCGGTGAGGTCGCGGCAGTACTTCGCCAGCGCCTGGTACTTCTGTTCCGGGTCCTGTTCGTTGACCGCCTCGCCCCCCCTGAGTTCCTTGAGGGCGGAGAGGATGCCGCTGCGGGTGACGCCGTTTTGGCTCAGGAGCCTGCCGCTCGGCGTGTCGGACGCGGCGGTGAGCGCGAGGAGCAGGTGCTCGGTCGAGACGAACGAGTCGTGCATGGTGTCCGCCTCTTTCTGGGCCTGGTCGACGATGCGGTTGAGCGCTCCGGAGAAGGCGAGCTGCGCTGCGCCGGTCACTTTCGGCAGGCGCTTCAGCACCTCGTCCACGCTCTCCCGCAGCCTCGCCAGGGGCGCTCCTATTTTTTTAAGGAGGTCCGGGACGAACCCTCCTTCCTGGTCGATCAGCGCCAAAAGCAGGTACTCCGCCTCCACACTCCCGGCGGACGCGGACGCGGCTTTCTCGTAGGCCGTGGTCAGGGCTTCCTGCGTCTTGACGGTCATTTTTTCGGGTCGTATCATGGTCTCGCCTCCTAAAGCTCTTATTAGAAGATAGGGAGGCAGTGGAGGACTGTCAAGGTAGGGGCGCTTTTTAGGCCGTACCACCCTTCAACGCCCCTTCCGCGGACCGAGGACTTGACACGGCGGCGACCATATATATTCTTTACGCCATTATCGGAGGCTAATTTTGTGGAGAGCCTGGAGCGTTAACATACGGGAGTGAAGGAGGTGGCGATGCTACGAAGGATAAAGCGTGACTATCGAAAACTTGCCCCGGGGAAATTCTTCTCTTTCAACCAGAACGTGAAGCACTGTCTGATTGGTAATCCGAACTTTCCGGAAGCCGTCTGGGGGGCACATCTCGCGGTTCTGCAACAGTATTTTGAAAAGATGGACAGACATTTCTTGGTCTTCCGCCTGGCGGCTAATGGCGACCGACTGCAGATCCGCGAGCGGGACAAGCTCACGGAGGAGATTGTCGTGCTCCTGGATGAGATCGCCTCGGTCCTGGAAGCCTTGTCCGTGCGGAATCCCGATGCGCTTTTCACCACCGGGTTCTCAGTCACCCAAGAACGCAGAAGCCACAACAGGACCAAGTTACCCCTGACAGCCCCTCCCGATTTCAGCGTTGTTAATACCGGAGAACGAGGGAAGGCCATAGGTAGCGCCACCACGATGCCGGGCGTGTTTAACAGTGAGATTCATATCAACAGGAAGGACCCCTCTGTTGAGGAAGACTGGTTCCACAAGTTGATCGATCCCGACGCATCGAACATGGTCATGGAGAACTTGGAAGCGGGGAACACCTTCTTCCGAATGAGGTTCCATGGTCCTGATGGCCATGGTCCCTGGTCCGCAATCACGAGCGTAACGATCACCTGATCCGTCAGTAAACGGTATTGAGTGGAGGGTGCCACCAGAGCACCCTCTACTTCTTCTTATTTCGGTCCCGGCAGCGTTCCCCTGTCTCATCCGGGTTCCTCTTCTCGCCTTCACTTCCTCCTGGAGCTTTTTCCCCGAAAGGAGGAGCTTCATTCCTGCCACAAGGTAACCCAAGCATTCCGGACAGCCCCCCATGAGGACCGCGCAGCCGAGATGTCGAGCTTGGTGGTCGCGATGATGAAGTTGACTGTCACGATATCGAGCTTCGCACTTGCTATAGCGAACCTCATCACCGCTATACCGAACTTGGGCATCGCTATACCGAGCTTCGGCATCGCCATACCGAAGTTAGGTATCGTTATGTCGAGCTTGGGCATCGTTATGTCGAACTTGGGCATCGCCATACCCACCTTCTGTATCGTGATGCCGAACTTCGTCATCGTTATACCGAGCTTGGGCATCGCCATACCCACCTTGGGCATCGCCATACCCACCTTGGGCATCGTCATACCGAACTTGGGCATCGCCATACCGAGCTTCGGCATGGCTATACCGAGCTTCGGCATCGCTATACCGAGCTTAGGCATCGTGATACCGACCCGCGATATCGAGCTTCGTAGCCACGATACCGAGCTTCGTACTCGCGATGGCGAGGGGGAGGGTCGGTGTGGGAATGGGACTAACCAGCTTGAACCTCCATCGCCGCTGTGCGGCAAAACTTGTGGTGTGCGACAAGATATGGCATTATCCGCAGGGGAATCTACGGCCAAAGGCTGACTCTATTAAGCGCAATCAGAGTCGCTGGGGAAATATGCAGGGGGCAAGGTTGGCAAAGTTCACTTTCAACGAAAAGGGATATGGGGTCGAAAACGATTCCGAAATTGCTGCCGATGACGATCTGCATCTGGACGGAGATGGGCTGGATGATTTCCCGAAGCTCGATGACGATCCCGATGAGGATCCGGATGACGATGCGGATGACGAGGAGGTCTGGACAGGCGAGGATCTATCGAAACCCTTTGTTCCTGCGCCCGGTTGTGCCGTTAGCTTCTTCCTTGACAACAAACGCCATCACGCCCTTTGTCTCGCGGTAATTGATGACGAGTTGCTCCTGGAGCATAAAGGCGCCAGCCGCTGCTTGCTCTTTGTCGGGAAGATAACCGAGATCGTGCCGCGCATCCGGCGTGGGGTCGTTTCAGCCACCATAACCGTTGGTGCGCTGAAGCCCTGCCGATACCGGGCCGTGCCCAAAAGATGGCTCCAGGAAATGGTCAGGAACGGGCAGTCATGGAAAGGAGTTGAGGGCGGGGGGAGGGTGGCCCCGTCTCCGGGTGAACTGCTGAATGGACAGATGGAACTGTTTTGAGAAGTGATACGCGCGGGGAAGGGTCTCCTCCCCCGCGCGACCTCGGACGCTATTTTACCTTCCTGATCCAGCCGAACTTGTCTTCGACCTTGCCGGTCTGAATCCCGGTCAGCGTGTCGTAAAGGGTCTGGGTGTGCCTGCCGACGCCGCCGTCGCCCACCTGGACCGACTCACCGGCGTAGGAGAGCGTCCCTACCGGGGTGACCACCGCCGCCGTGCCGCTGCCGAACGCCTCCGTGATCTTCCCGCTCTTCAGGTCTTTCATCAGGTCGTTCACATCGAGCCGGCGCTCCTCGATCTTGAGGTTCATCGATTTCGCCAGGGTCAACACGGAGTCGCGGGTGATGCCGTGCAGGATGGTCCCCTCGAGCGGCGCGGTGACGATGGTGTCGCCGTAGGCGAAGAACATGTTCATCGAACCGACTTCCTCGATGTAACGCTTATGCACGCCGTCCAGCCAGAGCACCTGGTCGAAACCTTTCTTCTTGGCCTCGAGCCCCGCCTTCAGCGAACCTGCATAGTTGCCTCCGGTCTTGGCTTCCCCGGTGCCGCCGGGGACGGCGCGCACGTACTTGTCCTCCACCATGATGCTGACGGGGTTGAAGCCTTTCGCGTAGTAGGCGCCGACCGGGGAGAGTATCACGTAGAAATAGTAGTGGTCGGAGGGCTTGATGCCGACGTGGGGCTCCATCGCGATCATCGTGGGCCGGATGTACAGCGAGGTCCCTTCCGCCTTCGGGATCCAGTCGCGCTCCAGGGAGACCAGCTGCTCGATCCCCTGCACGAAAAGCTCCTCGGGGACCTCGGGCATGCAGAGCCGTTCGGCCGAGTGGTTGAAGCGGCGGGCGTTCATCTCGGGACGGAACAGCGCGACGGTGCCGTCCTTCCACTTGTAGGCTTTCAGCCCCTCGAAGATCTCCTGGGCGTAGTGCAGAACCATCGCCGCCGGGTCGATCTGGAACGGCTCGTTCTTCTTGATGCGGCCATCGACCCACCCCTGTCCGGCCTTCCATTCGACCAGCAGCATGTAATCGGTAAATTTCGTGCCGAACCCGAGCTGCGACTCGTCGGTGTACTTGGCCTTTTTCTCCCCCTCGCTCACAGGTACAATCTTGATCTCCATGTAGCAGAACCTCCGGATTTTCGGCGCCAGGCGTCGCTATTGTTAGATCTTTTCGTTTACCACAATTCCGCACGCAGGGGCAAGCAATTTAACCCGCCGCAACCCCCTGATCCCGCCGGGGATATTTCGTCCACCCCCTTGATTTTTTGTGGTGCAGTTGCTATATTGTTAGCGCTCGGAAGTGTAGAGTGCTAACAGGCAGCAGGCAAACTGGCACTCCGGAGAGACGGAACATGACCTATACCATGCCGGTACCAATAGATAGCCTTACGCTGTACCTCGCTGAGATCAACCGCTTCCCGCTTCTTTCGGCGGACGAGGAGTTGACCCTGGCGTGCAGGTTCCGCGACGGGGGGGACCTGGAGGCGGCCCACAAGCTGATCACCGGGAACCTCAGATTCGTGGTGAAGATAGCCGGTGAGTACCGCTCCTACGGCATGAAGATGCTGGACCTGATCCAGGAAGGGAATGTCGGCCTGATGATGGCGGTCCGCAAATTCGACCCGTCGAAAGGGGTGCGGCTCATCTCCTACGCGGTATGGTGGATCAGGGCGTACATTCAAAACCACATTATCTCCGCCTGGAGCCTCCTGAAGATCGGGACCACCCAGGCGCAGAGGAAGCTGTTCTTCAAGCTGAACCAGGCGAAGCAGGCCATCATCAACATGACCGGCGAGGGGGACCTCCACGCGGCCGCCATCTCGCTCGACGTGAAGGACGCCGAGGCGCAGGAGATGGAGCAGCGCCTGAGGGGGGAACTCTCTCTCGATGTCGAGATGTTCGAAGGGGAGGGGGGCGGTGGAACCTTCCTGGAAAGCATTCCGGACCTGCGCGAGAACCAGGAGGAACTCCTGGCCGAACGGCAGGAGGCCAGGCGCCTGGAGCAGGGGGTGGCGAGCGCGCTCGAGCACCTGAACGAGAAGGAGCGCTTCGTCATCGAGCGCAGGGTCACCTCGGACACCCCGATGACGCTGCAGGAAATCGCCGACCACTTCACCATCTCCAGGGAGAGGGTGCGCCAGATCGAGGAGGGGGCGCTCAAGAAGATGAAACGCTTCCTGACCCCGCTGGTCCTCGAACTCGAGGGAGCCTGACAAAAAAACAAAAGCCATCGCAGCATGACAAGGGGCGCTTCCATCGGGAGCGCCCCTCGTCGTTTCCATTGGCTGCCGGCATCGACTCCTTCTAAATCTTTTCGATCTTCGCCTTGCCGCGCAGTTCCGAGACGAAGTCCGAGACGAGCTTCAGGGTCTTCTCCTTTTGCAGGTAGGACTGTATCCGCGCCTTCGCCCCATCGTAACTCTCGGCGCGGGCCTCCTTTTTCTCCGTCAGCTTGATGATGTGATAACCGAATCGGGTCTCCACCACGTCGCTTATCTTCCCCGGCTTCAGCGCGAAGGCGGCCTTTTCGAAGACGGGGTCCATCTTCCCCTTGCCGAAGGCGCCGAGATCCCCGCCCCGTACCTTGCTGGGGCAGTTGGAGTTGGTGCCGGCGAGTACGCCGAAATCCTCACCCTCCTTCACCCTCTTCAGCAGGCCCTGCGCCTTTTCCCGTGCCTTATCCTTCTCCTCGGCGCCTGCGTTCTCCGTTATCCCGATCAGTATGTGGCTCGCCCTCACCATCTCGCCCAACTGAAACTTGTCCTTGTTTGCCTCGTAGAACTGCTTGGCCTCCGCATCCGACACGGCCGCCTTGGGCACGAAGTTCTTTTCGACGAAGTTGCTGATGACCACATCCTTGCGGATCAGCTCCTGCAGGTCCTGCAAGGTGAGCCCCATATCCTTGAGCGACTTTTGGAACTCCTCGTCGTTTCTTTTGGTGGCGCGCGACTGGGCAAGCTTTTGCGCCACCTGCCGGTCCAGATCCTTTATCTCCATCTTCCCCGCTGCCTGGTACAGGAGTTCCGCGGACACGAGCTGGTCCAGGGCCTCCTGGCTTGCCTGCCGCATCGCTTCCGGGGTCGGCGGCTGGGCGGTCTGCCCTTGTTCCAGGAGCGCCATGACGGCGCGGTTCACATCTCCCCGGGTGATGATCGTTCCATTCACCTTCTGAACGACATCCTTGGGGGAGCCCTGCTCGTTCGAGAGCGAGGCTTGTTGCGGGGTCTCTTTCGAGGAGTTGCAGGCGGGTATGGCGAAAAGCAGCAGTGCGGCGACGGCGGCTGGCGCAATCCTCTTGTTCACGGCGAGCATCAATTATCCTCCGGTGCGAAGTGTGGTCGTGCAAATGACCCACGTTGCAACAGCAAAAGCTGTACCCGACTGTGAACAGTTTTGAGGGCGGCGGAATTTCGCTCACTTATGGCGAGGCTGCGTCGGAAGGCAGGTGCTATTAGGGGGGGAGGGGGCGGGAGTCGGTGCAAATCACCCAGCAGGCAAGGTCCGGGGACGGGTGAAATGGCCCTCCTGCCCGTGTCGATCCTCTGGGTTTTCTTATGCCTTGAACTTGCTTTCGGTCCCGGCCCGCAGGCGTGCGATGTTCTCGTGGTGCCTGAAGATGACCAGGGCTGCGATGGCGAGCGACATGACGATCAGTTCCGGCCCCCCCTGGACCAGCCAGACCAGGACCGGGATCAGCGCGGCGGCGGTGATGGAGGCGAGGGAGACGTAGCGCCACTTGTAGAGGACGACGGCGAAGATGACCACGCCGAAAAGGACCGCCAGCCAGGAGGTGCCGAGGAAGACGCCCAGCGCCGTTGCCACACCCTTTCCCCCCTTGAAGCCGAGGAATACCGTGTAGACGTGCCCCAGGAAGGCGGCAAGACCGATGGCTGCGATCCAGACAGGCGGAAGGGCGAGCGACTTGGCGACCAGCACCGGGATCAGCCCCTTCAGGCAGTCGCCGATGAGGGTCAGGATCCCCACCTTTCTTCCCATGGTGCGGTAGACGTTGGTGGCGCCGATATTGCCGCTGCCGGTCTCCCTGATGTTGACCCCCATGCTTCTGGCGAGGAGCAGGCCGGTCGGTACGGAACCGAGCAGGTACGCGCATATGAGGAGGGCTGTTTCTTGCAAAATGATCTCCCTGATGCTTAATGAAAATATCGGCGCATCCTACAGTATTTCAGGCGAAACTGCAAGCCGCGGCAGGAATTCGGTAGCGATTGGGGGCTTCACCGGAGGCGAAGGTGGGGCAGGGAAGGGTGAAGGGAGTCAGGGCGCTGCCGTCGTTGCATCCTTTTTCTCGAACCGGAGCACCAGCGCCGTCATGGCGAGGAACAGGACGTCCCTCCCCAGGGCGAGCCATGGGGAGGTCTTCGCCCCCCCCTGCCGGAAGCAGCCGCAGTCGATGTCCAGCCCGCGCGCTATGGCCGAAGCGAGAGCGGCTATAAAGAGGAGATTCATCGCCGCGATGATCAGTGCCGCGGTTTTTACCCGCCAGCGGCAGACAAGGAGCATGCCGCAGATCAGTTCAAGGAAGGGGAGCACCGCGGCCGCAAGGTAGCTCCCGAAGTAGGGGAGTATCCGGTACGCAGCCACGCTCCCCGCGAAGGCGGCAGGGTCGGCGATCTTCGGAAGGGCGGCGTAGATGAAGACGGCGCCAAGGGATATTCTGACGGCTGCCGGGAGGTATCGCTTCAGGAGGCTCATTTTCCCCCCTTTGCCACGGGGTGGCCCGCGTCGCGCCATTCCGGGAGCCCTCCCTCAAAGACGTACACCGAGCTGTACCCGGCCTGGATCAGGAGTTTCCCGAGTTCCATGCTGTCGTGGCAGGAGAAACCGTTGCAGTAGGCGATGATGGTGGCGCCAGCCGGAAACCTTCCCCTAAGCGACGCCGACTTCCCGCGCGCCTCTTCGAGCGGGAGCGTGAGCGCGCCCGCTATGTGTTCCTCGGCATAGCTTGCGCTGCTTCTCGCGTCAACGAGCAGAGCCTGCCCCGCGTCACTCAGCTCTTTCACCTGGGCGAGCCCGATCGGCATCGGCAACACCGCTCCCTGCTGGGCCACCTCCACCTGCTGCGTCGGCTCGCCCTTCCAGGCTCCCGTCAGCAGGGTCCTGTTCCAGGAAAGGCCGAGCACGGTGGATATGGCCACTATGACAACTGCTTCCGCAGCAGTGCCAAGCCAGCTGTTCTTTAGCATGATCACTTCGACTCTCGCCACCCCGGCCTGAGCAAGAAAGCCGGGGGATCGTTTTGAGTGGGAAAAGAGCCCTGCCGCCGCGACAGGGGTGACGGCGCAAGCGCCACCTGTCAGATGTTACGCAAAAGAAGCGATAAGGTCAACTGGGGGGGACGAAGGGGAACTCCCTAGAAACCGTGCTCGGGGGGGTAGATGTCGTGTTCTTCAAGCCACTGCCCGGCCCGGCCGGTGAGGAGTTCCTCCCTGATCGCCTGGAAACGTTCCAGCTCCTCCGGGTAGAAGGAGAGGATCTCGTTCAGCCTGCCGTGCGAGTGCCTTCCGGTGAAGGTGCGGGCCAGCATCGCCTTCAGGCTTTCGTTGGTGATCCCTTGTATGAAGGTGTGCACAAACTGGCGCTCGGCGCCGTAGTCGAAGGGGGGGATTTCCAGGTAGCGCTCGTCCAGGGAATCCACCTCGTCCCAGAAGTTCTCGTCGTCGTATTCCGCCGGGACGGAGAAGACCTCGCCGGTCTCGCGGTCCAGGAAGTAGATCAGATCGCTGTCGCCGTTCTCGAAGGCCTCCATCAGGTCTTCCCAGACGATTTCCAGGTTACGCATGGCGTGCATCGGTACCTCTTTGAAGCAAGGTTGAGGTTGAGATCAAAATTAAGATAAAGATAAAGATAAAGATAAAGATAAAGATAAAGATAAAGATAAAGATAAAGGGGACCGGGGCGGTGTCTCTTTTCCCGCAGGGGGCGCCATTGTCGCTGTTCCCTTTACCAACAGGCTATTTTTGTATATATTGCGCAAATGCGCAAGATCTTCATCGCCGATGCCCACCTCAGGAACCCGGAAGACCCCAATTACCGGACCCTGGTCCGTTTCCTGGAAACGCTTCCGGCAGACACGGACACGCTCTTTCTTCTGGGCGACCTGTTCGAGTTCTGGATCGGGAACCCCAAACCTGTCTACAGCCATTACAGGGAGATCATCGACTGCCTGAAGGGGGTGAGGGGGCGCGGCGTGCGCATCGTCTACTTCGAGGGGAACCACGATTTCCACCTGGAGCGCTTCTTCGAGGAGCAAGTGCAGGCCGAGGTGCACGACAGGGGAGCCGTTGTCGAGATCGGTTCCCAAAAGGTGTACCTTTGCCACGGGGACCAGATCAACCGGGAGGATTACCGCTACCGTGCGTGGCGACTGGCCCTGCGCAACCCGGTCACCAGGGCGCTCGTCCCGTTCTTCTCGCGGCGTATTGCCGCCAGGGCGGCCGAGACGCTTTCCAGGCGCTCAGGCAGGCGGCATGACTACCGTGGCAAGCGCTGGGACTACCGTGTCATCCTGGAGCGGTTCGCCGGCGAGAAGTTCGCGTCGGGTTGCGACGTGGTGATCACCGGGCATTACCATCTCCCGATCCTGAAGAAGGAAAAGGGGCGCCTCTTCATCTCGCTCGGGGACTGGATCACCCAGTTTTCCTACGCGCAGTGGCTGGACGGCGAGATCACCCTGGAGACCTTCGACTAGGGCTGCTCCATCCCGAAGAGCCTCAGGTACCTCGCCACCCTCTCCTCAAGGGTCGGCGCCGCTATGCTCCTGCAGATCTCGTCCGGCCGGTACCCGCGGCAGACGGCGGGGCGCTCCGGGTAGATGCCGCATTCAAGCGACTCGGTAAGGTGCCGGCACCTTGCCCCCGCCTTCTTGGCCAGGGTGCTGATGTCCGGCGCCACGCAGCAGGTCCCGCATCCCGAACACTCCATAAAAAACCCCTACCTGAAGAAAGCCTCCAGCGCCTGCTCTCCCACCGAAGTCGCCTTGATGCGCCACTTGTTCTCGTTGATGACGAGCGCGGCCAGCGCTATCTGCGGGTCCTCCATCGGGGCGTAGGCGGCAAACCAGCTGTAGTGGCCGGCCGGGTCGGTCCCGTCGATGGAGCCGGTCTTCGCCGCGATGCTGACCGAGGCGAGCATGCGCCTTCCCCTGCGGTCGTGGAACGCCCTGCGCGAGGTGCCGGTTTGCACCGTGGAGGCGAGCATGTGCGCCAGCGCCGAGGCGGTCTGCGGCGTCATGACGGTCCTAAGCGGCTGCGGCTTCTGCGTGTAGACCACGTTCCCCTTGGCGTCGTGGATCTCCTGCGCAAGGGAGGGGGTCATCATCACCCCGCCGTTGGCTACGGCGGCCATGATGGCGGCCGCGTGGAACGGCGACGCTTTCACCTCGCGGTTGAGCCCCGCCCCCATGAGCATCAGCTCGTCGATGGTCCCGGGGAGTGGGGCCGTGCTGGCGGCGATGGGAGAGCCGGGGAAGAGGCTCTGGTTGAAGCCGTACCTCTGGGCGTACAAAAGGAGCGGGTCGCGTCCCACCACCTCGCCGGCGAGCCTGCCGTAGACCGGGTTGACGGACTTCCCCATGGCGACGGAGAGGGGCATCTGCTGGTTGCCGCGGCCGGGCCTCACCCGCCAGTACTTAGGGTTCTCGGAGGTGAGCCTGCCGTTGAAGGCGAAGGGGGTGTCGGGGGATACCTTCTTCTCCTCCAGCGCAGCGGTGGCGGTGACGATCTTGAAGAGCGACGCCATCGGGTAGAGGTTGTAGTTGGCTTTCTGCTCCCACCCCGGCTGGACGGACGAGTGGGAGACCGTGGCGAGGATGCGGCCGGTCTTGGGCTCGATGGCGACGAACATCCCGTAGGGGACCCTGTAGTCGGCAAGCACCTTCTCGACCTTTCGCTGCAGTTCCTCGTTGATGGCGTACACCACCTTCCCGCCCTGCGGCAGCGGTGCGCTGTAGCTTCCCCCCTGCGCCTGGGCACGGGGGTAGGCCTCGGTGGCGAGACGGAACGCGGCGCCGTTGTCGAGGTTGACGAGCGATACCGCCGCCGGGGCCGCCTTCGCAGCGGGAATGGAGTGCTTGGCGCGGGGGGAACCGAACAGGGAGATGATCGGGTAGGCGGCGAGCAAAAGTGCAATGACCGGGAGTACCAACTTGAGCCGCCTTTTCCGGGGCTTGGTCTCCTCTATCTGCTTGAAGGCGTTGCGGCCTTCCTCCGCTTTTGCCCTGCCGAATCGTCTGCGTCGCTTCTGTTTGTCTATATGTTTGAAATCTTGCATAACCCGCTTCACGTCGTCAGTTTAATCGGGCCACTATATGTCATCTGGTCACTCTTTGTCAACGGCGGGGGGACTGTTTTCTTGGCAGGCGAGGTCCCTGATGGTGACCCCTGAAAGGGCGGAGGAAAAGCAGCGCTCGACCTGCACCAGGATCTCCGCAGCCTGCTCCTCTCCCTCGATGGAACTGGAGGCGCCGCGGTTTCTGAAGCAGAGGAGGACCTCGGCGACCTCCACCCGGCCCATGTCCCTGGCAGGGTAGTAGCTCCCGCTCCCGTCGGCGGCCTGGACGATGAACCCCCCTTCGCTGAGGTGATCGAGCGTGCTCCGGATGATGCGCGAGGACATGCCGAGCTTCATCGCCAGGTGCAGCTCGCCCCACCCGGGCTTGCCCAGGTAATACGCCTCCGCTATGTGCCGCAGCAGCGCCAGCGCCACCAGCTCCTGGAAACCGTGGCTTATCTCCCTGCCGCGGATGTCCCTGCGGAACGTGGCCCGGTTCTGGTGCGCCGCCACCACCTCCATCCCGAAGAGGACGATGGTCCAGCTGACGAAGATCCAGACCATCAGGATGGGGAGTGCGGCCAGGGTGCCGTAGATCGCGTTGTAGTTGCCGGCCCCCACCTGGAAATTGATATAGGCCCACTGGGCGAACTCCCAGAGGGTGCCGGCCAGGACGGCGCCGATCATGGCCGAGGGGTAGCGGACCCGCGTGTTGGGGATGAATATGTAGAGAAGGAAGATGGCGACCCAGACGCTCACGTAGGGGGTGAACCGGAGCACGAAGAGGAAGAGGTCGCCGATATAGGTCCTCTCCATCATCCACTCGATGAGCCACTTGCTCTGCAACGTGGTGGTGATGCTGGTGGCGGCCAGAAGCAGGAGAGGCCCGCTCACCAGGACGCTCAGGTAGTCGCTGAACTTGCGGTAGAAGGTTCGCGTCTCGTGAACCCCCCAGATCGCGTTGAACGCCTCCTCGACGCTCCCGAGCATGCTGATGGCGGTGAAGATGAGCGCCGCGAGGCCGATGGCGCCGACGGAACCCATGTTGGTGTTGCCGATGTAGGAGATGACCCGGTTCACCACCTCTTCCGAACCGGCCGTCACCTGCGCGAGGATCAAGGGGGCGAGCCGGTTCTGCGCGCCGAGCCCCTTCAGCACGGAGAAGGCGAGCGCCAGGAGCGGGACGAAGGAGAGGAGCGTGGTGAAGGAGAGGGCGGTCGCGCGCAAGAGCGTGTTGTTGGCCATGAAGTTGGAGCAGACGAAGCCCAGAAACTGCGCGAGCCGCAACAGCTTCCCCTTGGCGCCGCCGACGGCGGAGGGGTCGTGCTCCCATATGGACCGGGGGGAGAATAGTTTCTTCTGTTTAGAGCTGTTCATACGCCTGGTGCACCGATCGCTAAAAAGCCCACCGTAGTGGGCTTTGGGGGGTCGTTTACCCGTTACATCTCTGCCTTTTGCTTCTCTCTTTCCCGCTCCATCGCCTCTTTGCCCGCCTCTATGGCGGAGGTGATGATGTTCTTCTTCTCGAGCACGACTTCCTTCCCCTCCTCGTAGCTCTCCCTGATCTTTTCCTGCGCTTCATTAGCGTATTCCTTGATCTTGTCGACCGCGTCGTCGGCCAGATCCTTGATCTTGCCGCGCATTTCCTCGCCGGTCTTAGGAGCCAAGAGGAGCGCCGCTCCGATGCCTACGGCGGCGCCGGCAAGGAAGGAGAGGAGCATGGTACCGGTTCCGATATCTTTATCTTTGGACATATTGTCACCCCCTAAATTTGAGTCTCATTATTCTATCAGCAATATATTTCCCCGCAACCTTGGCGCCGGTCATCCAGACGGAAGAGTTGCCGGCGATGTCCGATGCGATCCCAATGACTTTGTTGATCATGCGGATGTTGTGCCCGGCATGGCCGAGTTCGTCCAAGAGCATGGTGAGACCCTCGGCCTTGGCGGCGGCGGTGCTCGTCACCACCTGAACGTCGGCCACCGTCTCCCGCATCTCCTCGATGAGCGGCTTCACTTCCTTCTGGAGCATGTCGGCCGCGTTTCGAAGCGATTCGGCCGTTTTTCTCAGCTCCGAAAGGACCGGGATGATGAACATTGCCAGTACCACGAGTGTTACCGCCGTCACTGCCGAGGTTATCTGTAGTAAGAGCATGCAATCCTCCTGGTGTTACCGCTGACTGGACTTTGAGTGGCTGCAGGGTGCTTCGGAAGGGGCAAAAGGATCGGGGAGGCCGGCGACTTGCCGGCCTCCCCGGTTGCTGCGGGAATCGCTATTTCTTGACGGGCGCCTTCTTGGCCGCGGCCGGTGCCGGCGCCGGTGCGGCGGCCGGTTTGGCTGCTGCCGGCTCGCTCCAGCGGTTCAGGTCGTGGGCGATGCTGTGGCACTCGCCGCATTTCGGGAACTTCGCCATGATGGCGGCCGGGTGCGGTTTCACGTGGCACTGGGTGCACTGCGGCACCATCTTGTGCTTGGCCTGGTGGCAGTAGACGCAGGCGAGCTTGCTGTGTTTCGCGGTGCTTGCGGTCAGCAGGTTGAACGCCTTCTTGTGGCAGGCGGCGCAGAACTTGGAAGGCGTGTCAGCCTTGTAGCTCACGTCGGCCGGCTTGTGGGCCTGGTGGCAGACCTTGCAGTCCTTCTGCACGATCTCGGCGGAGTGGGACTTGTGGCACTGGGTGCAGTCCGGGATCCTGCCGTGTACGTTGTGGCAGAACGAGCAGTTGAGGGCGGAGTGCTTGCTCTTGAAGCTGCGCAGCTGCTCGATCTGGCCGGTGTGGCAGGTGAGGCACGGATCGGTCACGTTGTTGCCGAACTTTATGTTCTTCGGAGTATGGGGGTTGGTGTGGCAGCCGAGGCAGCCCTGGAGCTTGAAGTGCGGCTTCCCTTCGTGGCACTGGCCGCACTGCGGGATCGGTTTTTTCACCTTAGGCGGATGGCCGACGTGGCAGTCCTGGCAGGTGACCTCGGTCTTGTGCTTGCCGCCGGCTGCTGCGATATCTTTCGGCGGCTGCTCGTGGCACTTCACGCAGTCAGCGCTGGTCAGTGTTGCTGCAGGCTGTGCAGGGTCGGCAGCTACTGCCGTTCCGACACACGCGAACAGCGCGAACGCCGAGATAAGGTTGAAAATTCTTGCTACTCTCATTGCCCCCTCCTTAGTATTAAACCAGAGTTAATTATAAGCATGGATTTATATAACGTCTTGAGGTGAATTGTCAAGGGATTAGGCGGTGTGCGGGCTGTTTGATCGACGATCCGAAGCTGTGATATCCGGTGGTGATAGAGGAGGAAGGCTGAATCAGCCGATGAGCTACTGTGTCTGGAAGAGCAAGGCGATGAACATGTCCATAGTCGGCGTCGAAATAACTGCAGCGGCCGGGAACTCTTTCCAGTTCCTATGCGCTCGATCCGACAGAGAGTTTCCGCTCCAGCAAGCGTGACAGCGAGGTGAACGCGTAGCAGATGACGAAGTACACGGCGGCGATGAATATGAATATTTCCGTGGGATAGGCCATGGTCCTGTTGTTTATCTGCGTGCCGACATGGGTGAGTTCCGAGACGCCGACGATGAATGCGAGAGAGGTGTCCTTGATGAGGGAGACGAACTGGTTCACGAAGGAGGGGATCATGTTCCTCAGCCCCTGGGGGAGCACGATGTAGATCATCGCCTGCCAATGCTTGAGGCCGGTGGAAAGCGCCGCTTCCGTCTGCCCCCTGGGGATACCCTCGATGCCGGCCCGTACGATCTGGGACATGTAGGCGGAGGTGAAGAGGGTGAGCCCGAAGATGACGGTCCTGCTTTCGGGGACGGTCCTGCCGAGGAGCGCTGGGAGGAGGAAGTACATCCAGAAGATGACCATCAAAAGCGGCAAGCCACGGACGGCGTTGATGAAGACGACGCTCGGCCAGCGGACCCAGCGCTTCTTGGAGATGCTCAGGAGCCCGAGGATGAGCCCCCCGAACATGGAAAGGATGCAGGAGACCACGGCGAGGTACAGGGTGAGCCCGAGCCCCCCCAGCGGCCCCTTGGGGTAGCGGCCGATCATGAAGTAGGTGAAGTTGTCGGCGATGACCTGGAAATTGAGGAACTCGTCCATGCTACCCTGCCTTCTGCGGGTTCAGCACCCGCCTGTCGTAGACATGCACGGCCCAGGTGATGCTCACCGAAATGACCAGGTACACGAGGGTCGCCGCGGTGAACGCCTCGAACCCCTTGAAGGTGTAACTCTCCACCTGGCGCGCCTGGTAGGTGAGTTCCATGACGCCGATGGTCATGGCGAGCGAGGAGTTCTTGGCCAGGTTCAGGAACTGGTTCACCAGGGGAGGAACGGTGATCCTGACCGCCTGCGGCAGGATTATGTACTGCATCGAGCGGAGGAAGGAAAAGCCGGCGCTTCTGGCCGCCTCCATCTGCTCCTTGGGGATGGAGAGGATGCCGGAGCGGATGTCCTCCGCGATGAAGGCCGAGGTGTAGATGGTAAGGGCGATGACCGCGGCGGCGAACTCGAAGTTGGTGCTATTCAGCCAGTCGTTGACGGCAGTGGGAAGGATCTTGTAGGAGCCGAAGTACCAGAAGAAGATCTGCACGAGGAGCGGCGTGTTGCGGAAGAACTCGAGGTACGCCGAGGCGATGAAGCGGATCGGCTTGATGTGGCTCATGCGCATGACCGCGATCAACAGGCCGAGGAGGAAGGCGAGCACGATCGACACGGAGGAGAGCTCCAGGGTGATCTTGAGCCCGGAGACCAGCCAGTCGAAGTACTTTCCCGAGGTGACGATGGACCAGTCGAAATGGTATTTGAGCACGAAAGCCTCTTGGAAGCAGATGAAGACTAAGACAAAGGTTGAGAAATAACTCAGTCCTTGATCCATCCGCTCACTTGCTGAGAGGTTGAGGCAAAGGAGTAAAGCTCCTCTGCCTCAACCTCAACCTTTATCTTTATCTTTATCTTTATCTGTTTCTCTACTTGTCCGCCGTGATCTTGAAGGTCCGCTTCAGCGGGGTTGCGGTTTTCGGCCCGAACCACTTGTCGAAGATCTTCTTCGCCTCGCCGCTCTTCTCCATCTCGAGCAGGGTCTTGTTGACGAAGGCCACGAAGTTCTTGTCGTCCTTGCGCATGCCGAGACCGTACGGCTCCTCGGAGATCTGCAGGTTCGGGATCTCGAACTTGTTCTTGTTGGGGGCCTTGCCGAGGATGCCGGCGAGGATGGACTCGTCCGTGGTCACCGCGGCTACCTTACCCTGCTGCAGGGCGAGGAAGGCCTGCGGGTAGTCGTCGAAGGAGAGGACGGTCGCGGTCGGGATCGCCTTCGCCACGTTCTGCTCCGAGGTGGAACCCTTGGCTGTGCCGATCTTCTTCCCTTCCAGGTCCTTCAGGCTCTTTACCTTACCCTTGTTGGTGATGAACTTCTGGCCGGTGAGGAAGTAGGTGTGGCTGAAGTCGATCTGCTTGGCGCGCTCGGGATTCTTGGTCATGGTCGCGGCGATGATGTCGATGTTCCCTTCCATCAGCTGCGGCATCCTGCTGGCCGAGGTTACCGGTTTCAGTTCCACCTTCACGTTCAACTTCTTCGCTATCGCCTTCACGAAGTCGATGTCGTACCCAACAATCTCGCGGGTTTTCTCGTCGATGTAGCCGAAGGGCGGCAGGGAATCCTTGACACCCGCCACCAGCACCCCTTTCTTCTTCACGTCGGCCAGGGTGTCGCCGGCCAGCGCGGCATGCGCCATGGATCCAACCAGAGCTACTGCAGCAAGAAGCGTCATCAGTTTTTTCATCGGTACTCCTCCTTGGTTGATGGTGTGCACATAAAAACCAGTTCTATGTTCTACGTTCTATGTTCTACGTTGAATCTTGTACCTTGTGTATTAATGAAGAAAGTCGGAGCGGATTATACCAGATCTGCGCGCAACTGCATCCGGCCCAACTGAAAAAAGCTGAACCGGAAGCAGGGAACGGAGTTGCCGCACAACTGGAATCTAGCAACGTAGAACGTAGAACATAGAACGTAGAACGGATTCTGATTCTTAGTGCATGGGAGAGAGGAGCTGTTTGAGGAACTGCTGGGCTCTTTCGTGCTGGGGATGCAGGAAAAACTGCTCCGGAGGCGCCACCTCGAGGATCTGGCCCTGGTCCATGAAGACGACCCGGTGCGCCACCTCGCGGGCAAACCCCATCTCGTGGGTGACCACGACCATGGTCATGCCGCTTTTGGCGAGTTTCTGCATGACGTCGAGCACTTCGCCTATCATCTCGGGATCCAGCGCCGAGGTGGGTTCGTCGAAGAGCATGATGCGCGGCTTCATGGCCAGGGCGCGCGCGATGGCGACGCGCTGCTGCTGCCCCCCGGAGAGCTGGGTCGGATAGGCGTCGCGCTTTTCGGCAAGCCCCACCCTTTCCAGGAGCGCCATGGCCTGCTGCTGCGCCTGCGCCTTCGGGGTGTTGCGGATCTTTATGGGGGCCAGGGTGATGTTGGAGAGTACCGAGAGGTGGGGGTACAGGTTGAACTGCTGGAACACGAAGCCGATCTCGGCCCGCAGCTTGTTGATGTCCGTCTTCTTGTCGGAGAGGTTCATCCCGTCCACGAGGAGCGTCCCCTCGTTGATCGGCTCCAGCTGGTTGATGGTCCTGATCAGGGTCGACTTGCCGCTGCCGGAAGGGCCGCATACCACGACCACCTCACCCGGCTTCACGTGCAGGTTGATATCGTTCAGTACGTGCAGCTTCTTGAACCACTTGTGTACGCCGTTGAATTCGATCATCGCGTCACCCCTGCACTGTTCACGCCTGCTGTTAGAATGCGGTCATGCGTGCATATTAAAGGAACAAACGAAGCAAATGCAACTCATACTTTCGTCTAGCAAAACTTTGTTTTGAAAACTCACATCATGGCGGGGTGGGCCAGCGTCCCGTGTATCGGGATGCTGAAGGCGCCGGGGGAGGTCTGGTACTTGGTGAGGAGCAGGAAAACGAACTTCTGGCGCTCCAGGAATACCGGCTTGGGCATCATCTCCAGGGCGAGGTTCAGCGGGGATGCGCCGATCGGGGTGGTCAGCCCCGTTTCCCCCTTCAGCCGGACGTAGATGCCGTCGCCGTCCAGGGTGAAGCTTTTCAGGACCGCTTTGCCGTTTGCAATGGTGAGGGCGCCGCGCACCTCGCGGTAGGCGGCATCGGGCAGAGGCATCTGGCCGATCTTCACCCCTGCGATCTCGGCGGCACGGACCTCCAGCTGCAGCTCCCCCGTGCCGACACCTTTCCTGGTAGCGAGCTTGCCGTTCACCCGGAGTTCCCCCCGGATCCTTGCCTCCGCCACGGAGCTGAAGAACGGGATCTCTTCCAGGCGGATGCCACGTCCCTGCACGCTCCACCCCCCGTTCTTCCCCGGCTCGAAGTCACCTTCCAGGCCCCCTGCCCCGATTCTCCCCCGGTAGGCGAACCTCGTCCTGCCGGTCAGAAGCGGCAGCAGCTCCAGCCGGACCGTGACGTCCCGCAGCTTGATCAGCTCCCCCTTCTCCGACGAGAGCGCGACAGCATCCGACTTGAGCCCCACCGGGAAGCTCTTCCCGAACCCGGTGCACTCCAGGGTGTAACCGGCGTTCTCGGCGACCCGCGTCAGTACACCCTTGATGGCGTAATTGGGGGTGAACAGGAGGGTGAGCAGCAGGAAACAGAGGATGGCGGCGGGGATGCCGCAGGCGAGGTAGAGGGCGCGCCCTTTCATCGAGTCCCCGCCGGTGCGGGCTTCAGGAGCGCGATGGTCAGGACGATATCGAGCTTGGACGGGTCGTCGAACCTCTGCTTGATGAGCGCCTTCTTCACGGTCATCGGCCTGGCCCCTTTCTCCAGACGATGGATCAGGTTCACCACCTCGTTGGCGCTCAACCCTTCCATCCGGACCTCTGCAGCGTCCTCCACGTACCCCGGGACGTCTTCACCCTTTACCGGCTTGATCTGGCTGCCGCGCCCCTTGATCCCGATCTCCTCGATGACCTTGGCGGGCGAGTCGTCCGGCTTGGTGGCGACCAGCCTGTTGGCCAGGCGCTGCGCCCCCGCGTTGGCCTGCTGGTAGCGGATCTTCAGCCGCATCATCTCGGCGATGTCCGCCTCGCGGGCGGTACGCTTCCGCTCCAGGGCGGTGATCCTGCTGTTGACGGCGGAAAGGACGATCACGATCAGCAGGAGCACTGAGATCGCTATCCCGATGCGCTGCCTGGTGCGGCTGTCTAGCCCCTGCAGCGCGGCCATGATTTCTTCCCTCTTCATCGGGCCACCCCCTTGACCTTGCCGCGCAGGGTGAAGGTCACGCTCCCGTCGGGGCGGGACTTGGTCTCGCTCACCTCTGCCCCGTCGAGAACGGCGGCAGTGCGTGCCTTGAAGTCGTTGGCCGCCTGGGCGCTCTTGGCCTCTCCCTTGAGCCTGACCTCGGAGCCGTCGAACTCCGTCTCGTAGATCCCGGCCACGTCGTCACCCTTGGCCTCGGCCAGCTCCTTGAGGAGCTTCAGGACGTTGCTGGAGGTTTTAGCCCCCTCCAGCCGCTTGATCTCGGAGCGCAGTTCCGACACCTCGTCCACCGCCTTCTTCCGGCTGGGGAAGACCTCCTTGTAGATGCCTGCGATGGAGCGGTCGAGCGAGGTGAGGTCGCGCTTCGCGAGGTAGTAGCGGACCCCGCTTTCGGCGAAGATGAGGAGCACCAGCGCGGCGGCGAGGATCATGCTGATCCTGAGCCTGCGGTAGAGCTTCTCGGTCCCCGCCGTGTAGGCGAGCGCGCCGCGGCGGAGGTTGATGGCCGAGCCGTCCGCAACCGCGGCCGCGACGGCATAGGCCCCCGCCAGGTCGTGTGCCGCATGTGCATCGTCGCCGAAGGCCTCCGCCAGCCCGCGGTTCGCGGGGACGGCTCCACCCTGCGAGCCGGAGGCATGGGAGATCACCTTTCCCAGCTGCATCCCGCGTCCAAGCTCGACGGCGGCCACCGTCCTCTCCAGTTCCTCCGGTCCGGACCCCAGCGGGAACGCCCGGAAGTAGAGCGGCTTTCCGTCGCGGTAGACGGCTAACGCCTCGCCGTCCGTCACCGCCACGGTCCCTGCCTCGGGAGCGAGCTGGTTCCAGTGGAAAAGCGAGGCGGTGACGAACTCGGGCTCCAGCCCCGCCTCCTTCAAAAGCTCTACCTGTCCGGCCAGCTCCTTGACGCGCCCCCAGACGGCCAGGCTCTTCCCGTCCACAAGTGGCAGGGCGTCGAAGGCAAGCTCGTCCGTGTCGAGCGCCGTTTCCCCCTTGAGTTCAAGCGGGAGGAGTACCCTCACCTTCGACCGGTCCGTGATCGGGAGTTCCAGTTCGCGCATGAACAGCATGGCAGGCGGGAGGGCGAGGGCGACACTGTGCTCGCCGGTGCAAAGCGAGCTTTCCTTGAGGATCCGGGAGAGTTCCCCCTCCTCCCCCGACAGCGGGTGCCGCTCCGCGGAGAGGAAGCTCACACTTCCCTTCCTGGCCCTGAAGCCGGCAAGGACCAACTCGGTCCTCTTCAGCTGTACGATCAATATATCCATCAATATTCTCTCCAATAAAGCACGACCGGGGCGGCCGTTCCCCCCGCCATGCGGACCACGGCCTCGGCCACGCTGATGCTCTCTCCCACTTTCCCCTCTGCGCGTATCCGGTACACGTTCCCCAGGTAGCCGATCTTCGTCGAGATGAGCGGCGAGATCGTGTCCATCCCGGTTATCGCGTTCAGGTCCCCAATGCTCTTGATCGGGCGGGTCTTCCGGTAGTCGATGATCCTCTGCACGAGGTCGTCGGTAAGCTTCTCGTCCAGGGCTGCGATGACGTCCCGATCCGCCGTGTTGATGTTGATGGGGGTGGCAGCCTCGGTGTCGTTGATCCTGCCGTACACGGTGACCAGCGGCCTCAGCTTGGTAAGGACCTCCGGGGTGTATCCCTTGGCCATGAGGAGTTCGTCGACCGTCTCCAGCCTCTTGTTCTTGGCGGCGTAGGGGAGCTTGAGCGTCCCGTAGTAGTTGGTCTCCGCTCCGCCCGGCATCGGCGTGTCGTTCTCGTCAACCCAGTCCATCAGCGAGTCCGCGAGTTCAAGGGGGAGCTTGAGCCTGGTGAAGAGCCGCTTCGCCATCGGCGTGTAGACCGGGTCCGGTGTCCCGTTCGACGAGGTCGCCGTGTTGAGGTTGAGCTTGCCGCTCTCCTCTTCGATGGCGATCGTTACCGTCCCCTCTCCCGCGTCGAACGACTGCGGCTTGGCCCAAGACTCCTGAAGAGAGCTGTACTGCTCCCCCAGTCTCGACATGCTGGAAAACTGCAACAGCTTGATGCCCCCCTCGATCCCCGATTCCGCCAGGATACCGGCCTGCTGGGCCGCGACGAAGTTGTGGCTGTGCGAGGTGTCGACGTACACCTCGTTCACGAACTCGACCAGGAGAGCCACGAGGAGGGCGGTCACGACCAGCGTTATCACCAGGGCGAAGCCCTTTTCCCCTCTCATGGTGAGAGCCTCTGTGAGGCGATGGTGCTGAAGCTCTCTCCTCCCTTCATGGTCACCGTGACCCTCACCTTCTTCGGGAGGAAGCCGTTCAGCGCCGTGTCCCAGCTCTTCACCCACTTGCCGCCGTCCCAGCATTCCACCAGGAACCCGTCGATCCGGTCGATGAGCGGATAGGGAACCGACTTGACGCTCTTGTCCAGGTACGGGTCGCGCGACTCCCTCGCCAGGGTCATCTGCTCGTCCTTCTCCAGCACCGAGTAGCGCACCACCGTCACGTCCGAGGCGGGGGCCGGGTCGATCCGGGGGGGCGCCAGAGTGGTGAACTGCAAAAGCGAAGAGGGCTTGCCGAAGCTGTCCCGGTCCTCGACCACGAAGTGGAGCCTCTCGTTCTTCTTGTTGAAGAAGGCGGACGAGAGTTCGTCGTGCAGCTTGGCCATGGTGGTCGAGAGTTCGCGGCGCTCTTCTATCCTCACTCCACCCTTGTCCCGCGCCGACACCACGGAAAAGTAGGTGCCGTACAGGGCGGCGCTCAGGACCACCAGGAGCGTGAGCGCGATCAGGAGCTCTATCAGGGTGAAACCGCGGTTATTGCGCATTTTGCGGGGCATATTTCACAAGCGAGAGCTTGCTCTTGTCGTCGTTCCAGGAAACGGTCAGGCGGATCCGGTTCAGCCCGGGTACCTCGGGCATAGCGGCGATCTCGCGCTCCCACTTGTGGCCGGGATGCCCCGGAGCGAAATCCCCCTTGGTCTCCGTTTTCTTGGCGAACTCCGGGTCGTCCAGCTTGGCGCGCCCCAACAGCACGGCGGTCGTTTCCTCGGCGTCACGTCCCACGATGGAGAGGTGGTAGTTGACCGATGAGATCACGGTGAGGAGCACTCCCGACATGATGGCGAGCGCGATCAGCACTTCGAGGAGGGTGAACCCTTTCACGAGGTGACCTCCTGGTACCCTTCGAGCACCTTGACCTTGCCGCCGGAGGGGTAGGCGATGATGGTGAAATGCTTTTCCCCGCCCTTAAGGTGGATGGTGATGCCGTCGCTGCTCCCCCCCGGGCCGAACGGGATCGCCACCTCTCCCTCGGTGACCAGGCCTAGCCGCGGCAGCGTCACGTCCTCGATGACGATCCCCTCTTCGACCAGCCTTCGGCTCATGAACTGCTCTCCCGGCTGCAGTTCCTCCCCGCCGGCGGAGAGCTGCGAGATCCTGGTCGAGTTTTCGGAGAGGTTCAGGTGCAGGCGGAACACCTTCTTGGTGATGATCGCCTGGTCGTTCAGGAACCTGATGCCGCTGGCGAGGTTGCGTGCCGAGTTCTTGAGCCGCGTCGCTTCCGGAGCCGGGAGGCGCGGGATGACCAGCGCCGCCGTCATCGCGACGATGACGATGACCACCATCATCTCGATGAGGGTGAACCCCGCCTGGCCGTAGCTCCTCCCTCTATTTCGTGCCCTTACAGCCACCAGCTTCTTTCCCCGTAGCGCCAACTCTCCCTCGCCCTCCGGGAGAGGGTCGGGGTGAGGGCGTTGCTATTATCGCCTGCCTGCCTGGGAACGACGCCCTCACCCCCGGCCCCTCTCCCAAAGGGCGAGGGGAGCCATTGTCGACGCCGCCAGCAAAGCTGCCTATTTCAGATTCCAGCTTTCGATGTCGGCGTTTTTTCCTTCGCCGCCGCGCGTGCCGTCGGCCCCGAAAGAGTAGAGGTCGTAGTCGCCGTGCTCACCGGGGGAGAGGTAGACGTAGTCGGCGCCCCACGGGTCCTTCGGGATGTTCTTGTTCTCCAGGTACCCTTCAGCCTTGTAGTTGTTGGGGATCTTGCCGGTGGTCGGCTTGGCCACCAGCGCCTGCAGTCCCTGCTCGGTGCTCGGGAAGTTGCCGGAGTCGAGTTTGTAGAGCTTGAGCGCCGTCTCGATGTTCCTTATCTGCACCTTGGCGTCGGCTACCTTCGCGTCGTCGCTCCTGCCGATGATCTTCGGCCCGACGAGGACGGCCAGAAGGCTCAGGATGACGATGACCACCATCAGCTCGATGAGGGTGAAGCCGCGGCTTTCTTTCAACGTTTTGAACATGCGTGACCTCTCTATTTAGGTTTAGTTCATGGGCTCGAGATTGAGCAATGTCCTAATGCTGTGCCTCACATCACTGCAGAGTACATAGGCCTTTCCCGCCAAAGCCTTGTCAGCGCTTTCACCGGGATAACGAAAATCTATGGCAAAAGCGTTCAGCAAATGAAGCGAGGGCCGTATTGTTTCAAGAAACGGATAAGCGGGAGTGATTTTATCCAACAGCCCAGAGAGGTTGTGCGTTCTCCCAAATTCCATCTCGTTTTCCTGTAACACAGCTTTCAGGTACTTCTCGACACACTGCTGAGTATGAAAACAAACTGCGTCGTAATTAGGGGATTTGCGTGCCCGGAACTCTCTGCCGGCGGTAGCGAAATCGCCTTCTGCCTTGGCAATCCACTCTTCAGTGAGAGGCTTCATAGATGACCCTCCCTTTCTGGATTACCTCTTGAAGGAAAAAATCGTGCAGCGCCAGGCGGGTAGCCAACTGTTCCGGAGTCCTTACAAGGAGGTCGAGCGGAACAGTGGGGTGCAAGGTCTCCAGGATCTCCATCGACTTGTAAATCGGCCGCCCCTCGAACGGAAGAATCACCAACAAATCCAGATCCGAGTCTTCACTCGGGTTGCCGTACGCGTACGAACCGAAAAGGATGATCTTTTCCGGCTTGTAGTTCTCCGCGATGCTGGCAGTTATTTCATCTATCTGTTGCTGTGTAATCATGGGACTCACTCAGTTTCTCGTTGTCTCGACAGCGGAACTTGCTACTTCACCAACTGGTTCAGCTGGAAAATCGGGAGCAGCACGGCGAGGACCACGACCCCGACGCAAAGCCCCATGGCGAGCACGAGGAGCGGCTCCAGAAGCGCCATGGAGCGGGTGACGCTGGCGTTGAACTCCTTCTCGAAGGCCTCCCCGGCCTTGATCAGCATCCGGTCCAGCTCGCCGCTCTTCTCGCCTACCGCCGTCATGTGGACGAGCAGCGGAGGAAAGAGCGGACTCGACTTGAGCGCCGCGGAAAGGCTTCCCCCCTGGATCAGGGCCTCCCGCGCCTCGGCCAGGAATCCCTTGTACTCCCGGTTCACCACCGCCTCGCCGGTGATCTCCATCGCCTTGATGATCGGGACGCCGCTGGCCAGAAGGAGGCCGAGCACCTTGGCGAAGCGCGACAGTATCAGCCGCTGCCAGAGGGTTCCCAAAAGGGGGAGCTTGAGGAGGAGACGGTCCCTCTTCTTCAAGAGCTCTTCGTGCCTGGAGAGGTTCTTCCACAGGGCCACGAACCCGGCAGCAGCCAGGAGGAGCGCCCACCACCCCTTGCGGACCATGGTGCTGATCTTGATCAGCGCCACCGTGATGAAGGGGAGGGTGGCCTTGCTTTCCTGGAACACGGTGACGATCTTGGGGACCACGAAGGCAAGCAGGAACAGCATGACCCCTGTGCCGACGAAGACCATCAGTATGGGGTAGGCGAGGGCGGTGGTGACCCGGCTTCTCACCTCGGCCTGGTCCTCCTGGAACCCGGCCAGTCGCTCCAGCACCACCTCGAGCGCGCCGCTCGCCTCGCCGGCCGCGACCATCCCGACGTAGCTGTCGGAGAAGACGGCCGGCTCGGCCGCAAGCGACTGGGCCAGTCCCTGACCTTCGGCCAGCCGGTCGCGTACCCTGCCGAGCACGCGCTTCAGTTCGCCGGGAGCCTCCTGCTCCCAGAGGGTTGCCACCGCCTCGTAGACCGGGACGGCGCTCCCGAGAAGCGTGGCGAGCCTCCTGGTCGCAAGGGAGAGGTCGGGGACGCTGACGCGGGACTTCATGAGACCTTTGCCGCCGCCTTCCTGGGCGGGGGCGATCTCCTTGGCGTAGAGCCCCTTCTGCTTCAGATGGATCCTTGCCTCGCTCTCGCTTGCCGCGTCGAGCGTCCCGGATACATCGGCCCCCTTCTGGTTGAACGCGCTATAACGAAAGGTCGGCATAGTCGTCCTGGGTCACCCTCAGGACCTCCTCGATGGTGGTGATCCCCTGGGCCGCCTTGTCGAGGCCGTCCTCGCGCAGCGTGCGCATCCCCTTGGAGACGGCGTACTCCTTGATCGCCCCGGAGGAGGACTGACGGATGATCATGGAGCAGAGTTCGGCGTCGATGGGGAGCAGTTCGTAGATCCCGACCCGCCCGATGGTCCCCAGGTTGAAGCACTTCTCGCAGCCGCGCCCGCGGTACAGAAGGGGGGGAAGCTCGATGCCGGGATAGCGGCGATCCGGCGTGTACGACTCCTTGCAGTGCGGGCAGATGACCCGGACCAGCCGCTGCGCCAGCACCGCCGAGAGCGAGGAGGCGACCATGAACGGCTCGATCCCCATGTCGACCAGGCGGGTGACGGCCGTGGCGGCGTCGTTGGTGTGCAGGGTGGAGAGGACCAGGTGGCCGGTGAGGGAGGCCTGCATGGCGATCTCGGCCGTCTCCGCGTCGCGGATCTCGCCGATCATGACGATGTCCGGGTCCTGCCTCAGGATGGAGCGGAGCCCGTTGGCGAAGGTGAGCTCGATCTTGGGATTGACCTGGATCTGCCCCACCCCCTTCAGCTGGTACTCGATCGGGTCCTCCACCGTGATGATGTTCTTCTCCGGGGAGTTGATCTGGGAGAGCGCCGCGTAGAGCGTGGTGGTCTTGCCGCTGCCGGTGGGGCCGGTGACCAGGATGATGCCGCTGGTGCGGGCCAAAAGCCGCTCCATGAGGAGGTCGTTCTTGTCCGAAAGGCCGATCTCCTTCAGGCTCAGCACGCCGCGCTGCTTGTCCAGAATCCTCAGCACCACCCGCTCCCCGAAGAAGGTCGGGATCAGCGAGACGCGGATGTCCACGTCGCGCCCCGCCACCTTGACGCGGATGCGGCCGTCCTGCGGCAGCCTCTTCTCGGCGATGTTCAGCCCGGCCATGATCTTCACGCGGGAGGTGAGCGCCTCCTGGATCACCTTGGGGGGGGAGAGCATCTTGTACAGGAGCCCGTCGATCCGGAAGCGGACCTCCAGCTCCCTCTCGAACGGCTCGATGTGGATGTCGCTCGCCCGCTCCTTCACCGCCTGGAACAGGATCGAGTTCAAAAGCCTAATCACCGGCGCCTCGTCGGTCAGCTCCATCAGGTCGCGCGGCTCGTTGAACGAGGTGGCGAGCGTGGAGAGTTCCTCACCCTCCAGCTCCTCCACGACCTCCTGGGCCGATCCGGAAAGCCGCGAGTAGAGCCGGTTCACCGCGTCCAGGAGCACCGGGCGGGGGACCGCCACGATGGAGATCGGCAGCGAGAAGAGCCCGGCCATCTCGTCCACGGCGAGGAGGTTCGTGGGATCGGCGCTGGCGGCGACGATGCGCCCTTGCTCCTCGTGCAGCGGCAGGAGCAGGTTGTTGCGGGCGAAGTTGAGCGGGACCCGGTTCACCAGCGAGCCGTTCACCTTCGAGTCGTCGATCTCCGCCTGGAACGGTATCCCGAGGCGCTGCGCCACCTTTTCTATGTCGATTGTTTCTGCCATGGTCTCTGTCAACTCTTGTGCTGGATACGCCACTCTTCCGCCATTACGGGATGGGGGCTTACGGCTTGTCGGTAACCGACTGCGGCTTTTCCTTGAGCGCCTGCTCCAGGTTGATCGGGCCGGTGGCCTTCACCGCCTCGCTGAAACTGTTGCGCTGGTTCACCGACACCTCCGCCATGTCGCGCGCGTCCTTGATGATGCGCGGGGTGAGCATGATCAGGAGGTTGGTTTTCTCGCGCCTGGTGCTCTTGCTCTTGAAGAGCCATCCGAGCCCCGGGATGTCTCCCAGAAGCGGTATCTTGCGCTCGGTCACCTGGTCCGTATCCTGAATCAGCCCACCGATGATGACCGTGTCCGTGTTCTTCACCACCACCGAGGTCTTGGCCGAGCGCTTGGTGCTGCCGAGGTTGGGGTTGGCAGCGGTCCCGCCGAAGTCCTTTACGGCGGAGATCTCCTGGTAGATGTCGAGCTTGATGTATTCTCCCTCGCTGATCTGCGGCTTGATTTTCAGGATGATACCGGTGTCCTTCCTCTCGATGGACTGCTGCGACAACCCCGTCGAGGTGAGGTTGGTGCCGGAGACGAACGGGACGTTTTCGCCCACGAAGATCTCGGCCTCCTTGTTGTCGCTGGTCATGATGTTCGGCGTGGAGAGCACGTTGAGCGCCCCGTTGCTCTGCAGCGCCTGCAGCACGGCGGGGAAGGCCGCCACACTGGCCAGGTCGGTCACCGAGATCCCCGCCGCGGTGAGTGCCGTGATGGTGCTGGTGAGGTTCGCCATGGTGCCGAAGGGGTCGAAGGTGCCGACGGTGGCGACGGTGCCGTTGGAGGCACCGGCGATGGCCCCCCACTGCAGCCCGAGTTCCTTGGCCTTGTTGACGGATACCTCGGCGATCATCGCCTGCACGAACACCTGGCGGCTGCGGCGGTCGAGCTTCTGGATCACCTGCAGGAGGTTCTGGTAGTCGGTGGGGGATGCCATGATGACCAGCGAGTTGGTCGACTTGTCCGGGGTGATGCTGATCTTACCCCCTTCGAAGACCGCCTGCTGCGGCGCCGTCGTTCCGGCGCCGGGAGCGGCGGGGGCCGCGCCGGTCCCCTTGACCAGCCCGTCCAGCACCTTGGCGACCTCGGCAGCCTCCGCGTTCTCCAGGTAGTAGACGTTCACCTTGCTGCTGGTGGTGGGGGGGACGACGTCCACCAGCGAGATCAGCTTCTTGATGTCCTGCTTGTCCTTGTCGCTGCCGAAGATGATCAGCGCGTTCAGCCTGCTGTCGGCGACGATGATGGAACCCGCCGGCGCGGCCGGTTGCCCGGGCTTCGCGGCGGATTTCCCGCCCAGCCAGTCCTTCACGAGGGTGGCGACGCTGTCGGCTGCCGCGTTCTTCAGGAAGACCAGTTCCGCCCCCTCGCGCACCTGGTCCGTGTCGATGTACTTCAGGATCCCGAGTATCTTCTGGATGTTGAGCGCCGAGTCGACCACGAGGATCATGTTGGCCGCCCCGAAGGCCGATATCTGCCCGTCCTTGGAAACCAGCGGCTGCAGGAAGGTGACCGCGTCCTGGGGAGGGATGTGCTCCAGCTGGATCACCCGCGCCTGGTAGGTGTCGTTCACCACCGCCTTCTCGTTCTCGCCGAGGACCCTCATGCCGGACTGCTTAGCCGTCCCGGTCGGAACGATCTTCAGCACCTTTCCCGCCTGGACCACGGTGAACCCCTTCAGTTCCAGGACGGAGGTGAAGACGTTGTACGCCTCCTCGTTGGAGAGCTTGGCCGGGGAGAACACCGAAATCTTTCCCTTCACCCGGTCGTCCATGATGAAGTTCTTACCGGTGAGGTCGCTGATGAACTTCACCATGGTGGCGATGTCGACATCGGTGAAGTTCAGCACCACCCCCTTGGCCAGCACCAGGGTCGGGACGGCAACTAGGAACATGAGCATGGCTATGATGCGCGCAACTCGGTTTTTCAATGCAACCTCCGGGAGGCAGATTAAGGCAAAGATAAAGATAAAGATTAGGATCGAACAAAACCAGTGTTTATGTCTTTCAGCGTTACAACTATCTTGTTAATTTCGGTGTACAGGCCTGAAAGGGCATCGTTAAGGGAATCAGCATCTTCAGATTTAATATACCCAACTCTTTTAGAGTATTCGATGTGGCTCTGTGTTTCGGTCAAAGAACCGCGGGCGTGGTAGTAAAAATTAACCTTGTCAAGAAGATGCTTCCTTCCAAAGGCCTCGGCAATGTTGGCAGATATGCTTAAAGCCGATCTTCTTATCTGGGAGGTTAAGCCGTAATCTTCCTTTTTAGGGAGATGTTCTGTCAAAGAAAAAACCTGCTCAGCGATCGCCATCGCTTCTTGCCAAACGGGCATGTCCTTGAAGCTACGGTACATCGCTTTCTTCTGGTGTCAGCAAGATCTCTTTATCTTTATCTTTATCTTTATCTTTATCTCACCTGATGTCGTAATTAAAAGTAGTAGGCTGCCCGTCGCGGATCAGGTCGAGCTTGATCCTGCTCTGACCCTTGAGCGACGCGAAGGACTGGATCGCCTTGTCCGGAGAGTCGATCGGGAAGTCGTTGATCCTCAAGAGGACGTCCCCGTTCCTGATCCCTATGGTCCCGAAGATCCCCTGCGGCTTCACCTCCGAGGCCCTGAACCCCTCGACTTTCCCGTCCTTCAGGCTCGGCAGCAGCCGGGCGTCGGTCATCGCCTGCCCGATGTTGTCCAGCGCCGCGTTCAGCGCGCGCTGGTCCACCACGTAGTTACCCGCGCCGGTCGGGGCGGCGAGACCTCCCTGCTGCGGCTGGGGAGGCGCCGCGGTCTGCGCCTGGGCCTCCGCCGCGGCGCTCGGCGTCAGGATCTTCACCCTCTTCCCGCCGACCACGATCTCGGCCACGTCCTTCTTGACCGAGACCAGCGGCCCCGCGGAGAAGACCGTCTCGCCGAGTCTGAAGACCCGCTCCTCGTGGGTCGATCCCTTCAGCACCAGCGCGAATGTTTCCCGGAAGGAACCGACTGCCGTCCCGAGGAGGGTCAGGTCGCCCAGTGACGGCGCCGGGGGAGCCGCGGCCTGTCCCTTGGCGGCTGCAGCGCCCTGTATCGGCGACAGTTTCCCCTGGGTCGCCTTGCCGAAAAGACCCCGCTCCAGGATCGGCGCAAAGCTCATCAGGTCCTGGGCATCGACGGCCGGAACGGCTGTTGCCGTCGGCGGTTTCTGCCCCTGCCTGGGATAGAGCCCGGAGATCTTGAAACTGATTAAATCGGCGGCAATAAGTGCGGTCACTGCGATGACCGCCAGGCTTAAAGCTGTATTGAGGGGGAGAATCCACCGCGGCATGAAAGACCCTTATCTGCGAGGTAGTTGGAACCGTCCGAATATATTAGATGCTCCTGAGTTATGCAACAAAAAAGGGGGTAAAAACCACCCTCCGACCCCTTCTCTTTACAGCCTTTTGCCGCTGCTCCGCCCGGCTTTCCAGGGGGGGACCGGGGCCTCTGCTCCTTCCCCAGCCGGGGGGTGTCGAAGCGGCTGCCGCTATAATGAACGATCCCCATTAGCGCAGGCCGGCGGCTCAGCCCCGGGTTGCGAGCAAAAGCTGTGCCGCGCCGCCTGGAGGGGCGGAACGCTCCATTGTAGCAAATGGAGCACCCGTTTACAAACGCAGGGAAAACCAATGAAAATGGGGTGCGCTGCCGTTTGATCGTGTCGTTGCGGCGCCGGGAGCAAGCCCCGACGAGTGGCGCCTGCTTTTTGACTCTGACAGATAATTGACGCCGGAGGCGGCGGTTGAACCTGACTTCCCTGCTGTGCTATACTCGGCCGTCCAGCCTATTCCAGGAGCCGCCCATGCCCCCTATCGTCGTCACCGCGTCAACCATGTTGGAACTCTCCCTGCTGGTAAAGGGGACCTCTGCCGTCGCCGAAAGCGGGGCGGGCCATCTGCGGCTTTTCCGCGGTTCACTCGGGGGCGGGGAGATCGTCCTGGCGCTCACCGGCATAGGGAAGGTCAACGCGGCCTGCGCCGCAACGCTTCTGCTGGAGCGCTTCTCTCCACGCTTGCTGGTCAACACCGGCTGTGGCGGCGCCTTCCCCGGGTGCGGCCTCTCCGTTGGGGACCTTGCCGTGGCCGACAGCGAGTGCTTTGCCGACGAGGGGGTGCAGGCCCCCGGCGGCTGGCAGGGGCTCGACCTGATCGGCATCCCGCTGTTCGAAGGGAGGGGGGAGCGGATCTTCAACACGGTGCCGCTTCCCGGGGAGCCGGCCCGGCGGGCGCTGGAGTCGGCGAGGGACAACGGTTTCAGGACCGAACTCGGCCCCTTCCTCACCGTATCCACCTGCAGCGGGACCGACGCGCAGGCTAAGGAACTGCTCAGCCGCTTCCCCGGGATCTGCGAGAACATGGAGGGGGCGGCCATGGCGCAGGTGGCGCTCATCTACGGGGTGCCGCTTTTGGAAGTGCGCGGCATCAGCAACATGGTCGAGGAGCGGGACCTGTCGCGCTGGGACATAAGGGGCGCCGTCGGCGAGGCGCAGCGCTTCCTGCTTTCCTACCTGGAAAATCTCCCCGCCTCATAGCNNAAAGGGGGACTTCTGATCATCTGTCAGTGGAAGATCATCTCTAGGCAAATATTAATTTACATGTCTGGTCTTGCACAACGATGACTGCAGTAGTATATTGTCAGATCCTTAACGTTTGATACTTAAAGCTTTCTGAATCGCCGCTGAGCCAGTGCGCCGGATGGTATGACAGAGAAGGGAGTAGTCCTCACACAATGGAAGCGGTTCAGACTGAAGACATTGAGCAGAAAAATATGCGGTTCCTCTCGCTGGGCTTTTCCCCCTGTCCCAACGATACGTTCATCTTCGATGCCCTGATCCACGGCCGCGTGGGCTGCCCGGGGCTCGCCTTCACCGAAAGGCTGGAGGACGTGGAGACGCTGAACCGCTTGGCCCTTGCCGGCACGCTCGACGTCTCCAAGGTTTCGTATCACCTGCTGGGGCACATCCTCAAGGATTACCAGTTGCTCAGAAGCGGCGGCGCGCTCGGGCGCGGCTGCGGCCCGCTTCTGGTGGCTCGCGAGCCTCTCGATCCGTCAAAGCTTTCCGGTCTGAAGATAGCCCTTCCGGGGCGGTACACCACGGCGGCTCTGCTGCTCAGGCTCTTCAATCCGTCGCTTTCCGACTTCGTATATCTTCCCTTCGACAAGATCATGGCCGCCGTGGCGGACGGCTCGGTCGGGGCCGGGGTCATCATCCACGAATCCCGCTTCACCTTCGCTTCCTACGGCCTCACCAAGGTCCTCGATCTCGGGGAGTGGTGGGAGCGGGAGACGGGGCACCCGATCCCGCTCGGTGGCATCGCGGCGCGGCGCTCCCTCGGTAGGGAGACCCTCCTTGCGCTGGAACACGAGATCTCCCGGAGCGTCGCCTACGCCTTCGACCACCCGGCCGAGGCCCGCCC
>DNJC01000039.1 GCA_003490025.1 Geobacter sp. | reverse complement strand
CCCATTTCGCCGACGGCGGGGTCTTCGACCAGATCTATTCCGGCGGGAAGTAACCGCGCATCGTAACGCAAGGCAAGGGTCCTGGAGGCGGCTATGTCAACCCCCATGTCGGAACAGCCGGGCAACTGGAACAGGGATCTTGAGCAGAAGATACGCTCGGCGCTGAGGGAAATCCGCTTCGGCACGGTCACCCTGGTCGTTCAGGACGGCAAGGTCATCCAGCTCGACAAGAACGAAAAGATCCGGATCCAGTAATCCGGGACAGTAAAAGAAACCTAGTTAAGAAGTCCCACAATTACCTACCTCGCTGACCAGACAAACTGGAGGCCAGGCTGTAACCGTGCAAACGGTCGCGCCTGGCCTTTTCTTTTCCGGCAGCCTGAACGAAAGGAGAAGTCACCATGTCAAAACAGCGATATTTGTTCACTTCGGAGTCCGTGACGGAGGGGCATCCGGACAAGCTCGCCGACCAGATCTCCGACGCCATCCTGGATGCCCTGCTGGCCCAGGACCCCAACTCCCGGGTTGCCTGCGAGACCAGCGTGACGACCGGCCTCGTGCTGCTATTCGGCGAGGTTTCCAGCGAGGCGCGGGTCAACTTCGCCCGTGTCGCCCGCGACACCATCGCCCAGGTCGGCTACACCGACACGAAGTACGGGCTCGACGCCGAGCATGCGGCGGTGCTGGTGTCGCTCGACCAGCAGTCGTCGGACATCGCCCAGGGGGTGAACGTCGCCCTCGAACAGCGCAAGGGTGAGGAGCACGACGGCTACCTCGACTCGGTCGGGGCCGGCGACCAGGGGATGGTGTTCGGTTTCGCCACCGACGAGACGCCGGAGTATCTCCCGACCTCCATCGCCCTGGCGCACCAGCTCGCCCGCCGGCTGACCGAGGCCAGGAAGTCCGGCGAGATAGCCTACCTGCGCCCGGACGGCAAGACCCAGGTGACGGTCGAGTACCGGGGGGACGTCCCGGTGCGCGTCGATACCGTGGTCATCTCAGCGCAGCACGACCCGGAGGTCGGCCTCGAGCAGATCCGCGAGGACCTGGTCGCCAAGGTGATCAGGACGGTGGTGCCGGCGGCGCTCCTGGACGAGAAGACCCGCATCTTCGTGAACCCGACCGGGCGTTTCGTCATCGGCGGCCCGCACGGCGATGCCGGGCTCACAGGACGAAAGATCATCGTCGACAGCTACGGCGGCTTCTCCCGCCACGGAGGGGGCGCCTTCTCCGGCAAGGACTCCACCAAGGTGGACCGCTCCGGCGCCTATGCCGCCCGCTACGTGGCGAAGAACGTAGTCGCCGCCGGGCTCGCCAGGAAGCTCGAGGTGCAGATCGCCTACGCCATCGGCGTGGCGCGGCCGGTCTCCATATTCGTCGACAGTTTCGGGACCAGTTCCCTCAGCAACGAAGAGCTGGGAGATCTGATCTCCCGCCACTTCGACCTGCGGCCGGCGGCGATCATCGAGCAGTTCGGCCTGAGGCGCCCCATCTACCGGCAAACGGCCGCCTACGGCCACTTCGGAAGGCGCGACCTGGACCTTCCCTGGGAGCGGATCGACAAGGCCCAGGTCCTGAGCGAAGCAGCCCGCGGCGCTTCGGCGAAGTGATGAAGGTTTCACGGGAAGCAGGGACATCATGGCAGTAGCAATCCACGAGGAAGCACTCAAGCTGCGGAACGATCCGGTCACGGCGAAGGTCATCGCGACCGTCGACGAGCACGGCGTTCAGCGGCGCACGGTCCCGCGCAGGGATGAAGCACTAAAGGAGGTGCGCCTATGGCTGCGGAACATCTGGTTATCGTAGGGAAAAGCGGGGCCGGCAAATCGACTACCGCGGCCAACCTGGCCGCAGTCCTGGCGGAGGCGGGGAAGCGGGTGCTCCTGATGGGCTATGACAGCCACTGGAGTTCGACCGGGACCCTGCGAGGCGGCAACGAACTCCGGGCGCTCCCCGCGTGGGCGTCGGGGGAGTCTGCCCCCCTTTACGCACGCGGGTTCCGCCACTCCCTCTGCATAGAGGCGGGGGATAGCGCTGCGGCACAAAATACCGATGGGGGAAACATCTTCGCGCACCCGTTCGTCGTCGAGTTCGACCCGGAGTACGTGGTGCATGACACCACCTGGGAACTGGGAAGGCCCTTTTCGCTTCCTCCCGGGGTCGAGGGGGTCCCGCGCCTGTTCGCGGTGACCTCGGCCGACAAGCTGTCGCTTTTGGCGGTGAACCACCTGTTCGCCTGGCTTAACACGGTGGCCGCCGCCAACTGCCGCTTCGGCGGGGTGGTGGTGAACAACCTGTCGGGACCGCTGTACGAGGCGATCGTATCGGATTTTGCAAGCCATACCGGGACCACTATCGCCGCATCCGTACCCCATTCCATCATGATCTCGGTGAGCGACTTCTATAGCCAAACGCTCCTCGAGTCGGCGCCGTTCTCCCACGTCTCCTACGCCTATCGAAAGCTGGGGCGGAGCATAGTAGAAGGAGTGGAGCAGCGCCGCCCGAAGCCGCTCGACGAAGACCTGCTCAAACGCTGGGCGCAGAAGTGGGGCGACATAATCAGCGAGCTGGAAACCGGCGTCGTGACGGACGGACTCGGGATTTAAGCCGGAACGGTAGCGCAAGGAGGATCGCCTGATGGCACCAATTTACAACAGCCTGACCGAACTGATCGGTGCGACGCCGCTTCTGCGCCTGAACCGTTTCGCCGCCGAGGTCGAGGCTGAGGTGCTGGCGAAGCTCGAGGCGTTCAACCCCGGTGGGAGCGTCAAGGACCGCATCGGCCTTGCCATGATCCGGGAGGCGGAGGAGCGTGGACTGATCGACAACGAGACGGTGATCATCGAGCCGACCAGCGGCAACACCGGTATCGCGCTCGCGTTAGTCGCGGCGGCTCGCGGCTACCGGCTCATCCTCACCATGCCGGACACGATGAGCCTGGAGCGGCGCAAACTTCTCTCGGCCTACGGCGCCGAGATCGTCCTCACGCCGGGTGCCAGGGGAATGAAGGGGCCCATCGAGGCGGCCGAGGAACTGGCGGCGCGCACCTCGAACTCCTTTGTTCCGTCCCAGTTCAAGAACGGGGCGAACGCTGCTGTGCACCGAGCCACTACTGCCGAAGAGATCTGGAACGATACCGACGGCGACGTCGATATTGTGGTCGGTGGGGTCGGCACCGGCGGCACGCTGACCGGCGTCGGCGAGGTTCTGAAGGCCCGCAACCCCGAGCTGCAGGTGATAGCTGTCGAGCCGCACGACTGCCCGGTCCTCTCGGGGGGGATCCCCGGCCCGCACAAGATCCAGGGGATCGGGGCCGGATTCGTCCCCGACGTGCTGAACTCCGCGATCCTGGACGAGGTGTTCAAGGTCAAGGTAGAGCAGGCCTTCGAGGCGAGCCGCAGACTGGCGAACACGGAGGGGCTTCTCGCCGGCATCTCCGGCGGGGCAGCCGTCTTCGCGGCGCTGCAGGTGGCCGCACGCAAGGAGAACCGGGGGAAAAGGGTCGTTGTTATCCTTCCCGACAGCGGCGAACGCTACCTCTCCACGCCGCTTTTCGACCGCCAGGCGAAGGGGGCTTGAAGCCGCCCGCAACCTTCCTATGATTTACCACTTCTGTGGTCGGGAATACTGCTCCACTTACTCTACCAAAAAAGTTGATTTTTATTCTTGACATTGCCAGCGCCATGGTGGTAAATATCAATCCATTAAATCGATGGACTAAGCAGCTAAAACGATGGCTGGCTTTATTTCGAAGTAGAGGGGGAGGGTACATGTCCTGGCCGAGCGGAAAAAATAACGTGCTACCCGGTTTCACCCCGGCGCTTGGCTACACCGTCTTCTACCTGAGCCTCATCGTGCTCATCCCCCTTTCTGCACTGTTCTTCAAGACTGCCACCCTCACCTGGGAGCAGTTCGTCGCTGCCGTAAGCGCGCCGCGGGTACTTGCCTCCTATCGCGTCACCTTCGGATCGTCGCTCGCCGCAGCGCTCGTCAACGCCTTCTTCGGCGTTCTGGTCGCCTGGGTGCTGGTCCGCTACCGTTTCCCCGGCAAGAAGCTGATCGACGCGCTGGTCGACCTCCCGTTCGCGCTGCCGACGGCGGTGGCCGGCATCACGCTCGCCAGCATCTACTCGCCCAACGGCTGGCTCGGTCGCTACCTCGAGCCGCACGGGATCAAGGTTGCCTTTACCCCGCTGGGGATCGCGATCGCCATGGTCTTCATCGGGCTTCCCTTCGTGGTCCGCACCGTTCAGCCGGTGCTGGAGGAGCTGGACCAGGAGATCGAGGAGGCTGCCTCCTGCCTCGGCGCGAACCGCTGGCAGATCTTCAGCCGGGTCATCTTCCCGACCATGCTCCCCGCGATCCTGACCGGCTTTGCCCTTTCCTTCGCCCGCGCGGTCGGGGAATACGGCTCGGTCATCTTCATCGCCGGCAACATG
Organism: Geobacter sp.; assembly: GCA_003490025.1. Lineage (GTDB taxonomy): Bacteria > Desulfobacterota > Desulfuromonadia > Geobacterales > Geobacteraceae > Geomonas. The sequence continues at coordinate 4,066 of DNJC01000039.1, read as the reverse complement.
CCGATGGTCTCGGAGATCACGCCGCTCCTCATCATCACCAAGCTGGAACAGTACGATTACGCCGGAGCCACCGCCATCGCCACCGTGATGCTGGTCGTTTCCTTTCTGCTGCTTCTTTGCATCAACGTTTTGCAGAAATGGAGCAGGCGCTTCGCGGAGTAGGGGACGCTGTACCGGAGAGGTCTATCATGCACGTTACCAGAAATCATAAAAACAGCGGGACGGTCTCGGAGCCGGCGTGGGTGCGCTACCTGCTGCTGACGGTGGCTCTAGCGTTCCTGGCGCTCTTCCTGCTGATGCCGCTGGCGGCCGTCTTCGCGCAGGCTCTCGAAAAGGGGTGGCAAGCGTATGTCGAGGCCCTGAAGGAGCCGGACACGCTCTCGGCGATCCGCCTTACCCTGATAACCGCCGCCGTCTGCGTTCCCGCCAACCTCTTCTTTGGCATCGTCGCCTCCTGGGCCATCGCGAAGTTCAGCTTCCCCGGGAAAAGCTTCCTGATCACGCTGATCGACCTCCCGTTCTCGGTTTCTCCGGTGGTCTCGGGGCTCATCTACGTGCTCATCTTCGGGCTGCAGGGGTGGCTCGGTCCCTGGCTGCAGGCGCACGACATCAAGATCATCTTCGCCGTCCCGGGGATCATCCTCGCCACCGTCTTCGTCACCTTCCCGTTCATCGCGAGGGAGCTGATCCCGCTCATGGAGTCCCAGGGGCGCGAGGAGGAAGAGGCGGCGCTGACCCTTGGGGCGAGCGGGTTGCAGACCTTTTTCCGCGTCACCTTCCCCAACATCAAGTGGGGCATCCTGTACGGCGTGATCCTCTGCAACGCGAGGGCCATGGGTGAATTCGGCGCCGTCTCGGTCGTCTCCGGGCATGTGCGCGGCTCCACCAACACGATCCCGCTCCAGGTGGAGATTCTCTACAACGAGTACAGTTACGCGGCGGCGTTCGCGGTCGCCTCCATTCTTGCCCTGCTTGCCCTGGTCACCCTCGCTGTAAAGACGGTGGCCGAGTGGAAAATGCATCAGACCGTCCCAGTCGCGGATAAGGAAAGGTAGTTTTATGAGCATCGATATCGAGGGAGTCAGCAAGACATTCGGGGGCTTTGCGGCACTGAGCGACGTGAGCCTGAAGGTCCCTTCCGGGGAACTGGTAGCGCTCCTCGGCCCTTCGGGGTCGGGCAAGACCTCGCTTCTGCGCATCATCGCGGGGCTGGAGACTCCCGACAGCGGCCGTATCCTCTTCAACGGGGTGGAGGCCACCAAGCGTCAGGTACAGGAACGCCAGGTCGGCTTCGTGTTCCAGCACTACGCCCTGTTCCGGCACATGACGGTGTTCGAAAACATCGCCTTCGGCCTGACCGTGAAGCCGAGAAAGGAGCGCCCCGGCAAGAAGGAGATCCGGGACAAGGTCCTGACCCTGCTGAAGCTGATCCAGTTGGAACAGCTTGCCGACCGGTACCCCGCCCAGCTCTCCGGCGGCCAGAGGCAGCGCGTGGCGCTCGCCCGCGCCCTTGCCGTGGAGCCGCAGGTCCTGCTCCTCGACGAGCCGTTCGGCGCCCTCGACGCGAAGGTGAGGGTGGAGCTGCGCAGATGGCTGCGGCGCCTGCACGACGAGATCCATGTCACCAGCGTCTTCGTCACCCACGACCAGGAGGAGGCGCTCGAGGTCGCCGACCGGATCGTCGTCATGAACCAGGGGCGCATCGAGCAGCAGGGGACCCCCTCCGAGGTGTACGACCGCCCGGCCACCCCCTTTGTCTTCGATTTCCTCGGCAACGTGAACCTCTTCCAGGGGAGGGCGCACAAGGGTACGGTTCAGATGGGAGGAGTCAGCCTCTCCTCGCCCGAGCACGCTTCCGCCAACGACGCACCGGCCGTAGGCTACGTCCGCTCGCACGACATCGCCATCGAGAGGGAGTCGACCGACCCCGGCTCCATGCAGGCCCAGGTGCGCTACCTGCTGTCCGTCGGCCCCCTGGTACGGGTCGACCTGACGCTTCCCGAGGGCGACCGCACCATCGAGGTCGATCTTCCCAGGGAGGAGGCGGACAGGCTGCAGCTGACCATAGGCGAGAAGGTCTACGCCAGGGCGCGCAAGATGCGCGTCTTCGTCGACGACTACCAGATCTAGCCGGCGTCACTCCAAATGGGAGCGCCGGGCCTGCATCCCAACAAAGAAAAAATCAGCTTGACAGCACCGGCGGTACTATTATATAAGGTCTATACACTTGGTATACTAAAGGCTGACTGGACAAACCAGAGGTCGAGAGAACATTCTCTCGGCCTCTTTTTTTTTGATTTTAGCGTCGTGATGAGTGGCGGTGGCCGTGCCGAAACGCCGTCCTGCATTGAACGGCAGACCCGGGACCTGAACCGAAGGCAGCCCAAAAAGGAGAAATGAAATGAGTCATATCTTTGCTGACAACTCACAGTCAATCGGGAACACCCCCCTGGTGCAGCTCAACCATGTGACCGCAGGCGCCAAGGCGACGGTGCTCGCCAAGATCGAAGGGCGCAACCCGGCGTACTCGGTCAAATGCCGAATCGGGGCCAACCTGATCTGGGACGCCGAGCAGCGCGGCGTACTCAAACCGGGAGTGGAGATCATCGAACCGACCAGCGGCAATACCGGCATCGCCCTTGCCTATGTAGCGGCGGCCCGAGGCTACAAGCTTACTCTTACCATGCCCGAGTCCATGAGCATCGAGCGCAGGAGGATCCTGGCAGCCCTGGGCGCCAACCTTATCCTGACACCGGCTGCCGAGGGGATGAAAGGCGCCATCTCCAGGGCTGAGGAGATCGCAGCTGCGGAACCCGGGAAGTACTTTCTGCCGCAGCAATTCAAGAACCAGGCTAATCCGGCGATCCATGAAAAAACAACCGGGCCCGAGATCTGGGACGCCACCGATGGAGCGGTCGATGTCCTGGTGGCAGGAGTCGGCACCGGCGGCACCATAACCGGCGTTTCGCGCTACCTGAAGAACACCAGGGGAAAGCAGATCCTGGCGGTCGCCGTGGAACCGCGGGAAAGCCCTGTCATCAGCCAGAAGCTGGCGGGCCTGGAGATCAACCCCGCACCGCACAAGATCCAGGGCATCGGTGCCGGTTTCATACCGGACACCTTGGACCTCACGGTCGTGGACCGGGTAGAGCAGGTGACAAGCGACGAGGCAATAGACTACGCCAAGCGCTTGGCCAGGGAGGAGGGGCTGCTGGTAGGGATCTCCTCGGGCGCCGCGGTCGCGGCAGCGGTCCGGCTCGCCTGGCTCCCCGAATTTGCCGGGAAGACCATCGTGGTCGTGCTGCCGGACGGGGCCGAGCGCTACCTGTCCACCGCACTATTTGAAGGGCTTTGATATGGCGGCGACCTCTACCGATCCTTGGACCCGGGACCTGGAAAAGCTGGTAAGGGATGCTCTCAAGACCATCCGCTTCGGAACCCTGAGCCTCGTGGTGCAGGACGGAAGGGTCATCCAGGTGGACAAGAACGAAAAAATCCGTCTGAACCGGGTCGGTCACATCGACGGCAGCGGCATTTAACTCAGCTGCATACCGGATTCAGGCAATATCTGCAGACCCACATGCTGACCAGACAACTGGAGGCCGGGAGGATCTTTCCCCCGGCCTCCTTGCGTTTGACAAGACCTCTTATGCGTTAGGACATCACCACACATCCAAAGGAGACTGACATGGCATTACCCCCCCTCAAGCTGGAAAAGGCAACAGCCGGCAGCGATCTGTACAAGGAATTGCTCATCAAGGCGGACCTGTCCATCGACGGCGTCAACTACGATCCGACGGCACTGAAGAAGCTGCAGGACATCGATCACCAGGAACAGGTGCACGGCGGGTTCGAGATGGACCTGGAAACCCATGTCGGCACCGAATTTCCCAGCGGATTCATCCTCCCCAACGGGTTGAAGAGCCCCTTCAAGTGGAGCCGCAAGTCCAATTACTCGGTCGGTTACGAAAACGGACAGTTCGTGCTGGTACACAAGGGGAATACGCTGTTCCCGATCAGCTTCTTCAAGTCCCCCAAGTACTACAGCCAGCTGAGCAGCGACGGG
>DNJC01000140.1 GCA_003490025.1 Geobacter sp. | reverse complement strand
TGGCACTCAACACGTAGAACGTAGAACAGCTTCCGAGAGCCCGTATTTCTTGAGTTTCCTGGCGATGGTGGGCTGGCTCACGCCGAGCGCCTCGGCCATGTTGAACTGGTTTCCGTGCACCTTGAGCGCGTGGGCGAGCATCGCGCGTTCGGTACTTTCCACCACTTGCGGCATGGTGATGCTCTCGGGCCAGACGTCTCCGGCTGCGAGTTCCGCGGTGTCCGCCTTGACGACGTCGACCGGGAGGTCCTGCAACCCCACGACCTCCGTTTCCGACATGACCACCAGCCGCTCGCAGAGGTTCATCAGCTCGCGGACGTTCCCCGGGAAGGGGTAGGCGAGAAGGGTGTCGCAGGCGGCCCTGGAGAGGCGCTTGGGCGTGCCGTGCTTCTTCGCGTAGGAGTCGATGTAGTGCAGGATCAGGGGAAGAACGCACTCCCTTCTCTCCTTCAAGGACGGCACGTAGATCGGTATCACCTTGAGCCGGTAATAGAGGTCGAGCCGGAACTTCCCCTCCTCCACCATCCGCTCCAGATTCCGGTGGGTTGCGGCGAGTATCCGGACGTCGACCTTGCGGGACCTGGTCCCTCCCAGCCGCATGATGCAGCCGTCCTCCATGAAGCGCAGCAGCTTCACCTGGGAGGAAAGCGGGAGTTCGGCGATCTCGTCGAGGAAGAGGATCCCCTCGTCGGCGAGTTCGAAATAGCCGGGCTTGCCGCCGGTCTGGGCGCCGGTGAAGGCCCCCTTCTCGTAGCCGAAAAGCTCTGATTCTATGAGGGATTCGGGAATGGCGCCGCAGTTGATCTTGATGAGCGGCTTGTCGGCGCGCTCCGAGTTCTTGTGGATCAGGTCCGCGAAGAGCCCCTTGCCGACCCCCGACTCCCCCAGTATCAGGACGGTGGAGCCGACCTTGCTGACCTTGAGCGCCTGGCGGAAGGCCTTGATCATGTTGGGACTTTTGGCCACGATGTGGCGCATTTCCAGTGCCTCCTGCTGCATCTCCAGCATCTGGTTCCGGATCTGGTCCTTTATGGTCTCCTGCTCCTCCAGCTCGCGCTGCAGGTTGTCTATCTCCGTGATATCACGCTCGCTCACCACCACCCGGGTGATCCTCTTATTGGAGTCGAAGACCGGCGTCCCGGTCGTGATCAGCTTTTTCCCCTCCCTTTGCTGGAGCAGGTTCACCACCGCCCCGGTCCTCAAGACCTCGAGGGTGACCGAGCGGTCGAAGACCCTCAGGTTGACCAGGTCGTGCATGTTGCGGCCGACCACGTCCCCGGCCTGGATGTTGTTGATCCTCTCCGACGCGGGGTTGATGCGTATCACGTTGGCGTCGGCGTCGCAGATCCAGAGCCCGTCCGAAGAGGAGTCGATGATGGTGTCGAGTTCGAGGGTAAGTTCCTTGAAAAAGGCCGTCTGCTTCGCCATTTCCTCGAGTTCCGTGCTCTCCACGAAGACGCAGACGGCCCCCAGTTGTTCCTGGTCCAAAAGCATCGGGCTGACCCGCACCAGGTAGTTCTTTTCCGTGCCGCGCACCGAGATCTCGACGCTCCGGGAGCGCCCCCTGAGCTTCTGGGCGACCTGGGGCCAGAGTTCCGGCAGCACGTCGTTCAGGTGGACCCCCTGGCAGGCGCCGAAACATTCGCGCGCCGTCCTGTTGGCGAGGATGGTCATCCCGGAGGTGTTGACCGCCAGGATGCCGACGTCCATGGCGTTCACCATCGCCTGGTAGAAATCGTCGTTGCGAAGCGGGTCGCCGCTTGCGGGCTGGCCGATGAACTGGGCGGGGTTTGTCTTTGTAATCATTGGGTTTCACCTTCCTGTGTCGGTGCGGCAGCCAGGGGAGAGCGGCTCTCTTCGACGGGAAAAACGGGCGCCGGAGAGCCCACGCAAGGCACATTATGCAAAAATGAATGAAATATACAATAGCAAATAAAAAAACTGGAGGCAATGTCATAGCTATTCTCTGTGACTGCACACGAGTGACATGCGATAAGCCAGCCTCTCTGACAACCCGGCCGCCGTGCCAGTGATGCCGGCCGTACAGCCATTGCGAGTTTGATCCTTTCATACATAAGTTCAGAGGTTTGCACTCCCGAGAGGATCCTGCGAGCGTATACGGAAAACGGGCTCACGGCAGGGCCATTGTGAAGAGGCGGTCCCTCCTCGCCCCCCGCGTCGCCGTCCATCCCCGCCAGCCGAGACAGGCGCGCAGGCAATCCCTCCCCGTCCTGAAGGAGTTCTCCCACCAGCCGAAACCCCGCCGCGTTAAATGCCTGATTACCCGGTCCTTTCCGGCCGCAGCCGCTCGGAAACCATGCAGCCGGAACCGCTTGAAATCCCCTTGGTATGATCCTTGTAATGTCGTCGCACAGCCCAATCGAGGAACTAGACGTCCCGCCGGCCAACGCCCGGGCGGGGATATTCATGGCAAAGGAGCTTCACATTATGACAACGCGCAACGAGCAGCTGATGGAGTTACGTAATAAGCACGTACCGCAGGGTGTTTCCCTGCTGAACCCCGCTTTCATCGCCGAGGCGCATGGCGCCATCATGGTGGACGTCGACGGCAGGGAACTGATCGATTTCGCCGGGGGGATCGGGGTGAACAACGTGGGACACAGCCATCCCAAGGTCGTGGCCGCCATCAAGGCGCAGGCCGACAAGTTCATCCACACCTGTTTCCACGTGGCGCCTTACGAATCCTACATAGAGCTGGCGTCGCGCCTTAACGAGCTTGCCCCCGGGAAGTTCGAGAAAAAGACCATGTTCGCCAACTCCGGCGCCGAAGCCGTCGAGAACGCCGTGAAGATCGCGCGCTACGCGACGAAGCGCCCGGCAATCGTCTCCATGGAAAACGGCTTCCACGGCCGCACCCTGATGACCATGGCCCTGACCAGCAAGGTGAAGCCGTACAAGCTGGGCTTCGGGCCGTTCGCGCCGGAGACCTACCGCATCCCCTCGGCCTACTGCTACCGTTGCCCGTACGGACTTTCCCATCCCGGGTGCAACGCGGCCTGCGCCGAGCAACTGGACCATTTCTTCACCGGGTACGTGGCGGCCGAGCAGACCGCGGCGGTCATCGTCGAGCCGATCCAGGGGGAAGGCGGTTTCATAACGCCGCCGCCGGAATATTTCGCCAAGCTGCAGCAGATCTGCCGCAAGCACGGCATCCTGCTGATCATCGACGAGATCCAGACCGGCATGGGGCGCACCGGGAAGCTCTTCGCCATCGACCACTGGGGGATCGAGCCCGACATCATCACCACGGCGAAGAGCCTCGCCGGAGGGATGCCGCTTAGCGCCATCACCGGGCGCGCCGAGGTGATGAACGCGGCGCACGCAGGCGGATTGGGCGGGACCTACGGCGGGAACCCGCTGTCATGCGCCGCCGCGCTGGCGGTACTCGACATCTTCCAGAAAGACGGGCTGCTGGAGACGTCGGTTGAGCTGGGGGAGAAACTGCAGAAGCGTTTCCGCGAGATGGAGCAGAAACACGAGATCATCGGCGAGGTGCGCGGCAAGGGACCCATGCTGGCGTTGGAGCTGGTGAAGGATCGGCAGACCAAGGAGCCGGCCACCGACGAGGCGAAGAAGCTGACCAGGATCTGCTACGAGAAGGGGCTGGTGATCCTCTCCTGCGGGTCGTTCGGCAACGTGGTCCGTTTCCTCATGCCGCTGGTCATCACCGGCGAGCAGTTGGAGCGCGGGCTCGCCATCCTGGAGGAGTCGCTGGTCGAGGTGATGGGTTAACCGGAAGCGGAACTCGTCACGGCAGTAATGCATCGGCCGGCGTCCCTGGGGGCGCCGGCCGTTTTAGTAACGTATTCATCGTTCCTACGCTCCAGCGTGCGAACGCAAAGCTGCATCAACTCTGTGCATGCTCCTGATTCCCAGCTACATTGCGCCTGGTCCAACTCCCCCTCGCCCTCCGGGAGAGGGTCGGGGTGAGGGCGTCGGCCCCTACACCTGTCACACATGAACATTTCCAGCTCTCTCCAACTCTCCCTCGCCCTCCGGGAGAGGGTCGGGGTGAGGGCGGCGGCCCCTGCTCAACTGTCACACATGAACATTTCCAGCTCTCTCCAACTCTCCCTCGCCCTCCGGGAGAGGGTCGGGGTGAGGGCGTCGGCCCCTGCTCAACTGTCTCACTTCGTGGCACTGCCCTCACCCGCCCTTCGGGCACCCTCTCCCGGAGGGCGAGGGGTTGGGCGCGCGCTCAGCGGGAGGTCAAACTCGACGACAGGGGGATCTCGAAGATCTGCCCCCCTTTCGACATCCTGACCTTGTTCTCCCTGATCTCGACCACGCGCGCGCCGGCAACCTCTGCCCCCTCCCCCACCAGTTGCCCGTTCAGGACGGCGCGCCTGAGACGCCTCTCGTCCTGGTAGGCGATGCCGGAGATCGCGACGTCGGGGAGTGTTCCCTGCACCTCCACGTTCTCGCGCTGCGCCTTCGCCTGCGGCAGCGGGATGTCCAAGGGAGCTGTTCCAGGCGCGGCGGCAGGGATGCGTGCCGGCTTCGCGGCTCGGACCGCGGCTGGCGCGACTGGCGCCGGTTCGACCAAATTCCCCGCCACGTTAGCTGCGGGGTTTTGGGCAGGGGCCGGAACCACCGCAGGGGGAGCCGCCACCGACAGAGGCGCCGCAACGGGTGCGGCGGGTGGCTGCGGCGCGCCTGGAACGGACGCAGCGACACCGCTTGCCGGCGCCTGAATGGCCTGCGGCGCGACCTCGCCCCTGTTTCCCTTCAGCAGCAATCCGGCGCCTATCCCCGCGCCGATGAGCACCACTCCCATCAACACCAGCGGATATTTCACCGACTGTTTCGGCTGCGCAGCCGGGCGGTAATGGAGCACTGACGGGCGGAGGTCCTGCGCCGCTCCCCGCCTGCTTTTGCGTTCCTGCTCCATCTTTCTCAAGGCATCGAGTATCAAGCTCATCAGTTTCGCCCCACTCCCTGACTACCGGCCGAGTTGTTCCCGGCGCCGCTGCGGTCGAGCCCCGGCGGGAAGAACCCGCCGGCACGCCGGTACAGCATCATCAAGGTCTGCCCGCTCGCCTGCCCGTCAACCGGGAGCTGCTCGCGTCGCTGGAAATCGGCAAGCGAGGCCTGGGTCATCTTGCCAAGGTTGCCGTTGATCGGTCCGTTGTAGAACCCCACCTGCTTCAGGAGCCCCTGCAGGAGTTTCGCACCCGCCGCCTTGTCCGCGGGCTTCGCTCGCGACGAGAGAGAGTGGAAATCCTTCCAGATCAAGGTGGCGCCGCCGCTCCAGAACTGGGCCAGTTCCGCCCGCGTCAGCTTGCCCCGCCCCGCAATCGATGGCGCCACGCTGACCTCGTCCTGATTCAGCCCCACCAGGGCCACCAGCCGCTCCCCGACCCCGGGAACCGTCACGTGCAACAGCGCAGGAGCGTTCAGGCGAGCCAGCGCGTCGAGATTGCCGTTCACCTTCGTCGTCATCAGCCCACGCTGCCGGACCAGGGTGCGCAGCGTCGCCGCTTGCCCCGGCGCCGGTTGAACCGACTGGACCTGCCAGGCGGAAAGGACGGCGTTCACCGCGGCGTAAAGGTTATCCTGCTCGGAAACCGAGGCTATACCGCGTAAGGCGGCATCGCGGGCCAAGGCTGGGGCCGCTTGAACAGCCGGTTCTTCTTTCTCCTGCGGGAGCAGTGACTGGGACAAGAGGGAGAACCCGGCGACGACCAGCACGCAGAGGAACAGCGCCGCCATCGGGGCCTTCAGTGGAACGGCGCGCCGGTTGCGGGGGGACTCCTTGCGCAGGTCGGCAATGCAGAGATCCGCCATGGCGGGTGAAACTTCCTTGCACTCCCGCGTGTAGGCGAGCAGCAGCGTGCGGTCGCACACCCCGTTGATCAGGCGCGGCAGGCCGCCGGAGAACTTGTAGATCCTCTTCAGGGCGCCGTTGGAGAAGGTGAGCGGCTCCCTCCCTTCGGCTGCGAACCTGATGCGGTGCCGGATGTAGGCGCAGGTATCGTCGAAGCACATCGGCTTCAGGTGATACCGCACCGTGATCCGCTGGTCCAACTGCCTCAGTTCGGTCCTGGCCAGAAGGGCGTTCAGTTCCGGCTGGCCGACCAGTACGATCTGTATCAGCTTGTCGCTGTCCGTCTCCAGGTTCGAGATGAGCCGGATATGCTCCAGCACCTCCACCGATAGGTTCTGCGCCTCGTCGATCACCAGCACCACGGTACGCCCGGCGAGGTTCTCCTCCAGGAGGTAGGCGTTCAGGGCCGTGTGCAGGTCGCGCATGTCGCTGCCGTCGCAGTTGAGGCCGAACTCCGAGTTCACTTCCTTGAGAAAGCCGAGAGGCGAGAGGGTCGGGTTGAAGATCAGCGCGGTGCTGTACGTTGCGGGGTCGAGCTGGTTCAAGAGGGTGCGCACGATCGTGGTCTTGCCGGTGCCGACCTCGCCGGAGAGTTCGATGAACCCGGCGCGGTTCTCGATGGCGAAGAGCAGGTGTGCGAATGCCTCCTGGTGCGGAGAGCTTAGGAACAGGAAAGCGGGATTTGGGGTGAGTGCAAAAGGTGGTTCTTTGAAGCCAAAAGATTCCCAGTACATAAGTCGCCAAAGGCCCGTCAGGGCGGAGAAGGTTTAAGGGAAATGGACGTTATAGCTATAGTTTTTTGCGGCGGGAGTGTCAAGTTAATCCTGCCCTTCGGAGGTGTGACACCGGATGTGGTTCAGGATGCTGCGACGGAAGTGGAGCAGATTCAGCAGGCGTGCTGGATGGAGACAACCCGATCGCCTCAGCCTGGCGCTCATGGTCAATCGGAAAAGCTAAAAGCCGTAGCGCAGAGGACGCGGAGGTTTCGCGGAGGACGCAGAGAAACCTTTTTCCCTGCGTACTCTGCGGCAGTTCTCCGCGTTCTCAGCGTAACTGCTTTTGGTCCTTGAACCCCACCGCGAAGTCCATCACGCACATCGAGTCGAAAATCGGGTGCGGCCCGCAGGCGACGCCGGCCGTCGTGAAGGAAGGGTCGAAGATGTTCTTGCGATGCCCGCGCTCCCGCACGCCGTCATCGATGATCAGTTCCATCACCATGAGGCGGGCGGTCTTCGGACCGTAACCTATGTTCTCGGCGATCCCGATCCTCCAGGCGCCGCGCCTTTCGATCCTCTGGCGTATGCTGCCGCTTTGACCGCCGTGCCCAGTCGCCCCGGATCGCGCCTGCT
>DNJC01000023.1:13454-80792 GCA_003490025.1 Geobacter sp. | reverse complement strand
CTGGGCCTTTTCTCCCGCCTGTCCCCGGTGAAGGTGGAGCGGCTCCAAAGCGCCTGCATCTCCTGCGGCGGCTGCAACAAGGCCTGCCCGTCGCACCTGGATGTGATGAATAAGGGGAGGGTCTGCTCGGAGGAGTGCATCGGCTGCCTGCGCTGCGTCGGCAGCTGTCCGAAGCCCGAGGCGCTGCAGCTTCGTCTGAAGGGGGGGAGGGTGGTTCCGGGTATGGCGTTCGCCGCCCTGGTCGTTGTGCTTTTCGTCGGGGGAACGCTGGTAGGGAGGGTTACCGGCCACTGGCACAGCTCCATCGACAAGGCCGAGTACCAGAGGCTGATCACCAGCGGTGCGGGCGCCGAGCACCCGTAGTCGTTGCAGCATCTCTCGATAGACGACGTAGAAGGGGAAACGAAAAAAGGGGACGGTATCTTAACCGTCCCCTTTTGGTATTCCTGGCACCTGCCGTGTCGAAAAGGCTTGCCGCCGTTTTACCGCTTTCAGCCGGACTACCCCTCTTCTTCCTCGCCCAGCGAGATCTCCCGGTAGGCCCGGTCTTCCTCGAAACGCTTGGTCTGCGCCTGCTGCTTCTCCAGGTCCGCCTTGCACTTGACGCAGTGGCGGGCGAAGGGGACGATCTTCAGCCTCCCGAGCGGGATTTCCTCCTCGCACTCCTCGCAGATGCCGTACTCGCCTTCTTCAAGCCGCAAAAGCGCTTCGTCGATGTGCTTCAACTTCTCGCGCTCCCGGTCACCAAGGAGCAGACCCAGTTCCCGGTCGCGCTCGCTGGACGCCTGATCGTAGATGTCTCCGCTCGGCTCGTTGACCGGAATGTCGGAACCCGACTTCAGGGTCTTGTTAATCTCTTTAAGCGTCTCCTCTTTCATTTTAAGGAGCATCGCTTTCATTTCATCTGGCTTTTCTGTCATGTAAAATCCACTCCGTACAGTTCAGTTCCGTTAAAGCGACGCAATAATACAGCAATAGGGGTTCATGTCAAGCTAAAAGCCTAGTCTATTATCTCGCCAATAAGGTCATAGTCCGACGAATCAGTGATCCTCAGTTTTACTATGTCGCCGACGTTGGCGTTGCCGGCGGTTATGTACACTAGACCGTCGACGTCGGGGGCCTGTCTTGATGAACGCCCCTTAAGAAGTAGCTCCGTTTCCTCGCTGTAACCCTCGACCAGCACCTCCTCGACGCTGTCGACGAGGGTCCTGTTGTGCTTGAAGGAAACGCGCGCCTGGGTGCGCATCAGCTTCTTGTGCCGCTCCCTCTTGATCCGCTCGGAGACCTGGTCCGGCATCTCGGCCGCGGGGGTTCCCTCCTCGCGGGAGTAGCAGAAGACCCCCAGCCGGTCGAAGCGGGTCTCCTCGACGAACTGCAGTAGCTTCTTGAAGTCGTCGGTGGTCTCGCCCGGGAACCCGACGATGAGCGAGGTCCTGATGGCGATGTCCGGGATCTCGCTGCGCAATTTCCCGATCAGGGTCCTTACTTCCGCCTCGCTGCTCCTGCGCTTCATCCGTGAGAGGATCGGGTCGCTGATATGCTGGATCGGAAGGTCCAGGTATTTGCAGACCTTGGGCTCGTTCTTGATGAGCTGGATCAGCGAGTCGGTGACGCCGTCGGGGTAGGCGTACAGGAGCCTGATCCACTTGAGCCCCTCCATCCCGGCGAGTTCCCGGATCAGGAACTCGAGACCCGGCGTGTCGGGGAGGTCCTTGCCGTAGGCGGTGATGTCCTGGGCGATGAGGTTCAGCTCCTTCACCCCCCCCTCGACCAGTTGCTTCGCCTCGGCCAGAAGGGTCGACAGCGGGCGCGAGCGGAGCGCTCCGCGCAGCGACGGGATCACGCAGTAGGCGCAGTTGTTGGAGCACCCCTCGGCTATCTTCAGGTAGGCCGTGTAGTGCGGCGACGACTGCAGGCGCGGCAGCTCGTCGTTGTAGACGAAGTTCGGATCGCCGGTGTAGCAGAGCTGGTCGCTGGTGGTCTTCTTCTCCGCGATGATCTCGGCGATGCGCGGGTAGTCGCCGGTCCCGATGAAGATGTCGACCTCGGGGAGTTCCTTGGCGAGCTCCTCCTGGTAGCGCTGCGGCAGGCACCCGGTGACGATCAGGAGCTTGCAGCGCGCGTCGTGCTTGCGGTCGGCCAGGTCGAGGATGGTGTCGATGCTCTCCTGTTTCGCCTCCTTTATGAAGGAGCAGGTGTTGACGATGATGATGTCGGCCTGCGTCTCGTCGGTGGTGACCTCGTAGGCGTCCCTGGAGAGGTACCCCAGCATCACCTCGGCGTCCACCAGGTTCTTAGGACAGCCCAGGCTCACCAGGCTGACTTTTTCCTTGATCTTGTCGCTCAAAAAAATTCCCCTCTTCGTTGTCAGCTTCTGAAGTTCACGAACTGCATGTCTATGTCCAGGTCCTTCCCCTTGAGGATGCGGATAACCTCCTGCAGGTCGTCGATGTTCTTGCCGGTGACCCGGATCTGGTCGTCCTGGATCTGGCTTTGCACCTTGAGCTTGCTCTCCTTGATGACGGCGCCGATCTCCTTCGCCTTCTCCTTGGAGATCCCCACCTGCAGCGTGATGATCTGCCTTACCATCGATCCCGAGGCCTCCTCGGCCTTGCCGTACTGCAGCGCCTTGGGCGAGATGTTGCGCTTGACGAACTTGGACTGGAGGATGTCCACCACGGCCTTCAGCCTGAAATCATCGTCGGCCAGGATCTTGATGCTCTCCTTCTCCAGGGTCACCTCGCTCTTGGACCCCTTGAAGTCGTAGCGCTGGGCGATCTCCTTCACGGTCTGGTTGATGGCGTTGTCGACCTCCTGCATGTCGACCTTGGAAACGATATCGAATGACGGCATTTCTAAACCTCCTGGAATCAGAATGGAATCAGACTGAGATTGAGATTAAGTAAGAAATGAATCCATAAGAGGCTCTCCCCCCCTTAATCTTTGTCTTAATCTTAATCTGGTTTACTTGCTCTGTATCACCCTCACGCCGGCCGGGACCTTGAAGCTGAACTTCCCGCTCGACACGCCGCGGTTGGCCTTCACGTTGCCGTACTCCATCCTGGTGCTGTTCCCCGCCTGATCGAAGACGGTGGAGGAAACTATGGGGAACGGGGTGCCGGGACGCCCCTTGGAGATGAAGCTCTCCACCGCGTCGCCGTCGATGGTGAGCTGGAGTTTCGCCATGGCCGGGCTCTTCTTGTGCGGTACCAGCTCGAGCTGGTAGTTCCCCTTCTTGTCCTTGGGCTCGGTGGCGAAGGCGACGTTGAAATCCTTGGAGACCTGCCCCATCCCCGAGAGGTAGTTCAGGGCTATGCCGTTTCCCGCCTCGAAGAGCTGCGAGAGTTCCATCACCATAACCTGTTTTTGCTCCGGGAGGTAATACCAGACCGTCTTGCCGTTGGAAACGATCTGCTGTTTCGGTTTGCTGTAGTTGAAGCGGAACATCGACTCCTTGCCGCTCCCCTTCTTGATGAAAAGCTCCCCCCCTCCGCTCTCCTCGCGCTTCATCATCTTCAGAACGCTCTTCTGGCTGAAGTCGGCCTGCAGGTCGTTCAGGTTGGCGTACCCCTGCTCCAGCGCGCGGACCACCTGCGACAGCTCGGCGCAGGTGGCGGAGGTGACGGCGAGAGCTGTGAGGAGAAGGGAGAAAAGGAGTGCTCTGGCGGCTTTCATGGTGACCTCTAAAACTAGTGAAGGTCTCGGGGTAAAGCCCGGGACCTGTCGGTGGACATCAGTTTGACCGGGCATTTTGCCATACAACCGGCCATCCTGCAACCTTTTCATTGATGCCCCAGGGCGCCGAGCATGGCGTCGAGGGAGGCCGTGGCGGGTATGAGGAAGATGTTCCCGCCGCAGAGGACCTCGGCGACGGAGAATACGGTGTCGATCATGACGATCGACTCCCCTTCACCGTGTTCCATGAGCTTCGAGAGGAACTCGGTCGCCCGGCCGCGGATCATGGTCGGCACGGAGGGGAGGAGCGTCATCCTGAGCGACGCCCCCAGGGCGTTCAGGCAGGCCGAGGCGAGTATGTTGCCGACCTCCAGCAGCGTGGAGTTCTCGAGGTCGGAGAACGGCTTGCCGGCGGCGGGGGGTGTCCCGAGGAGGAGTTCCACGATGCGCAGCGCGTTCTCCTGGCGCAGCAGGACGACGATGCTGCCGCGCACGTTGCCGAGGATCTGCAGGTGTAGCGCCGTCGCCTCCTCCGCCTGGAGGATCTCGGCGAGGCCGGCCGCGTCCACGAACTGCAGGCGGGGGACCTGGATCTCCACCCCTTTTCCCATGAGCTGCGAAAGGGCGGTGGCGGCGTGCCCCATGCCGATGTTGCATACCTCGGTCAGTGCGTTCAGTTCGGCGCTTTGCAGTGTGGGGTTCGACATGTAAGCCTCCTCGGGATACGGTTGGCGCCTGCGCCTGCCGGTGGCTGCGGCCACCACCTAGCGTCACAAGAGGTCGGCCAGATCCAGTATGGTGACGATCTCGCCGTCGCCGAGCGTTGCCCCCCCGGCAAGCCCCGCCATCCTGGAGAGCGGCCTGCCGAAAGGTTTCACGAACAGCTCGTGCTGTCCCAAAAGCCGGTCCACCACGATCCCGACGCGGCGCCCCTTCGCCTCCGTGACGAAGAGCGGCAGGATGCCGTTGGGGAAGCGCCCCAGGGGGAGTCCGAGGACCCGGTTCAGGCTCAATAGCGGCACCGTCTCGCCGTCCAGCTGGAACATCTGCCTCTTCCCCACCGTCTCTATCTGGCGCCGCGACAGCTCGACGGTCCTTAGCACCGCCGTGACCGGCACGGCCCCCTTGACGGCGCCGCACTGCACCACGAGCGCGTGTATGATCGCTATGGTCATCGGGAGCTTCAGGGTGAAGGTGCTCCCCACCCCCGGCTCCGACTCGATCTCGAGCGTCCCCCCGAGCTTCTGTATCGCCGCGTTCACCGCGTCCATGCCGACGCCGCGCCCGGAGACGTCGGTCACCTCGCGGGCGGTGGAGAAGCCCGGGATGCAGGAGAGCATCAGCGCCTGGCGCGGCGAGAGGAACTCCCCCTCCTCGGGGGTGAGGACACCCTTGCGGATCGCCGCGTCGATCATCCTCTGCGGCTCCATGCCGCGCCCGTCGTCGCTGACCGAGATGACGATGCGGTCCCGGTCCCGCGACACGCAGAGCCGCACCACCCCTTTCTCCGGCTTCCCGGCGGCCGCGCGCTCGGCGCTCTCCTCCATGCCGTGGTCCACCGCGTTTCTCAGGATGTGGTTCAGCGGATCGACCAGCTGCTCCAGGGTGCCGCGGTCGAGACCTATGTCCCGCCCGGTGATCTCGAACTGGATCTCCTTGCCGCTCTTCTTGGCCAGGGAGCGGACCGAGCGCTGGAACCGGTCGCAGATCGCCTCGAACGGCATCAGGCGGACCTTCATCACCTCGTCGTGCAGGGCGCGCAGGAGTTTTCCCGTCTCGGAAACCGCGTCGTTCAGAGGCTGCGACCCGGCCTCGCGGGCGACGTTCAGGAGCCGGTTCTTGTTGGTGACCAGTTCGCCGGTGAGGTTGATCAGGTGGTCCAGAAGCTCCGTCTTCACCCGGACCGTGCCGGCGTCGAGCGCCGGCGCCTCCTTCGCCTTTTCCGCCTCCGGCGAAGCCGGCGCGGCGGGTGGAGGGGGGGCCTTCTCCGCCTTTTTCCTGGGTGGAGGGGGCGTATAACCGGCCAGCCTCTGCGCGTAGTCGCCGGGGGGGGGCGTCACGGGCCTATCGGCCTCCACGTCGTTCAGCATGGCGTCGATCAGGTCGACCCCCTCCAGGAGGAGGTCCGCGACCCCGGCCTCGAACTTCAGCCCGCCGTCCCGGACCCGCGCCATCAGGTCTTCCATGCTGTGGGCCACCACCACGACCTCGCCGTATTCCATCGAGGCGGCCATCCCCTTGAGGGAATGGGCCCCGCGGAAGAGCGTGTCGACGGCGCCCGGCTCCGAGGGGGACTGCTCCAGGGCGACCACCTGCTCGCTGATCGCCCTCAGGTATTCCCGTGACTCGGAGAGGAAGAGGGCTTTGTACTGCGTCATGTCCATCGGGTCACCCTTGGGCAGTTTCCTTCAGGACGCGCGCCACCAGCTCCGGGTTGAACGGCTTGAGGATGAAGGCCCTGGCGCCGGTCTGCATCGCCGTGGCCGTGAACGATTCCTGCCCGATGGCGGAGCACATCACCACCCGCGCCTGCGGGTCGAACGCCATGATCTCCTGCAGCGCCTCGAGGCCGGTCTTGTTCGGCATCACTATGTCGAGCGTCACCAGGTCGGGTCGGCATTCCCGGTACAGCCGGACCGCCTCCTCGCCGTCGGACGCCTCGGCCGTCACCAGGTAACCCTCCTCCTGCAGGATGTCGCGCAGCATTTTTCTCATGAAAAGAGAGTCGTCCACTATCATGACCGTGGTGGCCATCGGGTACCTCCTGGTAGTTTTGCTTTGAATGTGGCAGCCTACGGCTGCGGGCGGGGCGGGGCCTCCCGCAATCCCTCTTCCAGCCCGCGCAGGAGCGCCTCCACCTCGAGCAGGCGGACCGTTCCCGCCGCCGTCTCGAGGCGCGCCTCGATGAGCGGCTCCTCCCCCGGCGCCTCGCCGGTCACCGTCTCCCCGCTCACGATCGAGCTGACCCCGTCCACCCCGAGCGCCAGGTGGGCGAGCTTCGTGTCGAGGACGAGGAGCTTCCCCGGCGCCCCCCGCCCGCCCTTCCCGAGGTACATGCCGAGGTCGACCAGCGCGGTCAGGTTGCCGTGGAAGTTGATGAGCCCGAGGTAGTGCGGCGGGGCTCCCGCGAAGGGGTAGCTTGGCTGGGGCTCCATCACCTCGCAGACCTCCTGGAGGTTCAGGGCGAACTCCTCCCCGGCGGCGCTGAAGATAAGGAGCCGCTCCGGGATCATGCCTGCGGCCCCTCTTGGACCTGGAACCTCTCCACCGAGTGGAGCAGCTCCTCGGCGAGTTTCGCGAGCTGCTGGGTCTGGAACACCATCTCCTGCATGGCGGAGGACTGCTCCTCGGTGGCCGCGGAGACCTCCTCGGTCGATGCCGCGTTGTCCTCGGCCACCTTGGCGATCTCGTCCACCATGGTCACCATCTTGGCGGCGCCTGTGGTCTGCATCTGCGACAGGTCGGCGATGGAGTTGGCCTTTCGCTCCGTCTCGATGACGGTGGCCAGGATCTCCCTGAAGGAGTCCGCCGTCGTGTCGACGTTCTTCTTGCCGGCGATGATGGCCCGCGAGCTCTCCGTTATGGTCTCCTGGAGCTTGCGGCTCTCCATCTTGACCAGGTCTATCATCTCGACGATGTCGGTGGCGCTCTTGGCGCTGCCGTCGGCGAGCTTTCTCACCTCCTCGGCCACGACGCCGAAACCCTTGCCGTACTCCCCGGCGCGCGCCGCCTCGATGGAGGCGTTCAGCGCCAGGAGGTTGGTCTGGCGCGCCATGTCGACGATGAAGTCGGCGATCTTCCCCACCTGCTGCAGTTTCCCGTTCAGGTCCATGAACTGCATGCCGATCAGCTCCACGGAGTCGAAGAAGCTCTTCATCCGCTCCAGCGAGTCGTTGGCGAGATCCCCCCCCCTTTGCGCCGTGACGCTGGTCTCGCGCGCGGCCTTCGCCGTCTCCTTGGCCCGCCGGGCCACCAGGTCGACCGAGATGGCCATCTCGTGGATCACCTTGGAGCTCCTGGAGAGCATCTCCGCCTGCGTCTCGGCGCCGCCGGAGATCTGCTCGATCGCCTGGGCCACCTCCTCGGTGGAGGCGTTTATCTCAAGGGCGGTGGAGGAGAGGGTGCGGGTCGATTCCATCACCTTCTCGGAGGTCTCCCTGATCTGGTGCACCAGCGCCCTCAGGTTCTCCAGCATGGAGTTGATGGAAACGGCCATGCTGTGGGTCTCGTCCGGGAACCTCGTTGCGGGGAAGGCGAGGCCGAAGGAGATGTCCCCCTGGCTGATCGACTCGGTGGCCCCCTTCAAAAGCGAGATGTTCTTGGTGAAGCTCTTCGAGAAGAACGACCCGAGGACGAGACCCACGGTGAGGGCGACCACGTAGGAGAGGATATTGGTGAGTTCGGGGGAATAGTCGAGGTGTCCCACCCAGGAGGGGACGAAGGCGACCGCTGCGACGACGGCAAGGAATCCGAGGATGAACTTGTACCCGATCTGTATGAACATGAAGCGAGCTCCTTTTTGCAGCAGGGATCCCGGCTAGAGCGCCCGGTAGATCCTTTCGACGGGGCAGACGGTCCTGAAACGCTTGCGGGCCGTGCCGAAAAGGGTTTCCGATTTGCCGAGCACCAGGTATCCCCCCGGGGAGAGCGCGTCGGCGAAGCCGTTCAGGATGGTTTCCTGGCGGTTCCTTTCGAAGTAGATCAGCACGTTGCGGCACAGAACCAGGTCGCAGCGCTCCCACCCCTTCTGGTGGTTCAGGTCGGTCCGCTCGAAGAGGACCCGCTTGCGGATCTCCGGGGAGAGCCGCAAGCGCTCCCCCTCGCGGGTGAACCAGCGGGAGAGGAGTTCCGGGGAGACCTCGGCCAGCCGGTCCGGGTGGTAGAGCGCTTCCCCGGCCGCCTCGAGCGTGGCGACGTCGACGTCGCTCCCGCAGATGCGGACCCGTCCCGCCTCGAGCGCCTCCGGGAACCTCTCGCGCAGGATGAGCGCCAGCGTGTACGGCTCCTCCCCGCAGGCGCAGCCGACGCTCATGAGCCTTACCTCCCGGCGCTCCTTGAGCAGTGCCGGCAGGATCTCGGCGGAGAGCTTCTCGAACATGGTGGGGTTTCTGAAGAAGTGGGAGACGTGGATGGTGAGGACCCGCAGCAGGCGCTCCTGCTCCGCGGCGCTCTCCGTCAGAAGCTCCCCGTAGGCCTCGGGCGAGGGTGACCTGGTGGCGCGGACCCTTATGTTTATCCGCCTCTTGACGCACTTGTCCTTGTAGCCGTCCAGGGTGAACCCGGAGCGCGCCTGAAGGATCTGTCCGATCGATGCGAAGGTCTCGGGGGAGATGTCCGGCTCGTCCCCGCCGCTGCCGCCGACGCCGCTCAGCATGCCGTGCCGCCGGGCTTTTCGATTCTCAGCGCTCTGCGCGCGGTGGGGGGCATCGGGACCTCTTGGCAAGAATGGGGAGGACGGACTCCAAATGGAAAATTGATAGCAAATTGCGGCGCAAAAGTCAATGAGGACTGCGACTTGCAAAAGGAAAGCCCCGCTTTGGGGCGGGGCTTTCCGGGAAGGCTCTCTTAGGAGGCGAGGTACAGGGCGATGTTCTCGGTGAGGGTGCGGTAGATCCGGCGGCATTCCGCCTCGTCCCGTTCGAGGAGCGTCACCCGGAAACCGAGGAGTTCCGTGTTGAAGGAGGAGAGCGGGACCACGCAGATCCCGGTGCGGGCCAGGATGTAGTAGACGAAGCGCTTGTCCGGCGCCACCCCCGGCTGGTTCACGATCCCCTCCACCAGTTCCCGCACCTCGGCGATATCTATCGGGAGCGTCTGGGTGTGGTTCAGCACCCCCTCCTTGAAGGGGACCGCCATGTAGAAGGCGCCGTTGGTCCGGTTCACCGAGAGTTCCTTGACCTTGGAGAGCGCCTCGAAGGTGATGTTGCTCATCTTCTCGTAGCGGGCGATCCTCTCGTTCAGGTAGTTCCGGTATTCGGGGTGGCGCATCACGGCCGGCAGGCAGCGCTGCGGCAGCGTCGTGGAGCAGACCTCGTTCATCTTCGAGGAGAGGATGGAGTTGACGAACTTCTTGAAGCGGGGATCGCGGTCGCCGTTGTAGACCTCGATCCAGCCGCAGCGCGACCCGGGCCACGGGAGCTCCTTGGAGATCCCCTTCATGGCGATGGCCGGGACCTCGCCCACCAGGTCGGAGATCGGGACCGTGCTCTCCCCGTTGTAGACGATGTTGCCGTACACCTCGTCGGCGATGATGAAGAGGTCGTAGGCGCGGGCGATGGCGACGATCCTCTCCAGGACCGCGGGGGGGTAGACCATCCCGGTCGGGTTGTCCGGGTTGATGATCATGATCCCGGAGATCTGCGGGTTGTACTTGACGTGGTTCTCCAGGTCCTCCATGTCGGGGTACCAGTTGTCCTCGGGTTTCAGCCGGTAGCAGACCGGGACCGCGTGGGCGTGCGACGCCTCGCCGATGGAGTGCGTGGTGTAGGTGGGGGAGGGCATCAGCACCCGGCTCTCCGCCCGGAGGTTGCCGTACACCTTGGCGATGGCGTCCCCCAGGCCGTTGAAGAAGATGATGTCGTCCGGGGTGATCTGCGCGCCCCCCCTTTTGTTGGTGATGTCGCAGATGAACTCGCGGGTCTCCAGGACGCCGCGGGTCGGGCAGTAGGCGTAACTGTCGTCGTTCATCGCCTCGGCCGCCACGATCTCCTTCATCCAGAGGGGGATGGTCTCCCCCTTGACGATGGGGTCGCCGATGTTCTCCCAGTTGATCTTCACGCCGAAGCGCTGCACCTTCTCGGCCACCGTCACGATGTTCCTGATCTCGTAGGTCAGTTCTCCCGCGCCGGGAGCGACAATCTCGTTGCGCATCTTTTCCCCCTAAGGCAATTCCCGTTTTTTCGGCCCGCGGCTCTTGCTCCGCGCGGCGCCGTTTTTGTCGAAAAAGCATAAAAAAAGGCCGCGGGGGTCCCCCACGGCCTTCAGTTGAAATTTTTCTGAATCAGCAGTGGCGGCTCTAGAAGGGTCTGGCCGCTGCTGCTGCGTGGACTGAGCCACGTGATGTAACGGTGTTAGTTTGCATGTCGTCTCAGATATCATGCAGGGTTTCGGATGTCAACGTTTTTCTCCGTCGCTCCCGGTGAGCGAGATGGTGAGCCGGCCGTCGCCGTCGCGCCAGCGAACCCATCCCTGCGGCGATTTCACCCGCGCCCACTCCTCGTCCACGCCAAGCAGCTGCAGCTCCCTCTCCCTGGGGAGCGTGGAGAGGGGGGGCGCCTTGTCGTCCGGGGCGCTGCGGAGCTGGTAGAGCCCCTTCTTCATCCCCGGCAGGAGGCGCACCGTGCGCCCCGGGAGGAACTCCTCCCAGGAGAGGTAGATCCGGCCGCGGGAGGGCTCCAGCCACCCCTCGCGCCCCGCCTCGTCGTAGGCGACCCGCGTCCATCCCCCCTTCCTGGCGCTGGCGGCCAGCTGCGGCTCCTGGTCGCTTCCCGAGAGCCTCGGCAGCTGCCCGGCGCGCCGCTCGGCCAGCCGCAGCACCCCCGGCTCGTCGTAGATCGGGAGCGGGGCCGACTCCGGCTCCGTCCCCCCCCTGAGCGTCAGCACGCCGCTGCCGCTCAAGGGGCGCGGCGCCGGCGGCGCCCCAAGCGCCGCCTGGGCGGCGAGGAGCAGGATCGGGAGGAGAAGCGTCGCGCGCCGGCCCATGCCGTTACATCTCCACCAGGGCGAACTCGTTTCCGTCCGGGTCCGCCACCACGGCCATCTTCCCCCACGGCGTGCGCTCCAGCGGCTCGGTGAAGCGCGCCCCCTTCTCCTCGAGGGTCTTGCAGAGCTCGTCCAGCCCCTTGACGTCGAAGGTGATCCCGGTGTGGCGCCCGACCAGCTTCTGCGCCGCCTCGTGCATGGCGAGCGAGACGCCGAGCGAGGTCCCCTGGGAGGGGAAGAACTCCATCATGTACTCGGTCTCCTGGCCCGGGGTAAGCCCCAGCAAGTCGCGGTAAAACCGGCGCGCCGCCTGGAAGTCCTTAACGAATACAACGATATTTTTAATTTTTTCTACCATGGAAACCGCCTTAGATGATATGTTGTGACAGCGTTCTAATACATAACAGAGTGGGCGGGCGCTGGCAAGGGTAATCCTCGCCGCGGTTTCGGGGTCCGCGCTCCCACAACGGGGGTCTTTCGTGACGCAACAGTTCAAGCCGCGGGAGGTGTACGTCGCCTCCTCGTACATGGCGCCGGTGGGACGCTACGGCGGTCGGGAGCGGGAGGCGCTGAGCTTCCTGGAGATGGCGGAGAAGGCGGGTGAGGTCTTCTCCGGGTCGAGGCTCAGGCGCGGCGACGTCGACGCGGTCGTGGTCGGCTGCCAGAACCCGGTCGCCTTCTCCGGGGTGGACAACACGGCGGCGAAGATAGCCGGGGTCCTCGGGATCTCGGGGGCGAAGTCGGTGCTGATAGACACGGCCTCCTCCTCCGGCGCCTCGGCGCTCGAGTACGCCTACCTGCAGATAGCCTCGGGGCGCTGCGACCACGTGCTGGCGCTCGGTATACAGAAGATGAGCGACGTCTCCACCGGGCAGGCGACCCGTATCGTCGCCGGGGTGATCGACAGGGACGAGGCGGAGTTCGGTCTCTCCATGCCCGCCTGCGGGGCGCTGGTTGCCCGCTCGCTGATCGAGAGGCTCAAGCTCTCCATCGAGGAGTGGACCGCCTTCTCGGCGCTCCTGACCCAGAGGGCGCACCGCTTTGCGGCGAGAAACCCGCAGGCGCACCTCTCGTTCGAGATCCCGCTCGAGGAGTACTACCGCCAGATCGTCACCGGCAAGAACTACCGCTACTGGTGGCCGCTTCGCTACCACGACTTCTGCCCCATGTCCGACGGGGTGGCCGCCGTCCTCCTGAGCGCCACGCCGCACGAGGTGATCGTCTCCGGCGTGGGGAGCGCCACCGACATCCCGACCATAGCCGACCGCCCCTACTTCCACAGCTTCCCGGCCACGGTGCGGGCGGCCGCCGAGGCGTACGCCATGGCCGGTGTGAAGAGGATCACCGACTTCGCCGGCAAGATCCACGTGAACATGCACGACCCGTTCAACGGCTTCGGGCCGATCAACATGGTGGACCTGGGGTTCGTGCACAGAAGGAGGATCGTGGAGGGGCTCCTGAACGACGAGCTGACCGGCGAGTACGGGAGCTTCCCGACCAACATCACCGGCGGCCTGAAGGGACGCGGCCATCCGCTCGGCGCGACCGGGATGATCCAGATCGTCGAGAACCACCGGCTCATCACCGGGGGGCGCTTCCAGATGGGGCTCGCGCACTCCATCGGCGGCCCGATCAACAACAACGTGGTGACGCTCCTGGAGCGGACCAGCCACTACCGCGGGCGCCCGCGCCCCGCCCTCTCCCCCTGGGGGCTCCCGCCGCTTGGGAGGATGAAGCCCAAGAACCTGAACGTGAACGGGCTTCTGAACGGAGACGAGGTGGAGGGGCGCTTCGTGGCCGCCACCACCCGCTTCGACTTCAGGACCGGGGAACCGGAGGGGATCGTCATCATCGTCTCCTGCATGGCGCAGGGGGCGCGCTACTCCTTCCTGTTCGGCATCGGCGGCGAGCACTACCGCGAGGTGGTGCAGCTTTGTTCCGGGGACCGGGTGAGCCTGGAGCGGGGCGGGGACGGTATCCTGGTGAACCGCATCCCGGTCAGGAAGTTCTATCGAAGGAGCGTGGACGGCGTCCTGGAGCTGGCCGGAAGCGGCTGGAAGAAGCTCACCGGCCACTAGAGGTTTCCCATTGACACCGGCGCCGGTACCGGTATGTTGGCGGGCGCGACAAAAAACAGCAGGGGCGCAACCGGATCGTCGGCTGAACGCAACAACGTAAACCAAGCGTAAAAAGGGAGTGCGGCACGACATGTTACTGTTCAAGATACTGGGCGTCATCTTCGCCCTCTTCATCGTCCTCTTCGTACTGATAGTGCTGGAGGAGACGTTCTTCGGCGGCCGCCGCAGGCGCCGCCTGGAGCAGAAGGCGTACGCCGCGCAAAAGGAGCGTCTGGAGCTGAAGGCGCGGCTGGAGAAGGACGAAGCCGGGGAGAAGTGACCATGGAGCGGGTCAGGGTGGCGGCGATCGTCGGGAGCTGCCGGAAGGGGGGAGTGGTCTAGCAGGTGGTGGACGAGATCTCCCGGCGGGAGAAGTCCCGGGGGACCGGTCCAAAGGTGAGGGAAAAGGCGCGGTTTGCGGGGAAGAAGCTGGCGCTGGGGAAGTGAGTCGTTAAGGGAGGCGTCTGGCGGCGGACATGGTGAAGCCGTCCTCGCGCCCCCATAGCGTGCGGGAGCGGGACAGGGCGCGGCGCTGGGAAAGCGGGTCGGCGGTAACCTCTGCCGGGGGCGTTGCCGCCCGCGGCGCGGACGCCCCGGTTTCGCCGCTGCCGGCTGCCGCGACATAGGTCCTGCTCCACACTATCCTGATGCCATCCCGCTGTTTCACCGCTTCCTCCCGTCTTCGGCCGACTGGTACAGGCCAGGAAGTAGATGCAACATCCGTTCCTTCAGGGTAACTGCTTGAAATGGCTGAGATGGGGTCGGCGAAGCGGGGGGGCGAGTGGAGGTATTATTGACGCCCGGGGCGGGTTTGGTGACGGAATTTTGACTTTCACGGTGGCTGCGCCCCTCCCCGCGCGGTCCCGGGAAGGGTCAGAGCAGCACCTTGCGCCAGACCTCGACCACGGTCCCGATGGTGCGGGTGTCGTTGTCGGGGCGAAACGGCGCGTAGGCGGGGTTGTCCGCGGCTAGGTAGATCTCGTCGTCCTTGAGCCGGTACCTCCTGAGGATCGGTTCACCCCAGCGGTTGTTGACCAGGATGATGTCGCCGCTCTTCTTCTGGCCGGAATCCGGTCTGAAGATGACCAGGTCGCCGTCGCGGATGGTGGGGGCCATGAAGTCGCCGTAGCAGACTATGGCGTAGCACCCCTCGGGGAGTTCCGGCAGGGATATGTGGCTGCGGACGGTGCCGAGGTCTTCGGGGAAATTCTCCGGGATCACCTCCAGGACCGGCGCGCAGCAACCCGCCGGAAGATCGGTGCTCCCTTTGAAGCTCGCCCCGCTCCCGTCCCTCAGCCACTGCGGATTTATGCCGAAGGTGTGTGAGAGGGCGATCAGCAGCGTGTCGGAAGGACGCTTCCTGCCGGTCTCGATCCCGCTCAGGAAACCCTGCACGATCCCCAGCGAGGAGGCGAACTCCTTCTGGGTGAGGCCGAGCGCGAGCCTCGCCTTCTTGATCCGCTCTCCCGTTTCCACCTGATAACTCTTGAATGGCATGATTATCTCCAGGGGATGCCGATATCACCGCGGTCGTCGCGCCGATATCTACCCGAAGGGGCGAGGTTTATGCGCGGTGCTCCGCGTCTTGGCAGGGGCAGAGTACCAGTTCCGGGGCGGTTGATCAATAGGAAAAATTTCTGTGAGATAACTTGGTCGGGATCCGCACCTGCGGTAGGTGCCACATTTAGCGACGTTGGCAACTTCACCCCCCCCGGCCCCCTCCCGTCAAGGGAGGGGGAGCTAACGACAATCCTTAAACTTAATGGCAGTGCCCCGTCAAGGGGGCGAGGCCGCCAGTTAATACGTTGATTTTTTCCCGCCGAATTTATATAGTGGCCGATAGCCTGAAAGCCAAAGGACGGACCACTATGCTACGAACAATACTCACCTACCCGGACCCGGAGCTGAAGAAGCGCTCCAACCCGGTTACCGTCATCACCGAGAAAACCCGGGAACTGGTGCGCGACATGGCCGACACCATGTACGACGCCCCGGGAGTCGGGCTTGCCGCCCCCCAGATCGGGGTGCACCAGCGGGTCATCGTCATCGACGTCACCGGCAAGGACGAGAAGCCGGAACTGATAGTCGCGATAAACCCCGAGATCATCCACGCCGAGGGGGAGGAGTTCGAGGAGGAGGGATGCCTCTCCGTCCCCAAGTTCTCCGCGAACGTCCGCAGGCACGCGCGCATCGTGGTGAAGGCGCTCAACCTGGACGGCGAGGAGGTCGTGTTCCGGGCCGACGATCTCCTGGCCATCGCCTTTCAGCACGAGATCGACCACCTGGACGGGATCCTCTTCATAGACCACCTTTCCCCGCTCAAGAAGGGGATCTTCCGCAAGCGCTACCTCCGCGCGCAGGAAGAGGCGAAGGAGCAGCGATGAGCACCGGAATGCGCATCATCTTCATGGGGACACCTGAATTCGCCTGCCCGACGCTGCGCGTTCTGATTCAAAGAGGAGAAAACGTCGTCGCCGTGGTGACGCAGCCGGACCGTCCCAAGGGGCGGGGACAGCAGACCCTCCCGCCGCCGGTGAAGGTCCTGGCCCGGGAGCACGGCATCCCGGTGCTCCAGCCGGTGAAGGTGCGCCACCCCGAGTCGATCGAGGAGATCCGGGCGCTTCGTCCCGACCTGATCGTGGTGGTCGCCTTCGGGCAGATCCTTCCCAAGGCGCTCCTGGAGATCCCGAAGCACGGCTGCATCAACGTGCACGCCTCGCTCCTGCCGCGCTACCGCGGCGCGGCGCCGCTCAACTGGTGCATCATCAACGGCGAGGCCGAGACCGGCGTCACCACCATGATGATGGACGTGGGGCTCGACACCGGCGACATGCTCCTCAAGAAGGCGACCCCGATAGGCCCGGACGAGGACACGCAGAACCTGCACGACCGGATGTCGGCCCTGGGAGCCGAACTCCTGGCCGAGACGCTGGACCGCCTGGCGCAAGGGGAGCTGGAGCCGGAGAAGCAGGACGACGCGCTCACCTGCTACGCCCCGATGATGAAGAAGGAGGACGGGCTGATCGACTGGGGGAGGGACGCGCAGAGCATCAAGAACCAGGTCCGCGGCATGACCCCCTGGCCCGGCGCCTACAGCTATCTCGACGAGAAGCTCCTGAAGGTGTGCCGGGTGCAGACCGGCTCCGGGAGCGGTACCCCCGGCGAGATCGTCGCCGCCGGCCGCGACGGCATCGAGGTCGCCTGCGGAGAGGGGAGCCTTTTCATCAAGGAACTGCAACTGGAAGGGAAGAAGCGCCTCGCTGCGGCCGACTTCCTGGCCGGCTACAAGCTCCAGGCGGGCGCCATCCTCGGGAAGAAGGACGCCTCGGTTGGGATATAAGGGGGCATACCAGAAGCCGCCCCAGAAGCGGCTCTTCGTTGCCCTGATGGGGGTGACCTGCCTGATGGTGGTGGGGCTCATCTACCTCGGCTGGTGGATCCCGACCATGGGGCTCGCCAACATCCACCCGGACCTGCCGCGCATCGTCGGCATGGTCTTCGCCGTCCTCTCCGGCATCGCCGTTCTCGGTACGCTCCTGCTGGTCATGACCACGGCGCTCGGCAAGGACATCCTCTGCACCAGGTTCATGCGCGGCGTGGTGATCAAGTTCCTCCTCCCGCTCATCGAGCAGATCGGCAAGCTCTGCGGCATCTCCAAGGACACCATACGCCAGTCGTTCGTCGCCATGAACAACTCGCTGGTCACCTCGCAGCGCCTCAAGGTGAAGCCGGATCGGATCCTGATCCTGCTCCCCCACTGCCTGCAGCTCTCGGAGTGCGAGATCAAGGTGACCGGCGATATCGGCAAGTGCCAGCGCTGCGGTCGCTGCGACATCATGGGGCTCGCCGGGCTGGCGCAGAAGTACCAGGTCGACATCTCGGTCGCGACCGGCGGCACCCTGGCCCGCAAGGTGATCATCGAGAAGCGCCCCACGCTGGTGTTGGCCGTGGCCTGCGAGCGCGACCTCACCTCCGGCATCAAGGACTGCTACCCCCTCCCGGTGATCGGGGTCCTGAACGACCGTCCTTTCGGGCCCTGCATCGACACCCGCGTGGACGTGGACAAGATCGACGCGGCGCTCCGTGCCGTGCTCATCTAGCTAACCGACGGAAAACGGGACATCCCCACTCGATATGCATAGACTTTTCCCCATCATGAAGATCCTGCTGGCCGTACTTCTCATCGCCTCCCCCGCCGTCGCTAAGACGTACCGCATCACCGACTACCGCGTCGTGCGCCAGCCGGTGAGCGACCAGGAGGGGAGGGCGCTTGTCGCCATCAGGGGTTTCAACCGCGACGGCGAGCCGAGGCTTTTGGCGGTCGACCCCGCGACCCTTTCCAGCTACGACCTCCCGGCCGGCTCGCTCCGCCCCCTGCTGAAACCCTCCGACCCGCAGCTTCGCTCCACCCGTCTGGAAAAGGCGCTGCAAAGGTACGCCTGCGCCCCCTTCCGGCTGCAAAACGGCGGCGCGACCAGATCGGAGACGGAGACGGACGGGGTTTTCCTCACCGTGGACCTCTGCCCGTCCAAGCGTCCCTTCGAGCGGGAGATGTTCGAGGCGGCGGCGCTCGGGAAAGGGGGGCCGGTCCCGGTCGCCGTGGCGATCTCGGGCCTGTGGCTGGCGAGCCACCCGGAAGAACTCTCCTATCTGAAGGGGGAGATAGCCTCAGGCAGGCTTGCCGTCACCTGGGTGAACCATTCCTGGCACCACCACTACGACCCCAAGGTCCCGCTGGCGCAGAACTTCCTCCTCGCGCCGGGGACGGACCAGCGCGCCGAGGTGCTCGAACTCGAGCAGCAGCTTCTCGCGGCGGGGCTGGTCCCTTCCCCCTTCTTCCGCTTCCCCGGGCTCGTTTCGGACCAGGCGACGATGACGCTCCTGAAGGAACTCTCGCTGATCCCGATCGGGAGCGACGCCTGGCTCGCCAAGGGGGAGGACCCGCGCCGCGGGAGCTTCATCCTGGTGCACGGCAACGGCAACGAGCCTAAGGGGATCAGGCTCCTGATGCCGATACTGAAGCGAAAGGACCTCCGCCTCCTCCCCCTTTCCGCCGCCTTCGGCGACTGACGCTGTTTGCGAGGTACGTCATGAAGACGTTTTCACTCTCCCTCATCGTTCTCCTGCTCCCCCTCATGGTTCTCATACTCCTGGTGCGCAACCTCAACGCCGCGGACAAGCGCGGGGCGCGGCCAGGCTTTGTGGTCGCCATCTCCGCGACGCCGGTGCTGAACACCCCCGCTTTCAGGCAGATGTTCAGCGGCGCCGTCAAGCTCGATCCCTGCAAGGGGGTGCGCCCGATCGAGTTCGTCGCACTCCCCGGGACGCTCTTCGCCGTTTACGAGAAGTTGGAAAAAGACGGCGTTACCGTGTACCGGGTCGCCACCGAGGATTATCCTTATTCATCCCAAACAGGGTTTTTCATCGATGCACGTTTCGTGAGGGAGTGGAAAGGAGGCGTGCTCTTGCAAAGGAAGCGGCACCTCCCGCAACTGGCGGAGATACAGAAAAGGCTCCTGTCCGCGCTGGGGAAACCGTACGTCTGGGGGGGGAACGTCAAGGACGGGGTGCCGCTTCTCAGGCGCTACTACCCGCAGGGGGACCCGCTTGCCGGCGTCGACTGCTCCGGACTTCTCTACGAGGCGACCGACGGCTTCACGACGAGGAACACCTCAGCGCTCATCACCTATGGCGAGCCGGTGCAGGTGGCCGGGCTTTCCGTCGACGCGATCGCGCAGAAGCTGAAGCCCCTCGACCTCCTGGTCTGGGACGGGCACGTGATGATCGTTCTGGACTCCGACTCGATAATACAAAGCACGATGGGATGTGGCGGCGGGAAAAGCGGGGTGACGATGACACCGGTGCGGGAGGCGCTGCGGCACCTGGTGCAGACGAGGCGGCCTGCGGACCGGTTCCCGGAAGGGAAGGCGGGCAAGAAGGCGTTCGTGGTGAGGCGCTGGTTTTCAGCCGGCCCGGCCGGCGCGCAGAGCCGTTAGCGGCGGACCGTCAGCGGCGGACTTAGCGGCGGACCGTCCGCAGGCAAAGGGCGGCCTTCTTCCCCGCGGAGAGAAGCGCGCCGCAACCCTGCAGCTCGTCGCTGCTCGGGACCCGGCCGTCCGGGACCACGGTGAGAAACACCTCGACGATCTCAGGGTCGAGCGCCTCTCCGCTCATCTCGCGGATCATCTCCTTCGCCTGGCAGCTCGTGTATCCGGTCCGGTAGGGGCGGTCCATGGTGAGGGCGTCGTAGATGTCGGCGACGGAGACGATGCGCGCCTCCATCGGTATCTCCTCACCCTTCATCCCCTCGGGATACCCGGTGCCGTCGTACTTCTCGTGGTGGTACTGGATGATGTTTTTGGCCACCTCGGAGAGGTCCGCCTTCTCCGCAACATCCGCCCCCCAGCTGGTGTGCATCTTCATGGTCTCGAACTCGTCGTCGCTCAGGCGCCCGGTTCCGTTCAGGATGAACTCCGACACCCCGATCTTGCCGCAATCGTGCAGCCAGCTGCCGTACTTGATCTGCCGCTGGGTCTCCTTGGCGACCCCCATCGCGTCGGCGATGAGAAGGGCGTACACGGCGACCCTGTCGCAGTGCCCCTTCGTGTTCGGGTCCTTGAGTTCTATGGTCTGCGCCAGCGAACGGAGCACCGCCTCGTCCTCGCGCCGGATGTTGTGTATGGTCCGGTACCGCTTCAGCCCCTCCTGCACCACTTCCAGTATCTCCTCGTTCTTCCAGGGCTTCAGAAGGTAGCGGTACACCTCGGAGCCGTTGATCGCGGCGAGGGCGGTGGGGAGGTCGACGTAGGCCGAAATCAGCACCTTGACCGTGTCGGGCGACACGTGGCGCAGCTTCGATAGAAACTCGAGCCCGGTCATCCCCGGCATCTGGTTGTCGGAGACGACCACGGCTATCTCGTGACTCTTGAAAAGCTCCAGCGCCTCCGCCGCGTTGCTCGCCGTGAGGAGTTCTATCCCCCTGGAACGGAACAGATCGGTGGAGCACCTCAGTATCAGCTTGTCGTCGTCAACGAAAAGAATCTCTGCCGCCATGATGGTCGCCTCGCCCTTTGAGTCATCTCCCCGGCCAGCTGTCGCTGAGGGGCGGTTAATGATCGATAGGCATGGTAAGCTCTCATGAGGGGCTTTGTCAAATGTAATGTTTGGAGGCGGCTTTCGGGCGGGCGAAGGGGGGGCTACTCGGCGCAGCAGGAGAGCTGCTCGATGTCGCGGCGGAAGGCCTGTGCGCAGAGCCTCAGCCCCTCTCCCATGGAGGGGTAGACGTGCAGGGTGTCGGCGAGTTCGGCCACGGTCATGCGGCAGCGTATGGCGAGCGCCGCCTCGTTGATGATGTCCGCCCCCCGGTGCAGGCAGAGGTGGATGCCGAGGATCCTCCCTGTGGGCTTCTCGGCGACGATCTTGACGGCGCCCGCCAGCGCGCCGGTGACGTGGGCCTTGGGTATGGCGGAGGCCTGGATGGTGTGGCTCATCACCTGGAATCCGGCGCGTCTCGCCCCCTCCTCGGTGTAGCCGACCATGGCGACCTCGGGATCGGTGAAGATCGCCATCGGGAGCGTGTTGTAGTCGAGCGCGCAGCGGCAGCCGGTCTCCAGCATGTTGTCCACGGCGGCTATCCCCTCGCGCGCGCCGACGGTGGCGATCTGCATGCCGCCGGTCACGTCGCCGGCGGCCCAGATGCCGGGGACGGAGGTCCGCATCTCCTGGTCCACCACGACGAACCCGCGCTGGTCGAGTGCCACGCCCGCCAGCTCCAGCCCGATCGCCTTGGTGGCCGGGGCGGTCCCGACGGCCAGGAGGAGCTGCTGGGAGAAGAACTCTCTCGGCTCTCCCGCCACCTGCGTCTCCACCCTGACTCCCCCCTCGTGCCTCGAGACGGAGCATACGCTCGCCTGCAGGACGATCTTCATCCCCTCGGCGACGAGCGCCTCCTGCAGCGCCCGGGCCGGCTCGGCCTCGACCGAGGGGAGCACCCTCTCGCTGTGCTCGAGAACGGTGACGGGGACGCCCAGGCGCAGGAACATCTCCCCGAGTTCCAGGGCGATGACCCCTCCGCCGACGATGGTGAGGGAGGCGGGGAGGGTCTTCAACAGGAGGGCGCTCTTGCTGGTGAGGTAGGGGGTCTGTTCCAGCCCGGGGATGGGGGGGACCCGCGGCACGCCGCCGGTGGCGATCAGGAACCTGTCGCTCCTGATCACCCGGTCCCCGACCCTTATCTCGTCGGGGGCGGTGAAGACGGCGTTTCCCTTGATGAGGGTGAGTCCCGGGACGTTCTTCAGGACGTCCAGGTACTTCGTCTGCCTGAGCCGCTGCACCACGTCGAACTTGTGCGCGTCCAGGAGGGGGAAGTCGACCGCTGCGGCGCGGGTGCCTAACCCCAGCCTCCCGCCGAGCGCCGCCTCGTGCCGGAAGAGCGCCGCGTGGATCAGGGTCTTGCTCGGGATGCATCCCCAGTTGATGCAGGTCCCGCCGAGGACGCTCTTCTCGATCATGACCGGGCGGGCGCCGCGCTCGTGGGCCCTCAGCGCCGCAGCGAAGGCGGTGGAGCCCGATCCGAGGATGATGATTTCCGCGCCGTCGCTCATGTGAAAATCCCCCATGCCCAGTGTACCGTGAAGCCGCACACCGGTAAACAGGAGAATTCTCCCGCCTTTTCGCCCCGCTTACCCCTCGCGGCGGCCCTTTCCCGCTGCCGCGCCCCCTGTTTTTGCGGTTCCGGCGGGCGATAATCCTTGACAGACAGCCGGCAGGTATTGTAATCTGGCGAGCCTAACTGTTTGGATACAGTAAACTTTTTTTGCCCGGTGCTGCACCACTGAAATAATGAATTGATCGGAGGCGGCGTGTTGACTTTTCAGGATCTGATCCTCTCCCTCCAGGGATACTGGGCGGGGCAGGGGTGCGTAATCCAGCAACCCTATGATACGGAAAAAGGTGCGGGGACCTTCAACCCGGCCACATTCCTGCGCGTGCTCGGTCCCGAGCCGTGGAAGGTGGCATACGTGGAGCCCTCCCGGCGCCCCACCGACGGACGCTACGGCGAGAACCCGAACCGGTTGCAGCACTACTACCAGTTCCAGGTGATCATGAAGCCGTCCCCCATGAGCATCCTCGACCTCTACCTCGACAGCCTGCGCGCCTTCGGCATCGACCCGAACAAGCACGACATCCGCTTCGTCGAGGACGACTGGGAATCCCCGACGCTCGGCGCCTGGGGGCTCGGCTGGGAGGTCTGGCTGGACGGGATGGAGATCACCCAGTTCACCTATTTCCAGCAGGCGGGGGGGATCGACCTGAAGCCGGTTTCGTCGGAGATCACCTACGGCTGCGAGAGGATCGCCATGTACCTGCAGGGGGTGGACAACGTCTACGACCTCGAGTGGGTCAAGGGGGTCAGGTACGGCGACATCCACCACGAGAGCGAGGTGGAGTTCTCCACCTACAACTTCGAGGAGGCCGACGTCGACATGCTCCTCGCCCTCTTCAAGATGTACGAGAAGGAGTGCGTGAGGCTCGTTGAGAAGGGGCTGGTCCTCCCCGCCTACGACTACGTCATGAAGTGCTCCCACACCTTCAACCTCCTTGACGCCCGCGGCGCCATCTCGGTCACCGAGCGCGCCTCCTACATCGGCAAGGTGAGGAACGTGGCACGCCTTTGCGCCGAGGGTTACCTGCAGATGCGCGAGCGGCTCGGATTCCCGCTTCTGAAAGGAGGACGCTAATGGCGAAGGACCTTTTCCTGGAGATAGGTTGCGAGGAGATCCCGGCCGGATTCGTCCCCAAGGCGATGGCCGACATGGAAGCGCTCATGAAGCGCGAGCTGGAGAGCGCCCGCATCGAGTACGGCGAGATCGTGACACTGGGCACGCCGCGCCGCCTGGTGCTGGCGGTGAAGGGGGTGGCCGGGCGGCAGCCGGACGCCGAGCTGACCGCGATGGGCCCCGCCAAGAGCGTCGCCTACGACGCCGACGGCAACCCCACCAAGGCGGCCCAGGGGTTCGCCCGCGGCCAGGGGATCGACGTGGCCAAGCTCAAACTGGTCATGACCGAGAAGGGCGAGTACCTGGCCGCGGTGAAGAGCGAGGTGGGGCGCGACACGGCTGAACTCCTCCCCGAGATCCTGCCGCGCCTGATCGGCGCCATCCCGTTCAAGAAGTCGATGCGCTGGGCCGACTTCGAGGTCCGCTTCGCCCGCCCCATCCACTGGATCGTGGCGCTCTTCGACGGCGTCGTGGTCCCCTTCTCCTTCGGCAACATCGACAGCGGCTCCGTCTCGCGCGGCCACCGCTTCATGGCCAACACCACCTTCCCGGTCAGGGACCTCGCCCACTACCTCGAGGAGTGCGAGCGCCACTTCGTGATCCCCGACCCCGAGAAGAGGAAGGAGATCATCAGGGGCGAGATCGAGCGGGTGGCCAAGCAGGCCAAGGGGAACGTGCTTCCCGACGAGTCGCTCCTCGAGCAGGTGAGCTTCCTCGTGGAGTACCCCTCCGCGGTGCACGGCACCTTCTCGCCGGACTTCCTGGTCGTGCCGCGCGAGGTGCTGATCACCTCGATGCGCGAGCACCAGCGCTACTTCTCCCTGGTGGACGATGAGGGAAAGCTGCTGCCGGGCTTCATCACCATCAACAACACCCTCACCGAGGACCCGCAGGTGGTCGTGAAGGGTAACGAGCGGGTGCTCCGCGCGCGGCTTTCCGACGCACGCTTCTTCTTCGACGAGGACCACAAGGTGAGGCTGGAGAACCGGGTCGAGGCGCTGAAGAGCGTCGTGTACCAGGCCAGGCTCGGCACCTCCTACGAGAAGATGGAGCGCTTCCGCGAGCTGGGCCGTGGGCTCGCCAAGCGGCACAACGCCGCCGTGACCGAGCAGACGGCCCGCGCCGCCACCCTGTGCAAGGCGGACCTCGTCACCGGCATGGTGGGCGAGTTCCCCGAGGTGCAGGGGATCATGGGACGCGAGTACGCGCTCCACGACGGCGAGGACGCCCAGGTGGCCAACGCCATCGCCGAGCACTACCTCCCGACCCAGGCGGGGGGCGAACTCCCCTCATCCGACATCGGCGCCTTCGTCTCGCTGGCCGACAAGATGGACACCATCTGCGGCTGCTTCAGCGTGGGTCTCATCCCGACCGGCTCCGCCGACCCGTACGCGCTGCGCCGCTGCGCCCTCGGGATCATCAACATCATCCTGGACAAGGGGTACCGCGAGCCGATCTCCGGCTTCATCGAGGCCTCCCTGAATCTCCTCTCGGCCAAGGCGACCCGCCCGCTTGACGAGGTGCAGAAAGACGTGCTGGAGTTCTTCCGCGGCCGTTTCGTGAACCTGATGGCCGACCGCTACCCCTCCGACGTCGTGGACGCGGTGGCATCGGTCTCCTTCGACGACCTGGTCGAGGCGGCTGCCAAGATAGCGGCGCTCGCCGAATTCAGGAACCGCGACGACTTCGGCCCCCTCGCCGTCGCCTTCAAGCGGGTCTGCAACATCGTCAAGGAGGGGGTCGACACCCCGGTCTCGGCCGAGCTGTTCCAGGACCCGGCCGAGGGGGGGCTCTACCAGTCGCTGCAGCAGTCGGCCGGCAAGGTCGAGGGTGCGCTTTCCGGCGCCGACTACCTCGCCGCCCTCACCGAGATCGCCACGCTGAAGCCGGCCGTGGACCTCTTCTTCGACAAGGTCATGGTCATGGCCGAGGACGAGCGGGTGCGCACCAACCGCCTCGCCCTCCTCACCTCGATAGCGAGGCTCTTCGGGCGCCTCGCCGACTTCTCGAGGTTGTCGCCCTGATGAACCGGTTCGCGGAGCGCAAGGGAGGCAGCATCACCCGAACGGGCTCTCCCCGGTCGCTCCGGACGCACAATGACGCTCACGTAAACAGCCTCCGGTGAATTTCACCGGCGGCTGTTTTGCCTTTACAAAATAATGTGTATACTCTAAGCTTCAAATTTATTAACAACGTTTAAGGAGGGTTCAAATGGGAACGCAGTACGTCTACTTTTTTGGCGCAGGTAAGGCCGACGGCAACGCCAAGATGAAGGAGCTTTTGGGGGGCAAGGGGGCCAACCTGGCGGAGATGACCAGCATCGGTCTCCCCGTCCCGGCGGGCTTCACCATCACCACGGAGGTCTGCACCGAGTACTACAAGAACGACCGCAACTACCCGGCGGCCCTGGCGGCCGAGGTGGCGCAGAACCTGGCCAGGGTCGAGGGGCTCATGGGGAAGAAGTTCGGCGATCCCAAGAACCCGCTCCTGGTATCGGTCCGCTCCGGCGCCCGCGCCTCCATGCCCGGGATGATGGACACCATCCTGAACCTCGGCCTGAACGACACCACGGTGCAGGGGATCATCGCGCAGTCCGGCGACGAGCGCTTCGCCTACGACGCCTACCGCCGCTTCGTGCAGATGTACTCCGACGTCGTCATGGGGATGCCCAAGGACGAGATGGAGCACCTGCTGGAGCGCAAGAAAGAGGCGCGCGGCGTGCATCTCGACACCGACCTGACCGCGGCCGACTGGAAGGACCTGGTTTCCCAGTTCAAGGCGAAGGTCCGCGCCACCCTGGGCGTCGAGTTCCCCGAGGAGCCGGAGCAGCAGCTCTGGGGGGCGATCAGCGCCGTGTTCGGTTCCTGGATGAACCAGCGCGCCATCACCTACCGCAAGCTGAACGGGATCCCGGCCGACTGGGGGACCGCCGTCAACGTGCAGTCGATGGTCTTCGGCAACATGGGTAACGACTGCGCCACCGGCGTCGCCTTCACCCGCGACCCCTCAACCGGCGAGAACTACTTCTACGGCGAGTACCTGGTGAACGCCCAGGGCGAGGACGTCGTGGCCGGCATCCGGACCCCGCAGCCGATCAACAAGGCGAAGTACAAGCCGGGCGACCTCCCCGCCATGGAGGAGGTGCTTCCCGAGTGCTACCGGCAGCTGGCGGAGATCAGGGACATCCTGGAGCGCCACTACAAGGACATGCAGGACATCGAGTTCACCATCGAGAAGGGGATCCTCTACATGCTGCAGTGCAGAAGCGGCAAGAGGACGGCCAAGGCCGCCATCAAGATCGCGGTCGACATGGTGGACGAAGGGCTGATCGACCAGAAGACCGCGGTGCTCCGCGTAGCCCCGAGCCAGCTGGACCAGCTCCTGCACCCCTCCCTCGACCCTAAGGCGGACAAGAAGGTGATCGCCAAGGGGCTTCCGGCCTCCCCGGGGGCCGCGTCCGGCGAGGTGGTCTTCACGGCCGACGAGGCGGAGAGCGCGGCCAAGCTCGGCCACAAGGTGATCCTGGTCCGCGTGGAGACCTCCCCGGAGGACATCCACGGCATGCACGCGGCGCAGGGGATCCTCACCGCCCGCGGCGGCATGACCTCCCACGCGGCGGTCGTCGCCCGCGGCATGGGTAAATGCTGCGTCGCCGGTTGCGGCGACATCAAGGTCGACTACGCCTCCGGCAAGTTCGTGGCGAGGGACGGCTCCGTGATCAACAAGGGTGACGTCATCACCCTCGACGGCTCCACCGGCGAGGTGATGCTCGGCGCGGTGCCGACGGTGGCCGCAGGGGTTGGCGGCGACTTCGCCAAGCTGATGGGGTGGGTCGACACCTTCCGCCGCATGAAGGTGAGGGCCAATGCGGACACCCCGCACGACGCCCGCACCGCCCGCGAGTTCGGCGCCGAGGGGATCGGCCTGTGCCGCACCGAGCACATGTTCTTCGACGCGACCAGGATCGCCGCGGTGCGGGAGATGATCCTCGCCGCCGACCTCGAGGGAAGGAAGAAGGCGCTCGCCAAGATCCTCCCTATGCAGAAGGGGGACTTCAAGGGGCTCTTCCGCGAGATGAAGGGGCTCCCGGTCACCATCAGGCTCCTCGACCCGCCGCTGCACGAGTTCCTCCCCCAGGAGGAGAAGGACATCGAGGCGCTGGCGACGACCATGGGGGTCTCGGCGCAGACGCTGCGCCACAAGGTGGAGTTCCTGCACGAGTTCAACCCGATGCTCGGGCACCGCGGCTGCCGCCTCGGGGTCACCTTCCCCGAGATCTACGACATGCAGGTGCAGGCGATCATGGAAGCGGCCTGCGAGCTGGTGCGCGACGAAGGGTTCCAGATCGTCCCCGAGATCATGATCCCGCTGGTTGCCGTCACCAAGGAACTCGGCGTCATGCGCGCCAACGCGGTCGCCGTCTGCGAGGACGTCCAGGCCCGCTTCGGCGTCAGGGTCGAGTACCTGATCGGGACCATGATAGAGCTGCCGCGCGCCGCCATCACCGCCGACAGCATCGCGGTCGAGGCGGACTTCTTCTCCTTCGGGACCAACGACCTGACCCAGACCACCTTCGGCCTCTCCCGCGACGACGCCGGGAAGTTCCTCCCCTTCTACGTGGAGAACGGCCTCCTCGAGGACGACCCGTTCGTCACGCTGGACCAGCAGGGGGTAGGCGCCCTGGTGCGGATGGGTTGCGAGAAGGGAAGGGCGACCCGCCCGGGGATCAAGCTCGGCATCTGCGGCGAGCACGGCGGCGACCCCGCCTCGGTCATCTTCTGCGACTCGGTAGGTCTCGACTACGTCTCCTGCTCCCCGTTCAGGGTGCCGATCGCGCGCCTGGCCGCGGCCCACGCCACGCTGAACGCGCAGCCTGCGCCGGCCCCCGCGGCAAAGGCGGGCGCCCCCGCGGGAAAGGTCTGTGACGCCTTGAACCAGCCCGTGGCAACCGCCTAGATCCGGCAGGCGGCACGGCAAGGCGTCTTCACGCGGCCGGAACTTGACACGCTCGAGATAAACGTGTAATACGGCAGGTGATGCGTCAAAGACGCAAAGGGGGCGGCGGCGCGAGCCGCCGCCCCGATAACAAACGATGCGGCAACAGGAGAAAAAGTAATGGCAAACGGTGTGGTCAAATGGTTCAACGACGCGAAGGGGTTCGGCTTTATCGAGCAGGATAACGGGGTCGACGTCTTCGTCCACTTCTCGTCCATCCAGGGCGACGGGTTCAAGTCTCTAGCCGAGGGGGATCACGTCACCTTCGAGGTCGTCCAGGGGACCAAGGGGCCGCAGGCTGCCAACGTGGTGAAAAGCTAGTCGACATCCCCGACCATCTTTCGGCCCCGAAGCTCATTCGGGGCCTTTTTTGATTCCGCTGGCCGATCCCTTCAGCGGTCAACCAGGTTCCTCCCCAGGTGCGACATGCGTATTGACGAGAAAAGCGATTCCCGCAGCATCGCCAAGAAGGGGAAGGGGACCCCCGCCAAGGGCGTGGCAGGGGGAAGCGCCCCCCTCTTCGCCGGGCGGCTCACCGCCGTCGCGAAGAGTTCCGCCGAGTACCAGGGGGAACTGCAGCGGTTGAAGGATGAGATAGACAAGGCGGGGGACGCCCTGGAGCAGGAGCCGACCATCGCCAACTTCAAGGTGTTCCGCGAACTGCTCGGCACCATGGCGAGGAAGGTCTCCGCCGAGGCGTACCGGATGGAGCTTCTGAGCGGCGGGATCGCCGGGCGCGCCCACGAGGTGATCGCGGTGGTCGACAAGGAGGCGGACCTCCTCTACCACCTGGTGATGCGCGAGCAGAAGGACCACATCAGGATCGTGGCGCAGATCATCAAGATCAAGGGGCTCGTGGTCGACTTCCTGCTGTAGCTCTCTAGCGGCGAAGCGCACCCGTCCCCCTCCTCTGCTGGAGGGCCGCCGGCGGAAGACGATGGCCAATCGGCAAAGAAAAAGGGGACCCCGGACGGGATCCCCTTTTTTCTATTTGCAGCTGCACCCTTTGGCGCCGTCGGCGCTCATCGGGATCTTCTTTCCGCACTTCTGGCACCGCCAGAAGAGGCCGCCTCAGCCGGGCATCAGCAGCATCAGCCCCTGGCAGTCGGGGCAGGTCTTCTCGTTCTCCATAGATGTCCCTCCCTTTTGGTTTGCTGTTTCAACGCACAGTTACGCTTAATTTCCCGACCCCGGGAATCTCGGCCACGACCCCGTCGCCGCTCTTGATCCGGCCCACCCCGGCGGGGGTGCCGGTGAGCACCAGGTCCCCCGGTTCCAGCGTGAAGATGGAGGAGAGGTAGCTGATCAGCTCCGGTATGCGGTGGATCATCAGCTCGGTCGAGCCGTCCTGGCGCGGCTCCCCGTTCACGGAAAGCATGATCCTGAGCCGCTGCGGGTCGGCGACCTCGCCCGCCGGGACGAACGCCGAGAGGGGGCAGGCGGTATCGAACCCCTTCGCTATCTCCCAGGGGAGACCTTTTTTCTTCTGCTCGGCCTGCACGTCCCTGAGGGTCAGGTCGATGGCGACCCCGTAGCCCGCGACATGGGATAACGCCCTGTCCGCCGGGATCTCCCTCCCGCCGGTCCCGATCAGGATGGCGAGTTCCGCCTCGTGGTGGCAGTCGTCGGAGTAGGGGGGGATCACGATCTCTTCCCCCTCTCCTATGACGCAGGAGGCGGGCTTCATGAATATGACGGGGCGCTCGGGGGTCTCGTTACCCAGCTCCTTGATGTGGTCCGCGTAGTTCCTCCCGATGCAGAGGATCTTGCCGATCGGCAGCGTTTCAGCCGCCCCCTTCAGTTTCACGCTCTTCATATTCCTCCTGAAACTACCATTCGCCGTTCGCCGCCCTCGCCTGGTCGCCGAACCGGCACCCCTGCCAGCTGCCGCGCCGCTTCAGCTCGTTCACCACCGCGTACCACATCTGGTTGTTCTTCAGGTTCCAGTTGGGGGCGACCCGGATGGCGAGGGGGGCAGAGCCGTAGAGCCTCTGGATGGAGATCCTCGGGGAGAGTTCCTCCAGGAAATCGCAGGCGGCACCCAGGTACTCCTCAAGGGAGATCGGGGGGTAGCTCCCGTCCCGGTACATCCGGGCGAGCTCGGTCCCTTCGACCGCGTGCAGCTGGTGCAGCTTCACCGAGTTGACCGGAAGCGACGAGAGGAGCCGCGCGCTCTTCAGGAAACCGCCCCGGGTCTCGCCGGGGAAGCCGTAGATGAGGTGGGTGCAGATCTCCAGCCCCCGGCCGGCAAGGCGCTCCACCGCGTTCAGGTACTCGGAGAAGGTGTGCCCCCGGTTGATGCGGGAGAGGATCGCGTCGTCCATCGACTGAAGCCCCAGCTCGACGCAGACGTAGCGGTCGCGGGCCAGGTCGCTCAGGAGATCGATGGCGGCGTCGGAGATGGAATCGGGCCTGGTTCCGACCGAGATGCCGAGGACGTCCGGGTGGTCCAGGGCCCGGCGGTAGAGGTCGCCAAGGCGCTGCGGGTCGCCGTAGGTGTTGGTGAACTTCTGGAAGTAGACGATGAACTTCTCGCTCCCGAGCCGGGTCCTGTGGTAGGCCATCCCGGCCGCCATCTGCTCCTCGATCGGGATCAGGGCGACGGTCTCCTTGGGGGAGAACGAGCTGTTGTCGCAGTAGATGCAGCCGCCGGTGCCGCGGCTTCCGTCCCGGTTCGGGCAGGTGAAGCCGCCGTCGACGTTCACCTTGCTGACCCGGCAGGAGAAGCGCCTTCTCAGGTAGGATCCGTAGGAGTTGATGCGCAGATCGCTGTGTATCGGCCCGTTGCTCATCCGTGTTCCCCCTGCTCCAGCGGGGGCATGAGGGAGAGGATTCCGCGGGCCGCCTCGCGGGGTTCCGTCGCGGAGAGTATCGCCGAGATGAGGGCCACGCCGCGCACGCCGCAGCTGACCGCCTCGGCGCAGTTCCCCTTGTTGATGCCACCCAGGGCGAAGACGGGTACCTGGAGCATCTCGGCGACCCCCTTCAGCTTTTCCAGCCCGACCGGCTCCCCGAACGGGGCCTTGGAGGGGGTGTGGAAGACCGGGCCGAAGGTGATGAAGTCGGCCCCCATCTCCTGGGCCGTGATCGCCTGCACCTGGTTGTGGCAGGAGACGCCGATCAGCTTCTTCTCGCCGAGGAGCCTTCTCACCTTGTAGAGCGGGAGGCTGGCGCTGCCGATATGCACCCCGTCCGCGTCGACGCTGAGCGCCACGTCGGCGCGGTCGTTGATGATCAGCTTGGCGCCGTAGCGCGAGGTGAGGCGGCGCAGCTCGTAGGCCGTTTCGTAGAGTTCCTTGGTGCTCGCGTCCTTGTCCCGGTACTGCACGGCGCGCACCCCCCCCCTCAACGCCTCCTCGACCACGAACTCGAGGGGGCGCCCCAGCGTTTCAGCCCGACCGGTGATGAGGTACAGGTTGAAGTCTATCCAGGGGGATTCGAACTCTCTCACGCGATGAGACCTGCCAGGGGGGACGAGGCGCTGGCGTGGAGCTTCATCGGGATGCGGCCGGCCAGGTAGGCGAGCCTCCCCGCCTGGACGGCGAGCTTCATCGCCTCTGCCATGGCGACCGGGTCCTTGGCCCCGGCGATGGCGGTGTTCATCAGGACGCCGTGGCAGCCAAGCTCCATGGCGATGGCGGCGTCGGAGGCGGTCCCGACCCCCGCGTCGACGATGACCGGTACCTTGACCGTCTCCAGGATGATCCTGATGTTGTAGGGGTTCCTGATGCCGAGGCCGCTTCCGATCGGCGCACCGAGCGGCATCACGGCGGCGCACCCCAGGTCCTCCAGCTTCTTGCAGACGATGGGGTCGTCGCTGGTGTAGGGGAGGACGGTGAAGCCGTCGGCGATGAGGACCGCCGCCGCCTTCAGGAGTTCCTCGTTGTTCGGGAACAGGGTTCTCTCGTCACCCAGCACCTCCAGCTTCACGAAGTCGGAGAGGCCGGCCTCGCGCGCCAGCCGGCAGGTCCGGATGGCGTCCTCGGCGGTGTAGCAGCCGGCGGTGTTGGGGAGGAGCGTGTACTTCTTCAGGTCTATGTGGTCCAGCAGCGATTCCTTGCTCCGGTCGGAGATGTTGACCCTCCTGACCGCGACGGTGATGATCTGCGCGCCGGAGACCTCGATGGCGCGGACCATCTCGTGGAAATCGGCGTACTTGCCGGTGCCGACCATGAGGCGGGAGTCGAATTCGCGTCCTGCGATGACGAGTTTGTCGGTGGTTTCGGGCATCTTCTATTCTCCAATCGTTGTATCCGGATTAATGGTCGGGTTCGGCGAAGGCTCGGGGGGACCCGGCGCTGTCGGGTTTCGTAAAGAGAGACGGCTGGCAGGGGAGGGTCGTTGGCTGAAGCTCGCGGCCCGGGGACCTGGACGCCTGAAGCGCCCGGCGGTCAGCCGAGGGGGGCGCCCCCTCCCACGAAATGGACGATCTCCAGCGAGTCTCCCTCCTTGAGGAGGGTCTCCTGGTACTGCGCCTTGGGAAGGATCTCCAGGTTCAGTTCGACGGCTACCCGGCGCGGGTCGATCCCCACGGAGGCGAGGAATTCCTGTACCGTGACGGGTTCGGTGGATACGGCTTCGCCGTTGGTGGTGATGTTCACTGCTGCTCCGATTTTAAGTGCTGTCGTTGTCTGCCGCTCACCCCGGGCCGGCCGGGTATGAGGCTCAAGCGGGCGTTCGCGCCCCCGGAAGCCGGGGGAGAGCCCGACGGTAAACTAGCAATATTGCCTTGGCTCTGTCAATCGTTTTCTTCCGCGCAGTTGCGCCCGCGCCCCCCGTTTCGGGGGGGGCGCGGTATACGCTTTTCAGTCGCGGGCCTCGGCGCAGT
Source organism: Geobacter sp. (assembly GCA_003490025.1). Lineage (GTDB taxonomy): Bacteria > Desulfobacterota > Desulfuromonadia > Geobacterales > Geobacteraceae > Geomonas. Next base: position 47,697 of record DNJC01000023.1, on the reverse strand, counting down.
CCAACCGCGGGGCCGGTGGCGTCTCGCGCCGCTTGGCTGTCGTCCGCGGCGCGTCCTCCTGCCTGAGCGGGAGCACGACGGTGAAGTTCGTCCCCACCCCCACCTCGCTCCGCACGTCGATCCGGCCGCCGTGCTCCTGCACGATGCCGTAGGATACGGAGAGCCCGAGCCCGGTCCCCTTGCTTTCCTTGGTGGAGAAGAAGGGGTCGAAGATCTTGGCGAGGTTCGCCTCCGGGATGCCGCAGCCGTTGTCTCCTATCCTGATGAAGGCGGTCCCCTCCCCCCGGTCGATCCCGGTGGCCACCTGCAGCACGCCTTCCCCCAGCATGGCGTGCCCCGCGTTGACGAACATGTTGACCAGGACCTGCTCGATCTGGTTCGGGTCGAGCAGAAGCGGCGGGAGGCCGGGCGCGTACCGCCTCTCGACGGTGATGTCCTGGAAAAGTATCTGGTGCTGGATGAGGCCAAGCGCCGCCTCGGATATCTCCTCCAGGGAGTGGAGGCCCTTTTGCGGGGTGGAGCAGCGGGCGAACTCCAAAAGCCCCTTGACGATCCCGGCGCAGCGCCTGGTCTCCCGCATCACCGTCTCTATGTCGTTTTTAAGCGTCTCGTCCAGCTTGGGGTTGCTCTGGATCAGCGAGGAAAAGACCAGTATGCCGGTCAGGGGGTTGTTGATCTCGTGGGCGATGCCGGCGACCAGCTCCCCCAGCGAGGCGAGCTTCTCGGAGCGTATCAGCTGCGCCTGCATCCGGGTCACCTCCTGGGTCCTTTGCTGCACGATCTCCTCCAGGTTCCTCCCCCACCCCTCGAGCTCCTGGCGCGCCTTCTTCAGGTTCAGGGTCATCCGGTTGAAGGAGTCGGCGAGCTCCCCCAGCTCGTCGTTGGCGAAGCTGTGCACCAGGCCGTCCAGCTCCCCCCGGGAGAGCATGTGGGTGTGCTCAAGGAGTTCCCGCACCGGGCGGTTCACGAGTTTCTGGGTGAAGAAGGTGAGGGAGAGGGAGGTGAGTGCGATGAGCAGGAGCGTGAGCAGCACGCTTTTGGTGCGGTACGCCTCGAGGAGCGTATGCATCTTGTCCAGGGGGACCACCACGTCGAGGACGCCGAGCACCTTGTACTTTTCGGGATGGAAGTGGCAGCTCGCCGTGTAGCAGCTCTCCTCGTTGTAGATCGCGTTGGTGATCCCGAGGAATTCCTCTCCCGACTGGCCGTAGAAGCGCCTGCTCCTGTCCTTGGAGGATGCTGTGATGCGGAGCTCGCGCCCCTCGTGGCAGACGGCGCAGATCTCGGCGCTTTTGCGGTACAAGGTGCCGATCTCCGCGTTGTTGGTGGAGAAGATGACCCGGCCGCTCTTGTTGATCAGCCTGACCCGCTCGACGCCGCGCTGCTTCCCGATCTCCTCTATGGTCTTGTAGAACATGGGGCGGTCGTCGCGCAGCATGTGGTTGTGGGCGGTACGTATGATGGTTTCGGTCAGGGCGTCCGTCTCGCCGATGGCGTCCTGCAAAAGGATACCCTTGAGGCTGTTCAGGTTCAGGTAGGCAAAGAGCGCGATGGTGCTCAAAAGCACGAGCCCTGTGGCGATGGTGAGCTTGGAAATGAGGTTCAGGCGCACGGTGCTCTCCGCAGTTCACCCCCCGGTCGGGACCGTCGCGGGTTCAATGTCGCAGTGAGACGCTGCTTTTGTGGCTTGACTTTTTTAAAACGTTATTCTATATTTTATGTGCTGGTTTTAACGGGCGTGCCCGGGCTGCCGCCGTGCCTGCTCCCGTCCTGTTTTACCGCCCCTTGCCGGCGCGCTTTTTCGAGGGCTTCGCGATGGGGCGAGTGTACTCACATTAAAACTGTTTAGCAAGTAATTTATTTTCTTGACAGCGGTTCTCGAATGGCCTAGACAATAATGTTTGAAATTTTTCTACCATAAAACAGGGTGCAGCCAATGGCGAAAAAAGAGAAATCGGAATACATCATTCAGGCAGTTTCCCATGCCCTCGACCTCCTGGAACAGTTTCACGACGAGGTGGACGAGCTTGGCGTGACGGAGTTGAGCAAGAGGCTGAAGCTCCACAAAAACAACGTTTTCCGGCTTCTGGCCACTCTCGAGTCGAGAAACTACATCGAGCAGAACAAGGTCACGGAAAACTACCGGCTGGGTCTGAAGACCCTGGAGCTCGGGCAGACCTTCATAAAACAGATGGGGCTCCTGCGGCAGTCGCGCCCGGTGCTCGAGGCTCTGGTGAAGGAGTGCAACGAGACCACCTACGTGGCGATCCTCAAGGAGGCGCACATCGTGTACCTCGACGTGGTCGAGACCGACCTGACCGTGAGGGTCGTGCCGAGGGTGGGGGCGAGGCTCCCGGCCTACTGCACCGCGGCGGGAAAGGTCCAGATCGCCTACATGACGGACGAGGAACTGGAGAACTACCTACCCGTCAAGGAGATGAAGCGCTACACCCCGAAGACGGTCACCGACCGGGAGGAGCTGAAGAAGCACCTCAAGTTGATCGCCGACCAGGGTTACGCCATCGACGACGAGGAGATGGACGTCGGCGTCAAGTGCGTCGGCGCCCCGATCCGCGACTACACCCGCAGGATCATCGGCGCGGTGAGCATCTCCGGCCCCTCGATGCGCTTCACCGACGAGCGGCTGGAGAAGGAGCTGATCCCGCTGGTGATCCGCTCCGGCGAAGAGATCTCCCACAAGCTCGGCTATCACAAGTAACGAGAAAGGCCCCGCCTCGGCGGGGCCTTTCTCGTCTTCTCCGAAGGGAGGCTACCGCTGCTCCCCCCCCTCCCTGTCGATCTCCTCGCGCCAGAGCCTCGTCACCTGCGCCTCCAGCTCGTCGCGGCTCCCGCTGTTGTCTATCACGATCCTCCCCAGCCGTCTCTTTTCCTCCATCGGCATCTGCGACTCGATCCGCGCCAGCGCCGCCTCGCGGGAGAGCCCGTCGCGCGCCATGAGCCGCGCGAGCTGTGTCTCCCGGTCCAGGTAGACCACCCACACCTCGTGCACCCTGGAGACGATCCCGGCTTCGAAGAGAAGCGGCGCCACGTAGAAGGCGGTCCTGCGCCCCCCCTCCCTGAGCCTGGCCAGCCTCTCCTCGGCCCGGCGCCGGATGGCCGGGTGGGTGATCCTCTCCAGGGTCCGGCGCGCCTCGGGGTCCGCGAAGACGACCTCCCCGAGCGCCGCCCGGTTCAGGGTCCCGTCGCCGTTCAGGACCCCCGTCCCGAAGGCGGCCGCTATCTGCGCCAGCGCCTCCTCGCCCGGCCGCACCACTTCCCGGGCCAACTGGTCCGCGTCGATCACGTCGGCCCCAAGCCGCTCCAGGAGCGCCGCCACGCTGCTTTTCCCCGAGGCGATCCCGCCGGTCAGCCCTATGATCCGCATGAAAGCTCTCCCGGCGCGTCCCGCCTGGTTTTCTTCGTACCCGCATCCATCAGTATCTGACCCCCTCCTGGCCCAGCGTGAAGGTCGGGCTGGTCAGGTCTTCCTCGACCGGCATCACGCTGGAGCCGATCCTTATCTGCGCCCCCAGGAAAACGTCCCTTTCCACCTCGACCCTCGCCTGCGCGTTGATCTCCATCCTTTTCTGCAGCCTCTTCTTCTCCCCGGTCAGCTCGGCGATCTCCCCCTGGTACTTGGCGTGGATCTTTCCCTTCAGGTTCAAGAGCCCGGGCTCCATGCTCCCCGGGTTCTCGTTCACGTAGGCAAGGGTCTTGGTCAGCTCCTCCATGAGACGCCCCTTCTCGGCAAGCGTTTCCAGCACCGCTTCCAGCTTCCGGTTCAGGGCCGGATCGACCCCGACCTCGATCTGGGTCGGGACCCCGGCGTGCGAGCCGATGACGACGGCGTGCACCAGCGACACGGCGCGGCAGACCCCGCCGATGATGTGACCTTTGCGCCCCCCCCTGTCGCCGACCTGGATGCTGCTTCCCGAGGTGAGTTCGCTCTGCATGGCGAGTTCCTTCACGACGATCTCGCCGCCGGCTCCGATGACGGCGTTCTCGGCGAACTGCACCGTGACCGATCCCCCCGCCTCCAGCCGGGCCATCTCCTTTCTTTCGGTCTTCCCCTGGTCGCTCTTGTGCCCGATCACCCCTCCCTGCACGACGATGTCGCCTCCCGCCTTGATCCTCGCCGCCTCGACGATCCCTCCCACCGCGATGTTCTCGGTGGCCGTCACCTCCATCCCCTCCAGCACGTCGCCTGATATCTCCAGCGACCCCCTGAAGTGGAGGTTGCCGGTGGAGAGGTCCACCCTCTTCACCTTGAACACCGGGTCGACGACGACCCCCCGGGGGACGATCTCGGGGCGGCCGGAGATGGCGGCGATCAGGAGGTCGCAGTCGGCAAGGTCGCAGGCGATGCCGGTCAGGTTGTCGGCGAAGGGGATCTCGACGCCGTCGGTGGTGGGGAGCTGGACGCCGAGGAGGTTCACCCCGGGGGCTCCCCTGGTGGGGCGGCTGCGGCGCAGGAGCGGGTCCCCGAGCGTCACGCTGACGATGTCCCCGAGGTTGCGGTAGTCGGCCGTGTCGTTCTCGGCGAGTTGCGGCGCCGGGGCCGCCATCTCGGGGACCAGGCTGATGAACTGGGTGTCCTCGCCCGGAACCGGCGGGGTGCCGGAGGCGACGACGAGCCTTGACGCCTCTCCCGCCTCCACGGCGCTCCCGATCTCGTCATGGAGCATGCCGCAGACGACGCCGTGCCCGGCAAGCGCCTTCTCCACCTCCTCCGCCGTGATGCGGCGCCCGCCGCAGGCGGGGTGGATGGTGATGGTCGCTTCCATCATGTCGTCGCTGACGTGCACGGCGAGCGTGGCGTCGCGCCTCTCCCCGACCCGCGCGGCGAAGCCGATCGGCGTGACGGCCACCTTTTGCAGCAGCTGTTCGAGCGCGTCCTCGGATATGAAGAGGTCCCCGTAACCCGCCGCCTCGATCGCCTGGCGCAGTTCCCGGGCTTTCAGATCCCGCCTGCCGGCGACCGGGGCGTAGACGGCGGAGAGTCCACTGCCGTCGGGGCTCGGTTCCAGCGTCAGGCCGGTCCCGTCGAGAAGATCGCTCTGCATGACAACCTCCAAAAGCAGCGCGTGGCGTGATAATCGGCGCTACAGAAACAGCATATCGGCAGCTCCCGTCAAAAAATAAAGATTTAATAAGAAGCGGTCGGTGCCAGCGCCGGCGTCGTGATGGTAGGGCGGATCGCGGTCAAAAACAACAGTTAATTGTAACGGGGAGGCGGTCGCGGCCGTCGCGGGGCCGGAGCCGGCGCTTTTGGGGCGCTACAGTCGCGATAATCCGCTTGATTTTTCGCTTGATTAGAGCGGTGTGATGTGGTAAAAACTGGATACTGTATACAATTCGACCCGTATAATTTACTTAATAAATGTAAATATTTAGCCCATAAAACGGCGAATTTTACAGCTATTTCGGAGGCCTAAGTGGCAGAGGTGGTTTTTTCCAGCTGGGGCAGAAGCATAGTCGATAACCGCAAGGGGGGAGAGGCGCAGAGCGCGGGGTTCAAGCTTCCCGCCACCTACGACGGGGAGCGTCCCCTTTCCGCCTTCATCGGCTGGGACGGCATCATCCTGTACAACAAGGATGTGGACATACCGGCCATGGTCGCCGAGTACATGAAGCGGGTGCAGACCAGGTACGTCTGCGGCAAGTGCACCCCCGGCAAGAAGGGGACGCGCGTGATGATGGACGCGCTCCTCTCCATCGTCGAAGGGCGCGGCTGCGAAAAGGACCTGGACACGATCCTCGACCTGGGCGAGGTGCTGAAGCACTGCAAGTGCACGCTCTGCCCGAGTTCCTCGGTGCCGGTCATCGACGCGGTGACCCACTTCCGCGACGCGTTCCTGAACTACATCCGCGGCGCGAAGAGCCTCTCCTCGGAGTTCCGCTACATCGACAAGTACACCGCCCCCTGCATGGACAAGTGCCCGGCGCACATAGACATCCCGGCGTACATCGAGGCGGTGAAGGATTACCGCTTCGGCGACTCGCTCTCCACCATCCGCGACTCGATGCCGCTGCCGTCGGTATGCGGCAGGGTCTGCCCGCACCCGTGCGAGACGGCGTGCCGCAGGAAGAACGTGGACGAGTCGATCAACATCATGGTCCTGAAGCGCAGCGCCTCCGACTACGAATGGCAGCACGGACACCTCCCCCCGATGGTGCCCAAGGAGAGGAAGTCGAAGAAGGTCGCCGTGGTCGGCGCGGGTCCCGCGGGTCTCGCCGCCGCGTACTACCTGGCCCTTGAGGGTTACCCGGTCACCATCTACGAGGCGCTCCCGCTTGGGGGCGGCATGGTGGCGGTCGGCATCCCCCCCTACCGCCAGCCGCGCCACCTCCTGCAGCGCGACATCGACATCATCTCCGACCTCGGCGTCGAGATCATCTACAACACCCGTGTCGGCAAGGACGTGACCCTGGACGAGCTGCGGCAGAAGTTCGACGCCGTCTTCCTGGCGCCCGGCGCCCACCGCTCCAAGCCGATGGGGGTCGAGGGGGAGGACAAGGGGTACCAGGGGTTCCTGACCGGCGGCATCGATTTCCTGCGCAACGTCTACCTGGGTCTTCCCACCGGGATGGGGAAAAAGGTCTTCGTGGTCGGCGGCGGCAACACGGCCATCGACTGCGTCAGGGTGGCGCTTCGCGAGGGGGCCGAGGAGTCGGTGCTGGTCTACCGCCGCTCCAGGAAGGAGATGCCGGCGGACGTCTGGGAGGTCGACGGTGCGGACGAGGAAGGGGTGCGCTTCGAGTTCCAGGTCCTGCCGACCCGCGTGGTCGCCAACGACCGGAACGAGGTCACCGGGGTCGAGCTGATCAAGATGGCGATGGGCGAGCCTGACGCCTCCGGGCGCCGCCGTCCCGAGCCGGTACCCGGCTCCGAGTTCATCATCGAGTGCGACACCATCATCCCGGCCATCGGCCAGGACGCGGACCTCTCCTTCATCCCCGCCGAGGCCGGTATCGACACCACCAAGTGGAGCACCATCGTCACCAAGTACGTCCCGCTCACGGGGCACGACGGCAAGGCCCTCAAGGACGGCATGGGGAACGAACTCTCCAGGACGCTCATCACCAACTGCGACGGCGTCTTCGCCGGCGGCGACGCCGAGATCGGCCCGCTCACCGTCGTGGCCTGCGTCGGCTCCGGGCACCGGGCCGCCAACGTCATCGCCCGCTACCTGGAAGGGAAGGGGATCGAGCTCACCGACTCCGAGCGGATGGAGGACATCCTCAGCTACTTCGGGGTCTACGACAAGAACGAGAACGTCCCGTGGCTGGACGCCGCCAGCCGCGAGCACCAGAAGGAGGTGCACGGCAAGGAGAGGGCGAGCTTCAAGAACTACTGCGAGGTGGAGCTCGGCTACGCCAACAGCCAGGCGGTACGGGAGGCGGAGAGATGCCTTCGCTGCTACCGCGTCGCCATGGTCGCCGTCTAGGACCGGCGCAGACCCATTCAATTCAATAAATCGATACACCGAGGTTTTTATATGGTCAGCTTAACCATCGATGGCAAGAGTGTTCAGGTCGCAAAGGGTACCACCATACTGGAGGCCGCCGCCACGGTCGGCATCAAGATACCGACCCTCTGCTGGCTGCAGAAGGTCTCGCCTACCGGCGCCTGCCGCGTCTGCGCGGTGGAGGTCGCCGGCGTCGAGCGTACCATGACCGCCTGCAACACCCCGGTCAAGGAGGGGATCGAGGTCGCCACCGACACCCCGGCCCTGCAGGAGGCGCGCCGCAAGATCATGGAACTCATGCTGGTGAACCACCCGCTTGACTGTCCCGTCTGCGACGCCGGCGGCGAATGCGACCTGCAGGATTCCTGCTACGGCCTGAACGCCACCAAGCAGGAGTACTCCGCCCTCCTGGAGCGCCGGCCGATCCGCTTCGACTGGCCGCTCATCGAAAGCGACCCCAACCGCTGCATCCTCTGCGAGAAGTGCGTCAAGGTCGATCACGAGATAGTGGGGTGCGACGCCATCGAGGTGGTGAACAAGGGTGAGGCGGCCATCATCGACACGGTGGACGGCAAGCCGCTCAACTGCGAGTTCTGCGGAAACTGCGTCGCCGCCTGCCCGACCGGCGCCCTGATCTCCAAACCGTTCAAGTTCAAGGGGCGTCCCTGGTCCTTCAACCGGGTGCCGAGCGTCTGCGCCTTCTGCGGCAGCGGCTGCCAGATCGAGTACCACGCCAAGGGCGGGCGCGTGGAGCGGGTCACCAGCGAGGACGACACCTTCAACAACGGCAACCTCTGCATCAACGGCCGCTTCGGCTACAGGTACCTCGACTCGGCGCAGAGGCTCTCCGAGCCGATGCTCAGAAAGGATGCCGGCGGCCTGGCGAAAACCGACTGGAACTCCGCCCTCTCGGCCGCGGCCGCGAAGCTTGCGGAGATCGTCTCCCGCGACGGCGCCCAGGCGGTGGCGGGCCTCGGCTCGCCCAGGGTGACCAACGAGGAGAACTACCTGTTCCAGAAGTTCCTCCGCCAGGCGGTCGGGACCAGCAACATCGACTCCGAGGCGCGCCTTGGCTTCGCGCAGGCGCAGGCCCAGATGCTGCACCGGTTCGGCTTCACCGGGGCGAGCGACGGCCTCGACGCCCTGGAAGACGCCGAGGCGATCCTGGTCTTTGGCTGCGACCTGAACGCCGAGGCGACCAACGCCGAGTACCGGGTCATCAAGGCGGCCACCAAGAGGGACGCCAAGCTCGTGCTGGTGAACATGCGCGACGTGAAGCTGAAGAAGTTCTCCAACGTGCACCTGAAGCAGCTCCCCGGCGCCGAACTCCCGGTGATCTACGCCCTGATGAAGGGGATAGTCGAGGCTGGCGGGGCGGTTCCCGCGGGTGGCGAAGCGGTGCGGGATGCGCTCGCGAAGCTCTCCATGGCCGAACTCTGCGAGGAGGCCGGCGTGACCGAGGCGGCCGTCAAGGGCGCAGCGGCGCAGCTTGCCGGCAAGAGCCGTGTCGCCATCGTCTTCGGCGCGGACCTGATGAGGAGCAGCGGCGCCGCCGCGAAGATCGCGGCGCTCGCCGACCTCGCCATCCTGACCGGCTCCGCCGCCGGAAACGGCGGCGGGCTCTTCCCGATCGACGCGAAGAACAACACGGTGGGCCTCCTCGACATGGGGGTCGCCCCCGACGCGGCCGGCGCCGCCGGCAAGGATCTCTTCGGGATCGTCGAGGGGATCGAAGAGGGGACCATCAAGGCGCTCTACCTCATGGGGTGCGACCTCGCCTCCTTCCCGGAGAACCAGAGGATCAGGAAGGCGCTCGGAAAGCTCGAACTCCTGATCGTGCAGGACGTCTTCGAGGGGGAGAGCCTGGGCTTCGCCCACGTGGTCTTCCCGGCCGCCGCGGCCGCCGAGAAGAGCGGCTCCTTCACCTCTACGGACAACAGGGTCCAGCCGATCTTCAAGGCGGTCAACGCGCCCGGTAACGCCAGGGAGGACTGGGCCATCATCGCCGACCTCTTCGGCATGGTCACCGGGAAGGACCTGGCCCTCACGCCGGCCGAGGTGATGCAGGAGATCAAGGGCGCCGTCAAGGGGTACGAGGCGTTCGACGGCTCCCGCGACGGGATCCGCAAGCCCGCGGCCAAGGCCAAGGGGGAGCCGGCCATGGCCCCGGTGGCCAAGGTGGCGGCAGCGGCGAAACCCCGCTTCCAGCTCCTGGTCGGCCCGGTAGGGTTCCACAACGGAACCTCGACCACCCGCTCCGAGACCAACCTGGAGGTGTCGCCGGCGGGGTTCGTCGAGCTGCACCCCTCAGACGCCGCGCAGCTCGGCATCGCCGAAGGCGCGAGCGTCAAGGTGATTTCCGAAAACGGCGCGATGGCCGCTAAGGCCAGGATCAGCGACAAGCTGCAGCCCGGGCTTTTGTTCGCACCGTCCCACTTCCGTGAGTTGAACGCCAACGCACTCCTCAAGGGGGGATGCAACGTGGTGGAGGTGAAGGTCGAGAAGGGGTAGCCCTCTTCCCGGACCTTGAAATGAGAAAAGGCCCCCGGTCGAGCACCAGGGGCCTTTTTTTTCCGTGAAAATGACCGCAGGGGGGATCCATGAGCGAGAAAACGGAACAAATCGCTGCGCTGGCCGCCAAGAGCAGCGACATCGCGGACACGCTGGACCAGGTGCTGGTCGGTCCCAACGACCGCGCCTACGTGGTCTGCAGCTACGACGACTGCAGGCTCTACCTGAAGGGGCGCTGCACCATCTACACGGTCCTCGACGTGCCGCGGATGAAGACCGGGCAGCCATGTTCGAGCTACGAGAAGTACCAGGCGCCGGAGAGCTGAGGCGCCCGGCGGCGTCAGTCGTAGAGGGATTCCTCCTCGGGGGGGAGGCGTCCGGTCCGGTCCAGGAAGGCGAGCTGCTCCAGTTTCCTGGTCACCCGCTCGCTGCAGAAGGTCCAGATGCGGTAGCTTTCCAGGCAGAGGACGGTGAAGCCGGCGCCGAAGACGGCCCAGTAGTTGTCCGCCAGCGCCTCGGCGAAGTAGTAGAAGAGGTAGAACCCGGCCAGGTAGCCGACGTGGCAGAAGCTGCTTTTGTGGTCTAACCCCGACATCATGCGCGACAGGCTGAGGATGATGGCCGAGAAGGTGTACAGGACCAGCACCAGGCTGGTCACCAGCGGCGTCGGCGGAGCACCGAGGGCGGCGGTGATGACCTGCGCAGCGGGGAGGAACCAGAAATCCCTCCAGGCGAGGGTGCTCACCATCAGAAACAGAGAAAGCGCCCAAAGGCCCCGGTTCGAAAACCGCCTCAGACGCTTTATCTCGTCAAGAAGCCCCTGGCGCAGCGACGCCTGCGGGGTGGACGCCGCCTCGCCGATGGCGCCTGTCTTGTTTTTCTCCGCCTGCTCCATAATCACTCTGTCATAGCCCTGGTTATTGCTACTTGTTGGTGCAAACGCCGGCATCTTTGACTGACTTGAATGACTGTTGTTCAATCTCGTTTAATTTAATTCTAATAAAGTAGTAGGATTCGGCTATCTTGTCAAGCTCATAAGGGAGATCGGTGGGGCGCAGAGTGTCGACGTTGCGCTCGCTTCTCTCTGTGTACTCCTGCAGTTTCCTCATCGGGACCAGCACGATCATCTTCAGAAGCGTTACCACCCCGGCGATCGTCAGCACCAGAGTCAGTATGGAGAATATCAGCATCTGCACCCGTATCGATGCCAGCGCGGCGAGCGTCGCCTCCTGTGACAGCCCTATGTCGAGAGTCCCCAGCACCTTCTGGGTGGCGGGATGGAAGTGACAGGCGGCGTTGGCGCACTCGGGGTCGTTGTAGATCGGAGCCGTTATGGCCAGGACCTCGTCGCCGGCGGTGTTGGTAAAAGTCCTCGCCTTCTGCATGTTCCCAAGCGTCGTCACCGGCGCCTGCTTCTCGTGGCAGACTATGCACCCCTCCGCCTTCTTGTCCACCTGCCGGTTCACCTCTTCCGGCTTCGAGGAGAAGGCGACCACCCCCCTCTTGTTGAAGATCCGGACGTGCTGCACGCCGTTTTGCGCGCTGATGTTCTGGATGATGGCCCGGTTCAGGTCGCTGTCCGATTTCATCATGGCGTAGCGGGTGGACTTGAGGACGATCCCCGCCAGGTTGTTCGCCTGCCCGATCGAGTCGCGGATCACCACCTGCTTGATCGCCGCGTAGAGGAGCACGAAACAGACGGCCAGGAAACCGGTCACCACCAAGCCTACGGGAACAAGGGCCCTACCTGCGATTTTGTCGAACATGGCGCCATCCCCCATCTGCGGCGCTGAACCGGTTCCCTCAATGGAACCAGGTTTCCGGCTGCGCCAGAGTTTCCCCCCGCCTTATTCATCCTCCGTGAGCTGCGGCAGGACTTCCGTGCCCTGCAGGTCCCAACGGGGAAAAAGGCGGCTTTTTGCAGTGAAGCTGTGACAGCGGCAGGGGGGGCGGCCCGCTGCCGCTGCCACTTTCCCCGTCAATCGAGTTTGGTCATGCCGCTGTAGGAGGCCACCGGGACCTGGTTCGTCTCGCGCCTTCCGGGGGCGGGAGCGCGCACCGCCTCGGTCGCCGGAACCACCTCCTCCTGCATCTTCCACTTGTACAGGATCGGGAGCCGGTACAGGATGAAGCGGTACACCACGATGTAGATGGCGAAGATGGTCAGGCTGATCACGACCTCGCGCCAGGGCGGGATCTCCCTCTCTGGGAGCTTCCAGTTGAAGGTGATGATGGCGGTGTTGACCCGGTTCAAGACGACGCCGAAGACGGTCATGAAGGCGCCCATCCGGACCACCGGCATCTTCCTCGTGTGCACGCCGTAGGTCATCAGGACCAGCGGGAGCATGAAGCCGAGGATAATCTCCAGCAGGAACCACTGCCCCCAGCCGCTGTCAATGTAGCTCCACTTGTTGTCGTGGGCTATGGCGATCAGCTTGATGGTGATGTAGGTGGCGAGGCCCATGCAGGCGCCCTTGGCGAGCGAGATGGTGATGCGGTCCAGGCTCTGCTGGAATCTCCCGTCCCTGCGCCAGGTCATGGTCTTGGCCGCTATGGTGCTGACCGTGATCACCATGCAGAGGCCGCCGGGCAACGACGATACGAAGAAGTGCAGCCACTGGAAGGACGAGGAGTACCAAAGCGGGTGCACCTTTCCCGGGGCGTAGGTGAACAGCGCGCCGAGCGCGCCCTGGTGCAGCGTGGAGAGGATGATCCCGGAAACGGTGAGGCCGAGGGTGATCCTGCGCACGGCCTGTTTGCCGGCCGGGAAGCCGATCCATTCGAAGAAGGAGGTGGATACTTCCAGGACCTGCACCGAGAGGTAGGTGGCGACGTGCCAGGCGACCAGGAACAGGACCGCGGCCGGCCCGAAGGAGACCACCATCGGGTAGGGAAGCCGCCAGGGCTGCCCCAGGTCGACCAGGAGATAGACGACGGCGAAGAAGTACCCCAAAAGGCCGTTCAGAAGGGCGAGCCGCTCGATCGGCTCCAGGTCGTGCCGCCCGAAGATCTCGCAGGCGGTCCCCAGCTGGAACCCCGACGAGGAGAGCGGCACCATGGCGAAGAGCCCGAACCCGAGGAAGAGCCCCCACGGGTAATCGCACGAGCCGCTGGTGGCCCAGGAGAGGCCGAAGAAGAAGCGGCCGATCAGGATCGGGAGGCCGACGGCGAAGATGGCGGCGAGTATCCAGTTGAAGGGGTTCCTGAACGCCTGCAAAAGGTACTGGCTCGGGGTAAGGCCGAGGAGGAGCTTGTTCATGACGCTTCGCTTTTCACCCGACTCGGTGTAAGGGGAATCGACTACTGCCAAACCGTGCTGGATCATTTTTTTCATGGCTAGCGGTCCTCCTGCGTGGATTCGGTGTCATGCCCGTGCTCTTGCTGCGTATCGTGCTTGGAGAGCAGATGGATTCCGGAGAAAAGCGCCGGCCAGATCGAAAGCACCATCGGCACCATGCCGAGGAAATCCTTCACGTTTGAGATGATCGGCTCGTTGTTCAGCGTGGTGTCGAAGCCGATCTTGTCGAATTCGGTCCTGGAGAGGTAGAGCCAGCTGGTCCCCCCCACCTCCTTCTCGCCGTAGACGTGGTCGTAGTAACGGTCGGGGTTGGCGCGGATGCGCTCGTGCGCCAGCTTGATCAGGTCGGCGCGGTGCCCGAAGGTGAGCGCCTCCTGGGGGCAGATCTCCACGCATGCCGGCGGTTTCCCCACCTTGAGGCGCGTGTCGTAGCAGAGGATGCACTTCTTGATGACGGGGTTCGTGACGCTGTCGTAGTCGTAGCCCGGGACGTTGAACGGGCAGGCGATCATGCAGTTGCGGCAGCCGACGCAGACCTTGGAGTTGTAGATGACCGCCCCTTCCTTGGTCTTGGTGTAGGCGTTGACGAAGCACGAGGTGAGGCAGGCCGGCTCGTTGCAGTGGTTGCACTGCATCTTGCGGTACACGGGTCCTCCCGGGCTCTTCTTCTCGTACTCGTTGACCACCGTGTAGGCCTTGGCCGTGGGACGGCGGGGCTCTTCGAAAACGGACTTGTCGTCGAAGGAGGTGTCCGGCTCGGGGAGGCTCTGCTCCTTGTTGCAGGCGGCCTCGCAGCTGCGGCATCCGACGCAGCGGGTGGTGTCGACCAGCACGCCCATCGCCTCGGGATACCCCTCGAAGGAACCGCTCGCCCACCCCTTGTTGGTCTTGCCCAGCGCTACCGTCGTCCCGCCTATGAGGCACGCCTTCAGGAAATTTCTTCGTTTCATCAGCGTTCTCCTTGAATTGGTGATGAGCTGCTATCGAAAGTGCATCTCAATGTTCTTTGGCATGGGCGGGCTTGGCGCCTTTTCTGTCCGCGCTGTAAAAGGCGTCCCCTTTGGCGTTGCGCGGGTGGCAGTCCTGGCAGCCGGCCGGTCCCGTCCCCATTTTCTTGTGGCAGCCGATGCAGTTTTCATGCATGGCCCCCTTGAGCCCCATCTTGTCCTGGTGGAAGCGCTCCTTGTGGGCCCGCTTCTCGGCGAGCGTCTCGGGGGAGAAGGGGGTGGAGGAGTGGCATCCCTTGCAGGAGACCACGGCCGTCGGGCTCGAGTTCTGGTGGCACCTGGCGCAGTTGGGGTCGAGCACCAGGGTTCCCGTGGTGTGGTGATGGCAGTCGGAGCACTCCTTTATCAGCAGGATGTGCTGCGCGTGGTCGAAGGAAAACGGCTGGTACAGTTTTCCGTTCTGGTTGAGGGTTATGGAGTCCGGCACCGCGGTTGCGGTCGCAGGTGAGGTAACCGATATCGCGCCTATGGCGAGCGCACCGAGTATCAAAAGTTTGGTAGAGGGCATGACATTTTCTCCTGCCTGTTTTTTGGGGAGCCAGGCTCCCTAGTTATGAGGCCCTTGGAAAGTGGGTTTGCCAGGTTTCCGCTCTTTCCTGCTCAGTGCCCGGATCCCCCGTGGGAATCCTCATCCCGCTTGTGCAGGTAACGGTAGAACATGGGGAAGCCGATGAAGAAGGCGACGCAGATGAGGTACTCGACCCCCTTGATGTACTGGTAGAAGTCAACCAGGGTGAACACTTCCTTTATCTGTCCGATTGCTCCCAGCGATTCCTGGACCATGGCTCGTGCTCCTTTTTATTGAATTTTCACACCCTGCCTTTGGGGCTAGTGCGATTTCACGCGCGAAGGGGATTTCTCCTGCTCCTTGCCCATTCCCTTGACCATGCCGTAGAGGGTCATGATGGCCGGGATCAGCTGCACCACGAGCACCAGGGCGCAGAAGCCGAGGAAGACGAGGATGCCGAGCTTGCTGACGAAGACCTTGCTGGTCGTGGCCGCGTGGGCGTTGGCTGTGGTCAGCAGAAGTACTAGGGCACTGTTTACCGCCGCCGGGATACGCATTTTCGTTTTCATGGTGATCCTCCTTTAGTTGTGGTTTCTGCTCGCTTTTTAGGGGATCCGGTCGGGTTCCCTGTTCTTGATATCCTTACGCCAGTTGAATCTTGGCGCTTTCGAAGGCGCACCTGACTGCCTGCCGGATTTCCTCCCGGTCCTCGGCGTTCACCGGTTTCAGGGCGTGGTAGAAAATTCCCTCGCTTCTCAGTTTCCTGGAGAGCGGCAGCGAGGTGCCGGCAGCGATCAGTATGATGGTCAGCTTGCGGTTGCACTGTTTCAGGAGCGGGATCAGCTCAGCCGCCGTGAACTCGTCGAACTTGGTGCCGAGCAGCACGACCTGGGCAGCCTTTTTCAGTATTCCGGAAAGAGCGCTTTCAACGGAGTTGGTGACTATCACGTTGTAGCCGGATTCTATGAACATCTCGGCCATCTGCTTTCTGCAATCCATGTCTTCGTCAACTATGAGAAGTCCTTGCATGGCTTACCCCTCGTACAGCTTGGAGCGATGCTTGCGGCCGCTTTGATCCACCTGTTGAACATCGATCTGTTTCCGATTCAGCGGTCGGGCCGCATCGTGCTCAGCTTGTTTGCAGGTGGTCACTGGCTGGTCCGGTTGCTCTTCGCCGCCTCCCGGGTGCGCTTGTCGGCCCCGGAGAAAAAGAGCCCTTTCAGGATGCCCAGAAACAGGGTCAACCCCGGCAGGAACTGGAACAGGACGACCATGACTACGAAGGTGATGAAGAAGGTTGCCAGAAGTCCGATACCGAAGACTTCAGTCCCGCCGGCAGATGCCAGGGCCTGGGTTCCGGTAATCATCAGTGATGCTGTTGTTGCGGATAGAAGTTTCATGATAAATCTCCTTTCCTTGGGCGGGTTACAAAACAGCACGATGGAGGTTTTCCCGGCTTGCCATCCTATTTAGCATGGAGCGTGCCAGCCGCTGTACGGCTTTGTAAGTAACCGATATTGAAGGTAAAAAATGCGTGGCTGGCGGGGGCGGAGCCGTTTTCCCCCGGGGAATGTATAGAGGGGATATACATCCCGGCGCAGCCGCTGGACCGGAGAAAGAACGTGTGGCGGAAAAATATCAATGATAACAACTGGTAAAGGGGGCTGCGACGGTGTATGCCTCCCGCATACACCGGGTAAGCTGCCGGAAAAACGGTCTTTTGGGGGTGGGGTGTGCCAGCGGGGTAGTCATAGCGCCAAAAGGAAACTCAGTGCCATCTGGTGAAATGATTTTCATGTCTTTAGGTTGACATTCGGCTTGTTATGGTGCTATTGATAGCTGCGTGATGGGGGTTGAGCATGATCTCCGGCTGTATCAGAATCCGGAAACCATCGGCCGCACTGGCTGCAATTCGTAAGGTGGCGCATCTATGAGTGAAGTCGAACGGGGTGGGGTCCATGAATATCCTAGTGGTCGATGACGAATCAGTGATTAGAGAGGGCCTGACCCGCATCCTTGAGGGTGACACCTTCAGCGTTGACGCAGCCAAAAACGGACATGCGGCCATCGAGATGCTCCAGCAGAAAGAGTTCGACCTGATCATCACGGACCTGAAGATGCCGGGGATGAGCGGGTTCGAGGTGCTGAACGCGGTGAAGATCCTGCAACCGGACGTGCCGGTCATCATGATCACCGGGTTCGCCACCGTAGAGACGGCCGTCGAGGCGATGAAAAGCGGGACGGTCGACTACATCGTGAAGCCCTTCACCCCGGAGCAGATCCGCGAGAAGGTGCAACTTGCGCTGGAACAGAGAAAGATCTCGGTCGACGAGATACTGATAAAGAAGGAGATGGACTGCCACCACGGGTTCGACCAGTTCATCGGAGAAAGCCGCGAGATGCAGAAGGTCTACCGCCGGATCATCCAGGTGGCGGCCACCGACAGCACCGTCCTGATCACCGGCGAAAGCGGCACCGGCAAGGAGCTGGCGGCGCGCGCCATCCACAAGAACAGCCCGAGACGGGACCAGCCGTTTGTCGCCGTCGACTGCACGGCGCTCGCCGAAAACCTCCTGGAAAGCGAGCTGTTCGGGCATGTGAAGGGCTCTTTCACCGGCGCCGTGCAGACCAAGATGGGGCTCTTGATGGTCGCCGATGGCGGGACGCTCTTCATGGACGAGGTCTCCAACATCAGCCTCGCCACCCAGGCCAAGCTCCTGCGGGTGCTGCAGGAGCGCCAGGTGACCCCCATCGGCGGGACCCAGCCGGTATCCTTCAACGTCCACCTGGTCGCGGCCACCAACAAGAGCCTGAAGACCATGGTGACCGAAGGAAAATTCAGGGAAGACCTCTTTTTCCGGCTCAACATCATCCCGCTGGAGCTTCCCCCTCTCAGGGAGCGCAAGGGGGACATCCCCCTTCTGATCCGTCACTTCATCAACAAGTTCATGCAGGAGGTCGGCAAGGACATCCGCGGCATTTCGCCGGAGGCGATGGAGTTGCTGGAGAGTTACTCCTATCCGGGCAACGTGCGGGAGCTGGTCAATACCATCGAGCGGGCCGTGGTCCTCGCCGAGGGTGACATCATCCAGCAGGAGAACCTGGAAATGGGCGACGTGGCGGAACTGAGCGCCGGCTTCGACGGTTTCGTCCCCACCAACGCGGAGGCGCTCAAGGAGATGAAGCGCCACATCCGGGACCGCTCCGTTGAAAGCGTGGAAAAGGCCTTCGTCATGAGCGCGCTCAAGCGGAGCAACTGGAACATCTCCCGCGCCGCCGAGGAGACCGGGATGCTGCGCCCGAACTTCCAGACCATGCTCAAGCGCCTGGGCATCTCCGTTAAGGACTTTTACGGCAAGTGACCCAGTAATGGGGAACAAGGGGGGAGAAATGTTATCGGTCGCCATAAAGATCCTTGCCGTAGGTACAGCATTGGTGGTCGTACTCCAGTATTTCCGCTACGCCACGACAAGAGGCACTCCTGACGAAAGGAGGCGCTCCTCACTTCCTCTGGGGATCACGCTCTTCATACTCGCCGTTGCCGGGTTCGCATCGAGGGACAGGTATCTCGCCTTCCTGTCGGTGGTCCTCGTTGCCCTGAGCCTTTGGCTGGGACCTACCACCTGGAGGGGGAAGGATGCCGAGAAAAAGGAGGAGCCGTAGTCTCGGCTGGCATCGTTTCCGTTGCCCCGTACCGTACCTGGTACGCGTCGCCTCTTCCGAGTACTGAAATAGATTGCGCGTGGTCAAAGGAGGGCGGGCCCAGAACAGGACGACCGACCTGGCAGAACGACGGCGCCGGCCATTCGTTTCCGATTGGCCGGCGCCTTATTTTTGCCTGCAGCTATTCCTGCAATTCCGATATCGCCTTCCTTCGCTGCCGTCCCGTCACCAGTCGTCCATTTCAGAGTGTCCCCTGCCGCCGCGGGCAGCCCCAGTGAATAACAGCTCCTCCCCCCGGAGGGGGGAGGGGTATTCAGCTTTTGCCGCGTGCGTGGCAGGAATCGCAATTCCCGGCCACGGAGAAGGCGGTGTTGCCGTCGTGGCAGGCGCCGCACGACTTCGCCTTCTTCATCTCGCCCATGGATACCGGCTTGTTGCCGCTCCTGGTCGGGAAGGTCTTGTTGTGGCAGTCGTTGCACTTGTACATGCCGAGATGGTTGGCGTGGCTGAAGCGGACGTCGCCGACCTTGGCCACCTTGAACTTCACCTCTTTTACCGGATGGCACTTGTCGCATTGGGAAACTGCGAAGGCATCCTTGGCGTTGTGGCAGGCGCCGCACGATTTCCCCTTCTCCATGGCCGCCATGGAGACGCGCTTGTTCGGTGCCAGCGAGTAAAGCTTCGTATGGCAGGAACCGCAGCTGTACATCTCCACGTGATTCGCGTGGCTGAACACGGTGGGCCCGGTTTCCTTCACCTTGAAAACGACCTCCTTCGGCGCAGGGTGGCAGGCGTCGCACTTGGCGATGCTGAACGCCTTGCTCCCGTTGTGGCAGGCGCCGCACGATTTCCCCTTCTCCATTTCGGCCATGCTGACCTGCTTGTTGGGGCCCGTCGCGTAGAGCTGGTTGTGGCAGGCGTCGCACTGCATCGTTTTCAGATGCTTGGCATGGCTGAAGAGCACCGGGCCGGTCTCCTTGACCTTGAAGGTGATGTTCTTCACCCTGTGGCAGGCGGTGCACTTGCTCACGCTGAACGCCTTCTTGCCGTTGTGGCACTTGCCGCACGATTTCCCCTGCTCCATATCCTTCATGGTGGCGGTGACCTTGGCGCTGCGCGGGGTCTCGTGACAGCTCTTGCAACTCACGTTGGGGCTCTTTTCCGTTTTCTTCTTAAGATGCACCTTGTGGCTGAAGACAACCTTCCCCGCTCCTTCCGTGTTGTAGGTGACGTCCCTGAGCTCCATGGCTGGCGCTCCGGAAGCTCCGACTGTGAGTGCGGCCAGAACGATGATTGCCGATCTGCATCTCATGGTTTCTCCTCCCAGCGTTGAATTGAGTTCCTCTGCGAATGGGTTGGATCCGGCCGTGGCAAGATTCGCGTGAACTGCCGTAGCGAGGCATGTTCTGGCGTCGGCGGAAAATGAAAATATTGATACACAGGCCTCCATAGCATTAGCCGTGCCTATTTTTGCGCGATGTCGTGTGTATGTCGTAAGTGGCTGAAACAGCGGAAGATGCTCTTTGTCGCCAAGAGGGAGGGAGGGTGTCCTGGCCCGGCAAATGTATAGCGGGCCTATACAGTAGCCGGTGCGGTTGCGGTGTCCGCAACCCCTAAACCCTGTCGTATTGCGCTGATGGCGGTTTTAGACGTCGTTAGAGGATGTATATGAAAGCTATACGGCTGACGAAAGAAGCTGCGGGCGGGCGTGTTCATCTCCTCGGCCTTTCTCTTTGGATTAAAAGTTGATCGATGACCTTCGAACCGAATCTTTTCTCCATATCTTCCAGGCCAGCCTTTGCAAAGCGCTCCCATTTAGTTCCTCGGGACACAAGATCCTCCCACGCCGGCGGGATATCGTCCGGCCTGTCCTCTTTCAAAACCGACAGAATTTGATACGCCTGCTGCAGGTCTTTGTCCGACTTCGCGGCCTTGCTTATGTCTCTCACCTGCGAGACGATCAGCTTGTGCAACGCATACCTTGAGGGCTGAGGCACATTTATCAGTACCGGATCGGTGTCCAGGAGGACAGCAGGGACCGGGTCCTCGATAAGATAGCCCAGATAACTGAGGGGCTGAGCAGCACAGTTGAATCTCGGGATCGGGGCAGGCTCATCAGAGTCCGAGGTTTTAGGGGAAAGGAGATCGAGTCGCAACTGGCTCTTTCTAATAACAAACGTCGTCGACGGATGCTTCATATTCATTGCCGGGACAGGGAAAAACCCCATCTTGAGGCTTTCTATCGTAGCGGGGATGTCAGCCTGTAGTGTAGGTAGTGCCACCGAAACTGTTCTTTCCGCGGCTATACCAACATCCCTCGTCATCATGGTATTTGGGAACCAGCGGATACCAAGCATGACGCCGATAGCCATGAAAGCGTGAGTCCCCACAAGGACCGCACCCGCCCGGAAAACCGCTGCCTCCGCCAAGGCCTCAATGACCCGAACCATCGCTTTACTATATGTTTTATAGAATCATACGTTATTAACGAAATTTAAATTGGTGACAAAATCCACTCCGCCTAGAGGAAGAGTGGATCCGCCTGGAAGGCATCCCGGCGGAACCGCGTCTCTACAGCATCGGTGACTACGACAAGGACGGCATCCCGGATCTGATGGTTAAATGCAAGCGGGGGGAACTGATCGACGTGCTGCAGGCGGGGGACAAGGTGCCCGTCAAGGTGACTGGCAGGGTTGGCTCAATGACCTTCGAAGGGGTGGATGTGATCAGGGTCGTTAAATGGCGAGGGGGGCTGTCTCCGGAACCATGGGTGATGAAAAACCGGACGCGGGAGCGTCCTGAGATCTGTTCCCACGCTGGAGCGTAGGAACAATAGAAAGTAGGTAGAGCAGCAGGGGGGAGTGGCGACACCCCTCCCCCTCCTGACCTCCCCGGTCACCCCTGCCCCATGACCACCAGCAGGATGTGCACGAGGATGATCTTTCCTATGGTGGCGAAGGGGAAGACGCAGGCGTATCCCTGGTCCGCCAGGTCGTTGCCGGTCTGCTCCTTGATGTAGCCCAGCCCGGGGGTCGAGGTGTGCATCCCGGCCACCACGCCGACCACCAGCGACATCGGGATCTTCAGGATCTTGTGACCGATGAAAAGGGCGAGGAAGGCGGTGGCGGTGGTGATGCAGACGCCGGTGATGAAGATGCTTCCCCCGCCCCCGTGGCTCAACGTGGTGAGGAGGCTGTAGCCGGAACGGGTGCCGATGCCGGCGAGGAACAGGACGAGCCCCACCTGCTTCAGCGTCATGCTGGCGCTGTATGGCAGGCTCCAGACCATCTTGCCGGTCCTTCCGAAGGTGCCGAGCAGAATCCCGACTATGAGCGGCCCCCCGGCAAACCCGAGCATCATCGATCCGCCGCCCGGGAAGGGAAACGGGATGAGCCCCACGACAAGGCCGATGACCAGGCCCAGGCTGAAGGTCATCACGTCCACCTCGCTCACCTTCCGGTAGGAGTTGCCGAAGAAGGTGGTCACCTCGTCCATGTTGGTCTTGTGCGCCAGCACCCGGACCACGTCTCCCATTTCCAGCACCATCTCCGCATCGGGAAGGAACTCGTTGTCGCCGCGACGTATCAGTGTGACCACCTCGCCGAAACGCCGGTCCAACTGCAGTTCGCCGATGGTGCGCCCTATGGCCTGGGGGCTCGACACGAATACCCTCCGGTACTCGTATTCGGTGCGGTCGAGGCCCAGCCTGTCCTTACTCCTTCTTTCCCCGAGCGCCGCGGCGGCCTTCTCGATTTCCTTAGGCATGCCGGCGACCATCACCAGGTCTCCGGCCTCCAGCACCGTTTCCGGGGTGGCGAAGAAGAACTCCTCCCCCCGCTTGACCCGGCTGAAAAGGAGGTCGCTGCCGTTCGCCTTTTTCAGGGAGTGAACGGTCACCCCCTGTTCGCATTTCTGCACCTTGATGGTGCAGTGCACCAGGGAGTCGCGGTCCTCCGGCTTCCTTATCTGCCTGAACTCGGCCTGGTAATCCACCTTCCAGAGCTTCTGGCAGACGTTGATGGTGAGCATGAGGCCGATGACCCCTATCGGGTAGGCGACGGAGAATCCCACCACGGGCTCGGCCAGGAGCGCTTCGAGCATGTCGGCCGGGGCCGTCTGCCGTATCGATTCCAGCGCGCCGCCAAGCGCTGGGGAGGCTGTCATGGAGCCGCAGAATATCCCGGCGGCGATGCCGGGCTTGAGCATGAAGTATTTCTGGAGCAGCGCGCAGATGGTTGCTGAGGCGCACAGGACCGCGCCGGCGAGCATGTTGTTCCTGACCCCGTTCCTGCGGAAGGTGGAGACGAACGAGGGCCCGGCCGAGAGGCCGACCGTGTAGACGAAGAGGGCCTGCCCCATGATGTAGGCGATGGCGGGCGCCTTCATGTCCGGGTGCAGCGCGCCGAAGGCGAGCCCCACGAAGAGGACGGCACCGACGCCGAGGGTGATGCCGTAGACTTTGATGCGTCCCAGCGGGTAGCCGATGGCGGCCACCATGAGCAGGAGCATCAGCGGGTTCTCGATCAGTATCTGCATCATGACTTGTCACCCGTCTGTTCTTTTCGGAAGTTAGCTCAGCCTGAACTGTCCGACCAGGTTCTGCTGCTCTTCGGCCAGCCTGGAGAGTTGCAGAGCGGAAGCGGCGGATTCCTGGGCGTTTTTCGACGTGTCCTGGACGACTTCGTTGATGTTCTGGATGTTGCTGCTGATCTCGCCGGTGGTCGCTGTCTGTTCCTCGGCGGCGGTGGCGATCTGGTTTACCTGCAGGGCGACCGAGCCTATCTGCTGCAGGATCTCCTCCAGGGCGGCGCCCGATTTGGCGGCCTCGACCGTTCCCTTCTCCACGCTCTCCACCCCCGATTCCATCACGGCGATGGCGCCCTTGGTCTGCTGCTGCACCGATTTGATCATCTCGCCGATCTCCCGGGTCGCGCTGGTCGTTCTTTGGGCCAGCGCACGCACCTCGTCGGCCACCACGGCGAATCCCCGCCCCTGCTCGCCGGCGCGCGCAGCCTCGATGGCCGCGTTCAGCGCAAGGAGGTTGGTCTGGTCCGCTATGTCGTTGATGGTGTTGACGATGGCGCCGATCTGCTCGGACTTGCACCCCAGGTCGCCGATGGTGACGGCCGACTCCCGCACCTTCTCGGCGATCCGGTTCATCCCCTGGACCGTCTCCCTCACCACTTCCGCGCCGGTGACCGCCGCGTCGTTGGCCTGCTGGGACCCTGCCGCGGCCTGCGTGCAGTTCCCCGCGATCTCGTTGGAGGTGGCCGCCATCTCCTCGCTGGCCGTCGCGACCGTCGCCGCCTGCCCCGCGACCAGGGCCGCGCCCGACGCCATCCGTTCCGCGGCGCAGGAGAGCTGGATGGAGGCGGAGGCAACCTGGGCCGTGTTGTGCGATACCTTCGAGATCACCTCGTGGAAGTGCACCACGATGTTGTTGATGCTGCCGCAGATGTCGCTGATCTCGTCCCGGGATCCGGTCTTGATCCGCCTGGTCAGGTCCCCTGCCGCGATCTCGGCGGTGACGCTCTTCGCGTGTCCGAGAGGCTTGGTGATCGAGGCTATGATGCGCAGGCTTATCAGGAGGGAGATGAGCACGACGGCGAGCGAGACCCCTATCATGACGTAGGAGAGGACGGTCGCGTTCCTGACCGCCTGCCGGACGCCGGTCAGGATCTGCTGTTGATTCTCCCCGATGCTCTTGACCTGTTCCTCGCTTCTTTGCGCCTGCTCCTTCGAGATCCCGCGCGCGGAGTCAAGCGCCTTCTGCATGGCGAGGTTGCTCCTGATGACGTTAAGCTTCGTCGTCTGGATCTTCTGGATGGATGAGCCTGCCCGGCGTATGGTCCCGGAAACCTCGGCTATGCTCTGGGCCAGCTCCTTTTGCCCCGAATCGAGCAAGAGCTTTTGCGCCGTCGCTATGTTGGCCTCGACCCTTTTCTGCGCCTGTCCGAGGGAAGCGGCGAGCCTCGCGACCTCGGCATCGGTGGAACTCAGCATGATCTGCCGGACCCCCGCGTTCAGCTCCTTCACGTCGACGCTTATGCCGCTGCCGGCCTCGATGACGCTGTTCGCCGCGTTCTGGAAACCGAGAGAGGTGACGACGTTGTTGCGGTCCTTCACGATCTGCAACTCGAGAGCGTCGATGGTGTTGAAGATCTTCTTGCTGTTCTCCTCCAGGGGCCTCATGATGTCGCGGCTTTTCGTCGCGTACTGCTCGGTTTCCGCCTTGTCGGGCGAGTTCAGGATCTCCATCCTGAGGGCCACGAGCCCCCCCTCCTCGGCGCCGATCTGGTTCAGGATGTCCAGGGCGACACCCTTCACCTCCTTGATGGCAGCGTTGTCCCCGTGATCGACCTCGATGTTGCGGGTCAGCTCCACGGTGTTCTTCAGGCGCTCCTTGAGCGGGGCTATCTTGAACTTGTTCTTCACCAGTTCCAGGTCGCTCAGGATGATGTGGATGTCCTTCAGGCGGCTTTGCAGGGTGAGCAGCTTCTTGATGCTGCTGTTCACCTGGAGGTTGGCCGCCTGCGACGAGTTGATCGCCTGCAGGGCGTTGTTCCCCATCCTGCTTATCTGCTTGCGCATCCCGGTAACGCTCGCCTCCCCCTTCTGCAGCTCCGTGTTGACGCTGGCTATCTCGTTCCTGAAGAGCGCCATGTCCTTCAACCGCTGGGAGGCGACCTGGACCACCGTCTTTTCGATGTCGCGCAGCACCTGCGTATCGACGCCGCTGGAAGAGGCGCCGCCGTCGAGGATCTCCTGGTTCAGCGTTTCCATCCTCCTGATCCTGGTGGTGATGGTTTCCGACAGGCGGGCCACCTCCGCCGGTTCCGTCGTCATTTCAAGCCGCATGAAGTCCGCCGAGACCTTCTCCACCGTCTGCTGCAGCTCGAGCATCTTCAGGTGCAGCGGCGTCGACTTGCCGGTGAGGATCTCGATGCTCGACTTCACCTTGGCGATGGAGAAGAGCCCGATGCCGGCGATAACGGAGATCCCGACGATAGTGAGCGCGATGTTTCCCAGCAGCTTGCTTTTGACGGTCATTTTTCGACGCCCCCGGATTTGTCTCGGTTTCAGTAAAACCGGCGCCACGCTGCGAGGGCATGGCACCGGCTCCCTTCCTGACTCTCCAGACTCCTGGGATGTTTTACTTCCCTTTCAGTGAAGTCAGCTTGTTCCCCTGCACCACCTGCAGGTAGACGTTGTCCTGTCCCTGGTGGTCGTCGGGGGTGAAGGTGAGCTTGATCCCCCCCATGTCGGCCCCCTTCATGCCCTCGTATGCGTTCAGGAACCCCGCCTGCGTCGGCGGATTCCCCGCCTTTTCCAGCGCCATGACCATCGACTTCGCCGCCATGCACCCTTCCATGCTGACCGTGTTGAAGCCGACCTCCTCCGGGTACTTCTCGATCGCTTCCTTGCATTCCTTCGTGATCGGCAGCGACAGGTCGTCGAGTTCCGGCACCACCTGGCTCATGATCAGCCCCTCCGCGGCGGGGCCGACCGCCTTGACAAGGTTGGAGCCGCCGGCGAAGGAGCAGGCGGCGAGGCGCGCGGTCACCCCCTCCTTCCTGGCGAGCTTGATGAACTCGGCCCCCGGCGCATAGACCGCTCCGACGATGATGGCGTCCGGCTTTCCTTCCATGATGGCGGCAAGCCCGGCGGTCACCGCCGTGGTCCTCCTCTCGAAGGAACCCTTGGAAACGACGCTCAGGCCGTGGCGCTTCACGGCGTTCTCCGTCGAGGTGAGGATGTCGGTCCCGAGCGTGTCGTTTTGGTAGAAGACGGCGAAACGCTTCGCCCCCTGCCTGACCAGCTGGTCCACGATCTTGTCGACCTCCTGCTGATAGCTCGCCCTGATATGGATCACTTCCTTCATGACCGGCTTCCTGAGATCGGAGGCGCCGGTCCTCGGGTTGATGAAGGGGAGTTTGTATTCCTTGACGATGGGGAGGCTGGCGACGCAGTTGGATGAACCGACCGAACCGACCACGGCGAAAACCTTCTGCTCCTCGACCAGCTTCAGCAGGCCGTCGACCGTCTTTTCCGTCACCATCTGGTCGTCCACGGTGATCAGTTCGACCCTCTTCCCGTTGACCCCGCCCTTTTCGTTGATCGTCCTGAAGTAGGCGTCCACCCCGACCTTCATCCCCCTCCCCGATCCCTTGTTGGCGCCGGTCTGGTCGTTCACCATGCCGATCTTGATCACGTTGCCGGCCGGTTCCGCCGCCTGCCCGGCCGAAGCGCAGATCGTCAACGCGGCGGCGACAAACATCATTTTTCTCATGACATCCTCCTTTTTCTTAGTTGCGGCTACAGGGACGCAACGGGAGTCTCGTCCTTCCCCCTGCGCGATCCGTTGTCTGCCGTACTTTCGCCTACGAACAAAGGCTGATTAAAAAATATTTAAAATAATACAGACTAATGATTGCTTGGCAAGCGGGTCGGTAATGGAAGGAAGGGGGAGGACGTGTGGCGGAAGACGGTCGCCGATCGGGTAGCTTAACGGCAGTGAGGCTTGGAGGCGAATCGGGCTGGTGCCGCGGGTGGAGGGGGAGCCGGGGGGAAAGGAAAGGCCGCCGGTGAACGGGAACTGCGGGGGAGGCTAGCCGAAGATCCTCTTGAAGAGCCCTTTCTTCTCGGCCTCGCGACGCTCCTTGATCAGGCGCATGCCGCCCAGGGCGTGCTGCTCCTGGGGGCTCAGCTTGAGCGCCTTGAGGAACTCCCCTTCGGCCAGGCCGTCCCTCCCTTCGTCCAGCAGTATCCAGCCGCGGAAGGCGAAGGCCTCGGCGCAGCGCCCCATCTGCAGGCTCTTGGAGAGGAGCATGCGGCACTTCTCCAGCGCCATCCGGGAGCCGCGGCTGCTCGGGTTCTTGTATATGGACCAGGCGAGGTACGCGCTGGTCTCGGCGTCCTGCGGGTCGAGCGTGTAGGCGTCCTGCAGCGCGCGTTCGGCGTTGCTGTAGTCCTCCATCTCCAGGAAGACCTTTCCCGACTGGAACTGGATGCGGGCCTGCAGCTCGTCGTCGCGTTTCCCGTCCAGCCCGATGCTGTCGGCGTTCAGCATCTCGTCGTAGCGCTCCTTGGCGACCACGCTGGAGAGGGTGTTGTAGGCGTTGGCGTAATGGGAGAGGACGTCCTGGGCGCGGGAGAGGGTGGCGCCTGAGAGCTGCATGAATTTCTCCGGGGAGTACTCCCTGGTCTTTGCGAAGTACGCCTCCTTGAGCGAGGCGAAACTGAAATTCCCCTGGGTCATCGAGAAGATCTCGTAGTAGTTCTTGTCCTGGATGGCGGCGTAGTCGCGCTGCACCTCCTGCTCGAAATCGATCTCGCTTGCGGAGAGCGGCGCCGCCATACCCGTCTCGCCGACGACGAGTTCCACGGAGTCGGAAACCTCGTCCACCAGGTCCTCGAAGCTCATCGAGTCGCTGTCGGGCTCGGCGACCTCCTCTATGGGGCGGTTCAGGAGCCTTTTCTGGGGGAAATCCGCCTGCTGGTCCGCTGCGGGAAACGCCTCCAGGGAGACCATCCCCATCCGCGCGAGGAAGTCGAGGAACGCCCCCTGCCCCCTGGAGGCGCCGGAGCCGAGCACCTGGGCCGTCGTTGCCCCGCGTCCCAGCTGCTGCAGGAGTTCGATCTCCTCGCGTCCCATGTTGAGCAGGTTGGCAAGACGGAAGTATTCTGTGGTCCTCACCGGGTAGAGCGCGCCGCACCCATTGAGGAACCCCTCCATGGAGAAACGGTCCGCGCCGCCGCGCGCGGCCTGGTGCAACAGGCGGGGCAAGAGGACGGGGGCGAGAGGGAGTTCGACGGCGCCGGCTTCGGGAGAGAGCGTGGCGGGATGGTTCTGCAGCACCGCCTCGACGAGGCATTTGGACAGGAACAGGCGTGACTGCTCCTGCAGGTCGTCGAGGGTCAAAAGGCCGGACTCGGTGAGCGGCAGCTTCCCCGGCCTGCCGGGGGGGTACGACTCGAGGTCCGCGCGGGTCAGGTGCCCGGCCGAAACGAGGAACGGGATGAACTGCGGCGAGGAGAAGCCGGCGGCCTCGCCGCCGACGAGGGCGACGCGGGTCCCCCCCGGAAGCTCCAGCGTCCCGCTTTTCCCTTCCCTGAACACCTCTATCAGCAGGTCTGCCAGCTCCCTTGGGCGCGGCGCCGGCTCCAGCGCGGAGCCTACCGCCTGCAGGAATTCGTCCTTGCAGAACGGCTTCTCCAGGTACGCCTTGACGCCGAGCTTTTCCGCAGCCCGGGCGTACCCTTCGCCGCGGTACACGCCGGTCATGATGATCACCGGGAGCGCCTGCAGGGACGGCGTCCTGCGCAGCCTCTGCAGCACCTCCACNNGGACTCCAGGAAGCTCTTCAGCATCGCGGCCAGTCGCTCGTTGTCTTCCAGCAGCAGGATGCGGCTCGTCATCTGGTTCTCCCCGAAGTGGCCATGCCTGGAGACCTGAGATACCTGCGCACCGCGTCGTTGTGGGAGGGGAGGTCGCTGGAGAAGTGGTGGCTCCCGTCGCCGCGGGCGACAAAATAAAGAAACGGAACCTGAGGATGGCTCAGCACCGCCTCTATCGCGTCCTTCCCCGGGTTCCCTATCGGGCCGGGGGGAAGGGAGGGGATGAGGTAGGTGTTGTACGGTGTCTGCCTCAGGATGTCGTCGCGCGATACCTTCCCGGCGAAGGCGCGCACGCCGTAGAGCGCGGTGGGGTCGCTCTGCAGACGCATGCCGAGCCTGATCCTGTTCATGAACACCGCCGCTATCAGCGGCTTCTCGGCCGGCAGCACCGCCTCTTTTTCCACCATGGAGGCAAGGGTGAGGAGTTCGTTGGGGGAGAGTCCCTTCGCCTTCCCCCGGGCGGTCAGCCCCGCGTCGAGGAGCGCCTTTTGCCGGCTGACCATTTCCTTCACCACCTCGCGCTCGGTCCTGCCGGGGAGGATGTTGTAGCTGCCGGGAAAGAGGTACCCTTCGGCGCTGGGAGCGGTCACCCCCAGCTCCCCCAGGATCGCCCGGTCGCGGCACGCCTCGAGAAAGCGCTCCTTGCCGAATATCCCCCGCTTCTCGAGCATCTCCGCCACCTGGTAGCTGGAATACCCCTGCGGCAGGGCAAAAAGCCTCTGGTACACGTCCCCCTTCAGCATCTTGGACAGTATCTCGCCGGGGCGCATGCCGTCGTCGAGGAGGTACGGACCCGCCTTGAGGCGCGAGGCCCCTCCCATGATGCGGGCGTATAGGGTGAAGAGCCTGGCGCTGGAGACAAGGCGGCGCCCCTCCAGCCCTGCCGCCAGTGAGCGGAGCGTCTGGCCTCGTCCCAGCTCTACGATCTCGGCCCGCTTGCCGTCCCCGGGGGGGGTGATAATGAACCGGGTGAACCGGACAGCGGGTACCAGTGTGACTATCAGTAGCAGCGCGACTGCCGCCTTGCGGTGCCGCCGGAGAATCTCTATCAGGATGGAGGCTTTGATGGCAGTTATCCTATCTAAAAAAGGGGGGTTTTGCTCATCGCAGCACTAGATTTAGGTGAAATCTCGAACTGTGTCAAGGGCAAATCCCCGGCAAGAAGTGGAGATTGATTTCGGTTGCANNACATGGCCGGAGCTGGACCATCCTATGCAATAGGCTCAAGAGGTGCTTGATGAAGCAGAGGTTTATTAACTCGGACTATTTCCCTTTCCAGATCCAGATCTCCGCCGATTGCGGCAGGAGAATAGAGCTGCGTCCCCTTCTGGCGGAGCTTGGGGGCGCTCCCGGCATCATCTACGCGCGGCGCGTCGCCACACGGCTGAACCGTCAGCTCTCCCCGCCCGACACCCCGATACAGCCGGGGCTTTTGCACCTTTATTCGATAATGAGCCGCATCTTCCGCTACGTTATCGGGCAGTACTGCACCAACCAGCAACCGGGGGTGCTGACCGCGGTGATGGCGCAGGCGGGTTACCCCTCCTTCTCCGGCGACGCGGCCGTCACGCTCAACCGCTTCATGGAACTGTTCCCGTCGCGGCAGATGGTGGCCGGGGTCGAGACCCCCGAAGCCTTCCTGGCCTCCGACGATGCGGAAAATTCCAGGAGGCAGGCGCTCTCCGCCGAGCTTCTTTTGCTCCTGCTGAACAGCGAGAACCGTGCTCTGAACCCGTTCCGCACCCTCTTCGACCACAAGGAACTCGGGCAGACCTCCCCCTACCCGAAGGTCGTCGGCGACCTGGACCGCGGTCTCTACAAGGCGCCCCCCTTCGAGCCGATCGGCGTGCCGCTTCCGGAACTCTTACGCGCCCCCGCCAAGGCCTCACCCGATTCCCTTACCGGGCAGATCGCCTACATCAGGGAGCACTGGGCGCATATCCTCCCCTCGGAGCTCTTGACCGAACTCGTCACCGCCCTCGACATCGTCTCCCAGGAAGGGCGCGCCTTCTTCGGCGGCCCGGGAGAGCCCAAGGTGCTGAAGTTCGGGAAGGGGCGGCGCGGCGGGGACGAGTACCCCGAGTACGAGCGCTTCTCCCGTGACGCGGACTGGATGGCGAACGTGGTCATGATAGCCAAGATGGTCTACGTCTGGCTGGGGCAGCTCGCCAAGACCTACCAGACCGAGGTGCACACCCTGGACCAGATCCCCGACGCGGAACTGGACCGTCTGGCGCGCTACGGGTTCTCCGGCCTCTGGCTGATCGGCATCTGGGAGCGCTCACCCTCCTCGCAGACCATCAAGCGCATCAGCGGCAACAACGAGGCGATCTCCTCCGCCTACTCCCTCTACGACTACGTCATCGCGGCGGACCTTGGGGGGGACGGGGCGCTGGAAAACCTGAGGCAGCGCTGCAGCGCGCGCGGCATCCGGCTCGCGAGCGACATGGTCCCCAACCACACCGGGCTCTACTCGAAGTGGACCGTGGAGCACCCGGACTGGTTCATCCAGCAGGACTACCCCCCCTACCCGGATTACCAGTTCAACGGCCCGGACCTCTCCCCGGACGGCCGCATCGGGCTCTTCATCGAGGACGGCTACTGGGACAAGCGGGACGCGGCGGTGGTCTTCAAGCACCTCGACCGCGGCAACGGGCGGGTGCGCTACATCTACCACGGCAACGACGGCACCTCCACCCCCTGGAACGACACGGCGCAGCTCAACTACCTGATACCGGAGGTGCGCGAGGCGGTGATAGGGACCATCCTCCACGTGGCGCGCCAGTTCCCGATCATCCGCTTCGACGCGGCCATGACCCTCGCCAAGAAGCACTACCAGAGGCTCTGGTTCCCGCTCCCCGGCCACGGCAGCGGCGTCCCCTCGAGGGCCGAGCACGGCATGGACCGCCCCAGCTTCGACCAGGTCTTTCCGGCCGAGTTCTGGCGCGAGGTGGTGGACCGGGTCGCCGTCGAGGCGCCCGACACGCTCCTTCTGGCCGAGGCGTTCTGGCTCATGGAGGGATACTTCGTCAGGACCCTCGGCATGCACCGGGTCTACAACAGCGCCTTCATGAACATGCTGAAGATGGAGGAGAACGCCAAGTACCGCCAGACCGTGAAGAACGTCCTGGAGTTCGAGCCGGAGATCCTGAAGCGTTTCGTCAACTTCATGAACAACCCGGACGAGCGGACCGCGGTGGAGCAGTTCGGCAAGGAGGGTAAGTACTTCGGGGCCACCGTGCTCCTGGTCACCATGCCGGGGCTCCCGATGTTCGGGCATGGCCAGATCGAGGGGTTCCACGAGAAGTACGGCATGGAGTACCGGCGCGCCTACTGGGACGAGCCGGTGGACCAGCACCTGGTGGCGCGGCACGAGAGCGACATCTTCCCCCTCATGCGCCGGCGCCACATCTTCTCCGGGAGCGAGCAGTTCACCCTGTACGACTACTACAGCGGCCACAGCGTGAACGAGAACGTCTTCGCCTACTCCAACCGGAACAACGGCGAGCGGGGGATCATCCTGTTCCACAACGCCTACGCCTCCACCGCCGGGTGGATCAAGACCTCGTGCGCGGTGCTGAGGAAGGACGCGGCGGGCGGAACGCGCCTCGCGCAGACCACCCTCGGGGAGTCCCTCGGGTTCAACGGCGACGGGCGGCATTACTACATCTTCAAGGATTACGCCTGCGGGCTGAGCTTCCTCAGNNCGGCAACTGGGGCGCCCTGTGCCACCGGTTGAACGGCGCCGGCGTGGAGAGCATGGAGGAGGAGGTGAAGCAGGTCCGCTACGCCTCCGCGAACGACTCCCTGCGCGCCTTCCTGGCCAAGGCGAGCGCGGCGGCGCAGGAGCCGGAGTCCGATATCCAGTCGATGGTCTCGCCGCTGGAGCCGCTTCTGGCTGCCTTCCTGAAGGGGGCCGCCCCCTTTGCCGAGGCAAAGGGGCAGCGCTCGCTGCTCGCCTCGTTCGGGATCGAGGTGTTCCAGGCGCTGAGCCGGCCGGGATTCGAGCCCGCCGGCTCAACGGTCGAGTGGCTGCTTCTTTGCGCCTACCTCGCCCTGCACCGGATCGGGGAGCTGGGCGAAGATGAGTCCGCGCAGATGTTCGAAACCCTGGGCCTCATGCGTCCGGTGGTGCAGGCGTTCCAGGAATTGCCGCAGCCGGAGCCCGAAGAACCGGCGCCGCTCTCCCCGTGGGTTTACGGCGAACTGCTGCGCGTGCTCTTGCGGCACGACTCGTTCCTTTCCCGCTGCCGCGAACTCGACGTGGCCGAGGCGACGGACGAACTCCTCGACGACCCGACGGCCGCAGCCTTCCTGCAGTTGCACGAAAGCGGGGGGGCGGAGTGGTTCAACAAGGAGCGCCTGGAAACGCTTTTGGAGTGGCTCCCGAGGGTGGCGCCGTTCGCCGCACTCCCGGAGCAGGAGGCCCCGCAAGAGGTGTCGGACCAGACGGACGAGGCGATCTGCACGCTGCTGCGTGACAGCGCGGCGGCGGCCGGTTACCGGCTGGATCAGTTCATGAGACTTTTGCAGACCGCTTTCTGATTTCCGGGTTTTACCTGCTACAATCCGAGTTGCCGATAGCCATCCTCGTGCATCCTTGTCTGGTCGTCACTACGGTAGAGGGGAGAAAAATGACTGTCATCACCACTCAGTTGCAGGACAACATAGGGACCATCACCTTCAACAACCCGGAGCATCGCAACGTCCTGAGCAGCGCGCTCATCAGCGAGATGCTGCAGTCGATAGGGGCGCTGCAAAAGGGGAGGATGCGGGTACTGGTAATCAGGGCCCAGAAGGGGGCCAAGGTCTGGTCGGCGGGGCACGACGTGCACGAACTGCCGCTTCCGGGGCGCGACCCGCTCGCCTACAACGACCCGCTGGTAACGGTGTTGAGGTCGATACAGAGCCTCCCGATTCCCGTCATCGCCATGATAGAGGGGAGCGTCTGGGGCGGCGCCTGCGACCTGGCGCTGTCGTGCGACATCCTGATCGGCTGCCATTCCGCCGCGTTCTGCATGACGCCGGCGAAGATCGGGGTTCCGTACAACGTCTCCGGGATACTGCACTTCATAAACATCATGGGGGTGAACATCGCCAAGGAGATGTTCTTCACGGCGGAGCCGCTCTCGGCGGAGCAGGCGAGCAAGGCGGGTCTTCTGAACCACCTGGTGGATGACGACAAGCTGGAGGAGTTCACCTACAGCATGGCCGGGAAGATCACCAGGAACAGCCCCTTAAGCATCGGCGTGATAAAGGAGCAGATCAGGCTCCTGGCGAGCGCGCACCCGCTCTCCCCGCTCACCTTCGAGAGGGTGCAGGGGCTCAGGAGGACGGTGTACGACAGCAAGGATTACGCGGAGGGGATCAAGGCGTTCCTTGAGAAGCG
>DNJC01000023.1:0-13379 GCA_003490025.1 Geobacter sp. | reverse complement strand
GGAAAGCGGCTGGTCGAACTTCTTCTCGTCCCCCACCACCACGAGCCTCATGGCGTCCATATGCAGGTATTTCCTCGCCACCCTCAGCACGTCGGCGCGCGTCACCTTGGCGATGTTGTCGCGGTAGTTCTCCAGGTACCCGGCGGGGTAGCCGTAGAACTCGAGCCGCGCCTGCTGGTTCACCACGGCGCTGCTCCGCTCGAAACCGAAGATGAAGGAATTGATGATGGAGTCCTTGGCAAGCTGCAGCTCCTGCTCCGAGACCTCGGCCTGCGTCATCCCCGCGATGATGGAGCGAAGCAGCGTGATGGTCTTGGCCGTCGTCTCGGACTTGGTCTCGGTCTCGGCTATGAACGGTCCCTTGAAGCGCCTGCCGATGTCGAAGTAGCTGTCGACGTTGTAGGCGAGCCCCTGGTTGGAGCGGATCTCCTGGGTCAGGCGGGAGGTGAAGCCGCCGCCGAGGATGTAGTCCATCACCCTGACGGCGTAGAGATCCGGGTTGTTCTTGTCGATGCCGAGGTGCCCCATCCGGATCACCGACTGGTTCACCTCCTTCTGCACGTGCAGCACGGCCGGGCTCAACTCCTCGCTCGGCTTGGACACCGCCGGGAACGGCTCCTTCCCGTTGGGCCAGGCGCCGAAAAGCTTGTCCAGGCTCTCCAAAAGCTTCTCCCTGTCGAAGTCACCGGAGACGGCCACGATGGTGTTGGCGGGGTAGAAGTAGCGCCTGTGGAACGCGATCATGTCGTCCCGGGTGATGGCGTTCACCGTGGCGACGGTCGGGATGCGCCCGAGCGGGTGCCCGGCGTAGACCGCCTTCGTCAGTTCCCTTCCCGCTATCGCCTTGGGGTCGTCGTTCTGGCGCCGGATCCCCTCCAGGGCGTGGCTCTTGGCGAGCTCAACCCGCGCCGGATCGAACGCCGGCCGGGTCATCACTTGGGCGAAAAGCTCCAGCGTGCGGTCGAGGTTCTTCGAGAGCGTGGTGAGCGAGACGTTGGCGTGGTCCGCGTTCACCGACGATTCGATGGATGAGGCCATGAACTCGAGTTCCTTGTCCAGCTTCTCCGCGGGGGTCTGCAGCGTGCCGCCGCTGCGAAGTGTCGCGCCGGTAAGGGAGGCGAGCCCCACCTTCTCGTCGGGCTCGTAGATGCTTCCCGAGTTGAGGTAGGCGGAGAGGTTGACTATCGGGAGTTCGCGGTCCTGCAGCAGGTAGACGGTCATGCCGTTTTTAAGCTGTACCCGCTCGCTCTTGGGGAGCTGGAACTTCAGGGCAGGGAACTCCAACCTGCGCGGATCCGTGGACGCCCCGGTTTGCGCCGCTGTCTTGGCCGCGCCCGCCTGCATGGTAGTGCTGCAGCCGGCGGCGAGGGCCGCCAGGCAGATCGGCAGAACGAGCCGCGCCATCGCCTTCCTGTAGGTTGAGACCTGGGACTTTCTATCGGAAATCATTATCCTTTTTCCCCTTTGTTTTCAGTGGCTCCACTACTGCAGCTTGGTGATGAAACCGACGGTCCTGTTCAGGCGCGTGAAGTACTGCTTCGCCACCCGCATGACGTCGTCCGCCGTGATGGTCGCCACCTTCTGCCGGTGCTCGATCAGGTAGCGCCAGGTCCCGGCGATCGCCTCGTACTCGGTGAGGTTCCTGGCAAGCCCTCCGTTGGATGCCATCTGGCGCGATTCCTCGAATTCCAGGTGGTTCAGGATCTGCTGCAGCTCGTCGCGCGTCATCGGCTCAGTCTTCAGCCGCTCCAGCTCCTCGTCGATGGCCGCCTCGACCTCGGGGACCGTGTGCGGCGCACGCGGCGTGGCGTTGATGATGAAGAGGTTGGGGTACCTGCTCCCGGGAGCGCCGAAGGAGGAAACCGAGGTGGCGAGCTTCTTCTCCAGCACCAGCTTCTTGTAGAGCCGCGAGGTCCGGCCGTTGGTGAGGAGCATGTCGATCACGTCGAAGACGTAGTCGTCCGGGGCGGGGAGGGTGGGCTTGTGGAAGCCGACCATCAGCTCGGGCTCGGCGTCGCCGATCACCTCGATCCGCTTCTCCCCGGACTGCGCCGGTTCCTCCACGGCGACCGGCGCAACCGGCGTGCCGGGAGCTATGTTCGCNNAGGTTCTCGATGTCGGACATCCACCCTATGGTCGGCTGCCCGTTGGGGTGCGCGATGAAGGCGTTGGCCAGGAAGGTCTCCCACAGTTTCCCCTCGGTCTCCGCGTCGTAGGAGCGGCGCCGCTCCTCCATCACCACCGACCGCTCCGTGTAGAACTCCCTGAGCACCGCGTTCTGCATCCGGTCCGACTCGATCGTGGCCCAGAGTTCCAGCTTGTTGGCCGGCAGGTTGATGAGGTAGGTGGTGCCGTCCTTGCTGGTGAAGGCGTTGTAGCCGGAGCCGCCGTTTCGGGCGTAGATGTCGGCGAACTCCTCCTTGACGACGTACTTCTCGGCCTCCTTCTCCAGGCGCGCCAGTTCGGCTGAAAGCGTCTCGACCAGCTTCCGGTCGGCATGCTCCCTCTTCACCTGTTCCGCCATCAGCTTCTGGGCGGTCTGCTCGATTCTGTCCAGGATCGGCTTCTCGGCGGCGTAATCCCTGGTTCCGAGCCGCTTGGTCCCCTTGAACAGCATGTGCTCCAGCAGGTGGGCGAGCCCCCGCTCGTCGCTTCGCTCGTCGACGCTCCCCACCTTGAAGCGGATCCAGGCGGCCACCGTGGGGGAGGTGTGGCGCTCCACCATGAGGAGCTTCATGCCGTTTTTCAGCGTGTGTTCCTGCACCCGTTCGGCGAGCCCCTGTCCGAAGCAGGTGGCGGCGCTGGCGAGGATCGCCAGCGCGACGACGCATCTCGATAATATGTTCATGACTACCTCGGTTCGGTCGGGTTAATGTGAAACGAACAAAAAGATAGCATTTGTCCTGTTGAAGTGCAAGGGGGCGGGGAGAGTTTAGTGGTGCGACAGAGGCATGCGGACGCGGCTGGTCAACAGGGATGCAACCTTTTCCTGCTCCGGATGGCGGCCGCGGCGGAGAAAAGCGAGAAGCCCAAAAGGGAGAGCGTCGGAAACGGCGCCTCCAGGGCGAAGACAACAGGGGTCAGAAGGAGCCGGGCGAGCACCCTGAGACAGTCGTGCCGCGCGATGATTGCGGCCAGGGCGGGGCTGTGGCGGTAGTACCAGTCGACGAAGAGTCTTCCGGGGGAGCTTCCCATGAGCACCCGGTCGCGGAAGCGGCGCAGCACGCCGACCTTGGGATGGAGGTAGCTCCCGTAGGCGGCCGTCGCTATGAAGCACCCCCCGGAGCCGGAACTCCCCTCTCCCCGGTAGGCAAGCGACGCCTCGGCCGTTCGTCCCAGGTCGTCGGTGACCCTGGCCCCCACCAGGTATTCCCCCTGCGTGCCGATCTCCTGGGAAACCGAGGTGGTGACCCCCGGGATCTCGGCAAGGGGGGCGCCTCCGAGCGACCACTCGTACTTCACTATCCTGGTGTCTGCGCCGGCAATGCCTAGGTTGAACACCACGGTTCCGGGCCCCGCCATGGCGACAGGGTTCGCCGTGATCTGCAGGGAAGGGGGGGCGGGGTAGAGGAGCGGGAAGCCGCCCCCCCCGCCGGAGACCCTCACCGTGTTGTCCCCCGACGCCGCGGGGACCCTGGCGGTTATGGCGCCGTCGCTCCAGGAAACCAGCGTGGCGGGAGAGCCTCCGATGGTGAGCGAGCCGGCGGCCGCGCCGAACCCGGTCCCCGTGACGGTGACCTCCGTTCCAGCCTGCACGCGGTAGGGGGAGACGTCGAAAACGGCGGGGAGTTCGCCGACGGTCAGGGCGCGCTCCAGGTTCAGCCTCCCCCCGGTTATCACCTTCTGCGCGTAGTCGCCCCCGGCGTCGGCGCCGTTCAGGATCCGCGCCTTCACCTGGTACCCGGTCAGAGCGGGGTTGCTGTTCCAGATCAGGGCGGCCGCGCCGCTTACGTGGGGCGCCGCCATCGAGGTTCCGGCGGTGGTCCGGTACAGCTGGGAGCCGTTGGAAAGCCAGACGGTGCTGAGTATCGCGTCGGCGCTTCCCGTGCCGGCCCCCCCGGGAGCGGCGATGTCGACCACGTGCCGGCCGTAGTCCGAGTACCCTGCCAGGGTGTCGT
This sequence comes from Geobacter sp., assembly GCA_003490025.1. Taxonomy (GTDB): domain Bacteria; phylum Desulfobacterota; class Desulfuromonadia; order Geobacterales; family Geobacteraceae; genus Geomonas. Next base: position 9,261 of record DNJC01000023.1, on the reverse strand, counting down.
TTCGCGTCACGGCGGCGACCGAGATGTTGTTGGGAATCCTCACCGATGCGGGGTAGACCCTGGTCCGGTCCAGGTTCAGGCCGCCGTTGCCGGCGGCCGAGACCACCAGCGCNNGGTCCGTGCAGGAACTTGACCGCCATGATGCGGACTCCCCAGTTGATCCCGGCGATGCCGGGGCCGTTGTCGCCCGCGGCCCCGATGATCCCGGAAACGTGAGACCCGTGGCTGTCGGCCGTGTCGTCGTCCCAGGGATCCCCGGGCGTGAGCCCCCCGAAGTTGGCCCCGTAGTAGTCGTCGACGATGCCGTCGCCGTCGTCGTCGATGCCGTTGCCGGGGATTTCGCCGGGGTTGGTCCAGAGGTTTTGGACCAGATCGGGATGGGTGTACGCTATCCCCGTGTCCAGCACCGCGACCAGTACCGAACCGGCGGCGTTGCTCCCGGTGAAGCGCTCCCAGGCGGCCGGGGCAAAGATGAGCGGCAGGTTCCACTGCTGCGGGTACATGCTGTCGTTGGGGGTGGCGCTCTTGCGCACCAGGTAGTTCGGTTCGGCGTAGAGGACGTCCGGGTCCTTCAGGTATTCCCGGATGCCCTGGCGGACCGGCATCCCTGCTGGGAGCCTGACGTGGGCGATGGGGAACCTCCGGAAGAAACGGAGCAGCGTCCCTTTGGCGATCTTCTTTTTGGCGCGGGAGGCGTCCTTGTACCTGACGATCAGCTCCCCTTCCTTGTACCGGGGGAAAGCGGGACTTCCCGCCGCCGGAGCAGGGGACGGGGCGGCCGTGAGCAAAAGGGAGAGGACGACGAGCAGGAAAACGAGCGGGGCGGGGCGGGGACTGGGCATACACTCCTCAGCGGTGCAGGGCACAGATTGCAGGTCCAAAAAAAACGGGAGGGGCGATGGCTCGCCCCTCCCGGGGATGGCGGTTATTTGGCGGGAGAAACCTTGGCCGAGCCGGTCGCCGTGAACGGGTAGACGTAAACGGTGCCGCTGGTCGTCTCCTCCACCCAGAAGTTGAACTTGAAGGAACCGTAGTCGATGGCCGTCTTGGTCGCGCTTCTCTTGGCGTAGAAGTTGTACGGCATGTACACCTCGCCGGTCACCGGCAGCTGCCGCTGGCAGGTGTTGGTCTGGAAATCCCACACCTGGCAGTAGTCCCCCAGGTTGTTGGTGTCGGTCGGGGCGAGCCCGTAGGAGTAGTCCCCGGAGCCCGTCCCCTGGTAGGTCATCTGGTAACCCCAGTCGTAGCAGATCGCGGCGCCGATCTGGATCGGCGACTGGTTGGAGAAGTACCAGTTCCCCGTGTTGGTCCCGCCCGTGGGGGAGCAGAGTTTGTACTGGCTCGAAGTGACGGTCAGCCCGGTGTACGGCGTGTTGGCCGACTGCGCCTTGACGATCTTGGCGGCTTTCACCTTCTTGGCGGCGGACGCCGTCTTGAGCGTGACGCTCTTTCCGGTCAGCAGGACCTCGAGCAGGTTCCCGGTGATGGTCTTGCCGTCGCTGGTTGCGGCGGGAACCTTGCTGAAGAAGTCGATGACGGTGCCGTTTTGCATGAACACATCCGCCCCCTTGCCCGGGAGCAGCTCGTACCCGCTCCCCTGCAGCAAGTCTCCCTGGTTGTAGGAGTCACTGCTTTCCGAGGAGGAGGTCGCTCCGTCCGGCTGCCCATCTATCATGACAAGCCGGTCGCCAACGGCCTCTTCGCAGTCGGAGCACTTCTGGGTCAGGTTGTAATCCGACCCGAAGAGCGCGATGCTGTTCGAGGTCCCCACGAACTGGGCGATCATGTCGCCGTAGGTGCGGGCGCTGGTGTTGTTGCTGAAGCGGTAGCGGAGTTCCCCGCTCCCGCCGCCGATCGGCTTGCTGAAGTCGAAACGCGACTTGGTTGCCGCGATCTGCACGTCCCCGCTTCCCGCCACGAAATCGTTCAACTGCGTGCCGTCGCTCAGGACGATGGGGGTGTTCAGCGTCCACTGGCCGTTCAGGAAGGTCAGGTTCACCGTGTTGACCGCATCGGCCAGGATCTCGCCGCCGGTGCTGGTGTAACCTAGCGCGCTGCGGGTTTCCCTGTCGGTCGAGTCGTAGGCGGTGGCGTTGATCATGTAGAGCCCCGGCGCCAGCTTCACGGTCGCCGTCGGCGCCGCGGGAGTCAGCGTGGCGATCAGGGTCTCTGACCCTCCCTGGGTATAGGGGGTGGGCATTGCGTAGACCTCAATCGCCTGGGCGCCGTCCGGAAGCAGGCTCTTTACCGCGCCGTCCGGGGTCGGGAACCTGGCGGCCAGCGTGACCTTGGCCTGGGACGAGGCCTCACTCCCGTAGGATGAAGCGTTGTTGCTGGAACCGCACCCTGTCAATGTAGAGCCGGCGGCGATCAGTGCAAAAGCCAGCATAACCGCACATTGTTGTCTTATCATGAAGAGTTCCTCCTTTGCGAGGTGATCGGGTGTGGTCCCGTTATTGGATGACGATGGTGGTGTCGCTCACCTGCCCGTAGCTTCCCTTGACCTCGCGGTAGGCGGACTTGCCGCACGCCGATACGGTGAACCTGAAGGTGTAGCTGTCGCCGCTTACCGCGCTGGTGGGGACGGTGTAGCTGCAGGTGGTCTGGACCCCGTTGGCGACGGTGGCATCGGGGCAGGCGCTGATGGCGACTCCGTTCACGCTCCAGCTCACCGACATGTCCACGCCGTCGTAGTTACGCGGGACGGCGGTGAGCGTGAAGTCGCGGGCCGTTCCGGACGCCCCCTCGGCTACCATCGCGGGGGTCGAGGTCAGGCTCCCGACGTAAGGGGGCGAGCTGTAGCTGCGGACCACCACGTCCGACGTGCTGCTCTTGCCGTTGGTCGGGTCGGTTGCGGTGAAGCTGTAGGTGGTGCTTTCCGCGCTCGGGACCGTGACGGGAGTGCAACTGGTGGTGAGGTACCCCGGGGTGCTGGTGCCGGTGCTGCAGTTGCCGACGGCGGCGCCTCCGACGGTCCAGGCGCCGGTCATGACATCCCCTTCAAGGCTGTAGGCGCTCCCGTAGAGGGTTATGGTGCTGTTTCCGCCGCAGCTGTTCAGGTAGGCGCGGTCCGCATATGCTGAGGCCACCGGCGGACGCGCGCCGTCGGAGACGCTCAAGGAGCCGCCGTTGATGGTTGCCGAGCCCCCCTTGCTGTCGGTCAGGGTCACTTCGATCGTGTAATTGCCGGCGGATAGGCCGGCAAGCTCGATGGACGCCTGGCCGGAGTTGGCCGTGATCGAGCCGCTTTGGGTGGCCGCCACGGTGCTCCCGTTTTTGACGTTCAAGGTCCAGGCGATCGGGTAATCGCCGTCCTCGTCGTAGGCCGAGAGCATGCCGCTCAGGGCGGTGCCGGCCTTGACGGTGCGGCTGTTGAGATAGGCATAGCCGGTCGGCGCCATGTTGGGGACGGCGATGTCGGCGAGAACCGCTAAGGAGCCGTCATCGCTGCTTTCAATGCCGGCCGTCGCCCCGTTCACGTTGAAGGTGTTGGTCGAGGCCGTCTGGTTCCCGATGTAGGCGGTGATGTCGGTGCCGCATTTGACGAGGCTCGAGAAGGTGCCGTTGCCGGCACTTCCGGTGAAGCGGTAGAAATCGTTCCCCTGCAGCCTGATGGAGCGGTACGGTTCCGCCACGCCGTCGCTGTCCACCAGTTTCCCGCTCACCTCGCACGGCTTGACCAGGTCGGTCTTGTCGAAGTTGCTGCAGTTGGGGAGGTCTCCGAGGGTCACGTCCGTGCTGGTGTAGTTGCCGTTCTGGTCGTAATAGACCAGGGTGGCGTTTCGCCCGGCAAGGTTCTTGTTCAAGAGTTCGGTCGACAGGGTGAAGGTCCCGTCGCTGCCGGTCTGGCCCCACTTGGCGTTGATGTTGGAGCCGTAAAGCGACAGGCTGAGGTTCGGGAGCGGATCGCCGTTGGTGAAGCCGAACGTCCCGGAAACGCAGACCTCCTTCGGCGTCTCGAAGACGATATGGTCCAGGTTCCACCAGCTCCTGGCGAATTCGGTGTTGGAGACCAGGATCCTCAGGTAGTAGTTCCCGTTGCCGCAACCGGTCACGTCAGGCGATGCGATGGTCGCGTCGCTTGCGTCCACGATGGTCCCCTCGCCTATGAAGACCCATTTGCCGGTGGAGGGGTTGAGCGACCAGACCGGCACCTGCCACCCGGGGGCGGTGGTGTTGTAATCCTGTATGAACAGGTTGGTGCAGCTGGAGATGTAGATGTAGCGCGTGATGGTGGTGCTGGCGTCGGCCGCCTTGACGAACCCTTTCTTGGCCAGCTCCTTGGCCACGGTGCCTAGCGATTTCCCGGTGTCCGCATCCGTAATCTTCATGAAGTCAAAGGCGAGGGAGACCATCCGTCCCTCGGTTCCCTTTGAGTCCACCCCGGTGTAGGAGCCGGGGAACCGCTCCGACTGCGTGGAGGGGTCGTAGGCGTTCAGCTCCCCTTTGAGCGTGTTGACCCCGGGGACGGAGGAGGCGGGGATGTTGATGGAGGTCTCGACCGTTCCGCCGGCGGCCTTCGCCGCCTTGATGGCGCTCCCGGCCAGGGCTTTCCTGGTCCCGTCGGGGAGCCTGATCAAGGCGAAGTTGAAGGACGGTTCGGAGGACTTCCCTATGCCGGCGGTCAAGGCGGAGCCGGGGACGGCTATGGCTATGTTGACGCTCTGCAGCGCCGCCTGAAGCTCTATGTTGCTTGGGGTGGTGTAGTCGATTCGTTTGTTGAACTGGGTGAAGCCGTCCTTCGTCGCGGTGACCATGACGTATCCGCCGGTCGAAGAAAGGTTCAACTGCGCGGAAAACGCGCCGGCACTGTCTGAGGAGACAGATGCCTTGCCCAGTTCGTTGTTGTTCTTGTCGAACGATATTATCTGCACGGCCACCCCGTCTGTTATGGCCGCGGACTTTGCCGCCGACGCAGCCGAGGCTCCCACGACAAAGCCACTCACGGTGGCAGAGGTGGTCTCAGGAGCTGTGGTTGTAGTAGTCCCTGACCCACCTCCGCCGCATGCCGAGAGAAACGATGCCGCAACAACAACCATTGCATACTGCCTAATCGATTGCGTCATGTCTAACCTCCTTGAATATAAAAACTTGTCTTAGTGTATGGTCTGATCAGTCATTGTCAACGAGCACTCACAGCAGTGAATGTGTGCGAAATTTGCTGTATTAGCTGACGGTAATTATTGACATGGTGAAATGACTGTGACAGCACCCTGTCAGTTGTGACAGGGTGCCTCTCGATGCCTGACAGTACGGAGGGTAGGAATGAGAGCGATGCCTTGGCTTTGGTGGCGAGGTAGCGAAATGGCAGAATGGGCAGAATGGGCAGATCCAAAAAAAATTACCTCACCGCGCTGCGCACGGCGGGAGTACGGGATCTTGCACGGCAGGACGGCAGCGGGACGCTCGGTCACCTGGTCGTGTGCCGGAGGCGTCCCGTGCCGGTCTGGTATGGGAGTGGGAGCTTGAGAAAAGCCTACTTGAGGGCGTGGGCGAACACCTCGCGGATGTCCTCCACGAAGAAGAACTGCAGTTCCTGCTTCACGTTTTCGGGGATGTCGTCGAGGTCCTTCTTGTTCTTGGCGGGGGCGAGCACCTTCTTGACGCCGGCGCGCCGGGCGGCGAGCACCTTCTCCTTCAGCCCGCCGATGGCGAGGACGCGGCCGGTGAGACTCATCTCGCCGGTCATGGCGACGTCCCTCCTGGCGGGACGCCCGGAGAAGAGGGAGACAATGGTGGTGGCCATGGTGATCCCGGCGGAGGGGCCGTCCTTGGGGATGCTTCCTGCCGGGACGTGGATGTGGAGCGTGGTGTCGTCGAAGGCCTTCTTCTCTATGCCGAGTTCGGCGCAGTTGGCCTTCACGAAGGAGAGGGCCGCCCTCGCCGATTCCTTCATCACCTCGCCCAGCGACCCGGTCAGGATGAGGTCCTCCTTCCCCTTCATCTTGGTCGCTTCCACGAAGATGATGTCGCCGCCGCTCTCGGTCCAGGCAAGACCCGTCGCCACGCCGATCCTGTCCTTCTCGGAGGCCACCTCGTCGAAGAACTTCGGGGGGCCGAGGAGTTCCGACACGGTCTCCGGGTCGATCAGGGTCCGCAGCGGTTTCTCCTGCGCCACTTCTTTGGCGATCTTGCGCAGGACGGAGGCGATGCTGCGCTGCAGGTTCCTGACGCCGGCCTCGCGGGTGTAGTCGTGGGTGATCCGGTAGATCGCCTCGTCGGTGAACTCGGGCGCCATGTTGGCGAGGCCGTTCTCCTCGATCTCACGGGCCACCAGGTACTTCTTGGCGATGTTCAGCTTCTCCTCGTCCGTGTAGCCGGACAGGCTGATGACCTCCATCCTGTCCTTGAGCGGCGCCGGGATCGGGTCTAACTGGTTGGCCGTGGTGATGAACATCACGTTGGTGAGGTCGAACGGCACGTCGAGGTAGTGGTCCGTGAAGGAGAAGTTCTGCTCCGGGTCGAGCACCTCCAGGAGCGCGCTTGCCGGGTCGCCCCGGAAGTCCGCGCCGATCTTGTCCACCTCGTCGAGCATGAAGACCGGGTTGTTGGAACCGGCCCGGTTTATCTCCTGTATGATCCGCCCGGGGAGCGCGCCGATGTAGGTGCGCCGGTGCCCCCTGATCTCGGCCTCGTCCCGCATCCCGCCCAGCGAGATCCTGATGAACTTCCGTCCCAGGGTGCGCGCGATCGATTTGCCGAGGCTGGTCTTGCCGACGCCGGGGGGACCCACGAAGCAGAGGATCGGCCCCTTCATCTTGTCTTTCAGTGACCGGACGGCCAGGTACTCGAGGATCCTTTCCTTCACCTTCTTCAGGTCGTAGTGGTCCTCGTTCAGGATCACCTCGGCCTGGTTGATGTCCTTGTTGTCCTGGGTGCTGTTCTGCCACGGGATGGTGGTCAGGTAGTCGAGGTAGGTCCGGGAGACGGTGTACTCCGGGGAGGCGGGGTTGATCCGCTCCAGCCGCCGCATCTCCTTCTCGGCGATCTTCCGGACGTCCTCCGGCATCTTCGCGCTCTCGATCTTGATCCGCAGATCGTTCGCCTCGCCAAGCCGCGAGTCCTCCTCGCCCAGCTCCTCCTGGATCTGCTTCATCTGCTCCCGAAGCAGGAACTCCTTCTGGCTCTTGCCGACCTTCTTGGTGACCTCGGCCTGCACCTCTCCCTTGATCTGCAGGCGCTGCACCTCGTTGGTCAGGTGCATGTAGACCTTTTTCAGCCGCTCCAGCGGGTCGATGGTCTCGAGGAGCTTTTGCAGTTCGTCTATGGGGAGGTTGAGGTAAAGGGCCACCAGGTCGGAAAGGCGCGCCGGGTTGTCGATGAAGTCGATCATCTTCATGACGTCGTCCGGGAGGGGGCGGCCGTAGGAGAGTGCGATCTTGAGCAGGGCGTTGAGGCTCCCGACCAGCGCCTCGGACACCATCGATTTCTCGGCGAATTCCCTGACCGGCTCGAGCCTGGAGAGGGCGACAGGCGTCTGCTGCACGATGGCGAGTACCCTGACCCGGATCACCCCTTCCAGGACCACCTTGGCGCCGCCACCTGCCAGCTTGTTGATCTGCATCACCTTGCACAGCGTGCCGATTTCGTGCAGCGCCGGGAACAGTTCCCCGGTCGGCTCCTGTTTCAGCTTCACCAGCGCGACCAGGTTGTTGAAAAGCACCGATTCCTCGAAGGGAGGCATGTCCTCCTGCTTCAGGAATATGGTGAAGACCATGTACGGGAACGCGATAATCTCCCGCAACGGGTAGAGCGGGACGATTTCCGGCATGTTTATGGTGATGTTCTCGGTCATGGCGCTTTCTCGACTGTGGGTGACGGAATTACGAATTTTAATAGAGTACTGGAGAAGCGCCACCTGTCAACCTGAGAGCGACCTTGTCAGACCGACTCCCAGGCCTCGTACAGCGCCGATATTTCTGCCGTGAGGGATGCGTGGCGCTCGCCCGCCGTCCGTGCCTGCTCGTGGTCGTTGAAGAACTCGGGAGCGGCCATCGCCTCTTCCAGCTTCGCCAGTTCGCCCTCCTTCGCGCCGATCTTCTCCTCCAGTTCGGCCAATTTCCGTTCCCGGCCCCGCTCTTCCTTCTGGCGCTGCTTGTCGGCTTCGCGCTGCTGCTGCCGGGAGAGCCGCGGGTCGGAGGCGTCGTCCGCTTCCTTCATCGCTTCCTGGGCCTTTGGGGTGAGGCGCCCGCCTCCGTCCTGCACCGGCGCAGCCACGATGCCGGCGGTCTTTTCCAGGTAGTACTCGTAGTCGCCGAAGAAGCTTTCCAGCTTCCCGCCGCCGACCTCGACCACCCGGGTCGCCAGCCCGTCTATGAAATGGCGGTCGTGGGAAACGAAGACGACCGTGCCGGGGAAGTTCTTGAGCGCCTCCAGGAGCACGTCCTTGCTGAAGAGGTCGAGGTGGTTGGTCGGCTCGTCCATGAGGAGCAGGTTGGAGGGGCGCAAGAGAAGCTTCGCCAGGGCCAGGCGGTTACGCTCGCCGCCGGAAAGAACGGCGACCTTCTTGTGAATGTCGTCGCCGGAGAAGAGGAAGGCGCCCAGGATGTCGCGCAACTGCGGCACCATGTCGAAGGGGGCGTCGGCCAGAAGCTCCTCGTAGGCGCTGCGCGTCGCGTCCAGCTCCTGCGCCTGGTCCTGGGCGAAGTAATCCTTGATCACGTTGTGGCCGTTTCTGACCTCGCCGGCGGTGACGTCGGCGTTGGCCATGACCCGCATCAGGGTCGACTTGCCGGCGCCGTTATGCCCGACGAGCGCTATCCGCTCGCCGCTTTCCACGTTGAGGTCGACTCCGTTCAGGACCACGTTGCTGCCGTAAGCCTTGGTCACCCCGATGAGTTCCATCACCGTCTTGCCGCTTTTCGGGGGAACGGGGAAGCTGAACCGGATCTTTTTGCGCTCCGGCGGCAGGACTATGCGCTCGATCTTCTCCAGCTGCTTGATGCGGGACTGCACCAGCGCCGCCTTGTCCGTCTTGTAGCGGAAGCGGGAGATGAAGTCCTCGATCTTTTCCACTTCCTCGTCCTGGCGCTTCTTGGCTTCCCTGAGCGCCGACACCCGCTCCTCCCTGAGCACCAGGTAGCGGCTGTAGTTGCAGTGGTAATCGGAGATGGCGTGGTTCCAGACCTCGGCGATCCGGGAGCAGACCTGGTCCAGGAAGAACCGGTCGTGGGAGACCAGCATCACCGAGTAGGGGTACGCCTGCAGGTACCCCTCCAGCCAGTTGCGCGCCTCGATGTCGAGGTGGTTGGTCGGCTCGTC
>DNJC01000100.1 GCA_003490025.1 Geobacter sp. | reverse complement strand
AGCTAACGACAATCCTTAACTTAACGGCAGTGACCCCGACCCTCCCCTTGAAGGGGAGGGGGAGATTGTGATAGCGCTTCAGGTTTTTTCTCACCCACCCCCTTAAAAAGTTAAATATTCATATGCCTAAGGCCGATATTTCTTTAGAAGGGTGTCATTCAAGGGAGGTCACCAGCCGGAGGTAGCAGCATTGTCAGAGCATCGCAGGGGGTTGAGTCAAGGGCCGTCGCTTGCGGCAGGCCTGCTGTTCGGAGTGCTCGGGTTCGCGGGGAACTGGTTCAAGCTCCCCCTTTTTTCCAGCCTGGACTTCGCTTTCGGCTCGTTCTTCGTCATGATCGCCGTCATGCGCCATGGCATCGGGACGGGAGTCCTCGCCAGCCTGATCGCGAGTTCGTGCACGCTGCTCATCTGGAAGCACCCGTGGGGCATGCTGATCCTGACGGCGGAGGCCGCCTTCGTGGGGTGGCGCATCGCGAGGCGCGGCCGCTCCTCCCTCCTGGTTCACGACATCGTCTTCTGGTGCTGCTGCGGCATCCCGCTTACCATGGTCCTGCCGTACGTCGTCCCCGGCGTGAGCTTCCAGTTCACGCTGCTCATCTGCGCCAAGCAACTGGTCAACAACACCTGCAACGCCCTCTTGGCTTCCATCTTCAACCTGATTCCGCACAAGGTCCGCCGGCACGAAACGTCGCAACTCCCCACACTGAACCAGATCGTTTTCACCATCATGGTCTCGATGGTTCTCGCTCCCGCCCTCATCCTGATACTGACGGACATCAGGAAATCGTTGCACGAGGAATCCGAAGCTCTGTCTCAGGAAACGGACCACGCCTTCGTGATCTCGAAAGAGGTTGTCTCCCTGTGGCTTAACGACCAAAACCAGGTCGTCCAGACACTGGCGAAGCAGGTGGGGGACCCGGACCGGGTACCCGCGGCGGAGATGCAGCGGCTGGTGGAGAACGTCCTTGCCACGAGCCCCGGCGTGAAGCGGATGGGGATCCTGAACCGGAAGCTGGTCACCACCGCCTATTTCCCGCTCCGTGACGAACTCGGGCGTTCCACCATCGGCCGCGACTATTCGGATCGTACCTACCTGAAGACGATGCGGGACGATGGCGGGACGCAGGTGGGAGACGTCGTCATGAGCCGTATCGGGAAACCTTCCCCCGTCGTGGTCCTGATAGCCCCTTTGACGGTGCAGGGGGTGCGCAAGGGGGTCGCGATCGAGGTGGTGAGGATCGAGGAAATCAGGAAATACCTGCGCGGGATCGTGGGAGCCGGCCGGGTTTCCATAACCATACTGGACCGGCTCGACCAGGTGGTCGCCAGCACCCGGGACGACCTACCCATCATGACCCCCTTCAGGAGGAACCCGAAAGGGTCGGCCGTCGAGGTCGGCAGCGGGGTGACGCACTGGACCCCGCCGGCTGCGGGAGCGACCCTACTGGAGCGCCAGAAGAGGTCGCTCTATATCAAACAGGGGCCCGTCAGTCCCGATATCCCGTGGAAGGTCGTGGTGGAATCCCCGTATGAACCGGTGCTGCGCGCCCTGCAATCGGATGCGACCTTCTCGCTGGGGATGCTGGCCCTGCTGATAGTCATCGTGGTCCCCCTGTCGCAGGTGATCTGCAGGAGGCTTACCGCGGACCTGGAGACCCTGCGCGAGGAGACCCAGAGGCTGCCGCTTTTGGTGCGCGAGGGGAAAGAGGTGACCCTCCCGAGCAGCAACGTCCGCGAGGTGGCCGGGGTGATAGACAACTTCCGCGAGACCTGCGCCGCGCTGGCGCAGCAATACCAGTCGCTGGACAGCCTGAACAGCGGGCTGGAGAGGCGGGTAGAGGAGTCCGAAACCAGGTTCAAGATGATGTTCGAGAACCATGCCGCCGTGATGCTTCTCATCGACCCGCAGTCGCGCAATATCGTCGCCGCCAACCGCACCGCCACGAGATTCTACGGCTACCCCGGCGGTCTGCGCGGCATGAGCCTGTCCGAGATCAACTGTCTCCCCCCGGAAGAACTCAAAGTCGCCATCGACAGGATCGCGGCGGGGAACGAGATCCCCTTTACGGCCACGCACCGCCTGGCCGGCGGCGAGACGCGGACCGTCGAGGTGTATCCGACCGCGGTGGACGTGGGGCGGGAAAAGCTGATCTTCTCCATCGTCCTCGACGTGACGCAGCAGAGGATGGCGGAAAAGGCGCTGGCGGATTACAGGGAGAGCCTGGAACAGCAGGTTCAGGCCCGCACCGCCTCCCTCTCCCTCAGCAACCGGCAGCTCGAAAGTGAGATCGAGGAGCGCAAACGGAGCGAGCGGCAACTCCGCGCACACCAGCGGAAGCTCTCGGACCTGGCCATGGAGCTGACCATGGCGGAGGAGCGGGAGAGAAACCGCATAGCCGGCGAACTGCACGACCAGGTGGGGCAACGGCTGCTGCTGGGGAAGATGAAGCTGGAGCTTCTGGCGCACCAGCTCGAGGACCGGGAGCGGGAAAAGGATGCGGTGGAGATCCGATGCCTGCTGGAGCAGACGCTCCACGACATCAGGTCGCTCACCTTCCAGATGCGCCCCCCCATTCTGGCGACCGCGGGGCTGGAGTCGGCGGTGCAGTGGCTTGCGGAGGAACTAGAGGAGGATTACCAGCTGCAGGTCGAGTGCCTGGACGACGGTTCCCCCAAGCCCCTCGCCTACGAGATCCGCTCCGTCGTATTCCAGGCCGTGCGCGAGCTTTTGCTCAACGTGGTGAAGCACGCCGGGACCAGGAAGGCGACCGTCTCGCTCAGGCGGGAGGGAGAGGTCGTCATGGTCACCGTTGCCGACGACGGCGTCGGCATGAGCCAGACAGGGAGCGGTTTCCCTCAGAAAAAGGAAGGGGGGTTCGGCCTCTTCAACCTGCAGCAGAGGATTGCCTACCTGGGGGGACGGCTGACACTCGATTCGCTCCCCGGCGAGGGGACACGGGTCACCTTCGCAGTCCCCCTGGATCACAGCAGCAACTGGAAGGAGGAAACGGATGGCCTTGAAAATTATGTTTGCTGACGACCACGTCATCTTCCGCGAGGGGCTCTGCTCCCTCGTGCAACGGGAGCCGGACCTGGAAGTCGTCTCGCAGGTAGGGACCGGGACGGAGGCCGTGGCCCAGGCGCACGAGAAGCACCCGGACGTCATCGTCATGGACCTCACCATGCCGGACATGAACGGCATCGACGCGACCCGGCAGATCGTCTCCGAGATTCCCGGCAGCCGGATCCTGGCCCTGTCGATGGAAACGGACCGGCGTTTCGTAGTCGAGTCGCTCAAGGCGGGCGCCCTCGGTTACCTGCTCAAGGATTGCGCCTTTGCCGAGCTGGTCAAGGCGATCAGGGCCGTGGCAGAGAACGAGACCTACCTGCCGCCGCGCATCATCGAACTGATCGTCAAGGATTACCTCCGGCGCATCCCGCAGGACGACGAATCAACCTACGTCAGGCTCACCACGCGCGAAAGGGAGATGCTGCAGCTGATAGCGGACGGCAACAGCACCAAGGAGGTCGCCTTCCACATGGAGGTCAGCGTGAAGACCGTGGAGAACCAGCGACAGATGCTCATGAAGAAACTCGATCTCTACAGCATCGCGCAGCTCACCAAGTACGCGGTCCGCGAGGGGCTCTCCTCCCTCTCGCGCTGATCGCCGGGGAAGGTGCCGGTACGGGAGTATTCGGCACCCCCGGTCGCATTTCTCCCCTGCAGCGGCGCCGATAACTACCGATAAAAACCCTACAGTTGTTCTCATTATAGGTAAGCATCGTCCGGTTTCACGCAAGTGGCTCCCCCCCTCCCTTGACGGGAGGGGGAAGAGCTTTGAGAGCGGCTGCGAATGATTAAGAAGCAACCTGTGAGGATTAAATGATGACGCGGATGAAAGGTAAAAACGGGGTCCCGATCCTGGCTCAGATGCTCTGCATCTGCTTCGCAGCCGTATGCATCGTCTCCATCGGGATACCTTTCTACCTGCTCCCTCTTTTCGAGCAGGAACTGTACGCCAGCAAGAAGGAGGAGATCCGGACCCTGGTCCAGACGGCGCACTCCATCGTCAACGTCTACTACCAACGGAGCGTAAGCGGAGAACTGAGCGAGAAGCGGGCGAAGGAACTGGCTCTGGAGCGGGTCGGCTCCATGCGCTACGCGAAGAGCGGGTATTTCTGGGTCAACGACCTGACCCCCGTCATGCTGATGCACCCCATCGAGCAAGGGCTGAACGGCAAGCCGCTCAAGGATTACCGCGATGCGGCGGGGGATCTGATCTTCGACCAGTTCGCCGCCATCTGCCGGAACGAGGGAGAGGGGTTCGTGCCGTACCGGTGGCCGGAACCGGGCTCCCCTCTGTCGGTGAAGAAACTCTCGTTCGTGAAGTCCTTCCAGCCGTGGGGGTGGGTGATCGGGACGGGGGTGTACGACACCGAGGTCAGGAGGGCCATCGACCACCTCCACCTCCGCCTCGTCATCGGCACCGCCGCCATCATCCTGCTCCTCGCCGTGGCGAGCTTCTGGATAGCCCATCACATAACGCTACCCCTGCGCCACCTGGCCCAGTTCGCCGGCGGGATCGGGGAGGACCTCACCTGCGCCGCCCCGGTCGAGGGGAGCAGGGAGACCAGGGAACTCGCCACCGCCCTCAACGGGACCATCGAGAGACTCTCGACCACGCTGGTCTCCAGGGACCGCCTCGACGCCGCCTTCAGCTTCACCCGCACCATACTGGACGCCATCCCGATGGGGATCCTGATCTTCAACGCGGCGGACAAGACCATAGTGGACGTGAACGAGTGGTTGGTGAGGGATTGGGGAGAGCCCAAGGAGCGGATCGTCGGCGGCAAGTGCCATCACTACTACTGGGGGTGCGAGGAGGTGTGCCAGGACTGCCCCGTCGACCACTGCCTGCTCACCGGGAAAACGGTGATCGAGGAGGTGGGGCGCATCGGGAGCGACGGCAAGGAGCGCTTCTTCCAGGCGGTGGTCGCGCCGGTACAGAGCTGCCATGGGGTGGTGACCCAGGTGGTGCACGTCTCGCAGGACATCACGGCCCGGAAGGAGATCGAGACCGCGTTGGCGGAAAAGAACAGGGAGCTGGCCCAGGCGCTGGAAAGCCTCGCCTCCATGCAGAGCTGCGTGATCCAGACGGAGAAGCTCGCCAGCATAGGACAGATCGCCGCGGGGGTGGCCCACGAGATCAACAACCCGGTCGGCTTCGTGAAGAGCAACATCTCCGCCATCGACCGCTACCTCTCCAAGCTGGTGGGGTACATCGGCATGCTGGAAGAGTCGCACCAGTTGAGGGAGGAGGTGGCGAGGCGCCGGCGGGAGCTGAAGATCGACTACGTGTTGAACGACATCCCGGAGATCATCACCGAGAGCCTCGGGGGGATCGAGAGGATAGAGGGCATCGTGAGGAACCTGAAGTCCTTCTCCAGGCTGGACAGCAGCCAGATGGCGGAGGCCGACCTCAATGCCTGCCTCGACACCACCATCTCCATCATCTGGAACGAGATCAAGTACAAGGCGGAACTGGTCAAGCAGTACGGGGAGCTGCCGCAGGTCACCTGCTTCGCGCAGCAGATGAACCAGGTTTTCATGAACCTGCTGGTGAACGCGGCGCACGCCATAGAGACGGCGGGGACCATAACGGTGACGACCTGGGCAGATGCGACGCAGGTCCACGTTTCGGTCGCCGATACCGGGAGCGGCATTCCCCCCGAGATCTGCGACCGGATCTTCGAGCCGTTCTTCACCACCAAGCCGGCAGGGAAGGGTACCGGCCTCGGGCTCTCCATCAGCTACGACATCGTGAAGAAACATGGGGGGGAGATCACGGTCCGGAGCGTGCCGGGGAAGGGAACCGAGTTCGTGGTGAGCGTGCCGCTGCGTGCCCCGCTTGCCGAGGCGCCGGAGACGCCCGAGGATACGCTCCCGGTCGGCGTGGCGGTCTAGCCGCCGGCACGGGCTCTACATGCAGACCTTGAGTATGTGCTCCAGGTCCGTGTCGCCGCTCAGCACCTTCATGAGGCCGTCCATCTTCAGGGTCCACATCCCTTCCGACATGGCGATGGCCCTCAGCTCGTCCATCGCCTTCTCCCGCCTGATGGCGATCTTGACCCCCTCGCTCCCCACCATCAGCTCGTGGATGGCGATGCGCCCCCTGTACCCGGAGCCGTTGCACTCGTCGCAGCCGGTGGCCTCCATGATGTTCGCCTCCTGGAAGCTCGGCACCAGCTCCGGCTGGTTGCCGGAGATGGCGGCGATCTGGCCCACCACCTCGTCGTAGATCTCCTGTTTCTTGCGGGAAGGCCTCTTGCAGTGCTTGCAGAGCCTCTTCGCCAGCCGCTGGGCCACGATCCCCAGGAGCGCGTCGCTGAAGTTGAAGGGGTCCATCCCCATCTCGATCAGGCGCACCGCCGCCTCGGGGGCGCTGTTGGTGTGCAGGGTGCTGAAAACCAGGTGCCCGGTGAGGGATGCCTCGATGGCGATCTTCGCGGTCTCCGCGTCGCGCATCTCCCCGATCATGATGACGTCCGGGTCGGCCCGCAGAAACGAGCGGAGCGCCTCGGCGAAGGTGAACCCGATCTTGTGGTTCACCTGCACCTGGCAAAGCCCCTTCTGGGTTATCTCCACGGGGTCCTCGGCGGTCCAGATCTTTCTCTCGTGGGAGTTGATGTGCCCCAGGGCCGAGTGCAGCATGGTGGTCTTGCCGGAACCGGTCGGCCCGACGCAGAGGATGATGCCGTGCGGTTTGTCCAGGATCCCCATGAACCTCCCAAGGTTGTACGGCCCGAGCGCCAGCTCGTGCAGAGGGAGCGGCTTCGACGCGGCCAGAAGCCTGAGCACGGCGGCCTCCCGCCCCCCCACCATGGGGGTGATCTCCACGCGGTACTCGAGCATCTGCTGCCGGTAGCGGAGCAGGATCTTCCCGCTCTGCGGCCTGCGCCGCTCCGCTATGTTCAGGTCGGCCATGATCTTGATGCGGACCGAGATCGCCCCCTTGTACGACGAGGCGACCTTGTGGGCCGAGACGCACTCTCCGTCGATCCGGTAGCGGATGCCCAAAGGCTCGCTCCCGATCCCGGGCTCGAAGTGGATGTCGGAAGCCCCCTGCTTGTAGGCGTCGACCAGGATGCGGTTCACCAGCGAGATGATCTTGGAATCCGGCTCGAAGAGAAGGCGCGCGTCGTCCACCTCCTCCTCGACGGTGACCGTCTCCGCCTCGCCCTTCATGGAGTTCAGGAGCGTGTCCACCGTCTCGACCCGGTTGCGGTAGTACTTCTCGATCGCCGCCGCGATCTGCTTCGAGGGGGCGACCACCAGTTCGGTGGCGCAGTTGGTCGAGAAGCGGAGGTTGTCCCCGATGGTGAGGTCCGTGGGGGCGGAGGTGGCGACCACGAGCTTTCGGCCCTCGAGCGAGATCGGGAAGACGTTGAGACGGGTGGCGAGCCCCTCGGAGATGGCCTGCAGGGCGGCGTCCGAGGGAATCACCGTCTCCAGGTCCACGAAGCGGAGACGGAACTTGGTCGCCAGCGCGGAGAGGAGCTGCTCCTCGGAGATCAGCCCCTTCATGATCAGCATCTCCCCGACCTGGAGCTTCTTCCCCTTCTGGCTCTTGAAGGCGGCCTCGACCTGCTCGCGGCTCACCAGGCCCGCCTCCACCAGTATGTCGCCCACCCTGGTGTGGCGCAGCTCGGCCTCGCTCGGCCCGCTGCTCTCGGTCACCGCCTCGTCGAGCAGGATGGCGCCTTCCCCCCCCTTCTCCCCCTTCTCCCCCTTGCCGCGGCGCCGCTGCTCCTCCTGGGCCTTCAGCGTGTCCTTCAGCGTCCCGTTGGTCACCAGTCCCCGCTCCTTCAGGATCTCCCCGGTGTAGCGCGCCTCCTGGCGGTAGCGCACGGCGCTCTCGGTGAAGAAGATGGTCCGGTACTCCTCCACCTCGTCCTCCAGCAGACCGATGAACCCCTTGATGAAGTTCCAGTTGTCGAAGACGGCGACCCGGAAGGTCTCCCCGGCGATGGTCTGCACCTCCTCGACCGTCGCCGGCTCGCCGGCCGTGATGGCGGCGGGAGGTTTCAGGAAGCGGATGTAGCAGATCTCGTCCAGGGAGAAGAGGAGCTTCTCCCTGGCGTCGCTCACCAGCACCTCGACGTCGGTATCGTTGTTCCTGAAAGAGCGGGTCAGCTTCCCCTGTATCCTGTCGCCGGTCTTCAGACTTATGATCAATTCGTTCATGGGCTTTCTTCCTTTTCATCTTGCCGCGAGGTCGCCCCGACCCGTGCCAGGCTTTGCTTCACCACGGCGCGCAGCGCCGAGAGGTTGTAGGGCTTCTGGATGAACCCGGCCAGTCCCTTGCCGGCGAACCGGTGGTTGACCTCCTGGAGGTTGTAGCCGCTGGACATGATCACCCTGACGCCCGGGTCGAGCTTTCGCAGTTCCACGAAGGTCTGCTCGCCGTCCAGGTGCGGCATGGTCAGGTCGAGGATGATGAAGGAGATCTCCGAAGAGCTGCGGAAGGTTTCCAGCGCCTCGCGTCCGTCGTCCGCCGTCAGCACCTCGAACCCCAGCTCGCGCAGCATCTCGCTCCCGATGGCCCGCACCGTCTCCTCGTCGTCGACCAGCAGGACCTTGCCGCGCCCCCGCCACCGGTCCTCTTCCGCCTCGCGCGCCGGTTCCTCGCTGGGGAGCGCGCCGGCCGGGAGGAGGATCCTGATCGTGGTCCCGGCCCCCGGCTCGCTGTCGATCTTGATCGCCCCCTTGTGCCCCCTGACGATACCGAGGACCGCCGCCATGCCGAGTCCCCGGCCGGTGAACTTGGTGGTGTAGAAGGGGTCGTAGATCCTGGAGAGCGTGTCCCGGTCCATGCCGCAGCCATTATCCGCTATATCGAGGAAGACGTAAAGCCCCTCCGGGAGGTTCTTGTCGAACCAGGCGTCGTTCAGGTAGGCGCGGTCGCAGAACAGGGAGCCGGTCGAGACGGTGATCTCCCCGGATTTCTCCCCTATCGCCTCAGAGGCGTTCAGGATCAGGTTCATGGCGATCTGGCGCAACTGGCTCGCGTCCGCCTCCACCGTCGGCAAAAGGCGGGTGAGGTTCAACCTGAGCAGGACCTTCTTGGAGGCGGAGAGCTCCAGCATGTTGAGCATCTCCTCCAGGAGCCGGTTCAGGTCGACCCGTTCGATCAGGAAACGCCCCTTCCCCGAGTAGGCGAGCATCTGCTTGGCCAGGTCGGCCGCGCGCAGGGCGGACTTCTCGATCCGCTGCAGGTTGTCGCGGACCGGGGAGTCGGGGGCGAGCCGCATCAGGGCGAGATCCGCGTTCCCCACGATGGCCGTGAGGATGTTGTTGAAGTCGTGGGCGATGCCGCCCGCCAGAACGCCCAGGCTCTCCAGTTTCTGTGCGTGCAGGAGCTGCTTCTCGAGCTTCAGGCGCTCTTGCTCCCCCCTCTTGCGCTCCGAGATGTTCCTGGCGACCCCCATGACGCAGGGGCTCCCGTTGAAGTCGATCAGCAGCGCGTTGACCTCGACCGGGAAGAAGGAGCCGTCCTTGCGCCGGTGCACCGACTCGAAGGTGAGCGGGGAGTTCTCCGTGAACTCGCGAAACTTCCCCGCCAGGCGCTCGTCGTTGTGGTAGATCACGTCCAGGTCGTGCACCATGAGCGCCAGCAGTTCCTCTTCCGGGTAGCCGAGTTCCCTGACCGCCTGCTGGTTCGCGGCCAGGATCCGCCCCGAAGCATCGGAGATGTAGACGGGATCGGCGATGTTCTGGAACAGTTCCCGGAACAGCCTCTCGCTGGAGAGGGCCGCCTCCTCGGACCTCCTGCGGTCGCCGATCTCCCTTTCCAGTTCGGCGGTCCGCTCCCCGATCAGCTCCTCGAGCCGCCCGGTCAGCTCTTTCAGGACCTCCTCGGCCTTGCGCCGCTCCTCGAGCTCCTGGGCAAGGGAGGCGGTGCGTCCCTGCACCATCTTTTGCAGCACGTAGTTCCAGTACCCGACCACCAGAAGGAGCCCCCCGCCAAGGAAGGCAACGACCCCCGCGAAGATGGTCCAGCTCGGGCGCGAGCGCTTCTCGTCCACCCCCGCCCAGGGCCGCAGAAGCTCGTCCCGCTCCTCCCCGGCGGCGCCTCCCTCTCCCCGGTCCACCCACTCCTTTTTCAGATCGGCGTCCGGCGAGAGCGCGACGGCCTGGCGCCCCTCCAGCCGCTGCGCACCCCGCGCGCCGGGCGAGGCGGCGCCGGGAGCCTGCGCGGCGCAAAGAAAGAGGGCCGACAGGACCAGCGACAGCGACAGTAGACGGTTCCAGCTCGATACGGGCATCTCGTCACCTTTGCTGCGGCGGCTCAAGGAGTCCGCCCGCGCCCCCTCAGCGGGTCGCCGCCGAGGGGAAAGCCCCGGGCGGCCCCGCAGGGTTACTTCCGTGCTGCCGCAAGTGGTTGTCGTCGTTGAAGAACTGGGTGACGTGCTCGGCGTTCACGGGGCGCGACACCAGGAACCCCTGGATCTGGTGGCACCCCTCCCCCTTGAGCATCTCCAGTTGGTCCACCGTTTCCACCCCTTCCGCCACGATCTGCATCTTGAGGCTCTTGGCCATGGCGATGATTGCGGTGACTATGGCCTGGTCCTCCGAACTCTTCATCATGTTCAGGATGAAGGTCCGGTCGATCTTCAGGGTGTTGATCGGGAACCGGTGCAGGTAACTGAGCGAGGAGTAGCCGGTGCCGAAATCGTCGACCGAGACGGTGATTCCCATCTCCCTCAGCTCCCCCAGCACCCTGCAGGTGTACTCGTCGTTTTGCATCAGGGCCGACTCGGTGATCTCCACCTCCAGAAGGGAGGGATCGAGCGCCGTCGCGGCGAGGGCCGAGCAGACGGAGCGCTTCACGTCCTGACGCTGGAAATGGTACGGGGAGATGTTCACCGCCACCCGGACCGGCGGGAGACCCGCCTCCCGCCACGCCTTCGCCTGCAGGCAGGCGCTTCGCAGCACCCAGTCGGTCAGCTCGACGATCATCCCGCTCTCCTCGGTGAGCCGTATGAAGCGGTCCGGCGCCAGGAGCCCGAGCCTCGGGTGCATCCAGCGCACCAGCGCCTCCACGCTCGTCACCTTCCCGGAGAGGAGATCGACCTTGGGCTGGTACTGCAGGGCGAACTCCTCGCGCTCGATGGCGCTCCGCAGGTCGGAAATGAGCGTGACCCGTTCGCTGGCGTGCTCGTTCATCCTCTTGTCGAACAGCTTGAAGACGTTCTTGCCGCACGACTTGGCGTGGTACATGGCGATGTCCGCGTTCATCAGGAGTTCGTCCACCGTCTTGCCGTCGTTGGGGAAGAGGGTGATCCCGATGCTGGCGGTGACGTAGATCTCGCTGGCGCCGAGCCGGAAGGGAGCCGCGAAGAGGCAATGGAGCTTCTCGGCGACGATCGAGGCGTTATGGGCGCAGTCGATGTTCTGGGCGAAGACGGTGAATTCGTCCCCCCCCAGCCGCGCCACCGTGTCGCAGCTCCTGACCACGGTGGAGAGCCGGTTGGCGACCTCGACCAGGAGGAGGTCCCCGGTCCGGTGCCCCAGGGTGTCGTTGACGTCCTTGAAGTGGTCCAGGTCGATGAAGATGACGGCGATCACCTCCTTCGCCCGGTCCGCGTGGAAGAGCGCCTGCGCCAGGCGGTCGTAGAAGAGGGTCCGGTTCGGCAGGCGGGTCAGGGGGTCGTAGTGCGCCAGCTGCTGCAGGTGGGCCTGCCGCTGCCTCAGGATCTGGTTCCGCTCCTCTATCTCGCAGAGCATCTCGTTGAAACCGTCGTAAAGAAGCCCGATCTCGTCGCTCGAAGGCCTCTGCGCCCGGATGGCGAAGTTCTTGCTGCCGGAGACCTCCTTCATCACGGCGAGAAGCTTCAGGAGCGGGGCCGAGACCATCTGCTGCAGCCAGGCCGAGAAGATGTACGCCGCGACGAAGGCGACGGTCATGAAGAGGAGGGTCGCCAGGACGGTCCAGCGCAGGCTGTTGAGAAATCCGGTGGTGCTGGCGTGGATCACCACCGTTCCGACCTGGTCCGAATCGACGTAGATCGGCTTGACCAGGCTGGCGCGGCCGGTGAGTATGGAGCCGCGCACCTCCTCCCGGATCCGGTCCACCGCCTTCAGGATCTCGGCGGGAGCAGCCTCGCGCGGGAGTTTCTCCAGCGCGAGGGAGCCGACGTCCGCCTGCGGCGCGACGTGGCGGGCGAAGAGGTGGCCGTCCCGGCTCACCACGTACGCGGCCAGTATCGACTTCTTCACGATGAGAGGCCTTATGGTCTCCTGCGCCGACGCGGGATCGTTGAAGACCAGGGCCGAGGCGACGTTCTTGCCGATCATGTCGGCGAAGGAGAGGAGGTCTTCCTGCTGGGCGCGGTAGAGCACCTTCACCTCCCGGGCCACGAAGAACAGGGAGGCGGCCATGAGGGTGACGCCGCAGCAGAGCATGATGATCACCATCAGCTTTCGCTGCAGCGGAAGGTTCCTGATGTAGTTCTCGCCCGGGCGCCCCATCACTCGCCCTCCCTCAGTATCCTCGACAGCTTGAGGAGCTGCGAGCTGATCTTCACCCTCGACTGCCTGGCGGTCTTCATGTTGATCTCGAAACGGACCTTCCCTTCCTGCTCGACCAGGCCGATGATCCCTCCCGCCTGGGCGAAGTCCGGGAGGTCGCTCACCGAAAGGACCGGCCTTTTGCGTGCCTGCTCCAGTATCCCCGCCAGGTAGCGTTTCTCTATCCCGCTGATGACCAGGACATGGCACTCCCCCGGTTCCTCCCCCGGCGCGAGCCGCCGCAGGGCGAGAGGGTGCCCCATGGCCGTCTTCCCCTGGTAACGCTCCAGCGCCGCGGCGAACGGCCCGCGGCCGATGCTGCAGACGATGAGAGGAGAGGAGCCGGCGGCGAGGCTCTCCGTCGGCCACTCGACGTATTTTGCGATGTTGAAGACCATGGCGGCCTTCACCTGGTACTCCTGGGGGAGATCCGCACGCGGCTCCGTCGACGGGAAGAGTGCGAGCGCCGCCCCGATGAGCATCGCCGCCGTCCGGCGCAGGCGCCGTGCCGGTATGTGTCGCAGAGCTCTAGCCAGATTCTTCTCCTTAGAAGCGGTAGGCAAGCTGGGCCCTGAAGGTGCGCCCGTCCTGCGGGATCACGCTCTGCAGGTGGTCCGTGGTTGCCGGTTCGTCGAAGCGCTTGTCCAGGAGGTTGTACACGGAGAACGACCCCTCCAGCGACGGGATGATGCCGGTGCTGAAGAGCGTGGCGTTGGCGATGACGTACCCCCCCGCGGCGGCGGCGACGCCGTTGTGGCTGAATTCGCGCCTGGCCGTCCCCTGCAGTTCGATTCCCCCGAAGACCAGCTTCCGGTAGACCGGCGCGGTCAGGTTCACCTTGGCCAGGTGGCGGGGTGAGTAGTCCAGGTGCTGGTGGGTCATCTCGTCCTTGGCCGAGACGAAGCTGTAGCTCGCCCTCGCCTGGACCCCGCTGCTCCAGTGGCTTTCGACCCCGAAGTCCCCCCCCACGGCCTTGACCCGGTCCACGTTCCGGAAGGCCACCTGCGTCGCCGACACGTCCTGGTAGCTGATCAGGTCGTCGATGATGTTCTGGAACAGGCTCAGGCTGGTGCGTACCTTGTCGCCGTAGTACTGCTCGTAGATGACCTCGTAGGTGGTGATGGTCTCGGGCCGTAGCGACGCGTTCGGCTCGATGCTGTTGAAGACGTCGTTGTAGTAGAGTTCATAGGCGTTGGGAGCCCGGAACGCCTCGCCGTAGACCAGCTTGAAGATGCTCTTCTCCACCGGGATGAAGATGAGGGCCACCCTCGGGCTCGTGGCGGCTCCGAAGGTCTGGTAATGGTCGTAGCGCACCCCCGCGTTCAGGATCAGCCGGTCCGAGAACCTCAGCTCCCCCTGGCCGTACCCGGCCCAGAAGAGGTTGCTGTGGCTGTTGTTCAGGCGGCGCCCGTCCTGAACCAGGTCGAAGTTGGGGAGCTGCTGCTGGAAGTTGTCGCGGAACAGGGCCCCGACTGTCAGGTGCAGGCGCGACAGGATCTGGCGGCTCGCCTGGACCTCCGCTCCCCACCAGCGGGCCAGGTGCTCGTCCCGGTTCACGTAGGTCGCGGGGTAGAAGGAGGGGTCGTCGCCGGTCGTCTCGTAGGTGAACTCGCCACGGTAGCGGTACTCGTCGTAGAAGAGCCTGGCGGTCACGCTGGTGCCGTCGATCGCCTTGTCGTACTTGAGGTCGAGGTACTCCCGCTTGTCGATCGAGTGGGTGCGGGGGTCGTTGAAGACGGTGCCGAACGAGGCGGTCGGTATCCTCTTGTCCCGTGACACGAGGGCGCCGGAGAGCGTGAAGTCGCCGAGACTTCCGGAACCGAAGAGGGAGTAGCTACGGTCGCGGTCCATGTCCGAGGCGATCCCGTTGTTGGTGGCGGGGTCGTTGAACTCCGGGTAGAAGAGGCGGTCATTGCCGCGGCTTGTGTACCCCGTGCCGGAGACGAGGAACTCTCCCCCTCCGCTCAACTCCTTGCCGTAGCTCAGGCGCCCCGCGCCGGTTCGCTGGCTTCCCGCGGCGCCGGAAACCTCCCACCCGTCGAGACTGCCGCCGCTGCGGGAGATGACGTTGATGACGCCGAAGAAGGCGCCCGCGCCGTAGAGCGAGGAGCTCGGTCCGCGGATGATCTCGATATGGTCGATCAGGGCAAGGTCCAGGATGAACTCGGTCCCGATGGCCGCCGTTTCGTAGATGAGGTCGTTGATCTGGTGTCCGTCGACCAGGAGGAGCACCCTGGAGTTGTAGTCCCCGGGGCGGTTGAAGCCCCGCGTCCCGATATAGCTGTAGTTGCGGTCGTAGCTGGCGAAGAACCCGCGGCTCGCCCTCAGCACGTCCGCCAGGGTGCGCCAGCCGTAGCGCTTGATCTCCTCGGCCGTCACCACCGAGACGGAGGCGGGGGCCTCCGTCACCACCTGCTCGAACTTGGAAACCCCGTACACCTTCTCGACCTTGAGGTTCGTCAGCTGCTCAAGGTCCATCTCGGCCAGGTCCGGCTGCCGGGTTTCTTCCGGCCGTTCGAGCGCCGATACCGGCGAGGTCCCCGACAGCGCGACAAGAAGGGCCGCTGTCCCAAGCTGCAGGCCACAAACGCATCTCTTCCGGGTCTTCTTCAGTGCACGTTTCACGTCTTCTCCTTGGTTCCCGCGAAGCTGCAAAAGCGCTCCCCCCACCGGTCCGCATTGCCACCCCGACGGCAGGAAAGAGATCCGACCGATTAGACGGACAATGGAATCATCAAGAGCGGGAATAATTTAATATTTTATTCTTATTGTCAACGGTTAATATGTTACAGCGGACCATTTCTCTGTATGAAACTTGCTTTTGCTGTATCGGCTGATTTGCCTATCCGCAAAAGCTTTTTCTCAATATCTGGGAAAGACAGGGACGACGGACCTTCGTCCAAGGGTATCATAGGGCAATAGCTATGCAATTGCGCCCGGCCGGCAGGTTAATGACTGTTAATATTAGACTTCGGGGATTTATGTCGTGCGCTGTGACACTATCGGCGGCTGAGAGGTAGGACGGTTGGCTGGAGAGGCGGGAAGTCGGCATGAAATGAATCGGCATGGTACAGACGCCCCCCCCCACCGGCGGCGGCTGCCGCCGGTGGGGAATCCCGCTACTCCTTCTCCATCGCCGCCGCCATCTTCTCCTGCTCGCTCCTGGAGGGGATCTCGATCTTGTTGGTTTCCGCGTACTTCACAAGCCCCCTGGTCAGCTGCGAGATGGAGGTGAGCTGTCCCGGGACCGTCTCCGCGACGAACTTCGCCGTGCTGAGCCCCGAGGTCAGGTTCACCGCCGCCGACAGGCCGTAGGTTGCCGGTGAGGCCTGCACCGCTTTCAGGCTGCCGGTGATGTCGCCGACCAGACTCCTGGCGTCGTTGGAGGCCTGCAGGTCCAGCAGCGACCCCACCCCGAGGTACAGAAGCGACTTCCCGAGACGCAGGCGCGCCTCGTCCTTGTTCATGGTCGCGTCCAGGTCGACCCGGTTCATGGCAGCGCTGGCGTTGTTGACCTCGGCGCAGAGCTTCTTGGTCCCCTCGATGTCGGACGGGTTCTTCTTCGCCTCCGCCAGCGCAGCCTCAAGTCTGGCCGCCTCGGTCGCCTTGCCGCACGCCTTCTGCACCTCGATCAGCCCGCTCGCCAGGCTGACCGTCGCCATGTTCACCCGTACCTTCAGGACGGCCTCCCTGACCGTCAGCGCGCCCACGTCGACCTTGGCCCCGCTCTCCTTGGGGAATAACGAGCCGACGCCGGGAAGCCCCCAGCCGTACGCCTGCACACCAGCCATCAACATCCCCGCGCATACCGCCAGACCGATAGTCCCTCTCATGCTCTCCCTCCCTTGGTGTCGTTTGCCATACCGGCTATTTGAACGTGAAGAGTATCTTGCCGTCCTCGTTGGAGGGTCCGTCGAACTCCGCCTCGGAGAATCCCGGTTTCGAGCCGACCGCCTCCAGTATCCCCGTCCCGAGCGCCTCCTTGTCCCCCTTGAACACCACCTTCACCAGGAGGGTGCTCTTGTCGGAGTTGGTCTGGCTCGTTATCTGGGCCAGCCCCTTGATGGCGGAGAGGATCGGGAGCTGCTGCGACCTGACGCTCCTGATGTTGCGCACCTCTATGCTGTACTGCCTGCCGTTTAGCGACCTTTTCTGCCAGACGTCGACGGTCTGTCCGGCCAGGGTGCGCGCGGCGAGGACGGCGTTTTTCTTGATCGACTGCATCCGGGCCTCGCCGGCGTTGCCGCTCGCAGCGGTCATGGTGTTGGTGTAGGAGCCGACCACGTCGCCCGAGCCGACTTCTATGACCTCCACCCCTATCTGGGTCTTCACCTCCAGGTTGCCGGTCGCTTCCGACACGCCGGAACCGAGGATGCGGATTTCCCCCCTGGCGACGTAGCTGGCCCCCTCTTTGGCCGCCGATTGACGCACCGCCTTCCGGTCGTTGGGGTCGACCGAACTCTTGGCGAGGGATTCCGCCACGGCGATCTGCCGCGCCTGATCGGTCGCCATCAGGTCGAAATTCTTGGCGAGAAACTCCTGCTGGAAGGAGTCGTTTATGGTCATGTCCGGGTATTTCTTCCAGATTTCCTCGTCGATCTTGGCCAGGGAGCCGTCCTTTCCGGCCCTGCTGCCGGATTCCTCGACAACCGAGGGGTCGCTCGACGCCCCATTCTCGCCGCGCCTCTCCCAGGTGGTGAGGACAAACGCGATGGAGGGGTTCCCCATGGACCCGGACACCCTTGCCACCAGCGAACGTATGTCCGCGCCGATTTTGTCGACGGCGACGGTCGCCTTGATGGTCACCACCAGCACGTTCCCCTCGACCTTCTCCTTGAGGATCTCGTGTTCGGTCACGTATCCCTCCGCCCGGGTCAGTATCTGGTCCCGCACCAGGGCGGCGTCCTTTACTTCCGTCTGGCTTTGCACCCAGACGCCGATCCCCTTTTCCACCGCATCCCTGAAGGCGTTGGTGAGGGCGGTGCTGCGCGCGCCATCCCTGTTTGAGCCGACGATCTCCGCCTGCCCGACCGCGCTCACCGACTGGGCGGCTGTCGCCTCTGCGCAAAAGGCAAGGAACGAAACGACAAGAAACAGTACCTGCAACACCACGCGTCTCATATTTCAGCCTCCCTGGCGGCTTTCGCCGTCAACTGGTACAGCAGGTCGAACAGCTCGTTCTTCTCCTCGAAGCTCTGCACCCCCTTCACGAGGGTCTTCGAGCTGAAGGCGTTGAACTCCTTTTCGTACTTCATGGCGGGGATGCTGACCTTCAGCCACACCTTGAACATGCAGACGTCGTTCACGTCGTTGCTTTCGGTCACCTTGCTGCTTACCCCGGTCAGGTCCAGCGAGACGGGGTACCTGGGGGGTGGCAGCTCGAACCGGTGCTCGAGTCCCCCCCGGTCCACGAGGGTGAACGCCGTCCCCGTGGCGCTCTGATCCCATTCCCCTCCCACCCGCGAGGGGAGCACGACCTTCCCGCCGCGGTCGGTCAGGAAGTTGGAGAACCACTGCGCCGCCTGGGGACCGATCACCTCCTGCGGGAACAGCTTCGCCGCCTTCCTGGAACTCACCCGGACCTCGACCACCTGGAAGGTCTCCTCCGATGAGGCACGCATGTTGGTCGCCCTCACCTTCATCCCGGGCCTTGGCGCGAACCCGTTCGGCACCTCGACCACAGCGCTCTTCTTGCCCAGCTTCACGATCGTTCCGGCAGCGACCTTTTTCCCCGCTGCGAGGAAATAGACCCTCTGCCCCTCCTCGAGGCCGCTGGTGGCTCCCAGGTCGACCGTCGCCGCGGCTGCGGACGCCTGCGTGACCGTGCCGAAAATGTCGGAAAGGGTCACCCTGGCGAGCCGCTGCACGATGTTTTCCCGCAGCGCGGTCACGGCGCTCCCGATGAACAGGGAGTCGATCTCCGCGTCGCTGCATTTTTTCTCCCCGTCCAGGCGTTGCGCATACCCCACCAGGGGGAACGAGAACACCACCGTGTTCCGGTCCTGCCCGTTTATCATCCTGGTGTCGTAGAGGATCGCCGTGATCCCCACGTTGACGATGGTCTTGTTGATCTGCGTCCCGGCCGCGTTGAAACTCTCGGCACCGACGTCATCCCTCACGACCACCAACGCCAGGGAAAGCGTGTTGTCCAGGCGGAGCTTGACCTCCTCCATGTCCGTGTCGAATATCAGCTTGAAAGGGAGGAGCCCCTGCTCGTCCACCCTCTTCATCTCCACGCGCAGGGCGTCCCGCAGCGCCCGCTGGTTCCGGAGATAGACGGGAAAGTTCCCTTTCGTCCTGGCGTTCCCCATCAGGTAGACCCCGGTGTACGCCACATGCGCCCGCTCGCCGTCGGCACGGGCGGGAGCGGGGAGGCAAGGCCACAGAAACGCCAGCGTGATTAACGGCAGTATCAGACGCAGCAGCATGGGCGCAGATCCTTGTATGAAGCGAAGTGGGAGGGACGGGGTCACTGCCATTAAATTAGCCGATTAGCGACGATCTTCCGCCTCACGTCCCTCCCCCTTCAAGGGGGAGGTCAGGAGGGGGATGGGTGTCTTCGGCACGGGATTTACTCTCAAGGCGTGTGGATAGCAGGACGAGACGTTGCAGGGATACAGCTGCTTCAGTCGGATCTGTCTCGAAGCATGTGGTCAATAGCCGCCATATAGGCATTACGCCGTCTGATACAATTATTTCAACCTGTAAAGAGGGCTAATCGGCTATGGCCTGTTTTTCTTAAGGCTTAATTTGAGGGGAGGGGATGCCACTGCACTGAAAAAGGGGCTCAGGTTTTTCGACCCGGCCCCCCTGCATCTTCCGCGACTGTCATTCGACGCACTACTTGATATGGCAGCTCAGGCAAAGGCTGGAGCCTTTGTTCGACGCCAGCAGCAGGTAGTTCGTGGCGCCTGACTCGTCCTGGTTGATCTTGTTGTGCACGTCGTGGCAGGTCGAGCAGGTCATGATCCCCTTCCCCCCCTGCGTGGCGCTGAGGTAGAGACGGTCCTCGATTTTCAGCGTGGTTCCGATATAGGTGGCGGTGCCGTTCCTGACGTAGGGGTCCTTACCCGCGATATGGGCGGAGACGTCGGGATCGCCGGCCGCGGGGCCGGTCGCTATCCCGTTGGGGTTGCTGGTGCCGTCGTACACGAACCCGATGGGGTGGTCGTTGTTCAGTCCGCCGTTGACCCCGACACCGGCGGTGCCGAAGAGGGAATCGTCCTGGTTCAGCATCTTGGTGCCGGTGAAAGAGTAGTGGGTATCGACGGCGATGGTTCCGTCGTGACAGCTCATGCAGAGCTTGCTCGGCCCTTCCATCATGCTGGCGGCGTCGATCTTGGCATCCAGCGTACCCGATTTGTAGGGGGTGAACGTGGTCTTGGTAAGGGTGTGCGACCAGAGAGGGAGGTAATCGCTTCCGTCAACGATGGCGTGGTGCGGGGTATGGCAGTATGAGCAGACCCTTTCCTGCTGCGCCTCCGGGTCGCCGCCCGCCAGCGTACCGTACTTCGTCATGTCGTGGACCGAATCCTGAACCCCGGTCCTTGGTTCCGTTCCTGCGAAGGACATCGTGATTGTCACGGCAACTAAACTCAGAGCGGCCAATACCGTATTCGTGTTCATGGCTTCCTCTCCTTTCTCCAAAGTGAGTCAGCTGTATCCACTGGTAGTTACTACGCCCGATGATGTGCCTGTTGCGACCCTTCTCCCCTCCTTTTTTTTGCAAAACCATAACCCCGACCAGCAATTGTTGCAAGCAGTCTACCAAGATTTCAGCATCTGTATTTTCAATGGGATGCGGAATTGGGCCCCTTCACGCAAGGCAAAAGTATTAAGTTTTCCGACAGTTCACTGTAAAGAAATCCGACCCCAACAAACCGATTTTGCGCCAGTTTCGCCAGCACTGGAATACAGATGAAGGGAAGCAAGAAATGGTGTTGAAATGGGGTGTTCAGCGTGTCAGGTTCGCAGGCAACCGAGGAAGACAAGATGCTTTTATTAATTAAAGAACATCAGCCGTCAGTGGGGCGACAGGCATCCTAGCCGTAAAAAAGCCCGACAATCGGAAAAGTCGTTGTCGGATTTCGTATAAGCCGGCAAACACGGGAGAAATTCGAACTTCCTCCTCCGGGATTCGCAAATTCTACCGTGGCGGACCATGGGAGAGCTAGCCAAACTTGATGAAAATGCGAACGGGCCTTTTAAGTCTTTAAGTCGTTGCGGGAGCGGAGGTGCTGAAATTTCACAGGCTCAAATTGGGCGATCACAATCTCTGCGCCATGTCGATCAGTCACTGGAGAAGAACTGATACAGCATCTCGTTGCCGCTTTTGCGTCTTCGCTGCCGGAAAAATGCGGGAAACAGATGGTGAAGGTGGGATCGCTGCTTCGAATGAGTCACAGCGTATTTTGCAAACAGAGTACAAGGAGGTACTATGTAGATACCCGTATACCCGGGGCAAATCCGCAGAGGAGGTACCGCCATGGGAAAGGATGAGAGCATGGGAATTCCGCCCCGCATGCAGGATTATATCGATGCGGGAGAGCGGTATCTCGCCGAACGGGGCCGTTATATCCGCGAGGAGGTGAAGAAGTGGAAGTTCGACACCATCGCGGTGCACGGTCTCTATACGGTGCGGGACGCGATCGAGGATTACCAGGGGTCCATCATCGAGCCCATATTCATGAGCACGGCGCAGGCGTACCGGGATTCGGACGAGATGGCGGCGGCTCTGGCCTACAAGATCCCGACCTGGGCCTATTCGCGCATCGCCAACCCGTCTACCTACTACTACGAGTGGACCCTGGCGCTTCTGGAAGGGTACGGGTTCGAGGGGGAGACCTCCTGCTGTTCCACCTCGTCGGGCATGTCGGCGATCATGACGGCCGTGCAGCCTTTCCTGCGGGTCCGCGGCCATGTGCACGAGCCGCGCAACATCGTCGCCACGGCCCAGTGCTACGGCGGGACCTTCCAGCAGTTTACCGTGCGGCTCATGCAGGAGCGGGGTATCGAGGTGCGCTGGGTGCTGGATGCCACGAACCTTGACGAATGGGCCTCCAGGATCGACGCAAACACGCGGCTTGTCTACGGTGAGCTGCCGAGCAACCCGCAGCTCGGTTTCTTCGATCTCCGGGCCGTGGCGGATCTTGCCCACAGCCATGAACTTCCCCTCATCGTCGATTCCACGGTGGCAACACCGGCGCTGTTGCGCCCCATCTGCCACGGCGCGGACATCGTGGTGCAGTCCGCCACCAAGACCCTGACCAGCAGCGGCTTCGGCGTCTGCGGGGCGGTCATCGCCCGCAAGAACCTGGTCACCAACATCGACGACGACCAGCTCAAGGCCGACTTTTCGCTCTGCGTCAAGTATCTGCAGAACAGGGACTTCGGGCCCAACCTTCACCCGATGCAGGCCGTGATGACCCTGAACGACATGCGGACGCTCCGTTCCAAGATCGACCTGATGAGCCGCAGCACCATGAAGGTGGCCCGCTTTCTGGAGCGGCATCCGAAGATCGAGAGCGTTCAGTACCTGGGGCTCCCCGACCATCCGCTCCACGATCTGGCCAGCCGCTACCTCTGGCTCGTGGATGCGGAGTACGACGAACAGTACGGCAAACCGGTCAACCGGTACGGACACCTGATGTCGTTTTGCGTCAGGGGAGGTGCGGAGAACGCCCGGACCTTCTTCGACGGTCTCCAGCGCATCTGGCGGGCCACCGATCTCGGCCGCATCAAGAGCGTGGCGACCATACCGGCGATCTCCACCCACCAGCAGCAAGGAGAAGCCGGCCGCAGCCTGGCCAACATTCCGCCGCACATGGTCCGGCTCTGCGTGGGAGGGGAGCACCCGGACGACATCATCGCCGATCTCGACCAGGCACTGTCCAAGGTGGGAAAGAAATAGGCGTAGCGTTTTTACAGGGAGGGCAAGAGCCCTTTTCCCGTCAGCTCGTGGTAGCACCCCCCTTGCACCAACCCCTTGGCCTTTTCTATGTCGGGGGCGAAGTAACGATCCTGATCGTAGAAGGGGACCTCCAGGCGCAGCCCTTTCCTGGCCCGCTCCAGAAGCGGGGAGGTCTTGAGGGGAGCGCGGAAGTCGATACCCTGGCAGGCGGCGAGGAGTTCGATGGCAACGATTCCCGCGGTGTTGTCCGCCATCTCCAGAAGGCGCCGGGCGGCAAAGGTAGCCATCGAGACGTGGTCTTCCTGGTTGGCGGAGGTAGGCAGGCTGTCGACCGAGGCCGGGTGGGCCAGGAGCTTGTTCTCGCTGGCCAGGGACGCTGCGGTGACCTGAGCGACCATGAAACCGGAGTTGAGCCCTCCTTTTTCCACGAGAAAGGGGGGGAGCTTGCTCAGGTTCGCATCGATCAAAAGTGCGATCCGCCTCTCCGAGAGGGCCCCGATCTCGGCGATGGCAAGCGCCAGGTTGTCGGCGGCCAGCGCAACCGGTTCGGCGTGGAAATTCCCCCCCGAAATGATGTCGGATTGCTCGCTGAAGACCAGCGGGTTGTCGGAAACGGCGTTGGCCTCGGCGAGGAGGATCGACGCCACATGGCGGATCTGGTCCAGACAGGCCCCCATCACCTGGGGCTGGCAGCGCAGCGAATAGGGATCCTGGACCGCCTCACAGGTGAGGTGCGACTGCTCGATCTCGCTATGCTCCAACAAGAGCCGGTAGGCCGCCGCGGTGTCGATCTGGCCGCGGTGCCCGCGCACCCGGTGGATGCGCTCATCGAAAGGGGCCCGACTGCCCAGCGCCGCCTCGACGCTGAGGCTGCCGGCGACCAGGGCCGCCGAAAACAGGTCCTCAGCGGCGAAGAGAGCTTCCAGGGCGAAGGCGGTGGAGGCCTGGGTACCGTTCAAGAGCGCCAGCCCCTCCTTGGGGCCCAAGGTGATCGGCGACAGCCCCGCGAGTTCCAACCCGCGCAGTCCCGGGAGCCTCCTGCCGCGATGGAACACCTCCCCCTCCCCGAGCAGGACGGTGCTCAGGTGCGCCAGGGGGGCGAGGTCACCGGAGGCGCCCACCGACCCCTTCTGGGGGATTACCGGATACACCCCGGCCGCAAGCAGTCGGATCAGCGCCTCGATCACCTCGAGGCGGATGCCGGAATACCCCCGGGCCAGGCTGTTTATCTTGAGGACCATCAGCATGCGGACGGTCGACTCCCTCATCATCGCCCCGGTGCCGGCGGCGTGGGAAAGAACGATGCAGCGCTGCAGATGCTCCAGGTCTGCGCTCGGAATGCGGGTGCGCGCCAGGAGCCCGAAGCCGGTGTTGACCCCGTAGATGATCCGCCCCTCCCTGATCACCTCCGCGACGGTCCTGACCGAGCGCTCCACGGCGTCCAGACACTCCGGCGCGAGAGTCACCCGCACCGGCTCCGCCTTGACCCTCCGGAGGGAAGCGAGGGTGAGCCTCCCCGGTTCCATTCGCAGTTCAAACATCGCCTTCCTCCTCCAGCATCGGCAGCACCAGAGCGTTTTCGCGGGCACACTCCCTCGCCCTCGGGTAACCCGCGTCGGCGTGGCGCATCACGCCGCTGGCCGGGTCGTTCCAGAGGACCCGCGCAAGACGCCGGGCAGCGGCCTCGCTGCCGTCGGCCACGATGACCACCCCCGCGTGCTGGCTGAACCCCATGCCAACCCCGCCGCCGTGGTGCAGGCTCACCCAGGTGGCGCCGCCGGCCGTCGCCAGGAGCGCGTTGAGCAGCGGCCAGTCGGAAACGGCGTCGGAGCCGTCGAGCATCCCCTCGGTCTCCCGGTTGGGGCTCGCCACCGATCCCGAGTCGAGGTGGTCGCGCCCGATGACGATCGGGGCATTGAGTTCGCCGCGGGCCACCATCTCGTTGAAGGCGAGGCCGAGCCGGGCCCGGTCCTTCAGCCCCACCCAGCAGATGCGGGCGGGGAGCCCCTGAAAGCGGATCCGCTGCCGCGCCAGGTCGAGCCAGTTGTGCAGGTGCCGGTCGCCAGGGAGCAGCTCCTTGACCTTCGCGTCGGTCCGGTAGATATCCTCGGGATCGCCGGAGAGGGCCACCCAGCGGAAGGGGCCGATCCCCTCGCAGAACAGGGGCCTGATATAGGCGGGGACGAAACCGGGAAAGTCGAAGGCGTCCTTCACCCCTTCCTCTAAGGCGATCTGGCGGATGTTGTTGCCGTAGTCCAGCGTCGCGGCGCCGCGCTTTTTGAGTTCCAGCATTGCCTGCACGTGCAGGGCGATGGAGGCCCGCGCCGCCCGGGCTACCACGTCCGGCTCCTCCTGCCGCATCCGCGCCGCGTATTCCAGCGTCCACCCCTTGGGGAGATAGCCGTTCAAGGGGTCGTGGGCGCTGGTCTGGTCGGTGCAGACGTCGGGGACGACGCCGCGCCGCACGATTTCCGGCAGCACCTCGGCGCAGTTGCCGAGAAGCCCCACCGAAACCGCCCTCCCCTCGCGGCAGGCCTCGGCGATCATGGAGAGCGCCTGGTCGAGTTCCTTCGCCTCGTGGTCGAGGTAACCGCTCGCCAGCCGTTTCTCGATCCGCGCCGGGTCGCACTCTACCGCCAAAAGGGAATAACCGGCCATGGTCGCCGCCAGCGGTTGGGCGCCACCCATCCCCCCCAGCCCGCCGGTGAGAATCCAGCGCCCACGGGCCTTGCCGGCGAAATGCTGCCGCGCCACCTCGGCGAAGGTCTCGTAGGTCCCCTGCACGATCCCCTGCGAACCGATGTAGATCCAGGAACCGGCGGTCATCTGTCCGTACATCATGAGCCCCTTGCGGTCCAGCTCGTTGAAATGTTCCCAGGTCGCCCAGCGTGGGACCAGGTTGGAATTGGCGATAAGGACGCGGGGGGCGTCGCTGTGGGTCCTGAACACCCCCACCGGCTTTCCCGACTGCACCAGCAGGGTTTCATCCTCCTCCAGACGCCTGAGCACCTCCACGATCTTGTCGAAGCAGGCCCAGTCACGGGCCGCCCTTCCGATGCCGCCATAGACGACCAGTTCCTCCGGTCGCTCCGCCACTTCGGGATCGAGGTTGTTCATCAGCATGCGCAGGGGCGCCTCGGTCAGCCAGCTTTTCGCGCTGATCTGTGCTCCGCGGGGAGCCTTGATGCGTCTCTTGGTATCGATTCTGTCGTTCATGGCTTTCCTCCCAATCCCTTCCCCCTTTCCCATTTCCCGGATCACCGGCGCGCCAGCAGATGGCAGAGACGGGCAGCCACCTTCGCGGTCCGGCCGTCCGGATCGAAGCGGGGGTTGTACTCGGCTATGTCAGCCACCCGCAACATCCTCCCGGCCGACCCTCGGACCACGCCGATAAGGTGTTCGACCACCTCGAGCGAGATGCCCCGCGCGGCCGGGGCGCTCACTCCGGGAGCAACCGAGGCGGGGAGCACATCGAGATCGATGGAAAGGTAGAGCGCGTCGCACTCCGCCAGGAAATCCCGCAGGACCCTCTCCGCCGCCGCCAGATTCCAGGAGGCCAGCTCCTCGTCCCGCAGCCATTTCGTTCCCAGCTCGCCCGCCTTCCGGAAAAGAGCGGCGGTGTTGGCGACCTCGCTTATCCCGAGGCAAAGGTAGCGAAACGGCGCCTGCCGAAGCCGGCAATGCTCCGCCATCTGCAGAAACGGGGTCCCGGAGCTGGGGAGGGGGGCGCTGCGCAGGTCGAAGTGCGCATCGAAGTTGATGATCCCCAGGCGGCTCGCCCCTTGGTGCCGCTCCAGGTAGCGGCTCAGGCCGAGATAGCCGCCGAAGGCGATCTCGTGTCCCCCTCCCAGCAGGAGCGGGAAATGCCCCGCCTCCAGCAGCCGGTCGACCCATGCGGCCTCTTCCTCCTGGAGCGCCTCGAGATCGTCGTCTGGACACGAGAGGTTACCGGCGTCGTAACAGCAAACCGGCAGGTGCCAGGCCTGGCCGGCCAAGGCCCGGCGCAGCGCATCGGGACCATCGCGGGCGCCTTCCCTCCCCAGGTTGCGCCTGACGCCGCAGTCGCAGCAGATGCCGAAAAGTGCCAGGCCCGGCTCTGCTTCCCCCGGAGGGAGGGGTGCTACGCACTGATGCCAGCGCCTGACGTCTCCCTCGGGTTCCAAATCGATCCGCCCCTTCCAGAGCGTCATATCCGGCGGGCTATACATGGGTATCCTCCCCGGCCACCACGCGCTGGCGCGGCGCGCCCCATCCCACCTCGCAGACGAGCTGGGCCGGTTGCGCCACGTCCCAGAGCAGGAGATCCGCCTGCCTGCCGGGCGCCAGCGTGCCGAGACGGTCTCCGACTCCCAGGGCGAGGGCGGCATTGCGCGTCACCCCGGCCAGAGCCTCCTCCGGGGTCAGCCCGAAGAGGGTGCACCCCATGTTCATCATCAGTCGCAGGGATGCCAAGGGGGACGTCCCCGGATTGAGATCGGTGGCAAGCGCCATCGGCACGCCGAGCCGCCGCAGCAGATCCACCGGCGGTTTCCGGGTCCCCCGCAGGAAGTAGAACGGTCCCGGCAAGAGGACCGCGGCAGTCCCGGCCGAGCGCAACGCCTGCGCGCCCGCCTCGTCGAGAAATTCCAGGTGGTCCGCGGACCAGGCCCCGCAGCGGGCGGCGAGTAGGGCGGCGCCGCTGTTGGAGAGCTGCTCGGCATGCACCTTGACACCCAGGCCGCTCTCACGGGCCGCCCGCAACAGGCGTTCGGCCTGGTTCACGGTGAAGGCGATGCTCTCGCAAAAGACATCCACCGCATCCGCCAGACCCTCCGCCGCCACCCGCGGGATCAGCTCCCCGCAGATCAGGTCCACGTAATCATCGGGACGGGCTCGGTATTCGGGCGGCACGACGTGGGCGGCAAGGAGCGTGGTCCGGACCCGCACCGGCAACTCGCCCGCCAGCTTTCGAGCCGCCCGCAGCATCTTGAGTTCATCCTCGGCCGTCAAGCCGTAGCCGGACTTGATCTCCACCGTGGTGACCCCCTCCCTTGCCAGGGCCTCGAGCCGTGGGCGCGCCTGCCGGACAAGTTCCTCCTCGTCGAGAGCGCGGGTAGCGCGGACCGTGCTCAGGATGCCCCCGCCGGCACGGGAGATCTCCTCATAGCCCGCCCCCTGCAGCCGCTTCTCGAACTCGGCCGTGCGATCGCCGCCGTACACGAGGTGGGTGTGGCAGTCGATCAGCCCCGGTGTCAGCAGCCCCCCCTGGCCGTCGATGACCTCTCCCGCGAAACCCGAAAGGTCGGCCCGGCTGCGCGGCAAAATCGCCGCAATCCGCCCCCCCCTGGTCCCAAGAACGTGGTCCTCCAAAAGGCCGTAAGGCTTTTCGACGGCAGGATCAAACGTCGCCAGGCTCACGTTGATCCAGAGCCGTTCGCAATCGGGAAAGTAGCAGTCCATGAATGTCGTCACCTCGGTCACCGTTCCAGAAGATCGTGCCACTATCTGATAGTAGCAGATGATTGAACAAAGGCACTCGGGATCAACACTCAGGGCGTCAAAAGACAGTGGGGAAACCAAAAGGGGAGAGTCCGCTTTTCCTGAAGCAGACTCTCCCTATTTACGTTGGATGAAAGAAGGGGGAAGCTGATTGCGCCGGTGGGAGTGTGGCAATAGGCAGAGTAATGTCAGTAATTAAAACGGACAGGCGATAACTATTATTTCCGTTTCCTCTACTTGGTACACAAGGCGATGCTCACGGTCAATCCTTCGGGACCAGCAACCGACGAGTTGAAACCGTAGAGGCTCTGGCTTTCCGGTTCCCTCAAAAGGTGTACGACGGATTTCTTCAACAGGGGAAACAGGGGTAGAGTAGAGAGCAGGGT
>DNJC01000148.1 GCA_003490025.1 Geobacter sp. | reverse complement strand
TGCAAGGACGGCCCGGTCTTTACGGCGGGCGAAGTTAAGGCCATGTCGCAGGAATTTTAACGGCTGGATGGGGCAACGCAGCTGCTTGCATCTCTATGTAAGGGAGGTTCTGCATGAGAAAAGGCAATACGAAACGGCACATCATATCCTTGAGGGTCAGCACGGAAGAGTGGGACGCCCTCCAGGAGATGATGAAGGGGTTGCAGTTGAAGCGCGTTTCTGATCTGATGCGGGAAGGCTTCAAAGAGTTAATGGCTCCTTCGGGCTCGATGCAGAGCGCAACTGCCGAAGGACAAAAAAGGACCTGATGATATGGACAAGCAATTGGCTCAACTGCGGTCTCCGTCCAAGCTATTCGTCGAAACCACCACCCGCTGCAACCTCGGCTGCTTCATGTGCGTCAAGCAGACCTGCGATCATGCCATCGTTGAAGGGGACATGTCGCTGACGACCTTCGCCGCGCTGCAGCCCGCCTTTAGCGGACTCGAAGCGCTGGTGCTGAACGGGGTCGGCGAGCCCCTGCTGAACCAGAACCTCGAGGCGTTTATCCGGCAGGCAAGATCATCCATGCCCAAGGATAGCTGGATCGGTTTCCAGTCCAACGGGAAGCTTCTCGACGAGTCGCGCGCGGTCTCCCTGCTGGAGGCCGGCCTGGACCGCATCTGCATCTCCATCGATTCCATTTCCGAAGAGACCTTCAGGAAGGTGCGGGACGGCGGAGAACTCGACGACATAAGCGATGCCTTCTCCGCTCTCGCCTCGGCCAAGAGGCGCACCGGCCGAGACGATTTCAGGATCGGCGTCGAGTTCGTCGCCATGCAGGGAAACCTGCACGAGCTTCCCGAGGCGATCGCATGGTCGGCGCGGCGCGGGGCGAGCTTCGCGCTGGTGACCCACGTCCTCCCGTACGATTCCCAGCATGCGGACGAATCCGTCTACGGCAGATGCAGCGACGAAGCGCTGGCCCTGTTCCAGAAGTGGCAATCAGAGGCGGAGCGCGAGGGACTCGATATTTACGCGTACTTCGAGATCTCCATGAAGTACTCCAAAACACCCGTGGAGCAGCGGCTTATGGGCATGGTCGACGCCATGAAGGCTGAAGCGGAGGCGAACAACGTATCGCTCAACCTGAAAAAGCTCCTGAGCCACGACCATGGCCGGAGCGCGGAGGTATCCGCCGTTTTCGACACGGCCCGCGCGGTTGCCGAGGAAGTGGGGCTGGAGTTGAGACTTCCCGAGGTCATGCTGAAGGAAAAAAGGAGCTGCACCTTCGTAGAGGAAGGAGGGGCTTTCGTGGCCTGGGACGGTTCGATCTCGCCCTGCTACTTCCTCTGGCACCGTTATTCCTGCTTTGCCAGCGGCTGGAGCCAACAGGTCCAGCAAAAGGTCTTCGGCAACGTCAACGAGCAGGGGGTCCTCGATATCTGGAACGGTGCGCCCTTTCGCTCCTTCCGGACCGGGGTCACCGCCTACGACTACGCACACTGCGCCAGCTGCAGCCTGGCCCCCTGCGATTACGTCCAGACCGACAGCTTCGAGCAGGACTGCCACATCAGGGACGTTCCCTGCGGGGCCTGCCTCTGGTGCGCCGGCATCTTCCAGTGCCTATGACACACGACGACGAACGGGGAAAGGTATCCCTTTCCCCGTTTGCCATACCCCCTCCTCCCGAGCCTCCCTTGAAGGAGTCATGACGGAAGGTCGTCGCGCTCTGTAACCCCTACGACAGCTTGAACTGCCCCACCATGCCCTGAAGTTCGTCGGCGATCCGGTTCAATTCGCGGGCGGCCTGTGCCGACTCGTGAGCGCCGCGCGCCGTCCCCTGGACCACCTCGTTTATCTGCATCATGTTGCTGCTGATCTCGCTGGTGGTAGCCGTCTGCTCCTCCGCCGCGGTGGCGATCTGGTTGATCTGGGTCGCCACCTCGTCTATCTGCTGCAGGATCCCCCTTATCGAGGCACCGGAGCGAGAAGACTCCTTTCTCCCCTCCTCCACGTTCTGCACGCTTTCCTCCATGGTGAGTACCGCGGCCCTGGTCTCGCTCTGGATCGTCTTGATCATGTTGCCGATCTCGTGCGTCGCCTTCGTGGTTCGCTCCGCCAGCGCACGCACCTCGTCGGCGACGACGGCAAACCCCCGCCCCTGTTCGCCGGCCCTCGCCGCCTCGATGGCCGCGTTGAGCGCCAGCAGATTGGTCTGGTCCGCTATGTCCTCGATGGTGCCGATGATTTCCCCGATCTGGTCCGAACGCTCACCCAGCGTCTCGATGGTGGTGGAGGTTGCCTTTACCCTTTCCGCGATGCGGTTCATTATGGCGGCCGTCCCTTCCACGACGGTCGCACCGTTCATGGCCTGGCTGCTGGCCTGGCGCGAAGCCTCGGCGGCCATGCCGCAATTGGCGGCGATGTCACTTGAGGTGGCCGACATCTCCTCCCCTGCCGTCGCCACCGTGGTTGCCTGCGACGCCACCTGCTCTGCGCCGGTCGCCATCGCTTCGGAACTGTTGTACACCTGCGACGCCGCGGTGGCGATACGCCCGGAGGTAGCGGCTACCCGGCTGATCATCCTGGCGACCTCCTCCGACATGGTGTTGAAAGCGGCCCCGACCCGCCCCATCTCGTCGTTGCCTATTCCTTCTATGCGCGCGGTGAGATCTCCCTTGGCCATGCGGCCGGCCGCCTCCTCAAGCCTGCCACTGGAACGGGTGATGCTGCGGATGACGAAGAAGGCTACCAGCGCCGCAAACCCAACCGTCGCCACCAGCAACAGCGTGGCTACCACGACGGAGCGTATGTAGGCTGACTCCGCCTTCTTGAAGTTGGCGCTCGCCTGTGAGAACTCCTTGTCTGTCAGTTGGTCCGACAGCCCTATCGCCTCCTTTGCCAGAGGGTTGATCCTGGTCAGCGTTATTTCAGCCGCCTTCTGGTACTCCTTTGCCTCGATGGCAGCAATGCATGGCTTGAGCCCCTGGTTCACGAACTCACCCCGCTTCGCCGTGTAGGCCTCGGCAAGCTTCACCTGCTCGGCGTCTTCCCTGTCGATCGTTTTCATGTAGGCGTTCCAAACGGTGGAGATTTCCTCGATGTTCTTATAGACCTGATCAAGATGCTGGGTCACCGGATGGTCGTGCAGCTTGCTCGTCTCGAGTGCCGGGTCGTGCTGCACGGCGAGCAGGAGCTGGATCCTGTTGTCGCGCATCAGCATGCCTATCCTGGACAGGGTGTTGATTCCCACCATGTCACCTTCGTACATCCCTTTCATTCTCTGGTTGCCCCCTCGCAGTTCGAGGAGGCCGTTTGCTGCGATGATGGAGATGAAGACGGCTGTCAGGGCCACCAGCGCTACCAACCTGGTTTTGATAGTCAGGAACATATTTTTGATCCTCCTTGCAACCATGGATATTCGTTTTCTTTCCTAATCGACAGAGCCCGCACCTTCTTTAGAAGAATAGTCAGCTTACGAAAAGCCTGAGGCCCACCGGCGCCACTTTCGGCGGGGCGCGCCCGAATCGTGAGGTGGCCGCTAAGGGCAATGGTGATGCGGGTTTGGGAGCTATTTATAGCTTGCATATTGATCCCCCCTCCCATATAATTCAGTGATTTTATGAAGATCATGAGACTCTAGCTATGGGCTTTTTCATTACATTTGAAGGCGTTGAAGGGTGCGGCAAGACCACCCAGCTGAGGCTCCTCAAGGAGCGCCTGGAGTCGTGC
Source organism: Geobacter sp. (assembly GCA_003490025.1). Lineage (GTDB taxonomy): Bacteria > Desulfobacterota > Desulfuromonadia > Geobacterales > Geobacteraceae > Geomonas. Next base: position 59,008 of record DNJC01000148.1, on the reverse strand, counting down.
GGCGAAAAGGTGATCGCGACCAGGGAGCCGGGAGGCTGCCCCATCGCGGACCAGATGCGCGCCATCCTGCTGGACGCGAAGAACAGCGCCATCACGCCCCTGGCAGAACTCCTGCTTTACGCGGCGGCGCGCGCCCAGCACGTGAACGAGGTGATCGTACCCGCGCTTCAGCGGGGCGAGACGGTTCTTTGCGACCGTTTCACCGACGCGACGGTCGCCTACCAGGGGCACGGCCGGGGGCTCGACCTCACGGTCATAGGAGAGCTGAACCGGCTCGCGACCGGCGCCCTGGCCCCTTCCCTGACGGTGCTGATCGACTGCCCGGTCGAGATCGGGCTCTCGCGGGCGCTTGCCCGGATCGAGGCGACCAGCGGGGCTCGCGAGGAGCGCTTCGAACTTGAATCGGTACGCTTCCACGAGCGGGTGCGCGAGGGGTACCTTGCCCTGGCAGCCGCCTTCCCGGAACGCTTCGTCATCGTGGACGGCTCCGGCGACGTGCCAAGGACGGAAAAGCTGGTCACGCAAGCCCTCTCCACCAGGATCGACGCGCTCAAAAGGGGCGGTTCTCCCGCGTCGCAGGCCGGGTCCTAGGATGCCTTTTTCCGACGTCATCGGCCAGGATCGGGCCGTATCGGTACTGAAGCGCTCGATCGCCATGGAGCGCGTCTCGCACGCCTACCTCTTCTCCGGAATCGAGGGATGCGGCAAGAAAAAGACCGCGCTTGCCTTCGTGCAGGCCGTCTTTTGCGGTAGCGAGGACGCCTGCGGCGTCTGCCCCTCCTGCAGAAAGGTGGCGAACGGGCAGCACCCGGACCTCCACATCCTGGAGCCCGACGGCGCGTTCATCAAGATCGACCAGGTGAGGGACCTGCAGAAGGAACTCGCCTACCGCCCCTTCGAGGCGCCGAAGAAGGCGTGCATCATCGACGGTGCGGACAAGCTGAACCTCTCCTCCGGCAACGCGCTCTTGAAGACCCTGGAAGAGCCGCCGGGAAACGCTCTCATGATACTGATCGCCCCCGAGCGCTCCGCCGTGCTGCAGACCATCCTGTCGCGCTGCCAGTCGCTGGCGTTCCAGCCGCTCCCGGCCCAGATGATCGAGGAGCGCCTGGTGCGGGACCAGTTTCCGGCCGAGGCGGCGCGGGTTGCGGCCACCCTCTCCGGCGGGAGCCTGAGAAGAGGGATCGAGATAGCGACCGACGGCGTGCTGGAGGGGCGTGGAACCTTTCTTGAGCGGGTCACCGCCCTCACCCTCAAGGACGTCAACAGGCTCTTTGCCGCGGCGGAGGAGTTCGCCGCAGACAAGGAGGGGCTCCCCGGGCTTTTGGAGCTCCTGGTGTCGTTTCTGAGGGACGTCCTGATCTACCGTTGCGGGGAGGGCGCGCTGGCGAACGCGGACCTGGAGCAGCTGATCGCCCGCGAGGCGGCGCGCTGCTCCGAGGAACGGATCATGGTACTGATCGAGCACCTGATGACCATGCGCCGGATGCTGGCCCGCAACGTGAACGCAAGGCTCGCGCTGGAAGTGTTTTTCATGAAGTTCGCGGTCAGATAAAGCAGATTGATCTTAACCTCACTCCGTTGTTGAGGCGTAGCACTTGGACCACGGTAACCGCTGGCGCAGGGTTACTTCAGATAATGCAAGACCAGGCAGATTGGATTCGATAAGGCCTCCACCTTAATCTTGATCTTAATCTTAGTCTGTTTGCGGGAGGCTTTTTTTGGCAAGAATCGTAAGGATACAGTTTTCGACCGCGGGGAAGCTCTACGACTTCGCCGCCGGCAAGACGGCATTGAAACCGGGCGACCGTGTCATCGTCGAGACGGAGCGGGGTAAAAGCATCGGTCAGGTGGTGGCAGGTCCGCTCGAAGTGGACGACTCCCTGATCCCGGAGGGGACCAAGACGGTGCAGCGCCTGGCCGAGGCGCCGGACCTGGCGACCCTTGCCGCCAACCAGGCCAAGGAAAAGGAGGCGCACAAGTTCTGCCTGACCCGGATCAAGGAGCGGGGCATGGACATGAAGCTCGTCAAGGTCGAATACCTCTTCGACGGGAGCAAGGCGATCTTCTACTTCACGGCCGACGGCCGCGTCGACTTCCGCGAACTGGTGAAGGACCTGGCGCACGCCTTCCACACCAGGATCGAGATGCGCCAGATAGGTGTCAGGGACGAGTCGAAGATGGTCGGCGGCATCGGGATCTGCGGCAGGGAGCTTTGCTGCTCCTCGTACCTGCGGGAATTCGAGCCGGTCTCCGTCAAGATGGCCAAGGAGCAGAACCTGGCCCTCAACCCGAGCAAGATATCCGGGCAGTGCGGCAGGCTCCTTTGCTGCCTCTCCTACGAGTTCGAGACCTACTGCAGCCTGAGAAAGGGGCTCCCCAAGTGCGGCAAGCGGGTCCAGTGCGGCTGCGTCGACGGCGAGGTGGTCAAGCTCAACGTGCTCCAGGGGACGGTCACCATCAAGAACTCGGACGACTCCCTGGTCACCCTGAACGGCGACGAAATCTCCCCCGACCAGGTCAGCGACCGGATCAAGAAGCCGCAGGGCAAGGGAGAGCAGCAGCAAGCCGACAAGGGTAAGCCCCAGGGGGCCGGCAAGCAGCGCCGCAACAGGCCCGTGGACGTCAAGGAAAGGAAAAAGGAGAAACCACAATGAAACCGGCTTATTACGTCACCACCCCCATCTACTACGTAAATGACGTCCCGCACATCGGCCACGCATACACCACCCTCGCGGCGGACGTGCTGGCCCGGTACAAGCGGCTCATGGGTTTCGATGTCTTCTTTCTTACCGGCACCGACGAGCACGGGCAGAAGGTCGAGAAGGCCGCCATCGCCGCCGGTGAGACGCCGCAGGAACTCGCCGACCGCGTCATGAAGCGGTTCCAGGCGCTCTGGGAAAAGCTGGAGATCTCCCACACCGACTTCATCAGGACCACGCAGGAGCGGCACAAGAAAGGGGTCTCCGCCCTCTTCGAAAGGGTGATGGAGAAAGGCGACATCTACCTCGGCGAGTACGAGGACTGGTACTGCACCCCGTGCGAGACCTTCTGGCCCGAGACGCAGCTGATCGACTTCAAGTGCCCGGACTGCAACAGGCCGACCGAGAAGCTGAAGGAGGAGTCGTACTTCTTCAGGATGAGCAAGTACCAGGACCAGCTTTTGGCCCACATCGAGGCGAACCCCGATTTCATCCAGCCCAAAAGCCGCAGGAACGAGGTCATCTCATTCGTGAAGGAGGGGCTCCGTGACCTCTCCGTTTCCCGCACCACCTTCCAGTGGGGGATTCCGGTCCCGGGGAACGACAAGCACGTCGTCTACGTATGGTTCGACGCCCTGACCAACTACATCACCGCCTTAGGCTACCCCGACGAGAGTGGCGACTTCGGTAAATACTGGCCGTGCGACGCGCACCTGATCGGCAAGGACATCCTCCGGTTCCACACCGTCTACTGGCCCACCTTCCTGATGGCGGCGGGGCTCCCGATACCGAAGAAGGTCTTCGCCCACGGCTGGTGGACCGTCGAGGGGCAGAAGATGAGCAAGAGCCTGCAGAACGTGGTCGAGCCGAACATGCTGGTCGACAAGTACGGCGTCGACGCGGTGCGCTACTTCCTGCTGCGCGAGGTCCCGTTCGGCCTCGACGGCGACTTCTCGCACCAGGCGCTCATCCACCGCATCAACTCCGACCTGGCCAACGACCTGGGGAACCTCCTGAACCGCTCCACCGCCATGTTAGGGAAGTACTTCGGCGGCGAGCTGCAGGCCCCCACTGCGGAGACCGAGCTGGACGCGGCGTACCGCGAAAAGACCGTGGCGATGATCGGGCAGGTAGACGGCTTCCTCGATGACCTCGCCTTCAGCCGCGCCCTGCAGGCGATCTGGGAAGTCATCTCCGCCGGGAACAAGTACATCGACGAGACCGCACCGTGGACCCTCGCCAAGGATCCGGCGCAGAAGGAGCGCCTGGCCACCGTGATGTACTACATGCTGGAATCGCAGCGGATCGTCTATACCCTCCTCTCCGCGTTCATGCCGAAGACCGCGCAGAAGGGCCTGTGCTACCTGGGTTGGCCGGAGGCGGCGAGCGCCGAAGGGCTCGCCTGGGGCGGCCTCAAGCCCGGCACCGCCATAGCCAAGGCCGAGGCCCTCTTCCCCAGGATCGAGGAAAAAGGGGAGTAAAACCGGCTCACCGCAAAGACGCCAAGACGCAAAGAAAAGCAAAAGGCTGTTAACAGGGATTTCATCCTCGTTAGCAGCCTTTGTTGTTTAAGGTTCTCTTTGCGCCTTTGCGGCTTTGCGGGAGTCGCCCGGGGTTTACCCTCCTCCCGGCAGCGGCCGCAATTCGCCCGGCGCGAACATGAAGAAGAACCTGAGGATGCAGTACTTGTAGAACTCGGAGAAGAGGAGCTTGAAGGAGCCTTTGTGGTTCCACCACTCCTCCTTGAGGTTGCTGGAATCGATCGGGTGCGGGTAGATGGCGACGTCCTTGGGCAACGCGTTCCTGAACAGGATGGTGGAGCGCTTCATGTGGTAACGGGACGTGATCAGCTGTATGGAGCCGACCTTGTGCCTGGTGATCAGGTCGCGGGCGTAGACGGCGTTCTCCAGCGTGTTGCGGGAGACGTTCTCGAGGTAGACCTGCTCCGCCCCATCCCCCCTGAACAGTTCCTTCTTCTTCACCAGCGGATCGACCCCGATCAGGAACAGCATGCGCCCCTTCCCGGCCCGGTACAGCTTCACCCCCTCCTCGACCCTGCCGCGACCGCCCGTCAGCACCACGATGGCGTCCGTCTGCACCTCGCGCTTCGACAGGGAGAAGGTCTTGTAGACGAAATCGACGAAAAGGATGCTCACCACGATCAGCATCAGTACCAGCAGGGAGAACAATCCCTTTATAAAGCCCATGTTTCACACCTAAAAAAAGCTGATGCAGGCCACTTTTTGCTTGCATCGGCAACGCTCATCTGCTATTAATTACGACTTCAGTAATCACCGGAGGGTAGAAGAAATGTCCAGAATATGCGAGATATGCGGTAAAGGCCCTAGCTTCGGGAACAACGTCAGCCACGCCAACAACAAGACCAGCAAAATCTGGCGCCCGAACCTGCAGAAGATCAAGGCCGTGAAAAACGGTACCGTCAGGAGCATCAAGGTCTGCACCCGCTGCATCCGCTCCGGTCACGTAACCAAGGCCCTCTAAAAGAACGATCTCTGCGAAGTTTCTAAAGCCGCTGCGCTTCATGCGCCAGCGGCTTTTATTTTGCCTCTACCGGCAAAGGGCGGCGATCTCTATCTCCACCAGCGCCCCGCGCGGCAATCCCTTCACCTCGACGGTGCTCCGCGCCGGCGGCTCTTCGGCGAAAAAGCGCCCGTAGATGCCGTTCACGGTGGCGAAGTCCCCCATGTTGGCAAGATAGATGGTGGTCTTGACCACGTCCCCGTAGCCGAGCCCGGCGGCAGCCAGAAGCCCTCCGATGTTCTTCATGACCAGTTCCGTCTCGGCGGCGATCCCGCCCCCGCACATCTCGCCGGTGGCAGGGTCGAGCGCTATGGCGCCGGAGAGGAACAGGAATCCTCCCGCCTTCACTCCCTGGGAATAAGGACCGATCGCCTTGGGCGCCTGGTCCGTGCTGATGATCTCTTTCTGCATAACCGCCCTCCTTGATTGTTAACGGGCATCACTCGCTTTTCACCACCCCTCCCTCGCCCCTTGGGAGAGGGCCGGGGTGAGGGCGTTTGCCTCGTGCAACATCCTGCCCCTCGCCGCCACCCTCACCCCTTCCCCTCTCCCGGAGGGCGAGGGGTAACAGCAAGAGCAGCCCCTCAGCTCTTCAGCCTTTCCACCTTGATGACGCCCTTCACCTTCATGATCGAGGCGAACACCTTCTTCAGGTGGTCGAGGTCCGTTACGTCCACCTCGAAGAGGTTCTCACCCCGCTTGTCGAGCGTGCTCTGGATGGAGGCGCTGGAGATGTTCGCCTCGCAGTTGGTTATGGCGGTGGCGATGTTGGCGAGGATCCCCTTCTCGTCGTTGCAGACGACCCGGATCTTGACCGGCAGGGCGCTCTTCTTCCCCCGGTTCCAGGCGACTTCGATGCGGCGCTCCGGCTCCAGCGCCGCGGCGAAGGGGCAGTCCGCCGTGTGGACGGTGACGCCGCGCCCCCGCGTGATGAAGCCGGTGACCTCATCGCCGGGGAGGGGGTTGCAGCACTTGCCGAAGCGGACCAGCACGTCCTCGACCCCGTTGATCTGGATGGCGCTGGAGGACTTCCCCTTCAGCTTCTCGATCACCTTGCCGATCCGGGTTTCCTTCTGCTCCTTGGCAGCCTCGATCTTTTCGGCCGGGATCAGCTTGGAGAGGACCTGGTTCACCGAGAGCTTGCCGTAGCCTACCGACGCCATCAGGTCGTCCTCGTTGACGAAACCGAACTCCTGGGCCACCCTCTTGATCTCGCCGGTCTTTTGCAGCTTGCCGAAGTTGAGCGAGTAGCGGCGGAAATCCTTCTCGCAGATCTCGCGCCCGAGGGTGATGCTCCTCATCCGCTCCTCGGTCTTCACCCAGGCGCGTATCTTGTTGCGCGCGCGCGAACTCTTGACGATCTTCAGCCAGTCCTTGCTCGGGGTGTGGTGCGGAGAGGTGATGACCTCGACTATGTCGCCGGTCTTCAGTTCGTACTTGAGCGGCACCAGCTTCCCGTTCACCTTGGCGCCGACGCAGCGGTGGCCTACGTCGGTGTGCACCGAGTAGGCGAAATCGATCGGGGTCGACCCCTTGGGGAACCCCTTCACGTCGCCCTTGGGCGTGAAGATGAAGACGTCCTCCGGGAAGAGCTCGACCTTGACGGTGTCCATGAACTCCTTGGAGTCGTCCAGCTCCTGCTGCCACTCCAGAAGCTGACGGATCCAGGTGAAGCGTTTGACCTCCCTGTCGTCGTACCCCTTCCCTTCCTTGTACTTCCAGTGCGCGGCGATGCCGGACTCGGCGACGCGGTGCATGTCGGCGGTCCGTATCTGCACTTCCATCCGCTCTCCGAAGGGACCGATGACCGTCGTGTGCAGCGACTGGTACATGTTCCCCTTCGGCATGGCGATGTAATCCTTGAAGCGTCCCGGGATCGGCTTCCAGGTGGAGTGGATGATCCCCAGCACCTCGTAGCACTCCCTCACGTCGTCAACCGAGACCCTGATCGCGATCAGGTCGTAGATCTGGTCGATGTCGACGTTTCTGCTCTGCATCTTGCGGTAGATGGAATAGAGGTGCTTGGAGCGGCCGGAGACCTCCCCCTTGATGCCGTGGTCCTCGAGCTGCTTCTTGATGATGTCCTTGACCCGGGTGACGTAGGATTCGCGCTCCTGCTTCTTCTTGGCGACCTTGTTGGCGAGATCGTAGTAGAGCTGCGGCTCGAGGTAGCGGAAGGAGAGGTCCTCCAGCTCGCCCTTGACCCAGGAGATACCGAGGCGGTTCGCGATCGGCGCGTAGATGTCCAGCGTCTCCTTGGCGATGGCGCGCTGTTTCGGCTCGGGCTGGTACTGCAGGGTGCGCATGTTGTGCAGACGGTCGGCGAGTTTCACCAGGATGACCCTGATGTCGTTGGCCATGGCGAGGAGCATCTTGCGGAAATTTTCCGCCTGGCTCTCCTCCTTGGTCTTGAAGTAGATCTTGCCGATCTTGGTCACGCCGTCGACAAGACTGGCCACCTCGGCGCCGAAGAGCGACTCCAGCTCCTCGTGGGTGGTGAGCGTGTCCTCGACGGTGTCGTGCAAAAGCCCGGTGACCACGGAGGGGAGGTCGAGGCGCAGGTCCGCCAGGATACCCGCCACCTCCATCGGGTGGATCAGGTACGGCTCCCCGGAGAGACGGGTCTGCCCCTGGTGCACCTTGGCGCAGAAGACGTACGCCTTGCGCAAAAGGTCAAGGTCGCACCCCGGGTTGTAGGCGGAGACCTTCTCGAGTATGTCGTTCAGTCTGATCATCGCGTCTGTCTTTCCGGAAAAAGAAGGGGCTAGCAGCGCCGGGGCTCTTCCCCATTAGCCGTTAGCCCCAGCCGAGCGTAAAAAGGGGGACGTTAGCTTTCGTCCCCCTCGCGATCTGTTTTTAACGACCCTTCTTGCTGATCTCGCAGCCGATCTTACCCGCGGCGATTTCCCTCAGCGAAACGACGACGTTCTTGTTGCCTGCCCTGTTGTCGATGAGCGGTTTCGCTCCCTTGAAAAGCTGCTTCACCCTCTTGGAGGCGAGCATGACCAGGAGGAAGCGGTTGTCCACCTTCTCGAGACAATCTTCTACGGTTACCCTTGCCATAAGTAAAATCCCCTTTGTGTTTAAACTGCGTAACGCTAGATCTCGAAGGTCTTCGCCAGCCCCTGGATCAATCTGTCGGTCCTGCACTGCTCGGCGATGAGCACGCTCTTCAACTGCTCCAGCGCCTCGTTGAATTTGTCGTTCACGATGATGTAGTCGTACCAGCGCGCTTCTTTTATCTCGCCGGAGGCGTTGCTGATGCGCCGCTCGATGACCTCTTCGCTATCGGAGGAGCGGCCGTTCAGCCTGCGCCGCAGCTCCTCGATGCTCGGGGGGAGAATGAAGATGTAAACCCCGCCTCGGAAGCATCCCTTCAGCTGGCGCGCGCCCTGGCAGTCTATGTCAAGGATCAGGTCGATCCCCTTGGTGCGGTTCTCTTGCAGGGTGGCGAGGGACGTGCCGTAGAGGTTGCCGTGGACCTCGGCCCACTCCGCGAACTCTCCCGCCTCGACCATGCGGTCGAACTCGTCCTTCCCCACAAAAAAATAATCACGCCCGTGCACCTCTCCGGTACGGGGAGGGCGCGTCGTGTAGCTGACAGAATGCCGTAAGTTCGGAAAGATGTCAATTATTTCCTTACAGAGCGTGGTCTTGCCTGTGCCCGAAGGTGCCGATATCACGTACAGTACGCCTTCACGTTTCATTTGCTGTCACCTGTCAGTGTTAACTTTACCGACGCCCGCGCCGGTTCTGCCGGGCCAATCGACCCAAACAGCCTACTCGATGTTCTGCACCTGCTCGCGGATCTTCTCCAGTTCGGCCTTCAGTTCCACGACGGCGCCGGCGATCTGGGCGTCGTTCGCCTTGGAGCCGATGGTGTTCACCTCGCGGTTGATCTCCTGGAGCAGGAAGTCGAGCTTGCGACCCACCGGCTCGCCCTTCGCCAGGGTCTCGTCGAACTGGCGCAGGTGGCTCTCCAGCCGCACCAGCTCCTCCGTGATGTCGCACTTGTCGGCGAGAAGGGCGACCTCGAGCGCGAGCCGCTCCTCGGAGACCGCGTTCTCGCAGAGCTGCCCGACCCTCTCCTTCAGGCGCGCGGCGTATTCGGCCACCACGGCCGGCGAGCGCTCCGCCACCCTCGCGATCAACAGGGCGAGCATCTCGCGCCGCTTCTGGAAATCGACGAAGAGCGATTCCCCCTCGAAGAGCCGCATCTCGTCGACCCGGCGCAGCGCCTCTTCCAGCGCCGCGAGGAGTTCGGCGGGCATCTCCTCGAGGGACGCCTCCGCCTCGGCCGCGACGCTGATGACGTCGCGCTGCGAGGCGATGAAGGCGAGGTCAGGCTCGCCCTGGAGCCCCAGCGCCTCCCGGATGGTGTTGAAGGCCTTCAGGTAGCCGCGGGCCAGCGGCAGGTTCGGGGTCGGCACGCCGAGCGCGAGCGCGTTCTCCACCTGGATGAAGACGTCGATCTTGCCGCGAACGAGCCTCTCGGCCACCTTTTTCTTGATCTCGTTCTCGAACTGCATCAGCGCGCGGGGGAGTTTCACCGTCACCTCGCCGTAGCGGTGGTTCACGCAGCGCACTTCCACGGTGAACCTGCCGGCCTGGTGGACGGATTCACCCTTGCCGTAGCCAGTCATGCTCTTTATCATGCCCTCTCCTTATACTGGAGGCGCCGGGGCGCCTATCGGTTCTCCAGAAGTTTCTTCTCCCAGCGCCATGCGTCGGCCACGATGGTGTGCAGGTCCGCGTACCGGGGGGACCAGCCGAGCACGTTGCGAATCCGGTCCGCAACGGCGACGAGATTGGCGGGATCGCCGGGACGGCGCGGTCCCTCGATCACCCTGAAATCGACCCCGCTCACCTCCTTGACCACCTGGATCACCTCGCGCACGCTCTCGCCCTGGCCGTAGCCGACGTTGATCGTGGTCGAAGCGCCACCTCCTTCCAGGTACTTCAGGGCGTACAGGTGGGCGGCGGCCAGGTCCTCGATATGGATGTAGTCGCGGATGCCGGTGCCGTCGGGGGTGTCGTAGTCGGTGCCGAAGATGGAGACCCCGTCGCGCGTCCCCAGGGCAGCCTGGCAGGAGACCTTGATCAGGTGCGTCGCCTCGGGGGTCCGCTGCCCCATCCTCGCCTGCGGGTCGGCCCCCGCCACGTTGAAGTAGCGAAGGGCGACATAGGAAAGACCGTGCGCGAAGGCGGTGTCGCGCAGCATCCACTCGCTCATCAGCTTCGAGGTGCCGTAGGGGTTGATCGGGACCGTCGGGCTCTCCTCCGAGGCGAGTCCCCCTTCCGGGATGCCATAGACCGCCGCGGTGCTGGAGAAGATGAACCGCTCCACCCCGTGCTCGACGCACGCCTGCAGGAGGTTCAGCGTGTTTTTGGTGTTGTTGGAATAGTACTTGAGCGGGAGCTGGACGGATTCGGGGGCGATGATGGCCGCGGCGAAATGAAGCACGTCCTTGCAGCCGGTCTCCCGCAACACCTCCGCCAGCTTCTGCCGGTCGGCCAGATCGCCCACTATCAGCCGCTCGCCGTGTATCAGGGCATCGGCCGAGCCGGTGGAGAGGTTGTCATAGACCACCACCTCGCGACCAGCCTCCGACAACTGCCTCACCACGTGGCTCCCTATGTAACCCGCCCCGCCGGTAACGAGAATTGCACCCATGAAGACCCCTCCGAAAAACATAATGAAAGAGGGCCTAGCCTTTGGACTAAACCCTCTACACGTCGCAGCCGTACAGGCCAACATTTATAGCACTTAGGATGGCCCCATGCAACAAAGATGTTCAATGTGCAATGTTCAAGGTTCAATGTTCAATGTTGAGTGACCGGTGCTACGTTTTAACTTTGAACCCTGAACGTTGAACCTTGAACGGGTTACTTTGAACCCTGAACGTTGAACCTTGAACGGGTTACTCGCCGCCGGTTCCCGCGCCGCCAGTTCCCATCGTGCCGCTGGGACCGCCGGTGGCCGGGGTGCCGTAGTTAGGCTCGGTACCCATCGTAGCGGCGCCGGTACTCTTCTTGTGCTTTCTCGTCTTTTTGCTCTTCTTCTTTTTTTTCTTCTTCGTCGTCTTACCTTCCGTCATCGGGGCCACCGTGGACTCGGTAGATTCCCCCTTGGGCATGTTGGCCCCGGGATCCGCTGTCGAAGTACCCATCTGCGAGGTGCCGGGGGTGTCGACAGCCCAGACCATCCCGGCAAAGGAAACGGCAACAAGGGCACTGACGATAGTGGACAACACTCTCTTCATGGTTAAGCCTCCTGTGGGTTATTGGGCAACGCACACCACTATAGCAGAGAATTAAAACTTACCAATTCTTATTCAGGAAAATTGCTCCGTTTCCGGTGGACGCACCCTTGACAGGCGCGCGGGCGTGGTTATATTTTTCTAATTCAAATTCAAGGGAGATTACAGAAGTGAAGAAGACGATGAAGCCTTTCGATCTCGTTCAGGAACAATACCAGTTCCTTATGGCGAAGTTCACAACGACCAGAGACGTCCAGGAAAAGAACGTACTCTTCAAAAGACTGACCAACCTGCTCGCAGTCATGGAGTTCCTCCTGTCACTGAACAAAACCCAGTGAGACGTTCCGCTGAAGAAGAACCCCTCCACTACAGACACATCCCGAGGCTCCCCTGCCAGTAATCGCTCCCCGGCCGAACCGGCACGGTGATATAATCACCCTATTGCCGGTAAGCTGATACATCCCCTCAGTCGCTAGTCAGCCGCTGGGGATCGCCATAAGGGGCAAAGCGATGAAACCGACTGTTCCTGACAGAGTCGAGTTAAGGTCAAGGCGCCTTTGGTTTGCCGCCCTCACCCTTCTCTCACAGGCTGAAAAGGAATTTATTTCCCAATGGGGGAAGGCGGCGCGGAGCTTCGGGGAGGAGGAGGTGCACGACCTGCGCGTGGCATCGCGGCGACTGCGCGAAGGACTCGCGCTCTTTGCCCCCTGCTTCCCCCCCAAAAGTGTGGCCCGGGTATCGAAGCTGGTAAGGAGGGTCACGAGGAGCATGGGAGCCCTGCGCAACATCGATGAGGCGCTTCTCTTTCTCTCGGCCCTGGAGCCCGAGGAAAGGTCCGGATGTGCCATAGAGTTGGAGAAGCTCAAACAGGCCCTGGCGCATGAGCGGGAAGATGCCCGCCGGACGCTGGCAAAAGAGCTGGCCGGACCGGACCGATCCCGCCTGCGCCGCCGGTTTCGTCTCCTCGTGAGCCGGACCAACCCCTTCGTCGACAAAGGAGTAGACCCCTTCGCCCGCCTCTCCCCTTTCGCGGCCGACGCCCTGACCGAACGCGCCGATACGGTGCGCCGGCTCCTCCCCGACGCGATGAACGAGGCGGAGTTCGCCGCCCAGCACCGGCTCCGGATAGCGGTCAAGAAGATGCGTTACCGGGCGGAACTCATCGGTCCGCTGTTTCCGGACCAGGGCGAGGAACTGCGCGGGGCGCTGAAGACCTACCAGGAGGTGCTGGGGAAACTGCATGACATCGACGTCTTTGCGGAGATGGTGCGGGAGCGGCTTGAAGACGGCATCGAAAGGGAGGTGCTGCTGCAGGTGATGGACAAGCGGAGAAAGGAACTCTTTGCGCGGTTCATCGAAACGCTCCAGGATGTTTCCCTGGAGGAGCTTACCGAGCGGGCCCTGGCTACCCTGTGACGGCGCAGGGAAGCGCCAGGTCGGCCACGAGCCCCGCCGCCGCCTTGCAGACGTTCCCTGCGAAGGGGATGTTCAGTGTGTCGAGGGTGTCGGTCGGCTGGTGGTAGTGGCGGTTCCTGAAGTTGGTGGTATCCGTCAGCATGACGGCCGGGAAGCCGTGGTCCCAGAAGGGGGCATGGTCGGATCTCCTGGTATCGGGGATGAGTTCGCCGTTGCCGGGGACCACCAGCGGGACGCAGGGGAGGTCGACGCGGTAACTCTCGATGGCCCGACGGAAACCCTCTACCAGGCGAGGCGAGGCCTCGTTTCCTATCACCGCGATGAAATCCCCCTCTTTGGGGACCTCCAGCGGAAGCCCCGCCGGGGTCGTCTGCAGCACCGTGTTCCCCGCGAAGGCGACCGATTCCAGCACCACCACCCCTTCGATATCCCACCCCTGTTCCTTCGCCAGCCTGGCGAGCGCCCGGCTCCCCCTGGTCCCCGTGCCGGAGATCGACTCGTCCGCATTCTCCTCCAGGTTGACCCCGACAAAGAGGATGCTCTTTTCGAACCGCACATTTTTGAGGAGGGTCGCCATCTCGAGCAGGACCGCCACGCCGCTTGCGTTGTCGTCCGCGCCCGGGGAGTCGGCCACGGTATCGAAGTGCGCCACCACGAGGACCCGCCGCAGCGGCGAGGTCGTTCCCATTTTGGTTGCCACGACGTTGTTGAAGGTGCAGCCGCTGTCCTGGAACGGCTCAAGGTTTACGGCATAACCGAGATCCCCGAGGGTTGCGGCGATGTAACCTTCCGCCTTCACCAGGGCTGCCGGAGCCGTCACCGGATGCCGGACCCCTTCCAGCGACCGGATGTGTCCCCTGATCCTGTCGAGTGAAACGGCAGCCAGTGCCGCGTCGACGCTCACCATGGTCGTCACCTGTTCAGGGCCTGCAGGCTCTGTTCGATCTGACGCGCCCGCTCCTCGTCCTTTTGGACCTCCTGGAGCTTCTTGAAATACGCGGCCCGGGCAGGTGCGGGCGAGGAGAGGGGATTCTTGTTCACGTACGGGTTGTCCTTGGAGGTCGCCTCACCCTTGTCCCGTTTCTTCTCGAACTTCTTCACCTCATCCTCTGTAGGCGTCCGTCCCTTCACCACGGACCACTTATGATGCAGCCTGGCGAGTTCCTTCTTCTTGACGACAAGAGCTTCCTGGAGGGACTTCAACTCGGCGGCGAGCCGCGCGCGCTCCGAGGCGGCTGCGGCGGCAGCGGGTTTGGCCGTACCGGAGACCTGCCCGGGGCTCGCCGCGGAGGCGGGAGCCTTGGGAGCCGGGTTCGGCTTCACCTCCGGCTTGACCGATTCGATCTCCCTGGCGCGCTCCAGGTACGCGGCGGGGATCCGGTCGGGGTCGTCGGTGAAATGGAGCGAGCCGTTGGCGTCGCGCCACTGGTAGGTGGATCCCAGGACCAAGGGGGGTACGCAGAGAGCCAGCAGCATGGTTGCCATCAGGATGTTTCGCATCAATCCCCCAGAAGCCATGTTTTGAGATTTCCAGATAATATGCTTATCGCGACAATTGTCAATTTTCTTTACTTTTCAAATTAAAAAAGGCCGGGGCGTCCCCCGGCCTCTCGAAAGAGCACACCATGGCAGTGCCCTGTCTCCCTACTTGTCGTCCCCACCGTACGTGAGGGCTGCGAGCTTCTGATAGTACTCGAACCTCCCGGCAGTCCAGTCGGTTGCCTTCTGCATCAGCTTTTCGGCCGCCTCCGGGTTGATCTTCCTGAGCACCTTGTAGCGGTTCTCCCCGTTGGCGTAATCCGCGAAGGAGCTGCTCGGCGCCTTGCTGTCCAGCTGGAGCGGGTTCTTCGCCTGCGCCGCCAATGCCGGGTTGTAACGGTAAAGCGGCCAGTACCCGGAAGAGACGGCCTTTTTCTGCTCGTCCACGCCGCAGGTCATGTTGATGCCGTGGGCGATGCAGTGGGCGTAGGCCACGATGATGGAGGGGCCGTCGTGGGCCTCCGCCTCCATGAATGCCTTGACCACCTGCCCCGGGTTGGCGAGCGAGACGCTGGCCACGTAGACGTGGCCGTAGGCCATGGCCATCATGCCGAGGTCCTTCTTGGCCATGGTCTTGCCGCCGGCGGCGAACTGGGCGACGGCGCCGATCGGCGTCGACTTGGAGGCCTGCCCGCCGGTGTTGGAATAAACCTCGGTGTCGAGCACCAGGATGTTGACGTTCTTCCCGGAGGCGATCACATGGTCCAGGCCGCCGTAGCCGATGTCGTAGGCCCAGCCGTCCCCGCCGATGCACCAGACGGACTTCTTGACCAGGTAGTCGGCCAGCGGGAGGAGTTCCGCAGCCGCAGCCTCGCTCGACTCCTTCAGCAGCTCCTTCAGCTTGCCGACCCGCACGCGCTGCGCCTCGATCTCGACCTGGTCCTGCTGGCCGGAGGCGAGGATCACCTCGATGAGCGGCAGAAGCGGGGCCGAAGAGCCGCACCCCTGCAGCTGGACCAGCAGTTCCCTCGCCGTCGTGGTGAAGTTGTCCACCGCGAGCCGCATGCCGAAGCCGAACTCGGCGTTGTCCTCGAAGAGCGAGTTGGACCAGGCGGGGCCCCGTCCGTCGGCGCGTTTGGCCCACGGCGTGGTGGGGAGGTTGCCGCCGTAGATCGAGGTGCAGCCGGTCGCGTTGGCGATCAGGGCACGGTCGCCGAAGAGCTGGGACAACAGCTTCAGGTAAGGCGTTTCGCCGCAGCCGGCGCAGGCGCCGGAGTACTCGAAGAGCGGCCTTACCAGCTGGCTGCCGCGCAGCGTGTCGAGTTTGACGAGCGACGGGTCCAGGTCCGGCAGCGCCAGGAAGAAGTCGTAGTTGGCCGCCTCTGAGGCGCGCAAGGGGGGCTGGAACTGCATGCCGAGGGCCTTGCGGGAGGGATCCGCCTTGTCCTTGGCGGGGCAGTTGTGGGCGCAGGCGCCGCAGCCGGTGCAGTCCTCCGGCGCCACCTGGAAGGTGACCTTCAGATCCTTCACCTCGGCGATCTTCGAGTCGGCGCATTTGAAGCTCTCAGGCGCGCCGGCAAGCGCCTCGGCCGGGTACGCCTTCACCCTGATCGCCGCGTGCGGGCAGACGAAGGAGCAGATGGCGCACTGGATGCAGAGCTTTTCGTCCCAGACCGGGATCTCCACCGCGATGTTGCGCTTCTCGTACTGCGAGGTCGCGGTCGGGAAGGTGCCGTCAATCGGCATGGCTGAGACCGGAAGGTCGTCCCCGAAGCCGGCGATGATGCGCCCGGTGACCTTCTGGACGAATTCCGGGGCGTGCGCCCCTACCGCGGGCGGCATGTGGATGGTGCTTGAGGCGTCGGAAGGAACCCGGACCTCGTGGATGCTCTCCAGCGCCTTGTCCACGGCGGCGTTGTTCATTGCGACCACCTTCTCGCCCGCCTTGCCGTAGCTCTTCTTGATCGCCCCCTTGATCTCGGCGATGGCCTGCTCCAGCGGGATGATGCCGGAGATCTTGAAGAAGGCGGTCTGCATGATGACGTTGATGCGGGCCCCCAGTCCCAGGTCCTCGGCGAGCTTGATGGCGTTGATGGTGTAGACCTTGAGCTTCCTGGTGATGATCTGGCGCTGGACCTCGATCGGCAGCTGGTTCCACACCTCGCCCTGCTCGAAGGGGGAGCAGAGGAGGAAGGTCCCGCCCGGCTTCGCCTTGGAGAGCATGTCGTACTTCTCCAGGAAGGTGAAGTTGTGGCAGGCGACGAAGTCGGCGTTGTCGATCAGGTACGGCGCGTTGATCCGCTTTTTCCCGAAGCGAAGGTGCGAGGTGGTGATGCTGCCGGCCTTCTTCGAGTCGTAGACGAAGTACGCCTGCGCGAAGTTGTCGGTCGCCTCGCCGATGATCTTGATGGAGTTCTTGTTGGCGCCCACGGTGCCGTCGGAGCCGAGGCCGAAGAACATCGCCTCGTAGGTCCCCTCCAGCTCGGTCCTGAAGGAGCTGTCGCAGGCGAGGCTCGAGCCGGTCACGTCCTCGCTGATGCCTACCACGAAGTTCCTCTTCGGCACGGCTTCCGCCAGGTTGTCGAGGACCGCCTTGGCCATGGCCGGGGTGAACTCCTTGGAGCCGAGGCCGTAACGGCCGCCCACGATGACCGGGGTGTCGGCGAAGCTGCAGATTCCAGCGGCCATCGCCTCGCCGATGGCGGCGCGGACGTCCAGGTAGAGGGGCTCGCCCAGGGAGCCCGGCTCCTTGGTGCGGTCCAGCACGGCGATCTTCTTCACCGTGGCGGGAAGCGCCTCGATGAACGCTTGAAGCGGGAAGGGGCGGTACAGGTGCAGCTTCACCACGCCGACCTTTTCACCCCGGGCGGCGAGCGTCTGCACGGTGTCCTGCACCGTGTCCGCGCCGGAGCCCATGATGACGACGACCCGCTCGGCGTCGGCCGCGCCCGCGTACTCGACCAGCGAGTACTTGCGGCCGCTGATCCCGGCGAACTTCTCCATCTCCTGCTCGACTATCTCGATGCAGGCGGGGTAGAAGCCGTTCACCGTCTCGCGCCCCTGGAAGTAGACGTCGGGGTTCTGGGCGGTGCCGCGCATCACCGGCCGGTCGGGGGTGAGGCAGCGGGCGCGGTGCGCGTTGACCAGGTCGTTGTCGATCATGGCGCGCATGTCGTCGAAGGTCAGTTCCTCCACCTTCTGCACCTCGTGGGAGGTCCTGAAGCCGTCGAAGAAGTGCAGGAACGGGATGCGCGAGCGGAGCGTCGCCGCCTGGGCGATGAGGGCGAAGTCCATCACCTCCTGCACGTTGTTGGAGCAGAGCATGGCCCAACCGGTGGAACGGCAGGACATGACGTCGGAATGGTCGCCGAAGATGGAGAGGGCCTGGGTGGCCAGGGCGCGGGCGGAGACATGGAAGACGGTCGAGGTGAGTTCCCCGGCTATCTTGTACATGTTCGGGATCATCAGCAAAAGCCCCTGGCTTGCCGTGAAGGTGGTGGTCAGGGCGCCTGCCTGCAGCGAGCCGTGGACGGCGCCGGCGGCGCCACCCTCGGACTGCAGCTCCGACACCAGCGGGACATGGCCCCAGATGTTCTTCTCCCCCGCCGCGCTCTTCTCGTCGGAGATCTCCCCCATCACCGACGACGGGGTGATCGGGTAGATCGCTATGACTTCGTTGGTGGCGTGCGCCACGTGCGCGGCGGCCGTGTTGCCGTCGATCGTTACCATTCTTCTGCTCATGCAATTAGCTCCTTCGAAATATTAAATGCCGAGTTGTCATAACCAAAGTGCGGTCTTCCCCCGGAAGGTCCCTCCCCTGGGGCGCCCTTCAGGACGCCTTGGGCCAGGGAACCACCACCTGCAGCGCCTCCCGCATCAGGTCAGAGACCTTCATGTTGGCCTCTTTGGAGAGTTTCTCGATTATCTCGCGCTCTTCCTCGCTTACCCTCACGGACACCACGTGGTAGCGGGGACTTTCCTTGTACTTTGCCATGATTTCTTCTCCGCCCACCTCAATGTGGGACTTACCCTATCTGGGTTTGTAGACCTGCAGCAGCGCCTGCGCCATCTCGGCCGGGCTGTCGGCAACGCTTATGCCGCATTCCCTCAATACCGCGACCTTCTCGGTGGCGGTCCCCTTGCCGCCGGAGATGATCGCCCCGGCATGTCCCATACGCTTCCCCGGAGGGGCGGTGACCCCTGCGATGTAGGCCGCGACCGGCTTGGTCATCTGCTCCTTGACGAAGCGTGCGGCCTCCTCCTCGGCGCTGCCGCCGATCTCGCCGATCATGATGACCGCCTCGGTGTCCGGGTCCTCCTCGAAGAGCCGCAGGCAGTCGATGTGGCTCGTGCCGTTGACCGGGTCCCCGCCTATCCCGACGCAGGTGGACTGCCCGAGGCCTATGCAGGTCAGCTGCCAGACCGCCTCGTAGGTGAGCGTGCCGGAGCGCGACACCACCCCGATTTTCCCGGGCTTGTGGATATAGCCGGGCATGATGCCGATCTTGCACTGGCCGGGGGTGATGACGCCGGGGCAGTTGGGACCTACCAGGCGGGTCTTCTTCCCGGCCATGTACTGCTTCACCTTGACCATGTCGAGGACCGGGATCCCTTCCGTGATGCAGCAGACGAGCTCAAGCCCCGCCTCGACGGCCTCCATGATGGAGTCGGCGGCGAACGGCGGCGGGACGTAGATGACGGACGCGGTGGCGCCGGTCTCACGGACCGCATCTGCGACCGTGTCGTAGACCGGGAAGCCGTCGATGACGGTCCCCCCCTTGCCGGGAGTGACCCCGCCGACCATCTGCGTGCCGTACTCGCGGGCCCCCTGCGCATGGAAGAGGCCGGTGGCACCGGTGATCCCCTGGGTGATGACCTTGGTATCCTTGTTGATCAATATGCTCATTGGTATCCCTCCTTAGGCGGCGGCCGCGACGGCCTTGACAATTTTCTGCGCTCCGTCAGCCATGCCGTCGGCGGCAACGATGTTCAGCCCGCTCTCCGCGAGAAGCCTCTTGCCGAGTTCGACGTTGGTCCCTTCCAGCCGGACCACGAGCGGGACCTGGATCCCTACCTGGCGGGCCGCCTCGATGACGCCGGTGGCGATGACGTCGCACTTCATGATGCCGCCGAAGATGTTGACCAGGATCCCCTTCACGTTCCTGTCGGAGAGGATGATCTTGAACGCCTCGGTGACGCGCTCGATGGTCGCCCCGCCCCCTACGTCCAGGAAGTTGGCGGGATCGCCGCCGTAGTGCTTGATGATGTCCATGGTCGCCATGGCGAGACCGGCGCCGTTAACCAGGCAGCCGATGTTGCCGGTAAGCGAGATGTAGGAGAGGTCGTGCTGGGACGCCTCCACCTCGTTCGGGTCTTCCTCGTCGAAGTCGCGCATGTCACCGATCTGGAGGTGCCGGAACAGGGCGTTGTCGTCGAAGCCGAACTTCGCGTCCAGTGCCAGCAGGTCGCCTTCCGCGGTCACCACCAGGGGGTTCACCTCCAAGAGGGCGCAGTCGCAGGCGACGAAGGTCGTGTAGAGACCGATGAGCACCTTGGTTGCCTTGGCGGTCAGCTTGCCGGTGAGGCCGAGGCTGAAGGCGATCTTGCGGCACTGGAACGGGGTGAGCCCGACCAGCGGGTCGATCGCCTCGGTGAAGATCTTCTCCGGGGTCTTGGCGGCGACCTCCTCGATGTCCATCCCCCCCTCGGTGGAGGCCATGATGGTCACCCGCGAGGTGCCGCGGTCGACCAGGAGGCTCACGTAGAGCTCGCGGGCGATGTTGCAGCCGTTCTCGACCAGGACGCGGTGCACCACCTTCCCCTCCGGGCCGGTCTGGTGGGTGCGCAGCGTCATGCCGAGCATGTCGCGCGCGATCATCTGCACCTCGGTCGAGGTGCGCGCCAGCTTCACGCCTCCCCCCTTGCCGCGGCCGCCTGCGTGGATCTGGGCCTTCACCACCCACGGCCCCTCGCCGAGCCGCTTGGCCCACTCCCTCGCGCTGGCTCCGTTGTAGCAGACGTGGCCGTCGGGAACGGGGACGCCGAACTTACGAAGAATCGCTTTTGCCTGGTACTCGTGGACGTTCATACTTCCTCCTTTGAATTCATGTGCGATCCGTGTGACACCCGGCGATTGCCGGCCGCTGCAGCGGATTAAATCCCTCTTGTTTTATTTTGGCCCGATTTTGGGGTCCAAACGGGGTGATCTGGACCCCCAATAAGGCCCTATATTGACAAACAGTTTTATAATATATCAAGAAATAAATTGGTAATACCAGATTACTTCTCCGGCCATTTGACGACGGAGGCAGAGGGAGAAATAACACAAAGCAAAAATAAATGCTATAGAATCATCGCTTACAGGAAATATTTTTTCACATTTACGTCCGGAGCGAAACGGGAGCGCCGCAAAAAAAAATTTCAACAGCCTTTTGGTTACCTTGTATGACAGAAAATCGCCGCGAACCCGTTTTTTGCAAAAACGCCCCAAAATAAAACAAACCGTAAACATTTTAAGACCCTAAAAAACCCCCACCCCGCTCTGGTGAGGGGATGGGGGAGCGGGACCAGGAAACCCATAGATAACTACAGGTTCTGCACGTCCACGACCGCTATGGCGGCCATGTTGACGATGTCGCTCACGTCGTCGCCGCGCTGCAGCACGTGCACCGGCTTGTTCATCCCCATGAGGATGGGGCCGATCGCCTCGGCGCCTCCCAGGCGGCGCAGCAGCTTGTAGCAGATGTTGCCGGAGTTGAGGTCCGGGAAGATCAGGATGTTCGCCGGCGTCTTCAGCTTGGAGAAGGTGATCCCCTCGAGAAGCTCGGGGACGACCGCGGTGTCGGCCTGCATCTCGCCTTCCACGATCAGCTCCGGTGCGCGCTCCTTGACGATCTCCACGGCGCGCTGCACTTTCCTCGCCTGCGGGTGGTTGACCGAGCCGAAGTTGGAGAAGGAGAGCATGGCGACGCGCGGCTCCAGGTCGAGCATCCTTACTTTTTCGGCGGCCAGGATGGCCGTCTCGGCCAGCTCCTCCGGCGTCGGATCGATGGTGACCGTGGTGTCGGCCAGGAAGTAGACCCCCTTCTTGAACACCATCATGTAGAGGCCGTGCACGCTGGAGAGCCCCTCTTTCTTGCCGAGCACCTGCAGCGCCGGACGGATCGTCTCAGGGTAATGGGTGTCGATGCCGCCCAGGAGCGCGTCCGCCTGCCCCATCTGCACCATCATGGTGGCGAAGTGGGCCCGCGACTTGCGCCGCATGATGCGCCGGCACTCGGACATGGTGAGGCCCTTGCGCTGCCGCAGGCGGTACAGTTCCTCGGCGTATCCCTCGGTCAGCTCGGAGTCGGACGGATCCTCTATCTGCACCTCCAGGTCGAGGTTGAGATCCTCCATCTTCTGCTCGATCTTCTTCCGATCGCCGACGAGGATCGGCCGGCAGATCCCCTCCTCCACCAGGGTCTGGGCGGCGCGCAGGATCTTGTCGTCCTCGCCCTCGGAGAAGAC
The DNA here is from genome assembly GCA_003490025.1 of Geobacter sp. Taxonomy (GTDB): domain Bacteria; phylum Desulfobacterota; class Desulfuromonadia; order Geobacterales; family Geobacteraceae; genus Geomonas. The sequence continues at coordinate 37,101 of DNJC01000148.1, read as the reverse complement.
CACCTTCTTCGGGTCGCTCTTCGCCTTGTTGATGATGATGCGCATGATCTCCTTGGATTTGCCCTGGGACGACTCCAGCTGCTCGATGTACTTCGCCATGTCCGTGATCGGCTGGCGGGCCACACCGGTGTCCATCGCCGCCTGCGCGATGGCGGGGGCGACGTGCAGGAGGACGCGCGGGTCGAACGGCTTCGGGATGATGTAGTTCGGGCCGAAGCTGAACTTCTCGTTGCCGTAGGCCTTGCTGACGGAGTCGGGCACCTCCTCGCGCGCGAGGCTCGCCAGCGCCTTGACGGCGGCGAGCTTCATGTCCTCGTTGATGGCCCTGGCCCTGACGTCGAGCGCGCCGCGGAAGATGAAGGGGAAGCCGAGCACGTTGTTCACCTGGTTGGGATAGTCGGAGCGGCCGGTCGCCATGATGACGTCGCTGCGGACCGCGTGGGCCTCTTCCGGGGTGATCTCCGGGTCGGGGTTGGCCATGGCGAAGATGATGGGGTTGGGGGCCATGGAGCGGATCATCTCGGCGGTGAAGGCCCCCTTCACGGAGAGCCCGAACAGCACGTCGGCCCCTACGGCCGCCTCCTCCAGGGTGCGCAGGTGGGTTTCGGCGGCGAAGAGCGCCTTGTACGGGTTCATCCCCTCGACGCGCCCCTTATAGATGACCCCCTTGGTGTCGCACATGATCACGTTTTCGGGCTTCACCCCGAGGCCGATCGCCAGCTTGGTGCAGGAGTTGGCGGCTGCGCCGGCGCCGTTGATGACGATGCGGATCTCCTCGATCTTCTTCTCGACCAGCATCAGCGCGTTCAGGAGGGCCGCGGAACAGATGATGGCCGTTCCGTGCTGGTCGTCGTGGAACACCGGGATGTTCATGGTCTTCTTGAGTGTTTCCTCGATGTAGAAGCACTCCGGGGCCTTGATGTCCTCCAGGTTGATGCCGCCGAAGGTCGGCTCCAGGAGCTGGCACGCCTTGATGATCTCGTCCGGGTTCTCCGTGTCTAGTTCTATGTCGAAGACGTCGATGTCGGCGAAGCGCTTGAAGAGCACCCCTTTCCCCTCCATGACCGGCTTGCCGGCCAGCGCCCCCAGGTTCCCCAGGCCGAGGACGGCGGTGCCGTTGGAAACGACGGCGACCAGGTTCCCCTTGGCGGTGTACTTGTAGGCGTCTTCGGGGTTCAGCTGGATCGCCAGGCACGGCTCGGCGACTCCGGGAGAGTAGGCGAGCGACAGGTCTGCCGCCGTCTGGCACGGCTTGGTTGCGACGACTTCGATCTTCCCTTTTCTGCCGCTTGAGTGGTAATCAAGCGCGTTGATCTTCTTGCTCATGTTTACGTTTCTCCTGTAAAAGTGCCGCCTCCTCCCCGTAGAAGGGGACTAGGCGGCTAGATACTGCTTCTCTCACTCTCCCCCGTTCTAGGCTTCTTCCAGCTCCGGGTTCAGCATCAGCACGGGTTCCCCCGCCTCCTCCTGGTACTCGTTGTTCAGCACCAGCTCCATCCTTTCCAGGTCGAGTTCGTTCTCCCAGCGCGAGACCACCACGGTGGCGACACCGTTGCCGACCAGGTTGGTGAGTGCGCGCGCCTCGGACATGAAGCGGTCGATGCCGAGGATGAGGGCGAGCCCGGCGACCGGGATGGTGGGGATGGCCGCGAAGGTGGCGGCGAGGGTGACGAAGCCGCTCCCGGTGACGCCGGCCGCACCCTTGGAGGTGAGCATCAGCACGCCGAGGATGGTGAGCGTCTGGGTCATGGTGAGCGGGGTGTTGGTCGCCTGCGCCACGAAGATGGCGGCCATGGTCAGGTAGATCGAGGTGCCGTCCAGGTTGAAGGAGTAGCCGGTCGGGATGACCATGCCTACCACCGACTTGGTGCAGCCGAGCTTCTCCATTTTCGCCATCATGCGGGGGAGGACCGATTCGGAAGAGGAGGTCCCGAGCACGATCAGAAGCTCTTCCTTGATGTAGGAGATGAACTTGAAGATGCTGAAGCCGCAGAGCTTGCAGATGGAGCCGAGCACCACGAAGACGAAGAGGAGGCAGGTGAGGTAGAAGCTCCCCATCAGCATGCCGAGCTTGGTGAGCGACCCCAGGCCGAATTTACCGATGGTGAAGGCCATGGCGCCGAAGGCGCCGATCGGGGCGAACTTCATGATGATGCCGACCACGCCGAAGAGCCCGTGGGAGACGTTGTCGATCAGCTTGTAGACCGGTTTCCCCTTCTCCCCCATGGCGGAAAGGGCGAGGCCGAACAGGATGGCGAAGAAGAGGACCTGGAGGATGTCACCCTTGGCGAAGGCGTCGACCACGCTGGTCGGGATGATGCCGAGGAGGAAATCGACGAAGCTGTGCCCCTTGGCGGCGGTTGCCGTGTAGGTGGCGAGCCCCTTGGTGTCCAGCTTGGTGACGTCGGCGTTCATGCCGACCCCCGGCTGGATGACGTTGATGACCAGCAGGCCGATGCCAAGGGCCAGGGTGGAGACCACCTCGAAGTAGAGGAGCGCCTTGCCGCCTACGCGTCCGACCTTTTTCATGTCCTCCATGCCGGCGATGCCGGTCACGACCGTGCAGAAGATCACCGGGGTGATGATCATCTTGATCATCTTGATGAAGCCGTCGCCTAACGGCTTCATGGCGGTGCCCGTGTCGGGCAGGTAGTAACCGAGCGCTACGCCGATGGAGATGGCAAGCAATACCTGGAAGTACAGATGCTGGTAAAACTTCTTCGTTTTCATGGTGGTCTCCTTTTCCTGGGCAATTTCAACTTCCGCAAAAGCGGGCATGTAATCGGAGTTGCTGCGGCCTTTCACACCGCATATCAGCAAGACGAATACCAACGTTGTGTTTACATTTGCAAGCTGCCGGAATCAGAGAGAAAAATAGTGTTTTATAAAAAAACGGGTCCGGGAATGGTATTAACTTTAGGAAACACCTTTTGAGGATACAGCGGGTAAGTGGCGGGAATATTAGGAGATAGGGGGACTTAACCATGGTTAAGGAGTTAACCCAGGTTAAGCCCATTCGCCAACCTGCCGAAGTTGTGGAGGTTATTGGGGCTGAAGGAAGAAAAGGGGGCAAAACTTCACTGCTGCTTGGGGAAGATCATCGCTAAATCATCGTTCCCACGCTGGAGCGTAGGAACAATAAAACAAAGCGGTCCCCGCCCCCGGAGGGGGAGGGTAGGGGCGAATAATCATTCGCCCCTACTCCGGTTCTTCGCTGAAGCCGCTAGTCTTCCCCCCTCCCAACCTCCCCCCGCTGGGGGGAGGAGTTAGTGTTGTTAGAGGGTGAAGCTCTTAACTTAACGGCAGTGAGGGCCGGGGTGGGGATGGGTTCTGCAGGGATCGGGGAGATTACTTGCGGGACATCTTGAGCCGCTTGTTCAGGGCCGGAGGGGAGATCCCCAAAAGGCGTGCGGCGATGGCCTGCACCCCGTTGGCCCTGGCGACCGCTTCCTCCACCAGGAGCTCGGCCGCCTCGGTAAAGGTGGGGAGGCGCTCGAAGGAACTGAAGGGGTTCTGCGGCTGCGTCGGCAACGCCTGCCCGCCCCTGGCCTGACCGATAGCCTTGAGAAAGCTGTCCATGGAGAGTATCCGCTCCTTGTGCAGGCTGACCGCGTTGTAGACCATGCCGCGCAGTTCGCGGACGTTTCCGGGGAAGCTGTAGGTGGCCAGGACCTGGGGGAGTTCCTTCGGGGGGGTCGGTTTCCGCTTCCCGAGCGACTTCGCGGCCTGCTCCAGGAAGTAGTCGAGCAGAAGCGCTATGTCCCCCGGGCGCTCCCTGAGGGAAGGGATGTGGATGCGGTGGGTGCAGAGGCGGTAATAGAGGTCGCGGCGAAAACTCCCGGCGGCCTCCTTGGCGGCCAGGTCGCAGTGGGTCGCCACCACGATGCGCGCGTTCATCCGTTTGGGGCGGTCGCTTCCCAGCGGGAAGAACTCCCCCTCCTGGAGCAGGCGCAGCAGCTTCACCTGGGAGGCGATGCTGAGGTCGCCGATCTCGTCCAGAAAGAGCGTTCCGTCCCCCGCCTGTTCGATCATCCCCGGGCGCGCCTGGTCGGCGCCGGTATAGGCGCCGCGTACGTGGCCGAAAAGGGTGTCGGCGAAGACGGTGTCGTCGAGGCCTGCGACGTTGACGGCGACCATCGGGCCGTGGCAGCCGCTCAGGCGGTGCACCGCGCGGGCGATCAGCTCCTTCCCCACGCCGCTCTCGCCGGTGATGAGGAGCGGCTGATGACTCGGGGAGACCGCCTCGACGTAGTTGAACAGGTCGTGCATGCCGCGGTCGTTGGTGACCATCTCGGTGAAGGCTTCCGGGTGCTTCAGTTCGCGCGAGAGCATCCGGTCCGACATGGTGCGGAATTCGTGCTGCAGCTCCTGGATGCGGATCGCCCGCTGCACCCCGCCCACCAGGCGGTCCTCCTCGTCCGTCTTCACGATGTAGTCGAAGGCCCCGAGCTTCATGCAGGCAACCGCCGTTTCCAGCTGGTTCATGCCGCTGACGATGATGGTCATGATCTCGGGGTGCGTCTCCCCGATCTGCTGCAGGAGCTGTTCGCCGGAGAGCTGCGGCATGGTCAGGTCGAGCAGGACCAGCCCGATGTTTCCCTGGTCGAGGAGTTCCATCACCTCGCGGCCGTCCTGGCACATGATGATGTTGTTGATCCCGGCGCAGCTTTTCAGCGTCAGCGAGAAGGATCTGAGCCAGGCGGGCTCGTCGTCGACAAGGAGGATGCCAAAGCCCGGGTACGTCGTCTTCATGTTAGTGATCTCCCGATGGAACCGGCAGGGCGAGGGTTACCGTGGTCCCGCACCCGGGTGAAGATTCGAAGAGCAGGGTTCCGCCATGCTCCTTTACTATCCCGGCCGAGACCGAAAGTCCCAGCCCGGTCCCTCCCGTCTCCCTTTTGGTGGTGAAGAAAGGGTCCATGAGATAAGGTAGGTGCTCTTCGGCGACCCCCACCCCCTCGTCCCGGACCCGGACCAGCACCATGTTGCGCTCCCTGTCGAAGCTCGTCACGAGCGACACCCCCCTTTCCCGGTCCGGCAGGGCCTGGCAGGCGTTCAGCACGAGGTTCACGATCACCTGTTCGATCCGCTGAGCGTTGCCGAGGATCATGGGCAGCGCCCCCTGGTAGACGGTCTCGAAGCGGCCGGTGCTGGATCGAATGGTCGGCTCGACCAGGCGCAGCGCCGTCTGCACCGCGGCCTCCACGTCGATCAGCTCCTTTTCCCCCGCGTCGTCGCGCCTCGCAAAATCCTTCAGATCGTTGACGATCCTCTTGATGCGCTGGGCGCCGTCCTGCATCTCGTAGAGGATGCGCGGGATCTCGTCGCGCATCTCAGAGTAGGGGACTCCCCCCAGCATGAAATCGCCGTGCTCCCGGTAATACCCCTCCAGGATCTCCTCCGCATCGTCGTGCACCCGCTTCAATACCGGGATGTCCAAAAGGAGCAGGCCGTTTGGGTTGTTTATCTCGTGCGCCACCCCGGAGACCAGCGTTCCCAGCGACGCCATCTTGTCCGTCTGGATCAGCTTGTCCTGGTGCCGCCGCAGCTCCTCCAGCGCCTTGTTCCGCTCCGCCACCTGCTCCGCCAGTTCGGTGGTCCGCTCCGTCACCCTCTTGTGCAGCGTCTTGGACCAGAGCATGACGACCGCCAGGACCACGAGCAGGGGGAGAAGGATGATCGCGCCGTACTTGATGGCCAGCGCGATGGTGACCCGCGGGGGGTCGTTCACGCCGAGCCAGCGGTTGTAGATCTCCTTGTACTGCCCGGTCTTCACCAGGATGGCGAGCCCCTCGTTGAAGCGGGAGAGGAGTTCGTCGTTTCCCTTCGCCACCCCGTAGCAGTACTGCTGGCTGACCACCGCCTTCGCCACCGGGACCACGTTGGAGAGGCGCAGCTCGCGGATCAGGTACATCCCCGGAAGCATGGCGACCACCGCGTAGTCCCCCTTGCCCGAGGCGAGAAGCCGCATCGCCTCCGCTGGAGTCGGGGTGAGGATGAGGTCCTTGCTGAAGCCGAGCTGCTTCAGGCGCTCGTGCATGATGCCGTCCTGGAAGACGATCACCTTCTTATCCCGCAGCTCCGCCATGGTCCTGACCGGCTTCGACTCCTTTCGGGCGAAGATGGCATGGTGCACGATGGTGTGCGGCGGGGAAAAATCGATAGACCGGGCGCGCTGCTCCGAGAAGGAGAGCCCCTGCAGGATGTCTATCTCCCCGTTCAGAAGGCCGTTGCGCATGTCGGACCAGTTCCCGAAGCGGAACGTCACCTTCATCCCCATCACTTCGGCGATGGCCCTGGTCAGGTCGACATTATAGCCGGCGGGTTTGCCGTCCTTGTCGATGAACTCGTAGGGGGGGTATGCCCGGTCCCCGCCCACCACGATAGCGGCGGGTGGTGGAGAGGCCAGCTCCGGGAGGGTTCCAGCGCGGGAGGTGAGAAGCAGCGGACCAACCAGGATGAGAGCGGCAAGAAGCAAGACCGCCACCGGCGTTGGCCGCGGTCCCTTATTCATCCGCCATATCTTGCCCGACAGGGCGCGGTCAGACACCATCCAATCCTTGAACTGCCATGCTTGGTGCGGCGGCCGCAGAGAAATTTCCGCCGCCGGGTTGAGACCGGTAGACAATAGCCTATGAATGTTTACAAGTCAATGAAGCTCATTAGAGTCACGGACCAAGCAGTTTTCCCATCACTCCCATGATTCCCATCATTCCCATCATTCCCACGAGAGTTCAAACCAGCCGCTCGACCACCATCTCCGCCAGGTCCCGCACCCTGATCTCTCCCTCCACCCCGCCGGTCTTGATGCCGTCCTCGAACATGGTGAGGCAGAACGGGCAGTTGGAGACCAGAAGCGGCGAGCCGGTATCCTTCGCCATCCGGACCCGGGTCACGTTGATGCGGCTCCCCACCTTCTCCTCGGCCAGGATGCGTCCTCCCCCCCCGCCGCAGCAGAAGGTCTCGAGCCTCCCCTGCTTCATCTCCACGATGGAGCCCCCCGCCTCCTTCAGGATCGCGCGCGGCTCCTCGAAGATGTCCATGTAGCGCCCGATATAGCAGGAATCGTGGTAGGTGCAGTCAAACGGCGCCGGCGTGAGCTTCACCTTTTTTTCCTCCATGAGGCGGGCGAGGAAGGTGGTGTAGTGCTCGACCGGCGTTTCGAACCCGAGGTCCCGGTAATCCCTGGCGAGGGTGTTGAAGCAGTGGGGGCAGGTGGTCACCACCTTCTTCACCCCGTACCCCTTCATCTTCTCGATGTTCTCGTTCGCCAGGGTCTGGTACAGGTACTCGTTGCCGAGTTTCCTCGGGGGCTCGCCGCAGCACTTCTCCTCCTTGCCGAGTATCCCTACCCTCACCCCCGCGGCGTTGCAGATCTTCACGAACGCCTTGGCGACCTCCTGGTTCCTGCGGTCGAAGGAGGCATAGCAGCCGACGAAATAGAGGACGTCCACCTCGGCCCCGCTCTCCATGACGGCGACGTCGAGCCCTTCGGCCCAGGCGCCGCGCCCGGCGTAGCCGATCCCGAAGGGGTTGCCGTTCACCTCCAGGTGCCCGATGGCGCTCCGCACCTCGTCGCCCGGGAAGGCGCCCTCCATGAGGGCCAGGTTTCTGCGCATCTCCAGGATCTTGTTCACGTGCTCGATGTCGGCCGGGCAGATCTCCTGGCAGGCCCGGCAGGTGGTGCAGTCCCACAGCACCTGCTCGGTGACGACCCGGCAGAGATCGGCCTCCGGCGTGGTCTGGGACACCTCGCCTATCTGCAGCACCACCTGCATCGGGGTGAGCGGCTTCTGCGTCGCGTAGGCCGGGCAGCGGTCCTGGCAGCGTTTGCAGACGGTGCAGGCATCGGCGTCGAAGAGGTCCTTCCAGGAGAGATCCTTTACCGTGGCCGCACCGAACTGCTCCGCGCTCTCGTCCTCCAGGTTTATCGTCTCGATGGAACCCTTGGGCCTCAAGTCGGTGAAGAGGTAATTGGTCGAGGTGGTGAAGATGTGCCTGAGCTTGGTGAACGGAATGGCGGCTATGAAGCCGATGGCGAGGAAGAAATGGAACCACCAGAGGGATTTGTGGGCAAGCGACAGGGTGGAAGGGCTCGCCCCGGAGAAGAGGGAGGCGACCAGCAACCCGCCCGGAGACCAGCGTGCCAGCGCCGGGTTGACGCCGACCTCCGTGGCCGCCATCCGGAGCCCCTCGACCACGAACCCGGTCGCGATGATGGAGAAGAGGAAGGCGTGCGCCAGGTAATCGTCCTTTATGGTGGGGAGGCCCGGCGGCTTGATGAAGAAGCGGCGCATCAGGAGCCCCCCCAGCATGAAAAGGGCCACGATACCGGCGATGTCGAGGGTGAGCGAGTAGATCTTGTAGAAGGTCCCCCTGAGGAAGACGACGTCGAAGATGGGCGCGGTGAAATCCACCTGCAGCATGATCAGGAGCGTGCCGATGAACAGCAGGCCGAAGCCCCAGAAGAACAGGGCGTGCATGGAGCCGGGGCGGACGACCCGCAGCACCTGGACCTGGGTCAGCGTATTGGTAACCCAGTGCGAAACCCGTTCAGCGAGGCGGTCCAGTCGGTCGAGAGGCTTCCCCTGCCGGTAAAAAGCGAGCCGGCGCCAGAACCCCCAGGCCAGCAGAGCAAGGGCGAGGAAGGCAAACAAGTACATCGGCGCGATCACCCCATGGCCGACGTTCCAATAAATCTCGCGGGTAGCTTCCATAGTAACCTCGTCCCCGTCATCATTCCCATCATTCCCATCATTCCCATCAAGCAGCCACAAACGCTCCTCCCCCCGGAGGGGGGAGGTCGGGAGGGGGGGCAGTTGGCAGGAGCTGGTGAGCCCCCTCCCTGGCCCTCCCCCTCCGGGGGAGGGGACAAGGGCTTGCGTTCGCGCCTAGGCGTGGTTTCGCAGCATCAACTCCGCCGGGCGCGCAGAGAGGTAGGACTGCTGTTCGAGGTACTGCTGGCGGGACCTGCGGACGTAGTGCTTGAGAAGGGTCATCGGCACGACCAGCGGGACCAGCCCGTCGTGGTACTCCCCGATGACGGCAAGGAGTTCCTGTTTCTCCTCCGGGCTCAGCTCCTTCTTGAAATACCCCATGATGTGCATCAGCACGTTGGTCTGCTTCTTCACCGTTGCCTGCAGCTGCAAGGCCCGCATGAACAGCTCCTCGTAGCGCTGCGCCAGCTCGGGCCACGGCAACTCCTTCCCCCGCGCCACCAGCGCCCCCATCTCGCGGTAGAGCTGCACGCTGTGCGACATGACAAGGAGTTTCTCCCGGGTGTGGAACTGCACCAGTCCCCCAAGGTCGGGCGCCTGTCCCAGGAAGTCCTTCCAGCGCCGACAGCTGAAGACCCGCTCGATGAAGTTCTCCCGCAGCACCGAGTCGTTCAGCCTCCCCTCCTCTTCCATCGGCAGCAGCGGGAAGCGGGCGGCGACTGCCGCTGCGAAGAGCCCCCTGCCGCTTTTGGACGCCATCCCGTCCCGGTACACCTTGACCCGGAACAGCCCCGAAGAGGGTGACCCCTTCTTGAAGATGAAACCGCAGAGATCCTCTCCCGCCAGCTCCTCCACTTTCTCCCTGCAGTACCGGAGCATCTGCTCCGTCTTGTCGATCCGGCTGCTGCGGGTCATGAGCCTCGGGTTCTCCGGATCCCCCTCCAGTCGCATCGCCTCGCGCGGCACCGGCATGCCGCACCCCGCCTCCGGGCATACCGGGAGGAAGGTGAAAAACCTGCCGAGCAGGTCGGTGATGTAACTGTCGTGCTTATGGCCACCGTCATAACGGACCTTCTCCCCCAAAAGGCAGGAGCTTACGCCTATCTTTATCGGTGCAGCTGTCATGGGCTCCTCTCCGGCTGAGGCAGGCTGTCAGGTCATCCCCTGCATCCCCGTTAAACGCCTTTCAGTCCGTACTGTTCCTGCACCTGGGCCGGCGCCTCCTCGAACCCCTGGAACTCCATGGTGTAGCTTCCGCGCCCCTTGGTGGCGCTGCGAAGCTCCGTCATGTAGCCGAACATCTCCGCGAGCGGCACGGTCGCCCGCACCAGTTCCAGATCGTTGCGCCGGTCGAGCCCTTCCACCCTCCCCCGCTTTTGCTGCAGGCTTCCCAGCACCTTCCCCAGATGCTCCGCAGGGAGTTCCAGTTGCAGGAGCATGATCGGCTCGAGGAGCATCGGCGCCCCCTCCCTTGCCGCGAGGACCACGCCGCGCTGCGCCGCACCCCTTAGCGCCTGCTCCGACGGGACCGGTGTCCCCGGCTCCACGGGGATCTCCAGCACCTTCACCTCCAGGTCGGTGAGCGGGTAGCCGGTGAGAGCCCCCCCGAGGCAGGCCTCCCGCACCCCCTGCTCCACGGCGGCGACCAGTTCCTTGGTGATCGGCGGCGCAGGTGCAGGGACCACGACCCGCACCCCCTCTCCGCGCGGCAGCGGCGTCAGGCGCAGCAACAGCTCCGCCGACTCAGGGCGGCGATCCCCCATTGCCACGAAAAGCTCCCGCCGTTCCACCCGGCGCCGCAGGGTCTCGCGGTACACCACCCTCGGACGCCCCGTCTTCACCTGCACCCCGTACTCCCGGCGCAGGCGGTCGATGATGATCTCCAGGTGCAGTTCCCCCATCCCGGTCAGGATGGTCTGCCCGGTCTCCTGGTCCTCGTGAACCTTGAAGGTCGGATCCTCCCACTGGAAATATTCCAGCGTGCTCAAGAGGTGAGCCCGATCCTCGGCCCCCTTCGCCTCCACCGCCAGCGACACCACCGGCTCCGGCACGGTCACCCCTTCCAGCAGCAGCGGGCTCTCCGGATCGCAGAGGGTGTCGCCGGTCAGGGTCGTCTGGCACCCGGAAACGGCCACGATATCCCCCGCCGCCGCCTCCTGCACCTCTTCCCTTCGATGGGCGTGCATCCGGAACAGGTGCCGGACCCGCTCGTTCGCCCCGCGGCTCGCGTTCAGAAGAAGCGCTCCCCCCCTCACCTTGCCGCTGTAGATGCGGAGGTAGGTAAGCCGCCTTCCCTCCTCGGCCATCACCTTGAAGGCGAGCGCCCGCAGCGGCCGGGCCGGGTCGCAGGCGAGAGTTTCGCACTCCCCCGTCGCCGGGTGCCGCCCGACCAGCGCCGGGACGTCCAGGGGGGATGGGAGGAAGTTGCAGACGGCGTCCAACACCGGCTGCACCCCCTTGTTTCGGAGCGCCGAACCAAGGAGCACGGGAAAGATGCGGCAGGCGATGGTTCCGCGCCGCAGCGCCTCGTTCAGCCGGGACGCCTCCACCTTGTTACCCTCCAGGAAATCCGCCATGACCGCGTCGTCGAAATCCGCCGCGGCCTCGGTCAACTGCAGCCGCGCCTGACTCATCTGCTCCTCGAACTCCGGCGGCACCGGCCCGATCTGTACCGTCCTCCCCAGGTCTTTCTCGGCGAAGAAGAGCGCCTGTTCGGACACGACGTCGATCACGCCGGAAAAGGCAGCCTCCTCGCCCATCGGGAGTTGGAGCAGCACCGGGCGCGCGCCGAGCCTCTCCTCGACATGGCGCAGCACCCGCTGGTAGTCGGAGCCGAGCCGGTCCATCTTGTTGATCAGGCAGACCCTCGGCACCCCGTAGCGGTCCGCCTGGCGCCAGACCAGCTCGCTTTGCGGCTGCACCCCCTCCACCGCGCTGAAGATCGCCACGGCGCCGTCCAAGACCCGCACGCTCCGCTCCACCTCGATGGTGAAGTCGATATGTCCCGGGGTGTCGATCAGGTTCAGCCGGTAATCGCCCCAGCGACATGAGGTGGCGCTCGCCGTGATGGTGATGCCCCGCTCCTGCTCCTGCGGCATCCAGTCCATGACCGCCTGGCCGTCGTGCACCTCCCCCATCTTGTAGGTCTCGCCGCTGTAGAAGAGGATCCGCTCCGTCACGGTGGTCTTCCCCGCGTCGATGTGGGAGATGATCCCAATGTTGCGGGTTCGGGAGATCTCGGCGAGCGTTCTGCCCGCCGCGGGGTTGTTTGAGTTCTTGTTGCCGCCGTTCATCGGCTACTCTCCGGGAAGCATCTGTCGATAAAGTCTTTCCGCGTCGTCACGGCGGCAGAGCTCCGTGCCGGGTGTCATCACCGCTGCGGTCCCCGCGGCTACGCCGAAACGGACCGCCTCGCGCAAGGGATTGCCGCGGGCAAGGCTCAGCACCGTACCTGCCACCATCGAATCCCCCGCCCCGACCTTGCTGATGATCGGCACCGTCGGCGGGTGCAGCCGTTCCACTCCCGAATCGGAGACCATGAGCACCCCGGCGGCGCCGAGCGATATCACCACGACCTCGCTTTGCCCCTCCAGGACGATTCTTTTCGCCAGGCCGACCACTTTCGCCTCATCGTCGCCGCCCGCGCCGACCATCTCCCTGAACTCCCGTATGTTCGGCTTGACCAGGAAGACCCCCTCGGCCAGGGCCAGTCGGAGCGGCTCTCCCGCCGCGTCGATCACCACCCGTGCGCCGTGCTCACGGCCTAACCGGGCCACGCGGGCGTAGAAATCGTCGGGGACCCCGGGGGGAAGACTCCCGCTGGCCACGAGGTAATCCGGCCTGACCTCGCCGGAAAAAAGCTTTTCGAGGCACCCCTGCCATTCCCCGGCCGACAACTCTGGCCCGGGCATGCCGAAGCGATACTGCTGCCCGGTCGCCGTCTCCAGGACGATCCAGTTTTCCCTGGACCACCCCCTGACCTGGACCGGATGGTGCCTCAACCCCTCCTCCTTGAGGAGCAGTTGCAGCGTATCCCCGGTCGCCCCGCCGCAGGGGTAGATCGCCAGCGAATCCCCCCCGAGCTTCCTGACCGCCCGGGAGACGTTAATGCCTCCGCCTCCCGGTTCAAGGCGAGGCGTTTCGCAGTAAAGTTTCCGTTCGGCCACCACGTGATCTACGGCAGAACTCTTGTCAATGGCCGGGTTCATGGTCAAGGTGGCAATGGACTTCATCTCGATCTCCTTGTTTGATCGGTGCAAAGGAACGGACGGCAGACGAAAAGTTCAATGATATCCGACATGCAGCAGAAGTCAAAAAATGGCTGATTCAGATCCGCCGTGTGCTTTGCCAGTTGACAAAAAAGAAATGTATATTAGTTTTTCCTTATCTTTTTTCCACCGCTATCTTCTGCCATACCTGCCCATCGGCAGTGAAATCCCAAACCAAATGTAGAGAAGGAGGCGAGTACACATGCGAAAGGTAACTCTGTGCGTTGCAACCGCATTGACGGCAGCTGTCGCGTTCAGTGCCCCGACCACTGTCACTGCCAAGGAAGATCAAGGCACCAAGGCAGACAACGCGAAGATGAACAAGGAACAAAAAACGGAAGAAACCGCAGAACAGCAGAAGGAAACCAAGTCCGACCGGGAGATAACCCGGAAGATCAGGCGGATGGTCGTGAAGGACAAGTCCCTTTCCATGAAGGCGCACAACGTCAAGATCATCACCAAGGACGGAAAGGTAACCCTGAAGGGACCGGTCAAGACGGATAAGGAAAAAGAGGCCGTTCAGAAGGCTGCCAGGAAGGTGGCGGGGAAGGATAACGTCACCAACGAATTGGAGGTTGCGCCGCCGAAGTAGCTTGCCAGGCGGCAGCAGATGTATAAGAGAGAAAGGCTAGGCACGCTTCAAAGGCGGCCTAGCCTTTCTTGTCCCGGTCCCTCCCCCTTCAAGGGGGAGGTCCGCCCTAGCCTTTGTTGTCGGAAGAGTCCGCCTTTGGCGGTTTTTCCTTGCGCCGGAGGTACTCCGCCCATTGTTCCCGGATCTCGTCGGGGGCGTACTTCATGAAAAACCGAGGGAAGCAGCGGGCGATCACCTTGTCCTGCCAGGAGAAAGTCGTCAGCCACTGCTCCGCGCTTTTCCGTTTGCCGTTATTTTCCATGCCTGCTCTCCGCCGCTTCCACGCAACCCGCCCGGGCCTCTCGAGTGAGCCATGAACGATCACCAGTGACCGATCAGGCGTACCTGCCGGCCAGACGCGGAGAGCCAGAACTGCCCATTGATCACCTCGCCGGAGACAGCACCGGTGATCGCGCCCAGACCGTCGGCAAGAAGGTCGTACCAGTTGAAGTATTTCCGCCTACTTCATCAGTTTAACCGATTAGCGCTAGCCCACCAATTACACAATATGCGTGTGGCAGAACTTGGCTATTGCAGCACTCTACTTCTGGCAGATGAAGCGGCGGCAGACCTGGGGGCGGTCATCGTAGATGCCGCACCTGTTGCCATTGAGAAACTCGCAGCCGTTTTCGATGATCAACTTGTGGGGGCCGTGCAGGGAAAAATGGAGGCGGGATGCGCCCAGCTCTTCGAGTCTCAGGTACTCGTCCCAGCTGAGGTCGACGTTGGGAAAGGATCGGCAGCAAAGGGCAGCGCACTCGCTGCAGCAGGAAGGATCGTCCAGGGGGTGGTCCAGCAACAGACCGTGCCTTTTGTCTTTGTCACGCCTGGGAAATAGCATCGTCACACACCTCTGTGCGCAAAGAACTACCAGACCGGAGGTGAAAGAAGAGGAAGTAGGCGAATCCTAACGCCGAAAGCCCAGCATTGTCAAGAAGTTAAAGCCCTCCTTCGCGCCCTTAAGCGAAACCTCCGCGTACTTCGCGCTAAGGCTTTAAGCCTGAAAGCTGTTACGCAGAGCACGCGGAGAACTGCCGCAGAGTACGCAGGGAAATCAGAGACTGGTAAGACTTTGAGGCTCTGCGCCCGCCGCGAAACCTCCGCGTCCCCTGCGATACGGCTTTTGGGTTTTAAAAAAAGTGCGCTATAATGGCTGACGCCGTTTGTGCATCGTGCTATAACTCGACAAGGAGGAAGACATGAACAAGAAAGAGATCATGGAATTCATCAATGTAAATCCCATCTTCCATCTAGCGACCGTCGATGGCGAAACGCCCCACGTGCGTGGAATGCTTTTATACCGTGCCGATGAGAATGGGATCGTTTTCAACACCGGGAAGATCAAGGATCTGTACCACCAGCTCATCGAGAACCCGAACGTGGAGATGTGCTTCACCAACGGCATTTTCGAGAACCTGATCCAGGTGAGGGTGTCGGGCAAAGTCGAACCGGTGGAAGACCTTGAGTTGAAGAAAGAGATTGTGAAGAAGCGGGAGTTCCTGAAGCCTTGGGTAGACAAAGTCGGCTACGACCAACTGGCGGTCTACGTGATGAAAAAAGGGGAAGCCACCGTCTGGACCATGTCGACCAACACCGAGCCGAAGGAGTTTGTCGAGCTGTAGACCGCACGGAAATTCCCCGACAAAAAGTGCAATTCGGAGGGCTGCCTTGAGCAGCCCTTGCCATTTGACGCCCCAGCACCGATTAGCGTCTCAAAAACCCAAGGTTCCCCGCCCCCAATTGTCGGTTGTCTTCTTACTCATGGATTAGTCCAGGTGTAAGCCCACCATAGATACGCTTCATCATCCGAACGACCTTTGCTCCTGCCATCGTAGCGGTGTTATAATGAGAACACGACGCTGCCTTCGATAAATGGTCCTCCTGTCATGCAGAGGAAACAGGACATGACTTGCCACAGGGAAGCTCTCCTATTGATTTACACTGCGCTGTTGATTCTCGTGGCGGTTACCCCCACGGCATCAGCGTATTCGCTGCTGCCATCAGACCATGCCCCCTCTCTCTTCACCCTCGACGGTTTGCCCGCACCAACTTCCACCCCTGCAGGGAGTCCGGCGGCTGGAGCAGTTCCCGGGAGACCAGCTTCGGACCCAGTGATCGAAGGGAGGGGTACTGACTGGACCGGGGTCTGGATCGACACGGGAATCCTGCTGGGGGGGCAGGTCGCGGCTGTAGGCATCATTTACCTGATGCCTGAGAGCGTTTCTGGCTGGAGCAACGAGCAGAAAAACGAGAGCTTCAAGAAGTACGGTAACAACGTCGGGCACCCGCACACGGATAGCGACAAGTTCTACATCAACTACATCCTTCACCCGTACTGGGGAGCGGCGTACTACACGCGAGCCAGGGAACGCGGCATGGACGAGGGGCCATCCTTCATATACTCGGCCGTGATATCTGCCATCTATGAGTTCGGGGTGGAGTGTTTTTTCGAGAAGCCCTCGATACAGGACCTGATCGTCACCCCCGTGGCGGGCTCACTCTTGGGAGCGTACGTGTTCGAGCCCCTGCGAGCGACCATAAGGGCCAAACAGGAATTGGCCTGGTACGATGAAGCCATGCTTGTAGCCACCGATCCCGTAGGAGTTCTCAGTTCCGGCGTAGAGAAGCTGACCGGCAGGAAAGCGACCCTCAAAGTTGATTACACACCACAGCAGTTGCAGAAGTATTACGCCAACTCGGATATGTCTCGAAGAGGCCAGACCTTCGGCATCACCTTGCAGTTTCCGATGAACTAGATTCCGCTTTATCTGTCTCAGGAGACCTGCAAGTATCTGTGATGCAAACGAAACGGATTCAGTATACACTAAAGAGGAATCCACCCTCCTTCTCTGACAATGCCCGCAGATCGACAATAGCCGGTGAGTTCTCAGGGGTTCTCTTATGAATAGGCTGGTGCTGTTCGCCATCTGGATTTTTTCTCTTGCTGCCTGCGCTCCAACGTTGAAGATGGAGCAGCATAGCGGTGAAATCGACATTCATGACGAAGAATTGCCTCGCCAGGTGGTGATCCTTCCCTTCGCTAACGAGACGGAGGAACCGGGGCTGGACACGGTGGTTCGACGCAACTTCGCCAACCATTTCTCTTCCAAGGCCTACCTCGACACCAAAATTCCGGTTGTAGATGAAAAATTGATTCACTGGGAAAAGTCCTCAGGCAAGGCCATGCAGCAGGCAACCCCCCAGGAGATTTCTGCAGCCCTCGGAGCCGACGGGCTTCTCTATGGCAAGGTGACCGACTATAAGAGGGTATATGCGGGTCTCTACTCCCAGTTCGGGATCGAGGCAGAGGTCTGGATGGTCAACGCCCGTACGGGTAAAGAGGTCTTCCGCCACCGGGAGGCAGTCCGCTACCATGAAGGCGGCATTCCCACCTCGCCTCTCTCCATCGTGGTGACAGCCGTCTCGACCGGCATGAACCTGCGGGAGATACAGAAAGTGCGGATGGTGAACGAGCTTTGTTACAAGTTCATGGAGAAGATACCTTCCCCGAAAACGTTGTCTTCCAATGCCCGTCCGGTCATAAAGGAGGCTCTCACCAACGCTGCAGAAGGGCCTTTCGGCCTCAAGAGCGTCATCAAGGCCGGGCTTGAAGGGGAGCCGGGGCTGGTGGCCACCTTCGACATCGGCAATTTCAAAAAGGGCATCCCGATGAAGGAGGACAAGCCGGGTATCTACACCGGTGAATATGCCGTGATGCCAGGGGACGCCACCCGCGACATGCCGGTATCCGTGACCCTGAGCAGGCCGGGAGGGTACGAGACCCAGTGGGGCGATGTGCTGGGATACATCACGGTGGACACCACGCCACCGCCGCCTGCCACAGGGCTGCGGGCCAAGGGTTATCCCGACCGCGTGGAACTCTCCTGGGAAGGGGCGAAGAGCACCCCCGATCTGAAGGGGTACCGGGTACTGCGCAGCGACTCGCCCCTTTCCGGATACGGCGAACTGGCGCTGGTCGAGGTCGAATCCTTCGCCGACCGCGGCGCCTCTGCCGGGAAAAGCTATTACTACCGGGTTGTCTCGGTGGACAAGGTCGGCAACGAGGCGGAACCAAGCGGCGCGATGCGCGGTGCTATCGTGACGGGCGAGCCGCAAAAACTTTCCGGCGAACTGAAGGAAGACGCCGTCCTCGAGGGGACATATCTCATAACAGCCCCCCTCACCGTTCCCAAGGGCACGAACCTGACCATATCCGGCGGCAGTGTACTTCTTTTCCTGCCTCAATCCGGGTTACACGTCAGGGGCCGGCTGACCGTTACCGGTGGTGAGACGCCGGTCGAGTTCGCCCCTTCTGGGGAAGAGAAGTGGGGAGGCATCACCCTGGAGGGCGCCCGGGCAACCCTGACACGTTTCACGCTGCGTGGAGCGGTGGTCGGAATCTCCAGCAAGGATAGCGAAACCGTCGTGGAGGGGGGGCTTGTGAGCGGGTGTGAAACCGGCCTTGCCATAAGCGGCATGTCTCCTGTCGAGTTGAAGGCGATGACGGTTTCAGAAAACCTGGTCGGATTGAAGCTTGCCGGCACCGCAGCTAAAGTCTCCAGTTCCCATATCCTGCAGAACAAGGAAGGGATCGTTGCGGAGGGCTTTTCCGGTGAGATACGGGACAACAACATCCTCGACAACGGGAGCAACATCCGTGCGGAAAAGCCCCTGGCGGTCGCTGCGAACTGGTTCGGGACGGTCCAGGCCGACGGCATGAAACTGGGTAATGTCACCGCGTACAAGGTGTATGACGCCCGTGTGCCGGGAGGGGCCGTGGTCCTGGCGGTCGCCGATCCCTATGCGCAGTTGAGTTCCGAGGAGCGCCAAAAGAAGAGCGCGGAGCTTGTCATCGAGGCGGGGAGCTATTTCCGCCAAAGGAACTACGGCAAAGCCACAACACTCTTTGCAGAGAACCTGAAGGTTCTGCCTGGTCCGGAGACCTACTACTATATCAGCCTCTGTTACAGTGCGATGAATGAGCCAGAAAAGTCGCTGGCCTACCTCCAGGAGGGGACGGCCAAATACCCCCAGGAGTCAGTTCTTTGGAAGGCACTCGGTATGCTGTCGTATGAAAGAGGGGATGAGAGCACAGCCAAGAGAGCCCTGGAGGAATGCCTTCGTCTCTCCCCGGACGACCGGCAGGCGCGGTTCGTACTGGACAGGCTTAAGGGGGGGAGCAGACCGTGATGGTGAGGGGCAAAGAAGCTTTTAGGAGAGGAAGGGGATTGGAAGTTCGGACTTGGAAGGCAAGGGGACGCCCCTTCCATCCTGAGCAACTTCCGAAAAAGTAGAGTTAGGCAGATTGAAAGGAGGCGTCCCCTCACTGCCCATCTATTGAGAAACGCTGTCAGAGGCCCCCTCTTACCCCTCTTCGACATCCCCGAGATATCAATCTATCAATGCCTGGCCCCATCGCCTCCTTATCAATGCCTGGCCCCATCGCCTCCTGGCCCCATCGCCTCCCAGTGGGAAGAGGGCTCCAGCCTCACTCAAAACACCCCATGCTGCGCTGCTTGTTTATCTCTACGTGTCTCTTTTCACACCAAACGTTTCCAAGCTGGGGAGTCGCACCACAATTTGTCAGCATCTTCGCCCTCTTGCAATCAAGGCAGTGGGTAGCCTTGATGCCGCCGATAGCAATGAAGCAGGGCATCTGTCTGCTCTTTCCCATTTGGAGATTGCGCTGGGCGCACCAGACCGTCCCCGGTGAAGGTTTCTCTCCGCCGGTTTTCTTATCGTGCCCGTGTTTACATGCCCCGCAGATGTTATTCATAATGGTATCCCCCGGGTGATCAAGAGCTGCGCGATGAGAAGAAATGTTGCCCGTTCCTCTCTGTAATATCAAGATAAAAAAGGGCTCCGTCTCAGCCCCTTTCAACTGGCAACCGCTCACCACGCCGTACTGCACGACCGGCTGTGGGTTTACCAAACCCTTCATTCCCACTGATAGCCAGGGGGACGTCCCAGAATCCAAGAATAATGTGCAACGAACTCAAGAAACCCGTACTACGCCCTCCATGCTGCTCAGCTTAAATCAGCAGGCTTAGACTCCACCATATTGAGTTGCCACCCCCGCCACCAGTGGTGCCGCATGTCAACGTTGCACTGATTCTTGGGTTCTTGGGGCGTTCCCCCCGGTTTATATACTGTCAGCTGCCGTTTCATGCAGTTGTAATGCGTGCTGAGAAACAAACGGACATGTTTGCGATGTGTTGTGTTGGAGCGAGGCTGGGAGGGCGGAGCGGGGAAGGACCTTCTGGGCAGTCTAGCACAGAGGGTGTGTTGCTGAATTGCCCGGGAGAGGCTCCCTCACCCCAACCCTCTCCCGGAGGGCGAGGGAGAGATCGTGCAAGTTCGCATAGCGGGTAAAAAGGCTTTGTAGCCGGTTGACTGCTGTCGATAGACACCGCTTCGGTTCCACACCCTCCTGTTATTCGCTTTCAACGATGACACTCTTCCGGGCGACTGCGCCGGCTATACCCAATGAACTCGCGGCTGCGGTTTTAATTGCCCGCCGGCAATTCGAATCCGCCGGCCGCGGTTTTAATTGCTCGCCGGCGATTCGAATCCGTCGGCCGCAGTTTTAATTGCTACCCGGCAATTCGAATCCGTCGGCCACGGTTTAATTCTGAATGGGTTGGAAGGGCGTGGCGGATGGGCAGTGCCATCTTTGCGGTGGGTGCTTCGGGGGGGGGGGGAGCCCCCCCGGAGTATGGCTGAAGGGATGAAGATGGATGGGGTGGTACGTCTCTGCCGCTAGCCGACGATGATGTCTACCGGATTGCTCCAGGGGCTCGTCTTGTTGTCTCCGTGACTCCTTATCCTGAAGTAGTACCAGCCGGAGCGCTCCAGGTTGGGGACGAAGATCCGGACCTTCTTGAAGTTGCCCAAGGCCTGCCACGACTCTTCGCCGCCAGGCACCCCTTTGCAGAACTGAACCTCGTAGAGACCGGCCCCGGGATCCCTTTCGACGGTCAACACTATCGATCCCGGATGATCGCCCCTCTTGGCGGTCGCTTTCAAGGGCTGGCTCGAAACCTCGACCGGCGCGTGGGCCCTCTTGGTCTTTTCCTTCAACTCGTGCCCGACGTTGAAGAGCAGTGTCTCGTCATTCTCGTGGCGAGCCCTCATGATGATGTAGCAGGCGTTGAAGTGGATCGTCTCCAGGGTCGCCGCGCGCTCCAGGTCGCGGTCCTTCATGGCCTGGATATCCTTGTACTTCGCCGCCTCCTCCTTAAGCGACAAGGCCGCAGCGTGCTGCCGAAACTGCGCCGCTCCTGCCGCCCATTCGGGCGTGTTTTTCGCGTGATAGGAGTGTTGCTCCTGCTTGGTCGCGGCATCCAGCAACCAGCCCACCAGCGCATGATGGCTCATCTCCGGGAAATGGTTCATCACGAATACATTGTTCGCTAAAGGAATGCCTAACGGGAACATATCTCGACCTCCTCTGACTCGTCCCTTTTTTGAAGTTCACCGGCGACGGTTCGCCAGCAGCAACGATTATATCTTTCTAACCAAAATCGCCGGGATGTCAAATGGGGAAATCGCCTGCCCCCAATAAAAAGAGGGGCTGCTCTATAGCAGCCCCTCTTTTTGGGTCGAATCATTGCGATTGTCGTGGTGCCCGGAGCCGGGGTCGAACCGGCACGTCCTTGCGAACGAGGGATTTTAAGTCCCTTGCGTCTACCAATTCCGCCATCCGGGCCGAGACCCGCTATGCTTTTACTGCTACAGGTTGTACCCGCTCCCGGTCTTGAGGGATGAATTAAAAAAAAGATTTTCTACATCTTTGAATATTACAGCTTCGTTCCTTCTTCCAGAATTTGCAGATAATCGGCATAGATGTATCGCTTGTCTCTCTTGCGGCCGGTTATCTCTTTCAGGATGCCGGCGCCTTCGAGCTGGGAAATAAGCGTGGAAGCGGCCTGATAAGAGATGGAAAAATCACGGGCGATGTCGTTGACCGAGACATAAGGGGAGTAAAAGAGCCCTTCCAGAATACCGACAGCCAGGGGAGAAGATATCTTCTTTTGCCAGAGCAGGCTCCGATGACGGGATTGCAGCTCCATGATCTGCTTGGCTGCATCCACTGCCGAATCAGCGGTCACCACGACGCCTTTCAGGAAAAAAGCAATCCATTGCTCGAAATCGCCATTATCTCGGACCATGTTCAGACGGTCATAGTATTCCTGGCGATATTTCCTAAAATAGTAGCTGAGATAGAGGAGCGGTTTTTCCATCACCCCGCGCCAATGCAGATAAAAAGTTATGAGAAGCCGCCCCAGCCTGCCATTGCCATCCAGAAACGGATGGATCGTTTCGAAGAGGTAGTGGATCAGCGCGCAGTCAACCAGCGCCGGCAACTGCGGGGGGTGATGAAGATACAACTCCAGTGCCCCCATCGCCGCTTCTGCCTCGTGAGGCGGGGGCGGAACAAAACGGGCATCCTTGAGGGTGCAGCCGGCCGGGCCGATCCAGTTCTGGGTCTTTTTGAATTCCCCCGGGGTCTTCTCTCCTCCCCGCACCCCTTCCATCAAGACTGCGTGGATTTCCTTGATCAACCGCAGGCTCATGGGGAATTCCTGCAAACGCTCCATCCCGTAATTCAATGCTTTTACGTAGTTGACGACCTCGGCCACGTCGTTGATATTCTCGGGCTTCATGCCGCTCTCGAATTCAAACAGGTCTTCAAGGGATGCTTGGGTTCCCTCGATCTGTGAACTGAGGAGCGCCTCCTTTTTGACATACATGGCAATAAAGAGACTGGCGTTCGGGAGGATGTGTCCCAGACCGTCAAGCCGGGCCAGGGACATGTCGGCATTGGAGAGAAGGTTCTGTAATTCTCCCTCGATTTTGATGGGAGGATTAGGTGGAAGGGGTGCGGGTAAAAAGGCCTTGTAGCCGGTTGGCTGCTGTCGATAGGCACCGCTTCGGTTCATACGCCCTCCTGTTATTCAAGTATACTTGAAAGGCATAGCGCATCACGGCCACTTATTCAAGTTATATTGAACAGGACAGCGCTCCCCCGAGCCGCTTGATCCGATGCAACAGAGAGAAAGTTTTAGAATGCGAAACCGCACCTTCGCACAGCAACAAAACAAAAGCCCTGATTTCTCAGGGCTTTTGTCATTCCACTTTATCTTATTGTACTTCCTACTGGTGCCCGGAGCCGGGGTCGAACCGGCACGTCCTTGCGAACGAGGGATTTTAAGTCCCTTGCGTCTACCAATTCCGCCATCCGGGCCGAGACCCGCTATGCTTTTACTGCTACAGGTTGTTTACCCGCTCCCTCAAGTCCTTGCCGGTCTTGAAGAACGGGGTCTTCTTGCTGGGGATGCTCACGATCTCACCGCTCTTGGGGTTCCTCGCCTCGCGCGGCTCGCGATCCCTGATGGTGAAGCTGCCGAATCCACGGATTTCCACCTTGTCGCCTGCGGTGAGCGCCTCGCTCATGGCATCGAACACCATCGACACGACGGCCTCGGAATCCTTGCGGGTGAGGGCGGCGCGTGCTTCTACCAGTTTGTCTATCAGTTCGCTCTTAGTCATTGTACACACCTCAGTCTGCTATTAAATTACACAGTCGGCGAAGTGACTGGTTTACTCTTCAGTGCTCTTCTTCAGCTTCTCTTTCAGCAGGTCGCCGAAGCTGGAAGTTGCCTCACCCTGGGAACCCATGTACGAAGCCAGCTCCGCCTTCTCCATGGCGGCATGAAGCGCCTTGATGGAAAGGGCAATCTTCTTCTCGACCATGTCGACGTTCAGGACCACTGCCTCAAGCTCGTCGCCGACGTTGGCGAAGTCTTTCGGAGAGGAAACCTTCTCGTGGGAGATCTCGGAGACGTGGATCAGTCCCTCGATCCCTTCCTCGATCTCTACGAAGATGCCGAAGTCGGTCACGGAGGTGACGCGCCCGTGGACCTTGGAGCCCGGACGGTACTTCCTGGGGATCTCTTCCCACGGATCGGCTACCAGCTGCTTGATGCCGAGGGAGAGACGCTCGTTCTCGACGTCGATGTTGAGAACGACTGCCTGCACGGTCTGGCCCTTGGTGAAGAGCTCGCCCGGATGCTTGACGCGGCGGGTCCAGGAGATGTCGGAGACATGAACCAGGCCGTCGATGCCGTCCTCGATGCCGATGAAGACGCCGAAGTCGGTGATGTTCTTGATCTGCCCTTCGATCTTGGTCCCTACCGGGTAACGCTCGCCGATGACGGTCCAGGGGTTGACCTCGGTCTGCTTCAGGCCCAGGGAGATCCTGCGGTTGCCCGGATCGACGCCGAGGATGACTGCCTCGACATCCTCGCCGACCTTGAGGATCTCGGACGGGTGACGCACCCTTCTGGTCCAGGACATCTCGGATACGTGCACCAGCCCTTCGATGCCGTCCTCCAGGGAGATGAATGCGCCGTAATCGGTGAGGCTCACGACCTTGCCGCTCACCCTCTCGCCTTCGCGATAGCGGTCGCCGACGTTCAGCCACGGATCGGGCACGGTCTGCTTGAGGCCGAGGGAGATCTTCCCTTTCTCGCGGTCGTACTTGAGCACCATGACGTTCAGGGTGTCGCCCACCTTGACCATCTCGGAGGGGTGCCCCAGCCTGCCCCAGGACATGTCGGTCACGTGCAGCAGACCGTCAACGCCGCCCAGGTCGACGAATGCGCCGTACTCGGCGATGTTCTTCACCACGCCGGAGACGATGTCGCCTTCCTTGAGGGTCGCCAGGGTCTCGGTCCTTGCCTTGTCGCGATCCTCCTCGAGAAGCACGCGGCGGGAAAGAACCAGGTTGCCCCGCTTCCTGTTGAGCTTGAGGATCCTGAACTGGTAGGTCTGGCCCACGAAACGGTCCATGTTGCCGCCGGGACGGAGGTCAACCTGGGAAGCGGGGAGGAATGCCTCTACGCCGACATCGACGGTCATGCCGCCCTTCACCTTGCCGGTGATCTTGCCTTCGATGACGCCGCCTTCGCCGGCTGCGGCGATGGTTTCCCAGGCAACCTGGGAATCGGCTTTCTTCTTGGAGAGGACCATGTGGCCGCGGATGTTCTCGCCGCGCTCGAAGTAGACGTTGACCTCGTCGCCAACCTTGACGTTCAGTTCGCCGTTCTCGTCGATGAACTCGCCGATGCGGATCGCACCCTCGGACTTGTACCCGACGTCAACCAGCACCACATCCTGCTCGATCTGGACTACCACGGCCTTGACGACTTCGCCGCTCTGCGGCTGCCTCAGGCTGTCCTGGAAAAGATCAGCGAACTCGCCACCCTGCTCCGACTGCTCCAGCTCCTCGTCAGTATCGTGTAACCGCCTAATCGGCATATCTTTTTTCTTGAACGTACGTTTTTCATCACCCATTGAAAACTCTACCCCCTCGTGTAATCTCCATATAAAATCGAGCTAATTTAGCACATCGGCAAAAAATATCAACTTATTTTATCTTTATCTATCGCCGAAATACGATTGATAACCTCGTCGATCAGCCACTTGGGCGTCGACGCTCCGGCGGTCACTCCGACCTTCTCCACACCGTCGAACCAGGCAGGGTCTATCTGGCAGGCCGTTTCGATGTGGTGGGTCCGCTTCAGGAGTTCCGAGCAGATCTGGAAAAGCCTCTTGGTGTTCGCGCTGTTGAAACCGCCGATGACGATCATGCACTCCACCTCGCCGGCCAGCTTCTTCGCCTCTTCCTGCCTGACGGCCGTGGCGTCGCAGATCGTGTTGTAAACCCGTATCTCGCCTCCCCTGGCGAGGCAGGCGGTGACGACGTCGTGCAGGTGCTCGAAGGACTGGGTGGTCTGCGCCACGACGCCGATCTTGGACATCCTGGGGAGCCTCTCCACGTCCTTCCCGGAGCTGACCACGTACACCCTGCCGGTCGCGTAGGAGACGATTCCCTGCACCTCGGGGTGCACCGCGTCTCCGACCACGACGATGTCGTACCCCTCGCGCGACAGCGTCGCCACATGCTCCTGGGCCTTCTTCACGAAGGGACAGGTGGCGTCGACCACCTCGAGGCCGGCGCTCACCGCGGCCTCCAGCTCCTCGGCGGCGACGCCGTGGGAGCGGATGATGATGGTGCCGCCGCTCTCCACCTCGCCCACCTCGTCGACCGACTTCACCCCCATCTCCGACAACCGTTGCACGACCTGCGGCGAGTGAATGATCGGACCGAGGGTGTAGGTCTCCTCACCCCGGTCGGCCGCCTCGAAGGCGAGATGCGTGGCGCGTTTCACGCCGAAGCAAAACCCCGCGTGTTTTGCCAGAATCACTTCCATGATCACCCCTGTTGCGCTGCCGCGAGGCGTTGCCGGACGGTCTTCTCCATGAGTTCCAGCACCTCTTCGATGGAGAGGTCGGTGGAGTCGATGGCGATGGCGTCGTCCGCCTGCCTGAGCGGTGCGTGCTCGCGCCCCTCGTCCTGCCGGTCGCGCTGCACCACCTTGTCGATGGTCTCCTCCAGCGTGGCGGCCTCGCCCCGGGCCTGCAGCTCCAGGAAACGGCGCCGTCCGCGCTCCTCCGCGCTCGCCGAGAGGAAGAACTTCACCTCCGCGTCCGGGAAGACCACGGTGCCGATGTCGCGCCCTTCCAGGATCACGCCACCCTTCTTCCCCATCTTCCTCTGCATGGAAAGAAGCGCCTCCCGGACCGGCTTCCTGGCGGAGATGCAGGAGGTGAGCAGACCGATCTCCTCCGTCCTGATGGCGCCTGAGACATCCTCGCCGTTGGCGAGCACCCGGCAGCTCTCGCCGTCGCGGCAAAAGGAGATGTCGAGCCCGCCGCAGAGTTCCGCCAGCGCCGCGTCATCCTCGCAGGCGACCCCTGCCCGCCTGGCCATGAGGGCCACGGAGCGGAACATGGCGCCGGTATCGATGTGGATGTAGCCAAGACGCTTGGCGAGTAACTTGGTGAGACTGCTTTTCCCGGCCCCGGAAGGGCCGTCTATGGCGACTATTACCCCGTTTTCCCTGACCCCGCTCAACGCTTGGCGACCTCCTCCAGGAGTTCGGCGAATCCCGGGAAAGAGGTGGCGATGCAGTCGACGTCGGAGACGCTGGTCTCCCCCTTCGCGGCGAGGCCGGCGACCATCATGGACATGGCGATCCTGTGGTCGCCGAAGCTGTCCGCGGCGCATCCCTTCAGTGTCCCGGCGCCGGTGATCCTCATGCCGTCGGGGGTCTCCTCTACGGTCACCCCGGCGCGCCTCAGGTTGTCCGCCATGGCGGCGATCCTGTCGGTCTCCTTGACGCGAAGCTCGGAGGCGCCGCTCACCACGGTGGTCCCTTCCGCAAGCGAGGCGGCGACGCAGATGGCGGGGAACTCGTCGATGGCGCGCGGCACCAGCTCGCCGGAGATCTCCATCGCCTTCAGGTTGGAGTGGCGCACCCGGATGTCGGCCACCGGCTCGCCCGCTTCCTCGCGGGGATCCACAAGCTCCAGGTTCGCCCCCATCCCCTTGAGGATGTCGATGATGCCGGTGCGGGTCGGGTTGATGCCGACGCCGCGGATAAGGAGATCGGAGCCGGGAACGATGAGGGCTGCGACCATGAAGAAGGCGGCGGAAGAGATGTCGCCCGGGACCACGATGTCGCGGCCGGAGAGTTCCTGCCCGCCGGAGAGCCTGACGCCTCCCGGGAAGGTCTCAACGGAGACGCCGAAGTGGCGCAGCATCCGCTCGGAGTGGTCGCGGGAGAGGTGCGGCTCGCGCACCACCGTCTCGCCCTCGGCGTAGAGACCGGCCAGCATGATGGCCGATTTGACCTGTGCGCTCGACACCGGGGAGTCGTACTCGATACCCTTCAGCTTCGATCCCTGGATGGCGAGAGGCGCCTTGTCGCCGCCGGCGCGCCCGCTGATCCGGGCCCCCATCTTGGCAAGCGGTCCCACCACGCGCTTCATCGGGCGGGCGCGGAGGTACTTGTCGCCGGTCAGGACCGAGAAGAAGCCCTGTCCGGAGAGAAGGCCGGTGAGAAGCCTCATGGAGGTCCCGGAGTTGCCGCAGTCGAGGACGTCGGTCGGCTCCTCCAGACCGTGCAGCCCCTTGCCGTGTATGGTCAGCGTTTCACCGTCGTCGTCGACCTGGACGCCCATGGCCCGGAAGGCCGCGAGCGTGGAGAGCGCGTCCTCGCCGCGGAGAAAACCCGAAACGCGGGTGACGCCGTTGGCGATGGAGCCGAACATGATGGAGCGGTGCGATATGGACTTGTCGCCCGGCACGCGGATCTCGCCGCGCACGCCCTTGGCGGGTTTTACTGTGTAGCTCTGCATAGAACCTCCAGAATCGGGGCTGGGGGCTGGGGGCTGGGGGCTAGCAGAATCAAAAAAACGACTCGCTGTTACATCCCCTGCACCGCATCCTGTTAGCCCGATTTTTACTTTCCCTAATCCCTAGCCCCTAATCCCTAGTCCCCGCCTCAGAGAATTGCATCCCTCTTCTGCTTGGAATTCAGGAAGAACGCCTTCAGAGCCTCGCCGTCGCCGGCGGCGATCATGGTGCGCAACCGCGCCAGGTAACCGGAGAAGAAATCCATGGTCTCCAGGATCGCCTCCCGGTTGGTGAGCGCGATGTCGCGCCACATGACCGGGTCCGAGGACGCTATCCGGGTAAAGTCGCGGAACCCCCCTGCGGAAAAGGAGAGGAGTTCCCCGCCGAAACGGTCGTAGCCGTCCACCGCGTTCACCAGGGAATAGGCGACCATGTGCGGCAGGTGCGAGATGGCCGCCACCACGCGGTCGTGCTGCACCGGGTCCATCAGGGGGACGGTGGAGCCGGCCAGCTTCCAGAGCTCGACCACCTTTTCCAGGGCGTCCGGATCGGTGCTGGCGGTCGGGGTGACGATGCAGCGCTTACCCTGGTACAGGGTGGAAAAGGATGCCTCGACGCCGGAGTGCTCGGTCCCGGCTATCGGGTGCCCCCCAACGAAGAAGGTCCCCTCCGGCATGAGCGGCTCGCAGGCGGCGACCACGAATTCCTTGACGCTCCCCCCGTCGGTGACGATGCAGCCGGGGGAGAGGGAAGAGGCGATCTCCTTGACCACGGACGGGATGGAGCAGACCGGCGTCGCCACGAAGACGAGATCGGCGCCCTTCACCCCTTCCTTGGGATCGAGGGAGTAGCTGTCCAAAACGCCGAGTTCCACGCCGCGCTTCAGGTTGGCCTCGCCGCGGCCGATGCCGACCACCTCGCGGACGGCACCCTTTTCGCGCAGGACGCGGGCGAGCGAGCCGCCGATCAGCCCGACGCCGATGACGGCCATCTTGTCGAACATGAACATGCTAGCGCCCCCTCACGAACGTGCCCGAGGGTAGGAGCCCAGGACCTTGACGAACTGGCAGCAGGCGGAGAGTTCCGTGACCGCATCGGCCACCCCCTGGTCGGAGATGTGACCGGTGAGGTCGAGGTAGAAGATGTATTCCCAGGCCTTCCGCTTCAGGGGACGTGACTCGATCTTGGAGAGGTTGATGCCGCGCTTGGCGAACGGCTCCAGCATCCGGTGCAGGATACCCGGCTCGTCCTTGACCGAGAACATGAGGGAGGTCTTGTCGTCGCCGCAGCGGTCGGCGACCTTGCGCCCCACCACCAGGAAGCGGGTGAAGTTGTTCACCTGGTCCTCGATGCGCGCCTTGACGACCTTCAGGTTGTAGATGGAAGAGGCGTACTCGCTGGCGATGGCGGCGGCGGTGTAGTCCTCGGCTACGATCTGGGCGGCGAGCGTGGTTGAGGCGACGTCGACCAGCGGCACGTTGGGGAGGTTCTCGGCGAGCCACTTGCGGCACTGGGCCAGCGGCTGCGGGTGCGAGTAGACCTTCTTGATATCCTCGAAGCGCCCGGTCCTGGAGAGGAGGAAGTGGGACACCTCCAGAAGGACCTCGGCGTTGATCTTCAGCTCGCTCTCCATGAACATGTCGAGCGTGTGGGAGATCATCCCCTCGGTGGTGTTTTCCACCGGCACCACGCCGTAGTACGCCTCTCCCTTCTCGACCGCCTCGAAGACGGCGGGGATGGAGCGCTCGGGGGAAAGCGACGCCGACAGGCCGAAGTGCTGCATGGCGGCCAGGTGGCTGAAGGTGGCGCTCGGTCCCAGGAAGGCGACCTTCATCGGGGATTCTAGGGCGAGCGACGCGGAGATGATCTCGCGGAAGACGCTTCTGAGCGCCTCGGACGGGAAGGGGCCGGGGTTCGCGGCGGTGAGCCGCTCGTAGATCTCCCTCTCGCGGCTGGGGACGTGGAAGTCGCTACGGTTCTCCGACTTGAGGCTTCCGACCTGCATCACGAGCTTCGCCCGCTGGTTCAGGAGTTCCAGTATCCGGTCGTCGACGGAATCTATATCGTGCCGGAGTTTTGCCAGAGTCTGCTTTTCTTTCAAAACTTTCGGACCTTTCAGGCGGGGGTAGTGGAGATTAAGAAGCGATATTTATAAGGCACCCGATGCAATTTTGCAACGTTTTTCTGCCGGGTTCAGACCACCTCCGGGTGCGCCTGCGGGTTCATCGGGTTCATCCGTACGGCGAGCGAGAAAAGGTAGGGATAATCCTTCTGCAGATGCTCCATGTAGGAGAGCCATTCCAGCAGAAGATGGCTGTGCGCCCTCTTCATGTCCACCCCCAGGTGTTCCATGTCGCTCTGCGGCAGCCCGTCGAGCGATTTGCGCGCCTGGAGTTCCTCGATCAGGTGGAAGACGGCCCACAGAAGATCGGTGAAGTCGCCGTGCTCCAAGAGGTTCGGGTTCTCCATCAGCGAGAGCATGACCCCCTTCTTGTCGCAGAGAAGCTGCTTCAGCGCCGCCAGGTCGCCGACGCGGGCATCGAGGACGACGTCGTGGGTCTTGACGAATTCGCGGGCGGAGAGGAAATCCTCCTCGCGCCAGTGCACCGTGACCAGCAGCTTGGTGGTGAGTTCGTGCCCGTCGGCGTAGAAATGTTTCAAATCGTGCAGGAGCGTCGAGCCGACCTCGCTGAAGAAGATCCCGATCACCATGTTCAGCTTCTTCATCATCGCCTCGCGCTCGCGCTCCTTCAGCACCCGCTCGATCATGAGCGTGACGAAGAGGACGTAGACCGGGAGGAAGGCGACGTTGGACATGAAGTTGAAGCCGATTTCCGCTGCGCGGGGGAAGAGGAGGTAGTCGGCGAGGTACAGGATGAGGGAAACGAGGAGCAGGAGCCAGACGATCCTGTCCTTGGGCAAGCGGATGAATCTCAAAAAAACCTCCTCACACTAAGACGCAAAGTTGCAAAGAAAAACCAAGAAAAACAAGGAAAAGCTTTAGCCACAGAGGCACAGAGGGAGGCAAATCTTACAACAAAAAGTGCCTCACGCAAAGACGCAAAGTCGCAAAGAAAAAACAGAAAAGGCTTTGGCCACAGAGACACAGAGGACAAGGAGGGGCGAATCTCTGTACGTCTTTCAAGAAACCAAAACGAGTTTTCCAGGTCCTGTATGACATAGAAGGAAAGGTTTTCTTTGCGCCTTTGCGGCTTTGCGTGAGCGGCTTTGCGTGAGCGGTTTTACCCGATCCGCTTCAAGCCGTCGGCGATCCGGATGGTGGCGCCGCGCCAGGTGGGGAATATCCCGGAGACGACTCCGACGATGAGGGCCGCCAGGATCTCCAGCATTATGGTCTCCGTGGAGATGCTGAAGTAGGGGAAGTACTGGGCGAGCTCGGCCTCGATCCAGTTCGCCGCGGGGAAGGTGGCCGCGACTCCCAAAAGCCCGCCCAGAAGCGAGATGAGGACGGACTCCCCGAAGATGAGACCGGCCAGGTGTCCCGACTTGAAACCGAGCGTCTTCAGCGTCGCGTACTCGCCGATCCTCTCCCTCGCGGTCATCGCCATGGTGTTGGCCGCCACGATCATGATGATGGCGATCACCATGTACGAGACGATCTCTATGGCGACCATGATCGCCTCGGTCATGGAGACGAACCCCATCTGGAACGCCTTCTCCGTCTCGGTCAGCGTCTCGGCCAGGGAATTCCTGAACATCGAGTCGACGGCCATGGAGGCCTCCGGCGCCAGCTCCGGCCTCTTCACGCCGATGATGTAGAAACCGGCCTGGTCGACGCGCCTGGGGGTGGTCCGCCTCAGGCTCTCGTTCAGGTAGTCCCAGTGGAAGAGGAGCATCCTTTCCTCGGTCGCTTTCTCCGCTCCCTTGAAGATGCCGCGCAGCGCCAATTCCCACTGCCCGGGGAAGATGGTCCCCTTGAGGGTGATCAGGTCCCCGACCTTCCAGCCGTAGGTCCTGGCGAGCCTCTCCCCGACGATGCACCCCTTGCGGTCCAGGAAAAAGTCGTTCTTCTCCTTGGGGGTGAGGACGAATTCGGGGTAGAGGTTCAGGTAGCTCCGCGGCTCGACGGCGTAGTTCGCGAAGAAGTTCTTCTCGGATATGTAGACGCCGCCGAACCAGTTGCCGTAGGAGACGGAGGTGACGCCGGGAACGCCGCGGATCCGCTCCAGATAGGAGATCGGGAGCGGGAAGATCAGGGAGATGGCGTTCCTGGTCACGAGCCTCGTGTCCGAGGCGTGCTCCGCGCCGGCGTACCACAGTCCCACCAGCGTGCGGAGCAGGCCAAAGGCGAGCACCGCGACCGCTATCCCCACCACCGTCAGGATGGAGCGGAGCTTGTGCCGGAACAGGTTCCTGAGTATGTATTTCAGGATGAACATCAAAACCTCGAAAAACCCGAGAACTTCTAAAACCAAAAACTAAACCGTTGGCACGGAGAAAATCTGAGAAGTTCTGAGAAAACTCTATAAGAATTCTTGATAAACCAAAGTAGTTCCAAACCGTGGGCCACAGAGGAAATCTGAGGAGTTCTGAGAAAGGTCAGCCTACAAGCCTTTCTCCGATTTGCTTTCTCAGATTTTCTCGGAAGTTCTCCGTGCGAATGGTTTTATGTGGCCCGCAGGGCCTCCACGATATTCATCCGCGACGCCCGGACGGCGGGGAGGGCGCCGCCTATCAGCCCCATCACGGCGGAAAAGAGGAGCGATTTCCACACTATGCCGAAGGTGAGACTGAAGGAGAAGGCCAGCTCGGAGAAGGAGGCCCAGTTCATGGTGGAGATGGTGATGAGCTGCATGAAGGAGGCGGCTGTCACCCCCAACACCCCACCGCAAAGCCCCAAGAGCAACGCTTCCATGATGAAGGCGGAAAGAATGCTCTTCCTCTGGAAACCTAGCGCCCGCAAGGTGCCGATCTCGGTCACCCGGTTCGCCACCGCGGCGTACATGGTGATGGTGGCGCCGATGACGGCGCCGATGGAGAAAACGATGGTCAGCACCATCCCCAGTATGCGCAGGAACTTCGACATCGACTCGGACTGGTCCAGGTAGTACCGCGTCTCGCGCTTCGCCTCGACGGTCAGCCGCGGGTCGCCCTCCACCCGCGCCTTGTAGGCGTCGAACGCGGCGGGATCGCGCAGCCTGAAGATCACGGACGAGTAGACCTGGCGCCGAAACGCCTGCATCATCTGGTCGCAGTCCCCCCAGATCTCCGAGGAAAATCCGGTGGAACCCGCGTCCAACACCCCGACGACGCGCCAGTCGCGCATGCCGAAACGCAACGTCTCCCCGAGACCGCCTCCCTTGAAGCGGCGCGCGATGCTCTCGCCGGCGATGACCTCGGCGGAGCCGGGACGCGGCATGCGCCCCTCCTTCAGCCGGACCGCCGGACGGAGCTTGAGGGAGGTCGCCGTCACCCCGCGGATCACCACGTTGGCCGGTTTGTCCCCTTTCCTCTTCTTGAGGTTGATCAGGACCACCATCTCCTTGGCGAGGAGCGGGTTCCCGTCGGGGCCGATGGCGACCTCGGGCTGGCTCTCCAACAGCGACGCCTGGGAACGCTCGACGCCGCTTTGCACCTCTGAGTTGGACGACTTCCTGAGCACGACCACGTTGTCCCGCGAACCGGTCTCGATAAGGGTCTGCCGCAGCCCCTCGGCAAGCATCAGCGTCGCGGCGAATACGAAGACCACGAGCCCCATGCCGCTTGCGGTGAGTATGGTGGTGAGCCGCCTGGTCCAGAGGTTGCGGAAACTGTAGGAGTACGGGATGCCCATTTTGCCTCTAGGATTAATCGCTCACTGAACCATATGCCGTTCGATACGCTGCACCGGGGCAAAGAACCCCTCTGCAACCATCTTTTTGAGAAGGGAATTCGCTTTTTTCAGGTCGAGAATCCCGTTCCTGGTTGCCTTGATCAGGATCCCGACGGTCCCCGTCAGACGGACACCGCACAGCGTCGCCTCCTTCCGGGCCGCGCGATCGTCGCAGGCAAAGACATAACCGCGTTGGCGGGCGATCGCTATACAGGAGGATTCCCCAAACCCCAGGGATACAGAGAGGTTCTCGAAAAGCCGGCGTTCCTCCGGATGGAGCAGAGAAATCTCCTGCAACCCCCCCTCGTTCAGAGCGGTCCTCACTGCAGCAAGCGCCGAGATCCCCTTTTGGATACCACGCAAATTTTCCAGGACGACCATCTCCGAGACAAAAGCGGACGTAGGATAGAGGGTTCTGATAAGGGGGAGGGAGCCGGTGAGAGCAAAATTGCTGAGAACGCAGGTGTCAAAGATAATCTCAGGCATTGCCCGCATCCGCCAATGCTTCCGTTGCATCCTGCACGGCAATCTCAATTCCCTGCTCCCTGAGATAGCCTCGGGCTGTAACGGGATCAAGCCCGAGCGATTCCGCCAGCTTGCCGATGCTGATTAGCCCCTCCTGATAAGCGCAGAGGGCAATCTGGTGGCGACGTTGCACGGAATCCGCCGGAAAGGCGGTGTCTACTGCGGAACGCACCAAATCGCCCACAGTTCTCTTCTTCAACCGCGACTGCACCTTCAAAAGAGCGTGCTGCTCGTTGGTAAGCATGATGTTGGTGCGGATCATAACCTGACCTCCTATGTGTAACATCATGTGTACCATAGGCCGTCGGCATTTCCAAGTCAAACCTCGCTCAACTCCCCCTTCTCCAGGTGCCTTATGATGTGGGCCTTCTCGGCTGCGCGCGGATCGTGGGTCACCATGATGACCGTCTTGCGGAACTTTCCCACCAGCTGGTCCAGGAGCTGCAGGATCTCCTCGGCGGAGGCGCGGTCCAGGTCGCCGGTCGGCTCGTCGGCCACCAGGATCTCGGGATCGGTGACGATGGCGCGGGCAATGGCGACCCGCTGCTGCTGGCCGCCGGAGAGCTGGGAGGGGTAGTGGTCCATCCGGTCGGAGAGCCCCACGACGGAGAGGACCGCCTCGACGTGCTCGCGGCGCTCGCGCCGGTTCAGGTGGGTCAGGAGGAGCGGGAGCTCGACGTTTTCGTAGGCGGTGAGGACGGGAATCAGGTTGTAGAACTGGAAGATGAAACCGACGTTGCCGGCGCGCCAGCGGGCCAGCTCGCTCTCGTTCAACTGGGTGATCTCCACGTCGCCGATACGGATGGAACCCTGGTCGGCCGTGTCGATGCCGGCGATCAGGTTGAGAAGCGTGCTCTTGCCGGAGCCCGAAGGCCCCATGAGGGCCACGAACTCCCCCTTGGCAATGTCGAAGTTGATGCCGGAGAGTACCGGTATCACCTGGGTCCCGCGGCGGTACCCCTTGCTGAGGTCCCTTATCTTTACGATCGGTTCGGTGGAGGCTTCCATGGCTACTTTTCCGCCGTCTTCACGCGGCTCTTGTCGTGCAGCTTGTCGAGCGGTTTCGTGGCGATCCGCTCCCCCGCCTTCACGCCGGAGAGGACCTCGACCATGTCGCCCAGCTTTGGCCCAAGCGTGACCGGGGTCTGCACCACGTGGTCTTTCGCGACCACGAAGACGACGTTCTTGCCGTCGCGCTGCACCACTGCGGCAGGGGGAAGCGCCACGCGCGGTTTCCCTTCCTCCGGCTTCACCTCGCGCTCCAGGAAGGCGACCTTGGCGCTCATCTCCGGGAGGAGGCGCTTGTCCTTGTCCAGGAACCGCACCTTCACCATGACGCTCCCCTTGCTCCGGTCCGCGGTGGGGACGATGGTGTGCAGCACGCCGCGGAAGCGGACATCGGGAAGCGCATCCAGCGTGATCTCGCACGGCTGTCCCACCCTCACCTTCCCAAGGTTCGACTCGGAGACGTCCGCCTCCACCTGGAGCGAACCCATGTCCGCCAGGGTCACCACAGCCGCCTTGGCGTTGGCCGCGGCGGCCAGCGGGGAAACGATGTCGCCCACGTCCGCGTTCTTGGTCAGTACCACCCCGTCAAACGGGGCGCGGATCAGCGTGTAGTCGAGGGACGCCTCGGCGCCGCGCAGCGCGCTCTCGGCCGCCCTGATGTTCGCCTGTGCGCCGGCCGACGCCGCCGAAGCACGGTTGTAGCGGGCCTCAGCGGTATCGAAATCGGCCTGGGCCACTATCCCCTGCGAGACGAGATCCCTCGCCCGGGAGAGCGCCCGCGCCGCGTCCTTTTGCTCCACCTTCGCCAGCTCCAGCGCATCGCGTGCCGCCGCCAGGTTTGCCGCCGCCTGGTCCTTGTTGGCTGCCACGTCACGGTTTTCCAGGCGGGCCAGGAGTTGCCCCTCGCGCACGACGCTTCCTTCCTCGACGCCGAGCCACTCCAATCTCCCGGTCGCCTTCGAGGAGACCGCGGCCTTCCTCTGTGCCACCGCATATCCGCTTGCGTTGAGAAGGGAAAAAGTCTGGGACGGGTAGACCAGGGAGACGGTGGCGGCCTCGATCTCCACGCTCCTCCTGGCGGCCAGGCTGAAGAGACCGACGGCGATAAGGAGGATCACGATCGCCATGACGGCACGCACGCGCCACTTCCTGGCCGCCTTGTCGGCGGGGGAAAAGCGCTGCTTCTCGATGGTCAGTTTGTTCAGGTCCTCTTGTGCCATGCCGTCGTCACCCCGTTAATCAAAATCATATCCAGCGGAAGCTAACACATTTTAAGGAAGGTGTGAAGCATACAATCTTTCACAGCTCCTCGATCAGCACGTCGGTCACGTCGAGGTCCGGGCGTTCCGACACAAGCCACGCTTCCAGTTCCTGCAGCACGTGCCTTGAGTGCGTTGCGCTGGGGGCGACGGTGACGAAGCAGATCTCCGCGTCAGCCGGCTGGTCGTTCAGGCCGCTCTCCGAGCAGGCGACGTTGAACCTGTTGCGCGCCCGCGACAGGACGCTCTTGACGATGGCGCGCTTCTCCTTGAGCGTCCGGCTCGGGAGAAGAAGTCTCATTTGCAGCAATGCCACGTGCATGGGTTTCCTCCTTGCTGATTGACTGACGTGTGCGACGTGATGCCGTCTTATCGGGGGGCAGCGGAGTCCGGGAATCAAGGGATTCTATCACAGGCGGGAGAGGGCCGTCCTCCTCCCTCGCCCTCCGGGAGAGGGCCGGGGTGAGGGCGCTGCTCTCTGCGACACTCTTTCTTCGTGGCACCCCCCTCACCCGGCCTTCGGCCACCCTCTCCCGGAGGGCGAGGGGATATGGTTGGGAGTCGAGTTGATGGATCGCGGCAGGAATGATGGGC
>DNJC01000151.1 GCA_003490025.1 Geobacter sp. | reverse complement strand
TCGACGAGGAGAAGGAGGAGAAGACGACGGACCCCACCCGCGGCCTGACCATGGTGATGCTCTCCGTGGCCACCAGCATCGACGCCCTGGCCGTCGGGCTCTCCATCGCCATGCTCGGAGTCAGCGTCTGGGTCCCGGCTGCGGTGATCGGCGTGGTCGCCTGTGTGCTCACCGTCGCCGGGATGCTGCTGGGGCGGCGCCTGGGGGACAACTGGGGCAAGCGGGTCGAGGTTTGCGGCGGTCTGGTCCTTTGCATCATCGGGGTGAAGATCCTTCTGGAACACACGCTGCTCAAGTAGCCCGCTGAAAAATAGTACTTGAGAAAACCCACGCAGAACCGGTACCATAGGGTGCCGTTCGACGCCGCTCATCGTCAGATGCAGCGGCGTTTCCAATGCCGGGCGCCACTGGTGCACCGGCTGCAGCTTACGTGGTCGTCCGGTGAATGGGGGATGTGGGTTCGGGGGGGAAGTCCCCGGCGCATCGGCTGATCGGACAAAGGAACGCTTAACATGCACATACTGGCGATCAACGGCAGCCCCAGGAAAAAATGGAACACTGCGACGCTGCTGGAAAAGGCGCTCGAAGGCGCCGCTGCAACGGGAGCGCAGACCGAGCTGATCCACCTCTACGACCTCGATTACAAGGGGTGCACGGGCTGCTTCGCGTGCAAATCGAGGGGGGGAGGAAGCCATGGGAAGTGCGCGATGAAGGACGGGCTAACCCCGGTCCTCGAGAGGATCGCCAACGCCAGCGCCTTCGTGCTCGGCTCGCCCATTTTCTTCGGTACGGTGACCGGCGAGATGCGCTCGTTCATGGAACGGCTCCTCTTTCCCTACCTGGCCTACACCCGTCCCCCCAGCCCGATTTCCCACAGGAAGATCCCGACCGCATTCATCTACACGATAGACACCTCGGATCCGTTTATGGAGCAGAGCAACTACCCCGTCCACTTAGGCATGAATGAGCACATCCTGGGCCGGATCTTCGGCCAGTCCGAGACGCTCAGCTGCCATGAAACGCTGCAGTCCGAGGATTACGATACGGCGGTGTTCAACCATTTCGAACCGGAGGAGCGTAAGCAAAGACGGAAGACGGGTTTCCTGGGGGATTGCGGCAAGGCGTACGAGATGGGCGCCCGACTGGCGCAATCGGTAGGGGAGCCATCAAGGGTGAAATGAGGTGATGTTTGCTGTGCCGGGATAGCTGCGGCAGGGACGCTCTGTCAACAGCACCCTGTCAGCGATAATCGCGAACAGCCACGACAATCCTGGCAGAGACGCTGAAGGAATCATTGCCATCCGGAGAACGGCCGCTACAATTGACGGGTTGATTAACATACTCCAATGCGAGCGACTGAAAGAGGGGGTGGCTATGGAGCGGACCGAGATGCTCGACAAACTGAACGAGCTGATCCAGTTGGACGTGGATGCGGTGGAGGCATACGACCACGCCGTCAAGCATGTGGACAAAGACATCAAGAAGAGGTTCAGCGCGTTCCAGGATGACCACCGGGCCCATATCAGGAACCTCTCAGAACTTGTGCAACAACTGGGCGGGAAACCGGTGCACCCTTCCCCGGACCTGAAGGGATACCTGATGGAGGGGCTCACGGCGCTGATGAGCCTGACCGGTACCGGGTCGGCGCTGGAGGCGATGAAGACGAACGAGAGGAAGATCTACTGGAAGTACGACCAGGCGGTCCAACTCGATTTCCCGGAAGACGTCATGAAGCTGCTGAGAATCAACCACGCCCAGGAGGCGCGGCATCTCACCTATATCGAGGAGATACTGACCATACCGCGCCGGGAGCTGTAGCCGGCGCGACGCAAAGAGAAATCAGGGAAAGAAAGGGCCGGGGCGGTGAGCCTCGGCCCTTTTGCGTTCGCTTTCATGGTTCCTACGCTGGAGCGTAGGAACGATAAAAAGGGGAGGGCGTTTCGGTAGGACGCCAGGTCAGCATGGCATCCCCGAGTTCTTTCTCGAATAGCAGAACCAGGTGAGGGCGATGCAGCTCAGGTAGAAGGCGAGGAAGCCGAAGAGGGCCGCCTGCGGCCCGCCGGTCAGGGAAAGCGAGGTGCCGAACGCCTTGGGGATGAAGAAGGCGCCGTAGGCTGCGAACGCGGAGCTGAAGCCGAGGACCGCCGCCGCCTCCTTCGCCGCGTCCGTCGTCGCCTGGGCCTGCGCCTGCGGAGTCTGCGCCGCCGCCCGCTGGCGCTCGGTCAGGAAGATGACCGGGATCATCCTGAAGGTCGAGCCGTTGCCGATGCCTGTGGTGATGAACATCAGGATGAACATCGCCAGGAAGCCCCAGAAGTTTCCGGGCGAGCCGTCGTGGGGGAGGAAATGGAGCACGCCGAAGACCGCGCCCGCCATGACCATGAAGTTCCAGAAGGTGACCCGCGCGCCACCCAGCTTGTCCGCGACCCATCCGCCCAGCGGCCGGCAGAGCGCGCCGACCAGGGGCCCCAGGAAGGCGTACTGGGTCGGGTTCATGGCCGGGAACTGCGACTTGATCAGCAGCGGAAGTCCCGCGGAGTAGCCGATGAAGGAGCCGAAGGTGCCGAGGTAGAGCCAGCACATTATCCAGTTGTGCTTGCGCTGGAAGATGATCGACTGCTCCTTGAAGGATGCCTTGGCGTCGGCGATGTCGTTCATGCCGAACCAGGCGGCGATGGTCGAAGCCAGGATGAAGGGGACCCATATGAAGCCGGCGTTCTGCATCCAGACCGAAGAGCTCACCCCTTTCACCACGCAGAGCTGGCCCTCGCCGCAGAGGGCGCTGAACGTCCCGGTGGTGATCACCAGTGGCACCAGGAACTGCATGGCGCTCACGCCGAGGTTGCCGAGCCCCGCGTTGAGGCCGAGGGCCGTTCCCTTCTGCGACTTGGGGTAGAAGAAGCTGATGTTCGACATGCTGGAGGCGAAGTTGCCCCCTCCGAACCCGCACAGAAAGGCGAGGGCGAGCATGGTCGTATAGCTCGTGTTCGGGTCGCGGACGGCAAAGCCGATGCCGATGGCCGGGATCAGGAGCGAGGCCGTGCTGATGGTGGTCCATTTCCGGCCGCCGAAGATCGGGACCATGAAGGCGTAGAAGATCCTCAAGGTCGCGCCGGAGAGTCCCGGCAGCGCAGCCAGCCAGAACAGCTTGTCCGCGTCGAATTTGAATCCGATCGACTGCAGGTTCACCACCACGACGCTCCAGACCATCCAGACAGCGAAGGAGAGGAACAGGGAGGGGATGGAGATCCACAGGTTGCGGGCGGCTATCGCCTTTCCTTGATTCTCCCAAAAAACGGGGTCCTCCGGGGTCCAAACTTTCAATACAGGTCCTGACATTTACTTCTCCTTTATTTTTCCAGAGCTATCCAATAGATAGAGCGGGTTTAAGTAGTTTGTTCTTGGGCGTTGCGCGAGCGTTCCCTCCCCCGGAGGGGGAGGGCCAGGGAGGGGGATGCTCAACCAGCTCTTCCCCCCTCCCAACCTCCCCCCTCCGGGGGGAGGAGCAGTTTTTTCATCGTTCCCACGCTGGAGCGTAGGAACAATAAAAAGGGGAGGGAGGTTTGGCTGTGCTCTACGCCTTTGCACCGGCGAGCTGCAGCCTGTGCCGCTTCTTTTCCCGCTGCATGGTAGAGAGCATCAGCAATATAGAGACGCTGGTCATGGCGAACAGGAACATGAAGGCGCTGCTCCTGACGCCGGTCAGATCGACCAGCGCGCCGAAGATGATCGGCAGCACGAATCCGCCCAATCCTCCCATCAGCCCGACGATGCCGGAGACGACCCCGATATGGTGGGGGTAGTCGTCGGCGATGTGCTTGAAGACGGAGGCCTTGCCGAAACCCCAGGCGAGGCCGACCACGAACAGCAGCGCGGTGAAGGCCCAGATGTTCAGTCCCAGGTGCAGTCTGGTCTCTCCGGTGATGGTCTTCACGGCCAGGTCCGCCTGCGGGTAGGAGAGGATGAACAGGCATCCCCATGAGATCCAGAGTATCCAGCAGGTGACCGTGTGTGCGCCGAACCTGTCGGAGATCCAGCCGCCCAGGGCGCGGATCACGCCGGAGGGGAGCACGAAGACCGAGGCGACCAGCGCGGCCGTCTTCATGTCCAGCCCGAACTCGTTTATGTAGTACTTGGTCATCCAGAGGGAGAGCCCGACGTAGCCGCCGAAGACGATGGCGTAGTACTGGCTGTAGCGCCAGACGGTGGGGTCCTTGAGGGCGAGAAGCTGCTCCCGCACCGTGACCGAGGAGGCGACCTTGTGCTGCGGGTCCGAGTGGGTGAAGGCCCAGAACAGGCAGGCGGTCGCCAGCATCGCCACGGCGTACACCTTCGGGACCATCTGCCAGCCGTAGGCGGCAACGATGGAGGGGGCCACGAACTTGGTGACGGCGGCGCCGGCATTGCCGGCCCCGAAGATGCCCATGGCGAAACCCTGCTTCGATTTGCCGAACCAGCGCGCGACATAGCTGATCCCGACCGAAAAGGAGCCGCCGGCGATGCCGACGCAGAAGCCGAGCGCCAGGAAATGCCAGTACTTGGTGGCGTCGCCCACCATGTAGATCGGCAGGATGGTGCTGAGCATCAGGATCAGGAACACGATCCGGCCGCCGTAGCGGTCGGTCCACATGCCGAGCGGCAGGCGGATCAGCGATCCGGAGAGGATCGGGGTGGCGGCCAGGAGGCCGAACTCCGTCTCGTTCAGGTGCAGCGAGGCCTTGATCGGGATGCCGATTATGGAGAACATGACCCAGACGGCGAAGCAGACCGTAAAGGAGAGCGTGCTGATGGAGAGTACGGAAAGCTGCTGCTGTTTGTGCGACGGCATAAAACCTCCCGTACTTTGGCTGTTGGGTGAGGATGGTGACGCAGGACAGTAGGGGCGAATAATTATTCGCCCCTACTGGCGCCTTCGGCCCTCTTTCATTGCCGATGGCAACGCCCTCACCCGGCCTTCGGCCACCCTCTCCCGGAGGGCGAGGGGATTGGAATCCCTGCCTCTCTCCTCCATCCCCTTCAAGGGGAGGGGTGGGGATGGTGACGCTGGTCGTAGGGGCGAATAATTATTCGCCCCTACCCGACCTCCACCGGTACAGAATCGGCGGGTCCTTGAGAAAGTCGAAGGGGAGGTAGAGCATGTGCACCAGCTTGGTGAACGGCAGCACCGCCACGATCAGGAACGCGCAGGCCGCGTGCAGCTTGAAGACCAGCGGCAGGTCGGCGACGTACTCTATCTGCGGGTTGAAGGAAACGATGGACCAGAGATAGGGGACGGCGGTGTGGACGTACCACTGGGAGCCCCAGCGCATGAAGTAGCCGATGTAGATCCCGGTCCCGGCCTGGAACGCCAGCAGGTATAGGACCAGCCAGTCGGACCCGAAGGTGACCCGTTTCAGCATCCCCGAGTTGGCGCGGCGCAGCAGCAGGAGCAGGCAGCCGAGCAGGGCGAAGATGCCGAGCCCGAGCCCGAAGCTCTCGATCATGACCAGGGTCTCCGGGTTCCCCAGGAACGGCTTGATCTGTCCCGGGAAGGCGAAGCCGACGATGTGCGCGAGAAGGATCGGGATGATCCCGTAGTGCCACGGGTTTATCCCCCAGAACAGGATCTTCCGCTCCAGGAACTGCGTCGAGTACGCCGACCAGGTGAGCCGGTTGGAGAGGAACCGGTACGGCGTCACGAAGAGCAGCAGGGCGAGGGCCGCGTAGGGGAGGGCGATGAAAATGAGCGAGTTCAGCATGTGGGGACCTCCCGGCAGTCCGCGCCGCAGAGCAGCTCGGCAGCCTCGACCAGGGTGAGCCAGGGGGATGCGTCGCGCGCGGCGGACGCGGCGATCAGCTTGTTAAGCCCCGGCAGGACCAGCTTCTCTATGAAGTCGCGACGGGACGCGTCGTCGCCGCGCCGCGCCAGGTGCGCCAGAAAGTAGAGCACCACCGCCAGGTGGTCCGGCAGTTCCTCTGCCGGCGGCTCGAAATCGTGCCTGCCGTACTCCTGCTTCACCTGGATCATGTACGCACCCTTCTTCTGGTTGTCGCCGTACAGGTGATGGCCGAGGTAGGGGGCCGCCGCCGGGTTGAAGTCGAAGTGCGCCACGTAATCCTCCTGCAACTCGGCGAGAGTGCTATCGCGCACCATGTCCCCGAAGAGGGAGGCGCGGGACTCTATCCCGTTTTGCCTGAGATAGGCGGCGACGTTGATGTAGGAGAGGAGCAGCTCCTCCTTTTCCTTCGGGTACTCGAGGAGCCGTGCCAGGCCTTCGTAGCTTTGCTGCATGCTCATTTGTCGCTCCCCCTGGTCTTCTTGAGGATGCCGAAGCCGGCCTCCTGCTTGCGGCGCTGGGGATCCTGCTCCTCGCGCTGCTGCGCAGGGATCACGTTGCGCTCGTTGTAACCCGCCAGGGTGAAGAGCCGGTAGAGCTTCTGCACGGACGCCTTGTCGAGACCCGCGTCCCCGATCACGGACGGGTCGGCGGGAACGCCTAAGTTTTCGCCGCGCATGTGGACCCTGAGGGCGATCAGCTTCTTCAGGACTTCCTCGATTACCTTGTGGTTTCCACCGGAGAGAAGGCTCGCCAGGTAGCCGATCGGCACCCTGAGGGTCTCCAGCGCCGGGATCATGCCGTGCTCCAGGAGCTTGTGCGTGT
Organism: Geobacter sp.; assembly: GCA_003490025.1. Classification (GTDB taxonomy): domain Bacteria; phylum Desulfobacterota; class Desulfuromonadia; order Geobacterales; family Geobacteraceae; genus Geomonas. The sequence goes on along the minus strand of DNJC01000151.1, from coordinate 13,656 downwards.
CACCCCAGGTGGAGAGGACCGGCGAGAGCGACGGGATGTAGTAGGCCATCGGCATGGTCCGGAACTCGGGGTGCAGCGGGAGTGCGACCCCGAACTCCTTGACCAGGGTGTAGGCCGGGGAGGCGACCGCCGCGTCGAGCCACTGGTCGGAGATCCCGTTTTCCTTCGCGAGCCTGCGCACCTCCGCGTCGCGGGGATCGAGGATCAATCCCCTGTGGGCCGCGACCAGCTCGTCGTCCTTCTTGAGGGCCGCGGCCTCCACGCCGTCCGCGTCATAGAGGAGCACCCCGACGTAGCGGATCCTTCCCACGCAGCTGTGGGCGCAGGCGTTGCACTGTCCGGTCTCCACGCGGGGAAAGCAGAAGATGCACTTCTCCGCCTTGCCGGTGTTCCAGTTGAAGTAGACCTTCTTGTACGGGCAGGCGCTGGTGCAAAAGCGCCATCCCTTGCAGACCTCCTGGTCCACCAGCACGATGCCGTCCTCGCCCCGCTTGTAGAGGGCGCGGGAGGGGCAGGAGGCGACGCAGGCCGGGTTCAGGCAGTGGTTGCAGATGCGCGGCAGGTACTGCATGAACATCGAGTCGTAGGAGTCGATGACCTGCTTGTCCTGGAGGTTCAGGTCCTTGGCCGCGTAGATCTGGGAGCCGGAGAGGTCGTCGTCCCAGTTGGGGCCCCCCTGGATCTCCTCGATCTTCTTCCCCGACACCTGCGAGAACGCCTCCGCCACCGGCTGGTCGTTCGCCTCCTTGGCGCCGGCGAGGTTGCCGTAGTCGAAGTCAAACGGCTCGTAGTAGTCCTCAATCTTCGGCATGTTCGGCTGGAAGAACATGTTGGCGAGCGTCGGTCCCTTGCCGAGGGCCTTCAGCTTCAGCTTCTTCCCGTCGACCACCCAGCCGCCCTTGAAGCGTTCCTGGTTCTCCCAGTGCTTAGGGTAACCCACCCCGGGCTTGGTCTCGACGTTGTTCCACCACATGTATTCCGCGCCCTTGCGGTCGGTCCAGATGTTCTTGCAGGAGATGGAGCAGGTGTGGCAGCCGATGCACTTGTCCAGGTTGAAAACCATCACTATTTGGGCTCTAACATCCATATTGCGGCTCCTTGGTCGCCGTTTGTCCCGCCCTCCCTGGACGGGAGGGTGGACCTTTAAAAGCTGTGAGGGGTGGGATCTTCCGTAGGAGCGGCATTCCTGCCGCGATTGCCGCAGCCCTTCCCCCCTCCCGGCCTCCCCCCTCCGGGGGGAGGAGTTGGTCCGAGTTCCCTCCCCCGGAGGGGGAGGGTTAGGGAGGGGGCAGCGGCAGCGGCGGTTACTTCAGCTTCCTCACCACCACATAACTGTCGCGGTTCACCCCGGTTGGGCCCCAGTAGTTGAAGTAGTAGCTGAACTGGGCGTATCCCCCCAGCATCAAGGTCGGCTTCAGGCGGATCCTGGAGAGGCTGTTGTGCACGCCCCCCCGCTTGCCGCTTTTCTTCGACTTCTTGATGTTGAGCGTCCGCTCCGGCGCATGGTACATGACGGCCGCCCCCCTGGGGATACGCGAGGAAACGATGGTGCGGCAGACCACCACGCCGTTGGCGTTGAACATTTCCACCGTCTCGTTGTCCTCGATGTCGTTTTCCGCTGCGTCCAGATGGTTCAGCCACACCGCCTGCCCGCCGCGGGAAAGGGTGAGCATCCTCAGGTTGTCGCTGTAGGTGGAGTGGATCCCCCACTTGCCGTGCGGCGTGAGGAAGTTCAAAACCAGCCCGGTCTCGCCTTCCGTCTCGTCCAGAAGGGCCGGGTTCAGCTTCCCCTTGAAGGTCGGTAACCCCTCGTGGAACTCCCGGTAGTACGGGTGGTCCAGGTAGAGCGATTGCCTTCCAGAGAGGGTGCGCCAGGGTACCCCGTGCTCGACGTTGAGCGTGAAGGGCGCGTAGGGGCGGCCGTTGTTGACGAGCCCGCTCCAGATCGGCGAGCTGATCACCCGGCGCGGCTTCTGCGTCACGTCCTCCCACTTCATCCGGAAGTCGCGCGACCCCTCGGAAATCTGGGCCAGCGGCTTTCCTACCCGCTTCTCCAGCTTCTGGTAGGCGCGGTGCGCCAGCTCCCCGTTGGTCTCCGAGGCAAGCGACAGGATCACGTCCGCGACCACCCGCTCGTCCTCCAGGTCCACGCGGCTGGCGCCGTTACACTCCCGGGTCGGCAGCGTCTTCAGGAGCTTTTCGTGCTCGTCGTCCGCGTCGTAATAGTTGCCGTGAGCCCCCAGGTGCCCGATCTCGGGACCAAGCGACATGAAGCGGTTGTAGAGGTTCACGTAGTCGCGCTCCACGATGGCCAGGTTCGGCATGGTCTTGCCGGGAACCGGCTCGCACTCCCCCAGCTTCCAGTCCGCTACCGTTCGCTGGGACATCTCGCCCGGGGTGTCGTGCAGAAGCGGCGCGGCGATCACGTCCTTCACCGGGGTGGGGAGGTGCTTCTCCGAGAGCTCGCTCACCTTCTTGGCGATCAGCCCGAAGATCTTCCAGTCCGACTTCGACTCCCAGGAAGGGGGGACGGCGGCGTCCATGCAGTTCACGAAGGAGTGCATGTCGGTGCTGTTCAGGTCGCTCTTCTCGTACCAGGTGGCGGCGGGAAGGACGATGTCCGAGTACATGGTCGAGGTGTCCATCCTGAAGTTCAGGTCGACCACCAGGTCCACCTTCGCCTCCGGCGCCTTCTCGTGCCAGACGATGTCCTGCACCTCGCCCTTGGCGACCTCCTTGGCGGTGAAGCTCGCGTTGGGCGCGCCGAGGACGTGCTTCAGGAAGAACTCGTGCCCCTTGGCGCTCGCCGAGATGGCGTTGCCGCGCCAGATGAACCAGACCTTGGGGGAGTTCCCCGCGCCGTCCGGGTCCTCGATGGCGAAGCGGGTGGTCCCTTTCTTCAGCCGGTCCACGAGCCAGGTCCGGATCTGCGCGTCGTCCTGGCACCCCTCGCTCTTCGCCTGCTCCATGAGCTGCAGCGGGTTGGCGTTGAAGTGCGGCGCGAACGGGAGCCAGCCGAGGCGGACCGCCTTGGCGTTGAAGTCCGCCGTGTGCATCGGCATCTTCTCGCCGGTCTCCGGCGTGAAGTAGTCGACGAAGTTGCGGTCGTAGCGCCACTGGTCCGAGTGCATGTACCAGAAGCTCGGGGTGTTCTGCAGCCGCGACCCCTTGACCCAGTCCTGCGCCATGGCGATCGAGGTCCAGGGTGCGAGCGGCGCCACCTTCTCCTGGCCTACGTAGTGGGCGAGGCCGGCGCCGTTTCTGCCGACGCTTCCGGTCAGGACCAGGGCGGTGATGGCCGCGCGGTAGATCAGGTCGTTGTGGTACCAGTGGTTGACGCCGGCGCCGATGATGACCATGTTGCGACCGGTGCTCTGTTCGCCGTTGGTCCCCCATTCGCGGGCGATCTTGATCAGCGTCTCCGCGTCTATCCCCGTGTGCTTCTCCTGCCATTTCGGCGTGAAGGGGAGCTCGGAGTCGTAGCTGGCCGGGTAATCGCCGGAGAGCCCGCGGGAGACGCCGAACTGCGCCATCAGGAGATCGAAGACGGTGGCGACCACGATCTCCCCCTCCTTGGTGGTGACGCGGCGCACCGGCACCTCGCGCAGAGCGTCCTTCTCGCCCTCGAAGCGGAAGCGGACGCGGCGCGTCTCCTCCCCGAGGAAGGTGAGGGCCGGATCGATCTCGGCTCCGTCGACCATGTCCTTCATGTCGAGGTTCCAGTTCCCCTCCTCTTTGCTCCAGCGCGAGCCGAGGCTGCCGTGCGGGACGCGGACATCGCCGTTTTTGTCGGCGACGCAGAGGGTCCAGTCGGCGTGCTCGATGTGGCCAGAGCGCTCGAACTCGTCGGCGCGCAGGAAGTCCCCCTGGCGGAAATCCCCCTCACCCTGACCCTCTCCCGGAGGGCGAGGGGAGGAAGGGGTGAGCTTCACCAGGAAGGGGAGGTCGGTGTACTTGGTGACGTAATCCTCGAAGAAGGGGACCTGCCGGTCGGCGTAGAACTCCTTCAGGATCACATGGTTCAGCGCCATCCAGAAGGCGCCGTCGTGCCCCTGCTCGACCGGAAGCCAGGCGTCGGCGAACTTGCTCGCCATGGAGTAGTCCGGCGACATGACCACCACCTTGGTGCCGCGGTAGCGGGCCTCGGCGAGGTAGTGGGCGTCCGGGGTGCGGGTCATCGGGACGTTGGAGCCGCAAAGGACGATATAGGAGGCGTTGTACCAGTCGGCCGACTCGTTCACGTCGGTCTGCTCGCCCCAGACCTGCGGGGAGGCGGGGGGGAGGTCGCAGTACCAGTCGTAGAAGCTCATGGCGACGCCGCCGAAGAGCTGCAGAAAGCGGGTGCCCGCCGCGTAGCTGATCATGGACATGGCCGGGATGGGGGAGAATCCGATCACCCGGTCCGGGCCGTGCTTCTTCGCCGTGTAGACGCTGGAGGCGGCGATGATCTCGGTGACCGTCTCCCATTCGCCGCGCCTGAACCCGCCCATGCCGCGCTTGGAGGTGTAGGAGACGCGGGCCTGCGGGTTCTCCACGATGCTAGCCCAGGCGTCGACCGGGTCCGGATGGATCTCCCTGGCCTCGTTCCAGCGGTCCAAAAGCGCGCCGCGCAGGTAGGGATGCTTCACCCTCAGGGGACTGTAGAGGTACCAGGAAAAGCTTATGCCGCGGGCGCAGCCGCGCGGCTCGTGGTTCGGGATCGAGCCGTCGAACTGCGGGTAGTCGTTCGCCTGCAGCTCCCAGCCGACGATGCCGTCCTTCACGTGCACCATCCAGCTGCAGCCGCCGGTGCAGTTGACGCCGTGGGTGCTGCGCACCACCTTGTCGTACTGGGCGCGGTTTCTATAGAACTCCTCCCACTGGCGGTTATGCGGGGAGTGGTCGTCCTTGATCCTGTTATGGGACATTACTTGATTCTCCTCTTGAAGAGCAGGGCGGCGACGAGGCAAAGGGCGAAGAAGCCGAGCCCCGCCATCGGGTAGGGATCGGCCGCCACGTGCTTGCGTGCCGAGGCGTCCTTGAAGAGGGCGGTGAGGGCGGTCGTCTCCGCCTCGTTCAGCGGGCGCTCCGCGTAGATCTTCTTCATGACGGGGAAGCTGAGGCTTTTCAGCACGCCGCGCACGCCGTTCTCGCCCATCTTGCCGTAGAGGCCGGTGAGATCGGCGGCAAGCGCGCCGCTGTAGATCCCGGGATAGTCGAGAGCGTGGCAGGAGACGCAGGGGGCGCCGCCGTTGGCGAAGCGCTGCTTCCCGGTGAAGAGGTCGCGCCCCGTTGCCAGGAGTTCCTTGGTCACCACCACTTCGGCGGGCGCTGCGGGAGCTGCCGCATCGGTGGCCCCGGCAGCCTTGTTATCGGTTGTCCCGGCTGCGGGAGCCGATGCCGCCGGAGCGCCACCCTTTGCCGGGGCGCTGCCGCCGCCCAGGAAGGCTATGATCTTGGCGGCGTCGGCGCCGTTGACCCCGACGCTGGGCATTTCGAACCCGTACTTCTTCACCAGTTCCGCCTGGGTCGGATCCTTCTCCGCCGTAAGTTTGCCCGGCTCGACGATGACCCTTGTCAGCCACTCCGGCGTGCGCCGCGTTGCCACACCCTTCAGGTCCGGGCCGCCACCGTCCCCGCCGCCTATGCTGTGGCAGCTGGCACAATGCTTGTCGAAGAGGTCCTTCCCTGCGTCGGCATGGGCGTTTCCTGCCGCTACCAGCACCAGCAGGAAAAGGTATGGGCGAAGCTTCGTGAACATCTGGGGCATGGGGCGGACTCCTTATGCGTCATGGGGTGTCAATACGAATAGCCGTATCCATCCCGCCTCTACGATCCTGGCGGCATGGTGTAAACGGTTTCGATGTCTGAAGGTAAAACAGTATTTCGAAAACACTCTTGACCTAGGTCAAAAAAGTGGAGATGGCGGGTGTGCTAATTAGGCCGCGAAGCAGCGGTCCTAATTATACCGGATAGATGAGAAAAAGTTGGCTGGGATGAAGTTAATCAGGGGTAGGGTGAATTCGGGACGGGGGGGAGGAGCAGGTACTCTACACCACTTTCCCTTCCTTCACGTATTCCCGCAGTATCGCCGCTTCCAGCCGCTTCATGTCGATGAAGTGCGACTGGTCCGCCAACGCCTCCAGGGCGCAGTAGTGCGTCACGTTCATGATCCCGGCCCCCGGGAGTTCGAAGCGGGCCGCGATGTTCTGCCAGTCCACGTCCTCGCAGATGGTGATCTGCGGAGGGAAGGCGTTCAGCCATATCTTGTGGCGCTCCTCGGCGCGCGGCATCGGGAAGTGGATGATGGCCTGGAAGCGCCTCACGAAGGCCTCGTCCAGGTGGTCGCGCTGGTTGGTCGCCAGTATCGCCAGCCCCCGGTACCCCTCTATGCGCTGCAGCAGGTAGGAGATCTCCTGGTTGGCGTACCTGTCGTGGGCGTCGTGGACGTTGGTCCTCTTGCCGAACAGCGCGTCGGCCTCGTCGAAGAAGAGGATCCAGTCCTTGTTCTCCGCCTTTGCGAAGAGGCTGAAAAGGTTCTTCTCCGTCTCCCCGATGTACTTGGAAACAACCCGCGACAGGTCGATGCGGAAGACGTCCTTCCCCGTGTACTTCCCGAGAAGGGTGGCGGTGAGCGTCTTGCCGGTGCCGGGGGGGCCGTAGAAGAGCGCCCGGTAGCCCCCCTTGAGCTTCCTCTTCATCCCCCATTCCTCCAAGAGGGTTTCGTTGTGCTTGACCCAGTTCTCGATCTCCCTGATCTGGGTCAGCGTTTTAGGATGCAGCACCAGGTCGTCCCAGGTCATCTCCGTTTCTATCGCCTCTGCCGGAAACTCCATGCTGAAGCGGGGCCTGCTGACCGTGCCGGTGCTGACCCATTCCACCAGCTCCGGGTCGATGCAGAGCCTCCCGCTCATGACCGGCTCACCCTCCCGCACGGTCGCGAGCCAGACGATCCGCTCGCTTGTCAGCCACTGCTCGTCCCCCAGGATGCGCTGCAACTGGATGCTCTTCCCAAGGTCGTCGCCGGCCAGGATGAACTGCGCCGTTTCGCCGGTGGGAAGGATGGCGCGGTGGTCGCCCCCCCTGACGCCGCCGAACTCCGGAAGTTCCCCCCCCTCGGGAAGGAACTCGGAGACGATCCTGTTGAAGAACCCGGGACGCAGGTGCGGCGCCAGGGCCATCATCACTACCGCGAACTCCTCCAGCGTCGGGTTGTGGCTTTTGATTAGGAGTTCCAGCGGCGAGTCCTCGCTGCAGAACTCCAGCGGCGCCACCCGGTAACTCTCGGCCTTGCCGAAACGGACCTGGAGGTGCCCGCGCACCAGGCCCTCCAGCCAGTCAAGGGCGAGCTGAAGGTTCACCGCGTCCGGTTCCTGTAGTGGCATCCTCTTATTCTTCGGCTGCATGGACGTTCCCGCCTCCTGCTTCCAGCATCGCCACGACCATGTCGGGGTAGGCCCCCTCGAAGAAACGGCGGTCTCCCTTGCCGATCTCGGCCCGGATCTCGAACTCCTTGCCCGAGATCCGCAGGACCTCCGTCACCGGGGCGGGCGCCTTCACCGCGTGCCTCACCTCGACCAGCTCCCTGTCCTCCGCGATCTTTCTTGCCGCCGACTGCGCCTGGTTTTCCGACGAGAAGGTGGCGACCGCCAGGCAGGCGAAGGGCTCCACCTTGTAGCTTTCCACGAGGGGAGAGTAGTCGTCGATCATGTCGAGTCCGACGTAGCCCAGTTTCAGCGGTTCGACGGCCACCGACTCCTTGAAGTGCACGGACATGCGCCAGACGAAATCCCACTTGGAATCCCATCCTTCTTCCATCCAGTACTCGCTGTAGAAATTGCACCGGTACGGCTTTATCGACCACTTGTTGGCGGGAGTCGAGATGTCGATGGCGTCGAGTACGGAGCCGACAAACCTGTCGGCCCCGCCGCCGATCTGGTCCGAATCGCCCCTGGTGAGGATCAGGTCCAACACCTTGCCGTCTGCGCTGACTGCGGGATGCCAAAGATATAGCATGCTCATGATCTTCCTTCTCCTGGTCCGCGGAATTTGATGGTTACCGTCTTTTTATAGCTGCCGGTCAGCTTGGCCCCCATCGAGCTGTTTTGGCTGAAGGGGACGACTTCGCATTTTTTACCGGAAATGTCGTTGAAGTAGTCCTTGCGCGCTTTCTGGTACGTGGTTCGCCCTTCGTCGTTCCAATGGTCCACCACGGCCGTTTTCTTGTGGTCAACGGTCGGCGCCTCGTCGTACTCCTTGTTCTTGTCCCAGTACCGGTTTTTCCACCAGTAGAGATTTTTTTTGGTGGGGTGCCTGAGTTCATTCGGGTCGTTGACCAGTCCGTCGCGCCAATCGTAGACATACTTGCGGTAGCCCTTGCCGTAGAACGAGTCGCGGATGAATTGCTTCGTGTCGTAGCCGTACTTGGGGTCCAAGACGTACTGGTGTCCCTTGCGGATGACGTAATCCGACTTGTGCTTCTTGAGCCGTTTTTTCTGAGGCCCTTTTTTTTTGGGGTTGATGCTGGCCTTGATGGAATCGTAGACCTCGTCTTCATCGGCCGGGGTCTCGACCAGTTCGATGCTGGTCAGCCTGAACTTGGTCTTGATCGCCGGGAGGGCCTTCTGAACCTCCGGGGCGTCCTTCTCCTCGTCGTCCAGGAGCTTGTTGGCCTCGGCAAGCGCGGAATCCAGATCCCTCTGTTTCTGCGCCTCGGTCCTCTCGTCCGCCTTCCCGTTCTTTGCGGCGTCCTTTGCGACGTCCTTTCCCTTGAGCTCTATCCCCTTTCCGCTCTTCCCCCCGGCCTTCGGTGTGACGACCCAGTTCTCTCCCTTTGCCTGAACGCCGAAGCTGATTCCCTTCACAGTCGCCTTGATCTGCTCCAACTCCTTGTTCAGCGTGGAGCGGTCGAAAGGCCCCTTCGCCTTGAGGGCGGAGAGCGGTTTTGCAGCGGCCTGGAGCATCTTCCCGGTCTCCAGTTCCTTGGGCCCCTTCGGGTCGGGCTTGGCCGATTTGCCCCCCTTGGGAGGGGCCCCCTTCTTGGGAGGCAACGGCTCGCCCTTCTTCGGCGCCGGTTTCTTGGGCGGAACGACCGGCGGCGGTACGGTGCCGTCGTCCTTGAAGGTCCCGCTGCTCTTGTCCTTGCCCCCCGACTTGTCCGGGATCTCCTTGTCGACCATGCTGGTCATGAACTTGGAGGGATCGAACTCCGGCTTCTTCAGCTCGATCTCCGGCGTCTTGCCCGACCCGAGCACGTACTCCTTCACCACCGCGCTGATGCCGATCGGGTCGGAGAGCGGCCATTCCTTCGAGAAGAGAGGCCAGGTCCACCTGTCGTCGGAAAGGGGCGACCACCACGGTGTCTCCAGTGCGATGAAGAAATCCCCGCCGAGCCCGAACATCGGTTGCGCCACCAGGTCCACCGTCCCGCTGACGTAGAAGACGCCCGGATCCCGCCACCCTACCGTCGGCCTTGCATCCGCATAGGCCTTGACGCCGATGTCCGCCTGGATCCCGACCCCGAACTTCAGGTCGTGCGAGGCGATCTCGATACCCGCGCCCCCTTCGGCGCGAAGCCTCAGCCCCGCATAGGCCGATATATTGATCGATCCCGAGATCTGGATGCTCTTCTGGATCTCCGGGTCGGTCGAATAGGTGCCGAGGATCTCTATGTTGTAGATCTTGGCCGGTCCGAAACGGGCGAGGGCGATGAGACTCGCGTTGGCGAAGAGGTTCAGGTTGCCGATGACCGGGATGCCGTAGTACGCCTTCGCCTCCAGCTTGACGATCTCCCGGTCGAAGTTCTTCTCGTGGAAGAGGAGTATTTCGGCCGGTGGCGCGATCTTGCCGATAACGGTGATCTGGCCCTTGCCGTCCACGACGACGTTGACGGTCCCGGCGAACCAGTCGGTCAGGTGGAAGGCGAGGAGGCCGGTCGCGGCGAGGGCGCGCTCCTTCTTTCCCGGTTTAGGTGCAGGAACCGGCCCCGGCGGGGGGGCGTCCTGGACGTTTTCCCTCCCGCCCGCGGCGGCGATGGCATCCTTGGCGAACTTGTTCGCCGTCTCCAGGTCCGTTGCAACGAAGGAGATCTCGCCGGAGAGCTTGTCCGCGTTGTAGGCCGCCTTGCCGCCGACGTCGATGCTGCCGTCGGGATTGTAGGTGATCACCGCGGCGCCGGCGAAGGACTTGTACTCGACCGCCAGGGAGACCTGCCCGGCCAGCGGCCCCTTGGCGTTGTCCAGCTTCAGCTGCCCTTTGACGACACCCTTCACGTTGACGTCGGCGGTGGCGTCGATCTTCGGCGTGCCGACGTTTTCCAGGGCGATGTTCAGGTTGGCGTCCACCACGCCGCCGATCTCGATCCTGAGGTTCGTAACGCCGAGGGTGAGCGTGCCCCCCTCGAACTTGTTCACCGGCTTCGGAAGCTTTTCTACCTTCAGCCCCAACCCTCCCAGGAGAGCGGAGTTTTTCTCTATCGCCTGCAGCCAGTCGTTGGTATCTCCACCTTTGGGTTTCAGCGAGGCATAGCCGCCGGTGATCGCGTTGTTCTTGATGGTGAAGTTGATGTGCATACCGCCGATCTGGTCGGTCCAGGGATTTTGCAGCGGCATGGTCCCCTTGCCCATCGAATCGAAGTTCTTCTTGGAGTCCACCCGTACCTTGACGCGCCCCTCTCCGGTCAGCCCCTTGACGATGACTCGGACTTCAAGCCCTTTGTGCTTCTGCGTCTCGATCTCTGCCTTCACCTTTTCGGACGGAGCGAAGACGGAGGAGGAGAGATCCACCACCTCGGAGCTGGTGATGGCCTCCTTTGCCGGCGCCGGTGCCGGAGCTTTAGCCTTCCTCTTGATCGTTTGGGGATCCTTCCACTTTTCCTCGGGGCGCGGGTTCCCCTGCCGGGAGAGTCCGCCGTCCTGCTGCATCGTGTGGCTCAACTCGTGGGCCAGCAACCTTTTCCCCTCGCTGGTGCCGGGCTGGTATTGGTCGCGGGAGAAGAAGACGTGGTTTTGGTACGTGAAGGCACGCGCGGCGAGCTGGCTCCCCAGGTTGGCAGATTCGGAATCGTTGTGAACCCGGACGCCGCTGAAGTCCGCGTCGAAGCGAGGTTCCATGAAACCGCGCGTCTCTGACGACAGAGGTGCTCCGCCGGCGGCCGCGCTCTTTACCGCCGATTGCAGGCCCGGACCCACCGACGGCGTCCCGTCGCTTTCCTTGCTTTGCAGTTCGCCCGCCGCCGCTTTTTGCAGCTTTTCATCCGGCGTCGAAGCCTTCTGCAGCTTATCCTCCTGCCGGGGGAGCTTCTCTTGAGGCGTCTCCGCCTTCCGCAGCTTGTCATCCGCCTGTCTGCCGAGCTTCTCCTCGGGAGCCGCTTCCTTTTGCAGCTTTTCCTCCGCCCTGGCGATCCTTTCTTCCGGCGCTGGCGCCTTCTGCAACTCGTCCTTCTTTCTATCGACCGATTCGTCCGGAGTCCGTTCCCTTTGGAGTTTCTCCTCCGGCTGGCGTTGCAGCTTGTCTTCGGCGGCCGGGGCAGGGGAGGGTTCGCGCATGACGCGGTCCGCCATCCTGTCCGCATCCTGTTCGAGCTTGTCCCCCGGTTTGCTGAGCGTCATCTTCCGTTGCACGGCAGGCGCGATGAAAGGGCGTCTGTGTACATGCGACGCAGTCGAGGAAGAAGCGGAACTCTTTTCGGCGTTAGATTTCATGATTTGGACCATTCCCCTCTCTCCCGCAAGGGGAGCGAGAATGTCGCTCAGTCAGACGTCCACTCTCCCTCGCCCTCCGGGAGAGGGCCGGGGTGAGGGCGGTGGCAGCTGTGGCTTTCTTCCTACGTGGCGCCGCCCTCACCCGGCCTTCGGCCACCCTCTCCCGGAGGGCGAGGGGTTGGCTACTGATGGTTCTTGAAGCAGCCTTGCTGACGCTGGAGCGTCAGGGGCTTTGCGTTCCCACGCTGGAGCGTGGGAACGATGAAAACCTTGTCAGTCAGGCGTCCATCCCCCCTCGCCCTCCGGGAGAGGGCCGGGGTGAGGGCGGTGGCCGCTGTGGCTTTCTTCCTCCGTGGCGCCGCCCTCACCCGGCCTTCGGCCACCCTCTCCCGGAGGGCGAGGGGTGGTTCGGCCCTCACTCCACCGCGATGGGGACTCACAGGTCTACCAACTCCACTCGACCCAAAGCATCCTCTTCATCCACGGCAGCCTGACCATGGAGAGCCCCCACGGTAGCTGCTCCAAAAGGATGTCGCATGTCATCCGTTCCACTTGGAGCAGCCAATCGCCATCGCCGCGCAGGGAGAGTTTCCCCGGCCGCACCAGGAAAGTGCCGCGCAACCCGTCGGGAGAACTGTTACCGAGCACGTCCCAGTGCCGTATGACAGCGCAGAGGAGTGCGGTAGCCTCTTCCTGCTCCTCTGCCGTCAGCTCGAACTCCGACGGAACCGGCGCCAAAAGCGGGATATCGCAGAGCACCTTGGGCAGCATCAACTGGTATTCCGGCGCGCTCCCGCTGCCGGTGGCCAGGTAATGCAGCAGTCCAAGCGCCCGCTCCGGTTGCAGCAGTTCATGCTCCGTGGCAACCCCGAGCGCCCTGAAAAACTGCGGCAGGAACGGGTGCAGCAGCACGAGCCCGGCGTTGTCCAGGAAGATCCCTTCCTTTGCTTCAGGATGTTCCCGATTGTCGCACCCGTCGGGCCTGAAACCTGTCGGTGTATCCCGTTCTCCTGTACCTTTGTCCTGGCTCGCAGTTGCAGAAACATTCTCATCTGGCAATCCCTTCGTCTTGCCGGTCACTCCGGCCCAATGCCGTTCAACTCCTGCAGCCAGATCTCTGCAACCAGGCTCCTGCTCCTGCAGACTCCGCCAGGCGAGGGCAACCAGCTCCTGCTCCGGGTGACTCTTCCCGGAGGCTACCAGCAGGAATGCCTGTTCCCACACTTCTTGCCTCAACCGCTTAACTGCATCGGCAGGCCCCTTGAGACCTGCCAATTTACCCAGAACGGCCGCGACCGTTGCGGTCACCTGAGGCGAAAAAAGAGAGAGCAGAGTATTCAGGAACGCCTCGGAGAACTGCAGCACCAACCGCTTACGGACTGAAGCCACGGCAAGAAGGGAGGGCGCATCGGAAAAGATTTTCCCGGAGTGCTTCTCTGTGGTGGCTACCTCCTTTAAGCATCCGGTCATAATCTGCTCCAGGCCGCGCCCGACAGGAAGATGCAGCGACCAGGGGAGGGTGCCGCACTCGAGGAAATGGAGAAAGGCATCCACCATGTTCTCGCCCGGGGTCCTAGACTGCGGCGGCGTCTTCGCTGCCAGCAATTCTTCCCTCAACTGTTTTTCCAGCGCCTGCGCGACCGAGGCCGCGAACTCCGACTCCAACCGGTCACCGGAGACCGTACCGACATTCACCTCCAGCCGTTCCAGGTACAGATGTCGATCCGGTTCGGCGTATCGATCCAGCACACTCTCGATGGCCGGAATCAGGTTTTCCCGGCACAGACTCGAGAGGCGGCGCTGCAGGGCGAGCGCCTCGTGCTCCGAGCCGTCGAACTCGACGTGAACAAACTGTTGCCGGATCAGGTGCGTCATGAATAGATGCTTCCTTTCATCCCTCTAACCCATCCCCACCCCGGCTGAAGGGGAGGGCGGTTCCATCCCGGCTGGGAACCACCTGTAGGAGCGGCATTCC
>DNJC01000105.1:54170-63062 GCA_003490025.1 Geobacter sp. | reverse complement strand
TAGCTCAGTTGGTAGAGCAATTGATTCGTAATCAATAGGTCGACGGTTCGACTCCGTTAGATGGCTCCATAAAAACAGGCACTTAGGAAACATCCTAGGTGCCTTTTTTACATTCGTCCCGTCAGGGTAACATATGTGAGATTCCCCCGCTTTCGTGGACAGTCAGTTAAGCGGCAAGTCTTTCTTGGTCGACCTCGTTTGGCCCCGCTATATGCCATTTTTTAAGATTTGCCTATGTAGCAAAGGAGAATGTCATGGCTGACCTAGAGCTGTTCTGGAAAAGTGAGGATCAGGCTGCACGGTTGGCGGAACTGACCAGCCGAGACGGTGAACTGCGTGAACTCCCTCTACGGCGAGACGTTCGCTCCCTTGGGCTGCTGCTTGGCGCGGTTATCCGTGAGCAGGCTGGCGAGCAGGCCTTTGCCGCAGAAGAAGAGCTTCGCCATCTGGCTATCCAACATCGCAGCCTGAACAACGATCAGGGGGAGGCCTGCCTCGACTTCCCCGGTGAAAGGGAGCTGCAGGAAAGAGCGGTGCAAATAATCGGCTCAATGAGCAATGCCGAGGCTTATCGGATTGTAAAAGCCTTCTCCACCTATTTTGAGCTGACAAACCTTGCGGAAAGCAACCACCGCAAACGTCGCCGACGCGCTGCCCTGCTTGCCAGCGGAGAACCGGACAAACCAGGTTCTCTGCAGGGCACCTTCCTGCGCATGCGCAGTGCCGGCGTCAGCGCAGCGGAGGCGCTGAACTGGTTACGACAGGTGCAGGTTATTCCTGTTTTTACCGCCCACCCAACCGACGTGGCGCGACGGGTAGTGCATTTCAAAAGACGGCACATCGCACAGGAACTGGAGTCACTCGACAAGCTCCCACTCAGCGATTCCGAGGCTGGGGAGCGGCAGACCGCAATGCTGGCCGAGATCACCTCTCTATGGCAGACCGATGAGGTCCGTCGCCGCAAGCCTACTGTACTGGACGAGATAAAAATGGGACTCGATCATTACCCGGATTCCCTGATCGCGCCAATTCACAAGCTGTACGAAGAGTTGGCCGCGGCACTGCGCAATGCTTATGGCGACGCCATTCTCCCCGACACTCTGCCTACAGTGGTTCGTTTTGGATCCTGGATCGGTGGCGACCGGGACGGCAACCCCCATGTATCCGCCGAATCCACCCGAGAAGCGCTGCAGAAAGCTCGCGAGTTGATCCTGGGCGACTACATTGCTTCTCTCGAGGAGTTGCGACGTCTTCTGACTCCTTCAATATGCCGGGTAACTGTAACCCAGAAGCTGACGAACACCGTGCAATGCTATCATGACACCTTGGTCACAAGCGGCCTGGAGAGTGAAACCATCCCCGAATGCGAACAGTACCGGCGGCTGGCCGTATTCATGCTCCATCGCCTGCGCCATACTCTGCTAGATCCCGAGAACTCCGATGCCTATCCGGCAGCGGCAGCATTCGAAACCGACCTCGAAACGATTAGTGAAAGCCTGGCTGCGAATGACGGTGAGCGGCTGGCCCGCGCCCTGATCGACCCGCTTCTGCGTCGGGTGAAAACCTTTGGTTTCCACCTGCATAGCCTAGACATACGCCAGCACGCCAGGATACATTCCAGAGCGATTGACGAACTGGCTGCCGGAGGCACAACCTGCGCCGGTTCATCCATTGTGCTGCCTGCGCCGCCCAGTCCGGAAACAAGCGAACTGCTCGACACGTTGAGAGCGATTGCCCGATTAAAGCAGCATTACCCGGCCGAAGCCATTCAGAGCTATGTGATCAGCGGTGCTTCCAGCGTGCAGGACATCCTTTCCCTGGTTTGGTTGATGGAACTATGCGGTGTGCGTGTGTCTGCCGACGGTAAGGGTGATCCGGGCCTGATGCCCGTTCCACTTTTCGAATCCATTGAAGACCTGCGCAATGCACCGGAAATCTGCCGCACTTTGTGGAGATCTCCCGAATATGCGCCGTTTTTGAACTCTTGGGGGCGCAGGCAGGAGGTGATGCTGGGTTATTCAGACTCAAACAAGGATGGAGGCATGCTCACCAGCACCTGGGAAATTCACAAAACTCACCAGAAATTGCACGGGGTGGCTGCCGAATGCGGGGTGACGCTGCTGCTGTTCCACGGCCGCGGCGGCACAGTCGGAAGAGGTGGCGGCCCCACCCACCGGGCGATCATAGCCCAACCGGCCAACGCTTTCAGCGGTACCTTGAAGATTACTGAGCAGGGCGAGGTCATCAACTGGAAGTATTCGGATGCATCCCTGTCAATGCGTAATCTGGAGCTGATGGTGGCGGCGGCGCTGGAAGCGCTGGCGCGGCCTGGCCTGGTGGAGACCACTCCCGAGCCTGAATGGGAACAGGCACTGGAAGAGATGTCAAGCGAAGCCTATGCATTCTACAGAGAGCGCATAGCTGACAACCCCGACATCATTCCCTACTTTGAACAGGCCACACCGGTGCTGGAGTTTGAACTTGCCAAGATTGGCTCTCGGCCGGCTCGACGGGGCGTTACCCGCGACCTGTCCGACCTGCGGGCCATACCCTGGGGGTTCGGTTGGATGCAGAGTCGCCATGTAATTCCGGGGTGGTTCGGAGTGGGTTATGCTCTGGAACGCTTTGCTGAAAAAGGCGAGCCTGAAAAGCTCATACTTAGTGATATGATGCGGCGCTACCCTTTCTTCTATGATCTGATCCGTAACGTGGAACTGGCACTGACCAAAGTCGATCTGCCGTTAGCCCGCCAATATTCAAATCTGGTATCGAATGCAGGTTTGAGAGATAGGGTTTTCGGCATGGTAGTAGAGGAATACCAGCGCACACGCCGTGCCGTGCTGACAGTTACCGGCCAGTCGCGTCTTCTGGAGAAAAACCAACCCTTGGCACGTTCGACGCGACTACGGAACCCGTATGTTGACCCGTTAAGCCTTATCCAGATAGAACTGCTGAGAAGAAAACGCGCCGGAGATGACAGCGAAGAGTTGAACTATGTACTTGCTGCCACCATCAGCGGGATTTCGGCTGGGCTGAGAAATACTGGCTAAAGACTGAAGAGTATAGAGGCAGGGGCAGTGAGGGGACGCCCCTTCCAATCTGCCTAACTCTACTGTTTCGGAAGTTGCGCAGGATGGAAGGGGCGTCCCCTTGCCTAGACGGAGATGGCGAACCCTGCCAAAATGAAGAAAAGAGAAGCGACTCCCAACCACATGCCTGGACCGTTCAAGCCGGTCAGTCTGACGTTGAACCAGCGGAGGAGGTGGTTCTGGCGGTGTTGCTGGAATTGTAAATTTTGTCAGTGTTAGCAACGACGCGGAAAAGTCAAAGGCAGAAAAGGCGAATTGGTTACCAAGGCAAAGGCTCCGTCTTGATTGCCCACTGTGTTTATCGGAGCTAACAAAGGGGCATTCTATGCAAAGATTCACTTGTTTAGTTGTAGCTTCATTTTTCATTTTATTGTTGTTGTCTGAAAATTCTTTCGCTGTTGGTCTTGGTGGATTTATTGACGCATCAACTGGATCTGGTAAGGCTGAATGGGAGAGTGACTATAATTCATGGGATATCGATTCAAATGCTTTTGCATTTGGATTTGTTCTTGATACCGCACCAACAAATGAGAAGATTTTCAACTATCGTCTGAATGTAGGTTTTGCAAAACAAGAAATAAAAGATGAATACAATGAAAAAATGAAAAGTAATGGGATTTACGCCGAAAATATTTTTGGATTTGCTTTCATTAAAAACGAAAACTTCCGTTGGTGGGGTGGACCATTAATACGAGTCGGCTACTATTCTGGTGATGCGGATTCGTACCGAGTGGGGTCAACAACTTACGAAACTAAGTTCGATTATGCTGAATTTGGAGTTGGTGCTGTGACAGGTCTTAACTTTAAAGCCGGAAATGCTATTTTAGCACCTTCAATAGGATTTAGGGTCAATGGCTTTGGAGGAGAAGGAACCATTACCCAAAAGACATCTTTCGGCAGCAGTTCTTACACAGAGGATATTACAGGCAATTCAACCAATATTTTCGCAAACTTTGCTGTTTTATTTTGAGATTTCAGTGGCCTTGAGTCTTGAGCCAATCCAAGTGAATGAAGGGGGGAGGCCTTTGAGATCCTTGAGTTACTTACTCTGCTAGCCTGGAAAAGCGACGGGAGAAGCAGAGGGGGTGATTGAGTTTGTTGACTTTCTGAAGTAACTCAACAATCTCAAAGGCGTCCCCCCACTCACTGCTACTGCTTTATTGCCACTCCACGACTATCTGCCCCCCAGCCCCCCCTATAGCGTCCCAAAGCGGCTAATCGAGCCGGGACGCCTCAGCTGCTACATGGCCGGCGAAAGCCGTGACGAAAGCCTTAAGCCCCGTCATCGCGGAAACTTCCGAATATTCCCCGGTTGAAACCGCACTTCGCTTCGAGGTGATGAGAGCGGCGTTGGTATAAAGCTGCTCCTTTACCAGCCTCTGGCACAGCAAGTCATAGCGCTTGATATAGGAGGCCCCCTTGAACTCCTCCAACACGGGGAAATGAGGGGATGCGTCCCTGACAGGGGAGGTCGATCCCGGGGCGTCCTCCACCATCATCAGCCAGCCGACGAAGGGACGCGGCTGCTTTCCGAAGGCGTCTTCGCGGTAGGCGGTCCAGAGGTCGTGCGCCGTGCCGATGGCCTCCTCGGTGCGATTGTTGAAGTTGTTGCCGAACGAGGGGCCGACCT
The DNA here is from genome assembly GCA_003490025.1 of Geobacter sp. Taxonomy (GTDB): domain Bacteria; phylum Desulfobacterota; class Desulfuromonadia; order Geobacterales; family Geobacteraceae; genus Geomonas. The sequence continues at coordinate 58,343 of DNJC01000105.1, read as the reverse complement.
GGCTTTTCAGCTCCAGCGCGGCGATCAGCTCGCCCTTGTGGATAACCAAGAGATCCCACAGCTTTGTGGGCCGGAAGTACCCCGGGAGGGTAAGGACTGCGCGCTTCTGGTGAAGCTGGGCATGGGCCAACCCGTTGGCGTACACGATGTCTAGCACCAGGGCGATGAACCCGTCCATGTTCTTTCCGCTGGTGACTCCGGCGCGCTCGCCCTGGTCGGCCTTCCCGGCTTCGATCTGTTTCTTTCTTGCGGCGTCCCGGTTGCCCCAGAATGCCTTCACGGCCTCACGGGCCTTTCGTTCATAATCTACGAGATCAAGGGACATTTATTCTCCATTGCCGTCAAGCACGGCCCGCTCATCTCGGCTCAGTCCGTACAGCTCAAAGGCCGCGCGGTTGCACGCCTGCATATCCCGTTTCACGGCAGCATCGCTCAGCTCGGCCCGAAGCGCTACCGGTACGCTGTCCCAAAGTGGCAGGCGGATACGGCGCAGATACTGTGCCTGGAACCGGAGGCACCCGCCGCGCATCTTGGTCGAATAGGTCGCAACGAACAGGCGGGTAACGGCCGAAAGCAGCACCGCCTGCAGGGCTCGCAAGTCCCATTGCTCGGAAGTGACGTAATAAAGGTTGTGGTGCGGGTACAGCTCACCCCCCTCATAGACGATATGGGCCTCGCCCTTTATGTCCGGGATCAACAACTTCGGCCTCTTGGCGAGCGCCGGGGTGATCCGGTCGATGGTTCGGTACCAGTTGGCCGGGGATTTCTGCGCGCAGTGGCGCCCTTCGATCACTTCCCTTCGCGCTTCCAGGTAACTGCGCAGACGCGGGAACTCCCGCAGGTCGACCAGGCCGCCGTCGTCCGCGCAGGGGTTGATGACGCCGAGTCCCCGCCACTGCACTTCCCCTGATTGGATGTCCCGGGTTGTCACCAGCGGAACCTTGCGATCTGGTTCGATATCCAGGGCCTCGAAATCTCCGATGAACACCTTGTCTGCACCGGTCGCCACCCCGATGCCGACCTTGCAGCCTGCATCCTCAAGCATCGGGAACTGCCGCTCCAGACGCCGGATAAGGGCCATTTGATCGGAAGATTCCAGTAACCACGGTTCCGCGCCGCTGGTGATGCCTGACATTTCCCGCACCGTCACGGCGCCCTCGGGGAGGGGCACCACGCGCAGGGCATCGGCCAGTTCCGCCAGTGCTGCACGGTTTATTTCAGGGCGGCGCGCTATGCGGGTCACCCCCGGCTTTTCCCGGCTGATGACGGTGATGGCCGGATAGGCGATGACATCCGAATGGAAGGCGGGGGTATCGACCATGTCGACGTAAATCTTCAGGTGGAATTCCCGGGAAACCAGTTTGCGCAGCGGCCCCCCGTAGCGGTTCTTCATCCAGCGGTCCGCGCAGATGAAGCCCAGCCCCCCTCCCTCTGACAGCGACATCAGAGAGCGTTCGATGAACGGGATGTAAAGGTCCGCCCGGTCATACATGGTTTCAAACCTGCTCCGGTACTCCGCCAGTAGCGGCGCGGGTATCATCTCCTGGCGCACATACGGAGGATTCCCGACGACGAAATCGAACTTGCCATCGAGCGGGGCCAACAAGAAATCGCCCTGGCTAAGCCAGCGGCCGGCGAGGGCTTCGGCCTCAAACGGAGCCAGCCCCTCCTGCGCGAGCAGACCGGTTACAGCGGCAAAGGTCGACTGAAAGGTCTCGCGGTGCAATTCCACTGCGCGTATCGAGTCTGCCATATCGTCCAGGGCGCTGCCGGAATTTGGCGCCTCCCGCCATGCGGCGAGCAGCCTGCCGACAATCGGGAGCAGGAAGTCTCCCGCACCGAACGACGGTTCCAAAAGCCGCTGTTGATGCAGGGGCTTGTCGGCGGTGTATCCAACCAGATCGAGGATGAAATCGACCACTTCGGGTCGGGTAAAGATCGCGCCGCGCGATTCCGCTCCAGTGGCCGCGGACAATTTTTCCACCGCGACCGCTACCTTCCTGCTCAACGCCCTGGGAAGCAGAAATTCCGTCTGATTGTGCGCCATGCATGTCACCCTTTCACTGCCGTCGAACAGGATTTACGCCGCATATATACCATAACAGGCACCCTCTCGGTGCAGAAATTTGGCTGATTGGCGTCGATCTTCCGCTTCAGAAAATCCCCCTTTGGGAACGGGGGACTTAGGGGGATTTGAAGGAGGGGTGAGACTTCACTGCTGCCTGGCGGAAGGTCATCGCTAGTCGGGTTTTTTTTATGCGATCGTGTGCCGGATGTCCTTACCCTTGACCATGAAGATCACCATCTCCGCCACGTTGGTGGCGTGGTCAGCGATCCGCTCCAGGCACTTGGAGATGTGGTTGATCTGGATGGCCCGGGATATGGTGGTCGGGTCACCCATCTGCAAAAACTCCCTACGGTGAGGCCTTTGGCAGGGTGAAGCAGAACACGGAGCCGACGCCCGGAGCGCTCTCTACGGACACCCGGCCGCCGTGCGCCTGCACGATGTGCTTCACGATGGAGAGCCCGAGCCCCGTGCCGCCCTGATCGCGGCTTCTCGCCTCGTCCACCCGGTAGAAGCGCTCGAACAGGCGCGGCAAATCCTTCACGGGGATGCCGATGCCGCTGTCGCGCACGGAGATTTTCACCATGTCGCCCTCTTCTTCAGCCTCAACGGTGACTTTCCCCCCATGGCCGCTGTACTTGACGGCGTTCTCCAGAAGGTTTATCAGGACCTGCTCGAGCTTTCGGTCGTCGGCACTGACGCAGAGTGCGCCGGTTGCGCCTGCGTATTCCAGGGTAATCCCTTTTTCCTCGCTCCTTTGAGCCACGAGGAGCAACGCATGTTTCACGGCGGCTTCCACATGGATGCTCTGGATTTGCAACCCCACCTCGCCGGATTCCAGCTCGGAGAGTGCCAAAAGGTCCCGTACCAGGTTGGAGAGGCGGTCCGCGTGATTCTGGATGATCCCCAGGAACCTCTCGCTTCGTTTCGGGTCGTCCGCCAGCGCACCCGAGAGGAGCGTCTCCGCATACCCCTTGATGACCGTGACGGGCGTCCTTAGTTCATGAGAGACGTTGGCCACGAAATCGCGGCGTATCCTCTCCACCCTCTTCAGCGCGCTTATGTCGTGGAACACCGCCACCGCGCCGCGCAACGCATCGGCTTCGACAAGCGGCACCCAGTGCACCAGCGTCGCCTGCCCGTCGGCCAGGCTTATCTCCTGGTGCCGCTCCTGCCGCTCGTGGAGCACCTCCCGGCAGGCCGCGTAGAGGTCGGGGTGCCGGCTGATTTCCAGAAGCTGCTTCCCGAGCACCTGGATGCCGACGCCGAACATGGCGCAGAAGGCCGGATTCACCAGGGTGACCGCCCCGTGCTGATCGGTCACCATCACCCCCTCGCCCATCCCCTTCAGGATCGCGTCCAGCCGGTTCTTTTCCGAGGAAATCCGCTCCAGCTGTTCTTGAATTTTCCCCGTCATCTCGTTCATGACACGGGCCAGCTCCCCCAGTTCATCCGAACTCCTGACGGGTATTCTGGTTTCGAATTCCCCGCGACCGATGCGTGCGGCCCCCGCCGCCAGCATCCGCAGGTTGCGGGAGTTGACGTTGGACAGGATGTAGGAGAGGAGCAGCGATGCGAGGACCGCGACCGCGAGCGCCGCACCGAGGCTTCTCTGCAGCCGCTGCTTCGCCTGTTCCAGCCCGGAGAGCGGCAGCGCCAGACGGATCAGCCCGCCATCTCCAAAAGGCGCCGCTACGTACAGCATGTCCATGCGCAGTGTCGCGGAGTAACGGATCGCGCTCCCCATGCCGTTCTTCAGCGCCTGCTGTACCTCGGGCCGGTGACTGTGGTTTTCCAGCCTCGCCAATTCCGCCGGTGCGACCTCCGAGTCTGCCACCACCTCCCCGTCCCTGGACATCACGGTGACTCGGGCCCTGATCGCCCTGGAAAACGCGGCGGTCAAGGCCGGGGCGTCCTCCCTCAGGTTCCGGATCTCCTTGGACGCCATGAGCGACGCCACGCGCGCCTCGTCCTGCAGGTGTTCCCGTGTCCCGACGGTCATGGAACTTTCGAGGCTCACGGAGAGGTACCAGTAGAGCCCGACTCCCAGGAGCAGCACCAGCAGCAGGTACGACGCCATCAATTTCCAGCGAAAGCTCCCCTTCATG
>DNJC01000105.1:0-54139 GCA_003490025.1 Geobacter sp. | reverse complement strand
GTCGAGGTCAAGAGCACCTCCTCCCCCGAAACCCTGACCAGGTGCCGCTCCGTGTCGATGGCCAACTCGCCGATGGAAATAATGCTCCCCTTTGGCGCCTGATCGGTTTGTCTCCTTAGCACCGCCCTTACCCGCAGTATGAGTTCGCGGGTCGAGAACGGCTTAACGACGTAATCGTCAGCGCCCATCTCGAAGCCTACCACCCGGTCGATCTCCTCCCCTTTGGCGGTCAACATGATAACGGCGATCCCGGCCGTCTCTTCGGACCCCTTCAGAAGCCTGCAGACCTCCGTCCCCATCATGCCGGGGAGCATCAGGTCAAGCAGGATCAGGTCCGGCTTCACGCTACGGGCCTCGTTCAGGCCGGAGGCGCCGTCAGCCGCGATCAGCGGCCGGAAGCCCTCCTTTTCCAGGTGGAAGGCGATCAGTTCAGCCAGGTCCTTTTCATCCTCTATGATCAGTACCGTCTGCATATTCGTCATTTCCTCATGCCGTTATGGCCGCCAGTCAGGTCTCGCGCCGAGTCAGCGTACTCTGTCACAGGATCAGTTTGCCGGTCAATAGCATTTCCCGATCAGCGGCCATTTTCCGCTATCGCAATCTCCCCCTCCCACTAGTAACCACTTCTCCTCCCCCCAGCGGGGGGAGGTTGGGAGGGGGGTAGCGGCTTCAGCGAAGAACCGGAGTAGGGGCGAATGATTATTCGCCCCTACTTCGAATGGGATGAGGCAGCTGGTGAGCGATGCGAGATGGGCCGGAGAAACCGGAGGAGGCGCTCCGCGAAGGGTATCGGGTATGGCCCGGAGAGAGAGCGGGAGAGGGGGAAATTGAAAGGCCCGCCGGTTTTTTCGGCGGGCCTCGCTTTTTTCATTGCACGGTTACCCTTTTCAAGGGCGATGCCGGTGCGTTTAGGCACCGGAGCTGTACAGCTTTCATGTTTTCAGAATCCTGATCGGTGGAGTATCCTCGTTCGTGCTGATTACCTCCTTTTATCCGTGATTCTTCTTAGCTCCCGTGATTCTTTTCTCTTAGCTAGCTAGCTGAGTCAAATATATCAGCTCCGAACCACAATAAACAGTCTGTTGCAAAAATTTTTTTGCGTGTATACTGCCGAAATTGCCCCTCCCTCCTCAGAGCTGATAACCTCCACGCCCCCTTAGCTTTCACAGCCCATTATAAAAAAAGAAAGAGGCCTGCCGGTACTGAGCGGGCCTCTTTCTTGATGACTCGATCCCTTTTGGAAAGGGGTCATTCCAGTGCTAGGCGCACCGGGAATTTTACAGCTGTCATGTGATTAGAATTCTCTTCGGTGGAGTTTCTTCGATTACATGACCTCCTTTGTCCGAGATTCCTACTCGCTAGCTAGCTGTGAGTAATATACCACCTGTGGCGCAGTTTTAAAGACTGTGCAATTATTTTTTTTGAGTGCATAGTCTCGTTTTGTGCCTGCACCTGCGGCCGCGACCTCCCGGCCATCCCCACAGTTCCTTCAGGCTCTCATCGATCTACTTTTTTTTCTTCTTCTTCTTGTCATGGCACTGGCGGCAGGAGGCTGGTCCTTTTCCCTCCAGTTCGTGGCAGGCTATGCAGATCTTGTGCGCGGTGTCTTTACCCCAGCCGTCTATCTTGCCGACCTTGGTGGCGTGGCAGTGGAAGCACTCGTTTTTGAGATCCACCTGGTGCTTCCAGTGATTGAACGGGAGCTGAAGCTCCGCCATCTTCAGATTGATTATTTCCCGCCCCCTGTTCTTGGGCGTCTCCGCCAATGCGTTCGCAGCCATTGACAACGCGACGATCACCACCAGTACGAAAGTTTTCACCATTGTCCCTCCATCTCTTGTTTTTTGATCCTGTACGGTCGGAGCCTGGCACGACCTGCGCCCCATCACCGCGACTCTAATTAAAGAATAACCCGTCTACTTTTAACACCCCATCACCCTCCGGTCAACACCGTATCGGAAAAGAGGCCATGAAAAACAGAGCCGCCTCCTTGACAACCGCGGAGACCCGCTGCGCCAAACCTGCTCCCTTGCTGGACTTTAGGGGGCCGGATGCTAAAATCCGAGGGTGCCTTAGCCGGCATCAACGAAACCAGCACCAGCCGCGGGCTGGCCCGACTGCGTGGCTGGAGCGAAGTGGACGGGAGCAACCATGAAAGCCTCGGCAATAGTGATCTTCATCATCCTTTTGGCCGGCCTCGCCATCGCCGGTTTCTACCTTATCGACACCACTTCACCGGGGGTCTCCCTTTCCCGCAAGCCGGGCGCCCCGATTTCCTCGAAGTTGGATCTACGGTTGAGGCTGCGCGACACCGGCTCAGGTCTCAAGGCGGTAAGCGTGGCGGTCGTGCAGGGAGGGAAAAGCATCCCGGTCCTCTCCAGGGAGTACCCGGCAGGGACCAAGGATGTCACCGAAACCTTCCGGCTCCCGCAGCAGCCCGGGCTCAAGGAGGGGGCGATCAGGCTTCAGGTCACCGCCACCGATCGAGCAACCCTGCCCTTTGGCTCCGGCAATACGACGCAAGAAGCCTTCGACTTCACCTACCAGAACAAGCCCCCTGCCGTCTCCGTGATCAGCACGGCGCACAACATCTCGCGCGGCGGCTGCGGTCTGGCCGTCTACACCGTCAACCGCGAGGNNTCGACCGTGCCGGCAACGAGCGGTTGACCGGAATCTACTTCCACCTGCTGCCGAAATCGTTCCCTAGAGACCGTATCGAACTGAGCGACGCATTTCTTGAGAAGATTTACACCGAATTCAAGGAGAAATTTCCGCAGGCGGCCACGCCGCTCGAGGTTTTTCTGAAGGCGAACAGCGAGTTGAGGAGAAGCGACAGCAAGATCCTGCGGGAGTGCGGCCGCAAGACCTCGCCGACACCCCTTTGGCAGGGCGATTTCCTGCGCCTTCCCAACTCGGCGCCGCGCGGGACCTTCAACCAGTTGCGGACCTACTATTACAAGGGAAAGCAGGTGGACCAGCAGACCCACCTCGGGATCGATCTCGCTTCGCTCTCCCACTCGAAGGTGCCGGCCGCCAACAACGGCAGGGTGGTCTATGCCGACGACCTGGGCATCTACGGCCAGTGCGTCATCATAGACCACGGGCTCGGGCTGCAGACCCTCTACGGGCACCTGAGCCGCATCGGCGTGAAGGAGGGTGACATGGTGAAGAAAGGGGACATCATCGGCGACACCGGAGACACCGGCCTGGCCGGGGGCGATCACCTGCACTTCGGCGTCGTGGTCTCCGGCGTCGAGGTGAACCCGATCGAATGGTGGGATCCCTCCTGGATCAAGAACAACGTGACGGACAAGCTGGAAGAAGGGAAGCAGGCGGCGACCGCCCGGTAACGGATCTTTCTCAAGGCGCCGGAAGCGGCGGAGGTGGAGGATGCATCAGCTGGTTCTTGTACGACATGGGGAGAGCGTCTGGAACAGGGAGAACCTGTTCACCGGCTGGACCGACGTCGATCTTTCGGAGCGGGGCGAGGCGGAGAGCAGGGCGGCGGGACTCATGGTGAAAAACGCGGGGCTTGAGTTCGACGTCGCCTTCACATCCCTTTTGAAGCGCGCGATCCGCACCCTCTGGATCATGCTGGAGCAGATGGACCTCGCCTGGATACCGGAGCGCAAGGACTGGCGCCTGAACGAGCGGCACTACGGGGCGCTGCAGGGGCTGAACAAGGCGCAGACGGCCGAGAAGTACGGCGAGGAGCAGGTCAAGCTTTGGAGGAGAAGCTACCATGTGCGTCCCCCGGAGTTGGCGGACGATGACCGGCGGCACCCGCTGTTCGATCCGCGTTACCGCTCGCTGGCCCGGCACCTGCTCCCCAAGACGGAATGCCTGCAGGACACGGTCGAGCGGGTGCTCCCGTTCTGGCAGCAGCAGGTGATGCCGGTCCTGCAAGAGGGGCAAAAACCGCTCATCGTGGCCCACGGCAACAGTCTCCGCGCGCTGATCAAGTACCTGGACCGGGTTTCCGATTCCGACATCGTCGCCCTCGAGATCCCGACCGGGAACCCGCTGGTGTACGAACTCGACGACGACCTGCGGCCGATACGGCATTACTATCTTGGAGAGATGGTCAAAAACTGCTGAAAGAGCATCAAGTCCCGCCACGCAGACCTTAGCAAACCCACGTGAACGTATCTATCCGATGTAACCGCAACTTCGGATGTAATAACCCTCGCCCTCCGGGAGAGGGTGGCCGAAGGCCGGGTGAGGGAGGCGGCCACGACCGGCATCGCTGCCTATTGAGGCGCCCTCACCCCGCCCCTCTCCCGGGGGGAGAGGGAGATCACTGCTGGGGCTCCCGCCCTGCCGGCTCCTTCGGCTGAGCCACCGGCTCCTTCGGCATTGCCACCGGATCCTTCGGCTCTTCCTCCGGCTCCGGACCGACCTGCTCCGGCTGCGTCGGCAACGCCGGCGTCACCGGCTCCATCGCATCGCCGCCGTGCTTCGAGCAGTACCCGGTAGGCTCTGTCCCGGCCAGGTAATCCTCCTCGCGCGTGGTCGGGCAGTTCGGTGTGGCGAGTTCGCCGGTGGCCGGATCGATGGTGACGGAAACGACACCTTCGGGTCTGACGAAATCGACGGCGGGTTTCCCCGCTGTCGCGGTGCGCATGAACTTCTCCCAGATCGGGGCGGAAACCGCCCCGCCGGTGAACCCTCTCCCCCCCGGCCTAGGCTTGTCGTACCCTACCCAGACCCCGGTGATGATCTGCGGCGTGTACCCGATGAACCAGGCGTCGCGGTAATCGTCGGTGGTCCCGGTCTTCCCGGCAGAGGGGCGCTGACGGCTGAACTTCTTCAGCCCCTTCGCCGTCCCGTAATCCATCACGTCCTTCAACATCCCCGTGGCGACATACGCGGTGGCCGGCGCCAGGACCGGCGCCACTACCGGCGGGTTTTCGGTCCAGGTATGACGGTTGCGGTCGTAGATGCGGATTATGGTCCTCGCCTCGGAGCGCATCCCGGCGTTGGCGAGGGGGGTGTAGGCGGAGACCAGTTCGTTCAGTGTGACCTCGTCGGTGCCGAGCGCCAGGGAGAGGTCGTTGGGCGAACGCAGGGGGAGCCCCAGGTTCCCCGCGAAGCTCACGAAGTTGCTGACGCCGAGGGCATCGAGGAGCTTGACGGTGATGACGTTGTTGGAGTGAGCCAGGGCCTGCCGGAGCGACAGCTCGCCGTAGGACTTCCGCTCGTAGTTCTGCGGCTTCCACATCTGCCCGTTGCCGCGGGGATACGCCACCGGCTTGTCGTCCATGATGGTCCCGGCGGTGAGCCCGTTCTCCAGCGCGTCGGCGAAGATGAGCGGCTTGATGGCGGAGCCCGGCTGCCGCTTGGCGGAGAAGGCGCGGTTGTAGCCCCCCTTGCCGGAATCGGTCCCGCCGACGGCGGCAAGGACATCGCCGCTCTTCAGGTCGAGGCAGAGAAGGGCCCCCTGCAGGTTCGGGTTGACCTTCCTCACCCCCTCGCGCAGCACCTGCTCCGCCTTTTTCTGCAGGTTCACGTCCAGGGCGGCGATGACGTCCAGCCCCCCCTGCTCCACGATGTTGGCGCCGTAGCGGGTGACGAGCTGCTTGCGCAGCATGTCGAGGTAACCCGAGGCCTGCCCCGCCTGGGTGACGGTGGCCGGGTGCGCCTCCAGGGCCTGCTTCTGGCTCGGCGTGATCAGCTTGACGGCGAGCATACGCTTCAGCACCGTGCTGCGGCGCGCGCTCACCTTGGCCGGGTCGCCCAGCGGGTTGTAGCGGGAGGGGTTCTTAGGGACTCCCGCCAGTAGCGAGCATTCCGCGTCGGTCAGCTCCTCGGGATTCTTGTCGAAGTAGAGGCGGGCCGCCTGCGCCAAGCCCCAGGCGCCGTTGCCGAAGTAGATCTCGTTGAAGTACATCTCCAGGATCTGGTCCTTGCTGTACTTCTTCTCGAACTCGATGGCGAGCATCCCCTCCTTCACCTTCCGGTCGATGGACTTCTCCCCGGTCAGGAACTTGTTCTTGATCAGCTGCTGCGTGATGGTGGAGCCACCCTCGGCGAGCCTCCCCTTCACCACGTCCTTCACCAGGGCGCGGGCGATCCCCTTGACGTCGATCCCGTTGTGCTCGTAGAAGCGGGAATCCTCGGTAGCGATCAGGGCGTTGCGGAGGAAGACGGGGATGCGGTCGATGGTGACCCAGTAGCGCTGGGTGGGAAGGATCCTCCCGACGTAGCGCTGCTGTCCGTCGAAGACCCGGATGGAGCTGTAGCCGCGCGGTAGCTGGGGGTAGGTGGCCGTCTGGGCGACGGCCGGAGCCGCAAAGGTGAAAAGGGAAGCCGCGAAGATTGCCGGCAGTAGGAGGTGGATCGAGGTGCGGAACGATTTCAGTCGACGGGAAAGCAAGTTGCTACTCCTTTAAAAGCCCTCGCGCGAAGCCGCAAAGGCGCAAAGGTTGAACCGAAGGACGTCATGCTTGAGCGGTTATGAAAATCCCCCCTCCCCTCCAAGGGGAGGGTCAGCTCACCCATCCCCCTCCTGTCCTCCCCCTTGAAGGGGGAGGGACGTGTAGCGGAAGATGGTCACTAATCGGGTGGTTTATTGCCTTTCTTTGCGCCTTTGCGCCTTTGCGTGAGTGATTTTTAACGCCTGAGCACTCTTACCGGATCCCCTCCAGGTACCTTCTCACCTGGGCCGCCAGCGGGGGCGAGTCGAGCAGCACGGAAACCTCCCGGTTGCGGGCCAGGGCCGCGTGCGTCAGGTTGTGGCTCCCGATCATGACGTAGCGGTCGTCGATCAGCACCGCCTTCAGGTGGTTGACCCGCCTCCCCCCGGGGATGACGACCCGGACACCTCCCCGCGTGAGCGGCCCCGCCGCGGAGAGGTTCTCGCGCCCGACCTCCTTGCCGCCGTCCAGGATCACCGTGACGTCGACCCCGCGCCTTCTCGCCTGCAGCAGCTCGGACACCACCCTGGCCGGGAGGTTGTCCGTTCTCTCCCCGACCTTGAAAAGGTAAAAGGCGCAGATGATGCGCCTTTTCGATTCGCGGATCCGCTGCAGCAGGGTTCCGCTGTATGCGCTGTCGGCCAGAAGCTCCGCCTGCTGCGGAGCGGTCAGCGCCGGGGTGGGCCCGGCGGCGAGCGAAAGCGCCGCCAGCACCAGGACCGCACCCCTGCGAAGCCCCTTTTTTCAACTCAGTATGTCCATGACCTTGGAGAAGAAGTTCTTCCGCATCGGATTCACGTCCTCCCCGCTGATGCGGGCCAGCTCCTCCAGGAGCTCGCGCTGCTGCCGGTTCAGGTTGGTCGGCGTCTCGACCTTGGCGATCACCAGGTGGTCGCCCCTGCCGTAACCCTGCAGCGCCGGAATGCCCTTGCCGCGCATCCTGAAGATGGCGCCGGACTGGGTACCTTCCGGTATCTTCATGCCGACCTTGCCGTCCAGGGTCGGCACCTCGATCTCGCACCCGAGCGCCGCCTGGGTGAAGCTGATCGGGATCTCGCACAGGACGTCGTTGTCCTCGCGGCGGAAGATGGGATGCTCGCGGACGGTGAGCGCCACGTACAGGTCGCCGTTGCCCCCTCCTTTCACACCCTGCCCCCCTTCGCCGGAGAGCTTCAGCCTGATGCCGGTCTCGACACCCGCCGGGACCTTCACCGAAATGGTCTTCTTGTCGCGGATGGTGCCGGCGCCGCGGCAGCTCGGGCAGGGATGCTCGACGACGCGCCCCTCGCCGTTGCAGTGCGAGCAGGTCTTGCTGACGCTGAAGAACCCCTGCTGGAAGCGCATCTGTCCCGCCCCCTGGCAGGTCGGGCAGGTCTTGGGGGTGGTGCCGGCCTTGGCGCCGGAACCGCCGCAGGTGTCGCAACGCTTGGCGTACGGGATGTCGATCTTCTTCTCGACCCCGAAGGCCGCTTCCTCGAAGGTTATCTCCATGTTGTACTGCAGGTCGTCGCCGCGTCTGCCGCGCGAACCCCCTTTCTGCCTGCCGCCGAAGACCTCACCGAAGATGTCCCCGAAGATGTCTCCGAAGGGGGAGCCGCCGAAGCCGCTGAAGCCGCCGGAGGAGAAACCGTTCCCGGTGACCCCGGCGTGCCCGAACTGGTCGTAGCGCGCCCTCTTCTCGCCATCCGAGAGGACCTCGTACGCCTCGGTGATCTCCTTGAACTTCTCCTCGGACGCCTTGTCCCCCGCGTTCTTGTCCGGGTGGAACTTGATCGCCATGCGGCGGTACGCCTTCTTGATCTCCGTCTCGGAGGCGTTCTTGTTCACTTCGAGGAGTTCGTAATAATCCTGCTTCTCGCCATTTGCCAAAGTATGCCCTCGTAACACAAAGAGCAGCGTCCCACTAATGAGACGCTGCCCGTTGCCCGGTGTTATTTATATTACCGTGTCATATTCCACTAAACGGTCCCTGGTTGCAACCGTTTTGGTTACTTCTTCTCGTCCTTCACTTCCTCGAAGTCCGCGTCGACGACCTTCTCGCCCTTGGCGGCGCCGCCTGCTTCCGGCTCGGCCTTGGGCTCGCCCCCTTCCGCGCCTGCCGCCTGTGTCTTGGCGTAGACAGCCTCGGCCAGCTTGTGGGACGCCTGCGTCAGGGTCTCGGTCGCCTTCTTGATCTCGTCGAGGTCGCTCCCTTCTAGGGTCTTTTTCAGGGTGGCGATCCCTTCCTCGATCTTCTGCTTCTCGGCGGCGTCGATCTTGTCGCCGAACTCCTTCAGGGACTTCTCGGTCTGGTAGACCAGGTTGTCGCCCTGGTTCTTCGCCTCGATCAGCTCGCGCTTCTTCTTGTCGTCGGCCGAGTGAGCCTCGGCCTCGCGAACCATCTTCTCGACCTCTTCCTTGGAAAGACCGGAGGACGCGGTGATGCGGATCGACTGCTCCTTGCCGGTGCCGAGATCCTTCGCGGAGACGTGGACGATGCCGTTGGCGTCGATGTCGAAGGTCACCTCGATCTGCGGCACGCCGCGCGGGGCCGTCGGGATGCCGGAGAGTTCGAAGTTGCCCAGCGTCTTGTTGTCCGCGGCCATCTCGCGCTCGCCCTGCAGGACGTGGATGCTGACGGCCGGCTGGTTGTCGGCCGCGGTGGAGAAGACCTGGGACTTGCGGCACGGGATGGTGGAGTTCTTCTCGATCAGCTTGGTCAGCACGCCGCCCAGGGTCTCGATGCCGAGGGAGAGCGGGGTGACGTCGAGAAGCAGGACGTCCTTCACGTCGCCGCGCAGAACGCCCCCCTGGATGGCAGCGCCGATGGCGACCACCTCGTCCGGGTTGACGCCGCGGTTGGGCACCTTGCCGAAGATATCCTGCACCTTCTTCTGCACGATCGGCATGCGGGTCATGCCGCCGACCAGGATCACCTCGTCGATGTCGCTGGGAGAGAGCCCTGCGTCCTTGAGGGCGGTGCGGCACGGCCCTTCCAGCTTGGCGATCAGCTCCGCGCAGATCGACTCGAGCTTGGCGCGGGTGAGCTTCATGGTCAGGTGCTTGGGACCGGAAGCGTCCGCGGTGATGAACGGCAGGTTGATGTCGGTCTCAAGCGAGGTGGAGAGCTCGCACTTCGCCTTCTCGCCGGCCTCCTTCAGCCTCTGCAGCGCCATCTTGTCGCCCCTGAGGTCGATCCCCTGGTCCTTCTTGAACTCGTCCGCTATGTGGTCGATGATCTTCTGGTCGAAGTCCTCGCCACCCAGGAAGGTGTCGCCGTTGGTCGACTTGACCTCGAACACCCCTTCGCCGAGTTCCAGGATGGAGACGTCGAAGGTGCCGCCGCCCAGGTCGAAGACGGCGATCTTCTCGTCCTTCTTCTTGTCCAGGCCGTAGGCAAGGGCCGCCGCGGTCGGCTCGTTGATGATGCGGAGCACGTTCAGGCCCGCGATCTTGCCGGCGTCCTTGGTCGCCTGACGCTGGGAGTCGTCGAAGTAGGCCGGGACGGTGATGACCGCGTCGGTCACGGTCTCGCCCAGGTAGTCCTCGGCGGTCTTCTTCATCTTCTGCAGCACCATGGCCGAGATCTCGGGGGGCGAATATTTCTGGCCGCGCACCTCAACCCAGGCGTCCGCGTTGTCCGCCTTGACGATCTTGAACGGGGAGATGGCGATGTCCCTTTTGACGGCTTCCGTATCGAACTTGCGCCCGATGAGGCGCTTGATGGCGTACAGGGTGTTCTCCGGGTTGGTGACAGCCTGGCGTTTCGCCTGCTGACCCACCAGCCGCTCGCCGTTCTCGGCGAATGCAATCATGGAAGGGGTGGTGCGGCTTCCTTCCGCGTTCGCTATGACAACCGGCTCACCACCTTCCATCACTGCCACGCAGGAGTTGGTGGTTCCGAGGTCGATTCCTATCACTCTACTCATGTTTATGCCTCCTAGTTTGGTAACTGTATCTGCAACGTAGTCATCCCCTCCCCGAAAAGCAAGGGGACCGGGGGGAAAAAATCGAGAGGCAGATAAAGATAAAGATTAAGGCAAACCTCGATCTGCGCCTTGCCCCTTGATTCTACCTCTTAGTCTTAGTCTTAATCTTAACCTGCCGTTAAGCCGCAGGCTTAACGGCGACGGTGACCATGGCCGGCCGCAGCAGACGCTCGTTCAGCAGGTAACCCTTCTGGAAAACGGCGACGATGCTGTTCGGCTCCTGCTCCTCGCTCTCCACCTGCCCCATCGCCTGGTGGAACTCCGGGTTGAACGGCGTTCCGGGCGGGGTGTCGACGACCGTGACGCCGAACTTCTTCAGGGTGGATACCAGCATGCTCAGGGTGAGCTTCACCCCCTCCACGATGGGGGAATCCTCGTTGGCGTGATCGATGGCCCTCTCCAGGTTGTCCAGCGAAGGAAGGATCTCGAAGATGATCTGCTCGTTGCCGTACTTCAGGATCTCCTCTTTCTCCTTCTGCACCCTCTTCCGGTAGTTCTCCAGGTCGGCCCGCTCGCGCAGGTACTTGTCCCAGTTGCCGGCCGACTCAAGCCCCTTGGCGGCCAGTGCCTCTTCGAGTTCCTTGATCCGATCCGCATCGCTTGGAGGCTGCGCCAAGTCCACCGTATCCTGCGGCGCGGGCTCTCCCTTCTTCTCGTGCTGGTGCGAATCGTGCTTTTTCTTGTCCATCCGTCTCTTCTCTCCTTTTTTCCGCTACTCCGTCTCGAGCAGGCGGCTGATCAATTTGGCTGTATAGTCGACGATCGGGATCACCCTGCCGTACCCCATGCGGGTCGGGCCGATGACGCCGAGCACCCCGAAGGTGTCCTTGCCGGTCATGTAGGTCGAGGTGACCAGGCTCATCCCCTCCATCTTGAGGAGACGGGATTCCGCCCCGATAAATATCTGCACCCCCTCGGCCTGCATGGAGCGATCCAGCAGGTCGAGGAGCAGGCTCTTCTTCTCGAAGGCGCGGAATATCTCGCGCATCTTGCCGGCGTCGCAGAATTCCGGCTGGTCCAGGATGTTCGCCTGTCCCTCCAGGAAGATCTCGGCGCCGTCGCTCCTGATGGTCTGCTCGGAAAGGGTGAGCGCCTTGGTCATCATCGAGTCGTAGCGGACCTTCTCGCTCTGCATCTCGGCGACGAGCCGTTCGCGGACCTGGGCGATGGTGAGCCCCTGGAGCATCCCGTTCAGATAGTTGGCCATCCGGACCAGCTCTTCCTGGGGGATCTCCTCCTGGATTTCGAGGAGCCTGTTCTGCACGGTGCCGTTTTGCGACACGAGGATGGCGAGTATCCTGTGGCTCCCGAGCTTCACGAACTCCATCTGGTGGAATACGTTTGCCGCGAGCCTGGGGGCCATGACCACACCCATGTAGCTCGAGGTGGACGACAGCAGCCGGCTGGTCTCCTTGAGCACGTCCCCCAGGTCCTTCCCGGCCATCCGGCAGCGCCTCCGGATCTCGTCCCTGTTCCCCTGCGGCAGGTTCTTCTTCACCTCCAGGATCGAGTTCACATAGAGGCGGTACGCCTTGTCCGTCGGAATCCGCCCCGCCGAGGTGTGCGGGGATACCAGAAGCCCCATCTCCTCCAGGTCGGACATGACGTTTCTGACCGTCGCCGGCGACAGCTCCAGCGAATGGCTGCGGGTCAGGGTCCTGCTCCCGACGGGTTCGGCGGTTGCGATATAGTCCTCGATGACTGCTTCGAGGATCCGCTTGCTACGATCTGAAAGTTGATCTTCCATGGATGTATTCTTCGCCATCGATAGGCAGAAACGGCACAAAGACCTAAGACCGGTACATGACGACGTTGGGACCCGACACTGTCCCCTTACAAATGACATTAGCACTCAAAAAGTTCGAGTGCTAACGAGCTTCAAGTTAGCAACGGTGCTGTTCTTTGTCAAGGGGTTCTCTGAGAGAGTTTCGGGGATTTACAGGAAGCGGGAAAAGATGCTGTTGGCGACGATGACGGCGCGAGGCGCGAGGCGGACGGAACTCCCCTCCCTGACCAGCATCCCCTCCCGCTCGAGCCGCGCCACCTCGGCCAGTTGGCGCTCCAGCGCCTCCTTCCCGTAGCGGGCCAGGAGGGGGGCCAGGTCGAGTCCGGAAAGGACCCTCAAGCCGAGGAAGAAGGATTCGGACACAGCCTCCTCCAGGGTGAGGAGCTCCACATCCTGTTCGGGGATGGCGCCTGCCGCGATCGAGTCGCGGTACTCTCCCGGGTCGCAGGCGTTTTTCCAGCGGCGCCCGAGCCCGTCGGCGTTCCGGAAGGAATGCGCCCCCGCGCCAAAGCCAAGGTAGCTCTCGCGCCTCCAGTAGGAGCCGTTGTGGCGGGAAAACCGCCCGGGGCGGGCGAAGTTGGAGATCTCGTAATGCAGGTACCCCCCGTCGGTCAAAAGCTCGTGGGTCGCCTCGAACATCAGCGCCCCCTCCTCCTCCCCGGGTAGCGGCAGGGCATCGTCCTGGTAAAGGCGCGAGAAGGGGGTCCCCTCCTCCACGGAGAGCGCATAGGCGGAGACGTGCTCGGGCGCCAGGGCGATGCCCTGCGCCAGCGCCTCGCGCCACTGCGAAAGCGTCTGCTCCGGCAGCGAGTGCATCAGGTCGATGCCGATGTTGTCGAAGCCTGCGCGGCGGGCCTGGTCGAAGGCATCCAGCGCCTCTCTCACCGTGTGCACCCGCCCGAGCCTTTGCAGCAGGCGCTCCTCGAACGACTGGAACCCGAGCGAAAGCCGGTTCACACCCGCGGCCCGGTAGCCGGAAAGCCGCTGCGGCGTGAGCGTCCCCGGGTTCGCCTCCAGGGTCACCTCGGCGTCCGCCTCGAGATGGAAGCGCTTCGCCGCCTCGTCGATCACGCGTCCGACCAGTTCCGGCCCCATGAGCGACGGCGTCCCCCCCCCAAAGTACAGCGTCGGCGCCGTCACCTCTTCGGCAAGCGCGGCACCCCGCAGCTCCATTTCCCTGAGCAGGGACTCCACGTACCCGTCTACGTCTCCCCCCGCCAGGGGGGCGGAGTTGAAGTCGCAGTAAAGGCATTTCTTGAGGCAGAAGGGGAAGTGTATGTATAACCCTGCGCGCATGGCTCGAGGCTCCTTTTTCGCTACCTCTGAATTTCTAGCAGATCACCCTTGCCTTTGTCACGCAAAAGCGCTTAAAGGCATGAAGCTGCTTGTAATCCTTCGTGACTAGGATTAAAATCCGTACTTCCCGGCGGCAGGAGGCTCCACCTGCCGTTGGAAACTTCCAGAAGAGACAGGAGGCAGAAATGCAAAAGGCGATCAAGGCCGCCGCGGTGCAGTTCAACATCGCGCTGGGGAACATCGACAAGAACCTCTCGTATGTGACGGCGAAGCTGCGCGAGTTGGCGCAGGACGGCGTCGAGCTGGCCGTCCTCCCGGAGATGTGGAGCTGCGGCTTCGCCTACCGGGAGCTGAACCAGCTTGCCCAGCGCACCCCGGTGCTGGTGCGGCAGCTGCAGGAACTCTCCCGGGAGCTTTCCATTGTGATCGTCGGGAGCCTCCCCGAGCCGCACGGCGAGAAGGTCTACAACACCGCCTATGTCATCGACCGGGGCGCCGTCGCCGGGAGCTACCGCAAGATGCACCTCTTCTCGCTGATGAACGAGGACCGCCACCTGGACCGCGGCGAGCGCCATCTCGTGGCCGATACCAGCGTCGGCAGGATCGGCGTGATCATCTGCTACGACCTCCGCTTCCCGGAACTCTCCCGCAGGCTGGCCGTCGAGGGGGCGGACATCATCGTCGTCCCGGGGGAATGGCCCAAGCCGCGCGAGGAGCACTGGCGCACGCTGCTGCGGGCGCGGGCGATAGAGAACCAGCTCTTCGTCATCGCCGCCAACACCTGCGGCATGGTCGGCAAGCTCGACTTTTTCGGCTACAGCATGATCATCGGCCCAAAGGGAGAGATGCTGGCGGAGGCGGGCTACGACAACGGCGAGCCGACGGCGCTCCTCGATCCGGCCGAGGCGAAGCAGTGGCGCGAGAGCATCACCTGTTTCCAGGACAGAAGGCCGGAGTGCTACTGATTACCGTCTCCCCCTCGCCCTCCGGGAGAGGTGAGGGTGCCCGGCATAGGCACCCGTGTCGGTAATGGCAGCGCGAGGGGCAGCACCTGTTCCCGGGACCGGTCAGCCGCAAACGGCTGGGCAGACCGGATTTCTTTCCTGTTGACTTCGGCATGACTAAAGCATATTTTTTCTGTTTGATCTGTAGGACCACCATCTAACCGGAGGTATCTTCCGTGGGTATGTTTGCTGCGACCGGCCTGGTCGTAAAACTGGTACTGATCGTACTGCTTTATTTCTCGGTCGTTTCCTGGGGCATCATCTTCTACAAGCTGTTGCAGGTCTACCGCGCCAACGGCGCCTCCGAAAGGTTCCTGGAATTCTTCTGGAAGGCCAAGCGGTTCGACGCCATCGGCTCGCAGCTCGACCGCTTCGAGAACTCCCCCCTCACCGTCCTGTTCCAGGAGGGTTACGGCGAGCTGAAAAGGCTCCAGGAGAAGGTCGTGGAAAAGGCCGACCCCAGCATCGTCAGCACCGACCTCGGCGGGATCGACAACATAGCCCGCGCCCTGCGCCGCGCCACCACCTCGGAGATCACCAGGCTGGAGAAATACCTCACCTTCCTCGCCACCACCGGCGCCACCGCCCCGTTCATCGGGCTCTTCGGCACCGTCTGGGGGATCATGACCGCGTTCGAGAAGATCGGGCAGAGCGGCTCCGCATCGCTGGCCGTCGTCGCCCCCGGCATCGCCGAGGCGCTGATCGCCACCGCCATCGGCCTGGTGGCCGCCATCCCGGCGGTCATGGGGTACAACCACTTCCAGCACAAGATCAAGGTCCTCATCTCCGAGATGGACAGCTTCTCCACGGAATTCCTCAACATCGTGCAGCGCAACTTCGCGGGGAGATAGGCGATGGATCTCGGCAACAGGGAAAACGGCGACCGCGGCACCATGTCGCAGATAAACGTCACCCCGCTGGTCGACGTCATGCTGGTGCTCCTGGTCATCTTCATGGTCACCGCGCCGATGATGCAGCAGGGGGTGCAGGTGAACCTCCCCAAGGCGGACACCAAGGCGCTGGCCCCGAAGGAGGACACGCTGGTGGTCTCCGTCGAGCAGTCCGGCAAGACCTACATCAACACCTCCGAGATCTCGCCGGACCAGTTGAAGGACAAGCTGACCAGCATGCTGGCCGGGCGGGAGAAGCGGGAGGTGTTCCTGAAGGCGGACAGCGCCGTACCGTACGGTGACGTCGTCAGGGTGATGGCACAGATCAAGGGCGCCGGGGTCGAAAGGCTCGGCATGGTGACGGAGTCCCCGCAGAAGCGATGAAAAGGGGTTTGACAGCTCGATACCCGGGGCCGGGGGGGATGTTCATCGTCTCCTTCCTCTGCCACGCGGTCGCCCTCGCGATCGTCGCGAACTGGAACCTTTTCGGGGAGTTGAAGCCTGACGAGACGCCGGTGACCTATGTCGACATGGTGACCCTCCCGGTCGCCTCCCCCCAAAGCGGCACCCCTGCCCCGGCAGCGGAAAAGGCCGTCGAGGCGCCGCCGCAACCGGCAGCTCCACCCGCCCCGCCGCCCGTCATGTCGCACCCCGTGCAGCCCGCCAAGCCCGCCAAACCGGCGGCAAAGGCGCCGGCCGCGGCGACACCCGGAAACGCGAAGGAGACGCCGGCCGCCGAGTCGAACGACTTCACCCAGCGGATGGCCAAGCTGGAGCAGCTCGCGCAGGAAAGGCGGCAGGCCGAGGTGCTGGAGCGGCTCAAGAAGAAGGGAACGCGCACAGGGATGCCGGGAGCCAAGGGGGCCGAGGCGGGAAGCGACTACCCCACCTACCTGCAGTCCAGGCTGAAGGACGCTCTCAAGGAGGTCATGGTCTCACAGACCAAGTCCCCGTATGTGATCGCGACCATCACCGTCTCCCCGGACGGCCGCATCGCGCAGTATCACGTGGAAAAGGGATCAGGGGACCCGCTCTTCGACGACGCGGTCCAACGGGCTGTCACGCTGGCCGGAAAATCGTTGGTCCCCCCGCCGGGCGGGGCGAAGTTCAAGGGGATGTTCCGCTTCAGACCGGAAGGGGTCGGTATAAATAAATGAGAATCATCCTGCTTTTAGCCCTGCTGCTCTTCGCGCCTCAACTGGTGCTGGCGCAGGGATACATAGACGTAACCGCTCCGGCGAGCCGCAAACTGAAGATCTTCGTAGCTCCCACCTCCCTCCCGGGGGAGGCGGCGCCGCAAGTGGGGCAGGAACTCTCCGAACTGTTCGGCTTCGACCTGGGGCTCGCCGGTCCCTTCGAGATCTCACCGAGGGACGCCGGGATGGCGGGAGCCGACCTGGTGCTGAAGAGCGCCTACTCCGTCCAGGGGGGAGGCGTCACGCTGGAATGCCGGCTGGTCGACCAGGTGCTGAACCGCGAGGTGACCGCCAAGAGGTACACCGGCGGCGCGAGGGAACTGCGCCGGATGGCCCACGCCTTCTCCGACGAGGTGCTGCGCGCCGTTACCGGGCAGAAGGGCCCCTTCACCGGCAAGATCGCCTACGTTACCAAGGCCTCCGGCAACAAGGAGGTCTTCGTGATGGACTACGACGGGCGCAACCCGCAGCGCGTCACCAACAACGGCTCCATCAACCTCAAGCCCGACTTTGCCCCCTCCGGCAAGGAGATCATCTACACCTCCTACAAGAAGGGGAACCCGGACCTGTACCGGCGGGAGCTGTTCACCGGGCTGGAGGCGCGCATCTCGTCCCGCCCGGGCCTGAACGCCATGGGCGCCTTTTCCCCGGACGGAAGCAAGATCGCCCTGGTGATGACCAAGGACGGCAACTCCGAGATCTACCTGATCGGCCGCGACGGCAAGGAACTGGCGAGGCTCACCAACAGCCACGCCATAGACGTCTCCCCGGCCTGGTCGCCGGACGGCTCCCGGATCGTCTTCGTGTCGGACCGTCTCGGCAAGCCCCAGGTGTTCATCATGGACGCCGACGGCGGCAACGTGCGTCGGCTCACCGCCAACGGCGCCTACAACGTGACGCCGCGCTGGTCGCCCAAGGGGGACCGCATCGTCTACGCCAGAAAGGAAGGGAGCGGGTTCCAGATCTACGCCATCAACCCTGACGGTACCCAGGACACGCAGCTCACCAGCGCCGGGAGCAACGAGCATCCCCGCTTCTCTCCCGACGGCCGCTTCGTCGTCTTCAGCTCCACGCGCAGCGGAAGCGAGGGGGTCTACCTGATGCGCGCCGACGGGACAAGCCAGACCCGGATTTCCCCGAGCAACGGGCAGGATTCCCATCCTACCTGGTCCGGCAACATGTAACCGCACTCCTCATCATGAATCATTGATGAATCGTTGATTATGTGAGAAAAGGTGGCTATACTTTCATTCGTTTTTTCCGCGTGGCGTCGCCTGTCGGGGATGCCCGTAATTCTAGTGACTAAAGGAGTGGGGCGATGCGCAAAAAGATAATCGGATGCCTTGTTGTTCTGAGTTTCGGAGCGCTTTTCACGGGTGGCTGCGCCAAGAAGGACGTGGTAAGGAGTGAGGAGCCGATTTCCGCAGTCCAGACGGCCCCCCCCACCGCACAGACGACCCCCGCCGAGGTAGCCCGCCCCGCGCAGCCGGTTCAGCCGGCGCAGGAGGCAAGGCCCGAGGCGCAGGGCGGCGCGACGGCCCAGCCGATGACCGAGACCACTCCGACCAGGGAACCCGCGGTAGCGCAGGAAGCCCCCAAGGCCGGTCAGGCCGCGAAGGCCCCGGCCGCCGAACTGCAGGCCGAGCTGCAGAAGATCTACTTCAACTTCGACTCCGCCGACCTCTCCGAGGAGTCCCGCGGCGTCCTGAGCAAGAACGCCGATTACCTCAGCAAGCAGCCCTCCGTGAAGGTGCGGATCGAGGGGAACTGCGACGAGCGCGGCTCGGACGACTACAACATGGCGCTTGGCGAGAGAAGGGCCAAGGCAGCCAAGGACTACCTGGTGAACCTCGGCATCGCTTCGGACCGCCTGGCCACCATCAGCTACGGCGAGGAGAAGCCGGTCGATCAGGGGCACGACGAGGCGGCCTGGGCCCAGAACAGAAGGGACGAATTCGTCATAGTGAAATAACCCGCACCGGTACCGCAAAAGGGAGCCCATCCGGGCTCCTTTTTTTGTAGAAGCAGAGTAAACGCAGAACGTAGAACTTTCGAAGTAAAAGGAGGTTTGTCATGCAGCTAACGAGGGTCGCACTGACCTCATTGTTATTGCTGACCTTTTTCGGTTGTGCCAGCCAGTCCGAGCTCGACTCGGTGCGCCGCGATACCGACGAGATCAAGAACCGCGTTTTCACCCTGGACAAGGGGTTGAACGAGGTGCGCGGCGAGGTGAAGGACGGGGTGGAAAAATCGCTGGCCGGTTACCGGCAGAGCCTCGAGGCGCTGCAGGCGGACATGGCCGGGTACCAGAAGGACATGGCCGCCATCAGGAAGGGGGGCGCGGACCTGCAGGCCACCCTGGAGAGCGCGCGGGTGGACATGCAGCTGCTCACCGGCAAGGTGGACGACGTCCGGCTCCTGGCGCAGAAACCGGCCGACGACATAGCGCTTCTGAAGGAGGACCTCACCAAGCGCCTCGCCGCCCTGGAGGAGCGCCTCGGCAAAATAGAGAAAGGGATAGATGAGCAGCAGAAAAAGGCCGCCCTGATCCTGAAGTCCCCGGATTACCTGTACCAGCAGGGGATGGAGGCGATGAAGGAAGGGAACCCCGCCAAGGCCCGGGAGCTCTTCACGAACTTCCTCGAGCAGCACCCCAAACACGCCCTCGCGGCAAACGCGCATTACTGGATCGGCGAGACCTACTACTCCGAGAAGAATTTCGAAAATGCGGTGCTCGAGTTCCAGGAAGTGATCAAGAACTTTCCGGACAAGGACAAGGCGCCCGCCGCCATGCTGAAACAGGGAATGGCCTTCAAGGAGATGGGTGACACGAAGAGCGCCAACTACGTGCTGAAGAAGCTCGTGGACGAGCATCCGAAATCGGAAGAAGCCAAGACGGCCCGCGAAAGGTTGAAGGTCAAATAAGGGAGAAGTGAGCCATGTTCCTAGCCAGAGACAAAAACAGCGACCTCTACCTGTTCGACAAGCTCCCCATCAAGGGTAACGAATGCTGGTGGGCGGAGCAGGGGGTGGACGGCACCTACCTGCGCCTCGACAAGTCGCTCTACCCCGAGATCACCTGGGACAGCAACCCGGTCCCCGCCGAGCTGGTCATCTTCGGGAATAAGTGATTTTTGCCGTGAAGGGGGTTACAGCCTGAGGGCGCGTTTCAGGTTCTCCGGGGTGTAGCTCTGCGCGGCGGCCCACCCCTTCCCCTGGACCAGCACAAAGGAGAGCCGGCAGGCGATGTAACCGATCAGGTTGGCGGGTTCGGGAAGATCCGAGGCGATGGTGACGATGCGGAAACCGACGAAATCCCCCTCTTTCGGGTAGCCGGGCGAGCCTTTCAGGGTGCAGCTCCAGAGTTTCTCCGGTCCAGCGGGCGCGGCGATGGCGATCAGGAAGGTCCGCTCCCCGTCGTGCCCGAGCCCACCCTCCTCCTCGACGCGGGCGGGGACCAGCCCCCCGATCAGCGGCGTGTACCCTATCGAGCAGGCATGGGCGAAGGCGGCGGCAGCGTCTGGAAATTCAAGATTCTCGGGTTTTTTCCTGAACCAGTTGAACATGGCGGCACCCCAGCGAGATGTAGGACTATACCAGCTTTTGCCGGTCGCAGCATGGCATCGGCGTGAGACTTGAATTCAGGGAACAAAAAAGGCAGGGCATCACCCCGCCTTTCTGCGTATCGATTGCCGGCGCGACCTCAGACGCTCTTTTTCTCCGGCTCGGTCTGCGCGCTCTGCAGTTTCGGCTCCTCGGCAGCCTTCGCCACCCCTTCCACCTTGGCCTTCAGCTCCTCGGCCTCCCTCACCCTCTCGGCCTCGGCCTTTTGCTTCTCCTCGGCGAGTCTGGCCAGGTGCTCCTTCTCCTCGGGGGTCCTGCTGTCCGCCTCTATGGTCTGCTTGAAGTCGTCGGTGGCCTTTTTGAACTCGGCCAGCCCCTTGCCCAGCGACTTGGCGAGGTCGGGGAGCTTCTGCGGCCCGATTACTATGAGAGCGATAACCATTATGATGATCAGTTCAGGCATGCCGATTCCGAACATACTATTTACCTCGCTTAACCTGCGTTGAACGCGCCAATATGCTGTAAAATTTCCAAAAAATAATAGAGGTTTTACGTACCGGTGTCAAGCTTGCTAATCCTGGACCTCAAAGGGTTTGACATGAACCATAACATTGTCTACTATCGGTGCTGTTTACTTTGTGTATACAGTTACTAACAAGCTTTGGTGGTGACAAACATGACTCAGCAGTCCATAAAATCCTCTATCAAAACCCTTCTCAAGGAGCGCAACGCGGTGCTCCTTGCCCATAACTACATGCGCGACGAGGTGCAGGAGATCGCCGACATCACCGGCGACTCGCTGGCGCTCTCGATGGAGGCCGCCAGGACCGACGCCGACGTCATCGTTTTCTGCGGCGTGCATTTCATGGCGGAATCGGCCTCCATCCTTTCCCCGCAAAAAACCGTGCTCCTCCCCCGGCTCGACGCCGGTTGCCCGATGGCGGACATGGTCACCGTCGAGGGGCTGGTCGAACTCAAGGCGAAGCTCCCCGGCGTGCCGGTGGTCACCTACGTGAACTCCTCGGCGGCCGTCAAGGCCGAAAGCGACATCTGCTGCACCTCGGCCAACGCGCTCAAGGTGGTCCAGTCGCTTCCGGAGCAGGAGATCATCTTCGCGCCGGACAAGAACCTCGGCAGCTACGTGGCCCGTTTCACCGACAAGCGCTTCCACCTCTGGGAAGGCTACTGCCCGACCCACGAGAGGCTGAAGCCCGAGGTGGTGCGGGAGCTGAAAGCGAAGCACCCCGACGCCCCCTTCGTCTGCCATCCCGAGTGCAACCCCGCCGTCGTGGCGCTCGCCGACCACGCCTGCTCCACCACCGGGATGTACGACTACTGCCAGAAGAGCGACGCCAGGAAGTTCATCATCGGCACCGAGGCAGGGATCCTCTGGCGCCTGAGGCGGGACAACCCGGACAAGGAATTCATCCTCGCCTCCCCCGCCCTGGTCTGCCCGAACATGAAGCTCACCTCGCTTGAGGACGTGCTTGAGGCCCTGGAGACGATGAAACCGGTGGTGAAGGTTCCCGAGGAGATCCGGATCCCGGCGAAGCGCGCCCTGGACCGGATGCTCGCCATCCCCAGGGACTAGCCGCGCCTACAAAGAACCGAACAGGAGCAGATAACGACATGATCCGATCGTTCAAAGGTATCGCCCCGAAAATAGACCCGTCCGCCTTCATCGCCGAGGGCGCGGTGATCATCGGCGAGGTCAGCATCGGCAAGGAGTCGAGCATCTGGTACAACTGCGTTGTGCGCGGCGACGTGAACTTCATCAGCATCGGCGACCGGACCAACATCCAGGACCTCTCCATGCTGCACGTGACGCACAAGAAACACGCCGACGACCCGGGCGCGCCGCTCGTAATCGGCAACGACGTCACCGTCGGCCACAGCGTCACGCTGCACGGCTGCACCATCGAGGACGGCGCCTTCATCGGGATGCAGGCGATGATCATGGACAAGGCGGTGGTCGGCAAGGGGGCGCTGGTCGGCGCCAGGGCGCTGGTCACCGAAGGGACCGTCATCCCCCCCGGCACGCTCTGGGTCGGTGCTCCGGCGAAGTACAAGCGCGACTTGACCGAGAACGAGATCGCCTGGCTGGGTCGCTCCGCGGGGAACTACGTAAGATACTCCCGCGAGTTCCTGGACGGGCTCGGCTACCTGGAGCCGTAAGGAAAAGCCGTAGTTGATGTCAAAAGAGAAGTACATGGAAACCGACAGCCGCACCCGGCTCATGGAGCTCTTCGAACTGCTCCTCGAGCGATACGGGGCGCTCCGCTGGTGGCCCGCGGACACGCCGTTCGAGGTCTGCGTCGGCGCCATCCTGACCCAGAACACCAACTGGGGTAACGTCGAAAAAGCGATAGTCAATCTGAAACGGGAGGGGCTACTCTCGGCGGATGCGCTCCATGATCTCGATCATGAGCGGCTCGCCGAGCTGATACGCCCCTCCGGCTTTTTCAACGTGAAAAGCACCCGGCTCAAATGGTTCGTCAGCTGGATGCTGGAGAGATACGGCTCGCTGGACGCCATGTTCGACCTCGACTGGCGGCTGCTCCGGGAGGAACTGATCGGGGTGAAGGGGATCGGGCCGGAGACCTGCGATTCCATCCTCCTCTACGCGGGGGGGAAACCTTCCTTCGTGGTCGATGCCTACACCAGGCGCCTTTTCTCCCGGCTAGGCCTGGTCCGGGAGACGGACGACTACCACGCGGTACGCGCGCTCTTCATGAATCTCCTGCCGGCCGAAGTCCCCCTTTTCAACGAGTACCACGCCCTCATAGTGGAGCAGTGCAAGCGCCACTGCCGGAAGAAGCCGCAGTGCGACGGCTGCCCGCTCTACCACCTTTGCGCCTTCCGCGACCCGGCAATCGCCTGATTCCCGACCAACAGGACAATCCATCATGAGAACCCTTGCCAACCTGTTCCTGGTCCTTTTCTTCGCGGACGGCTCGCTGTCGCTCCTCGACGAACTGGCCTCCCTCTTGTCGCCCTCGGCGCCGCTCTCCATGTTCAGGGACCACGTCGCCAGCGTCGTCCTCGTCGTCGCACTGTTCGTCTACCTTGCCCTCGGCATCGACCGGCGGCTGCCCAAGAAGCTTTTTCTCCCCCTGATCCTCTTCGTCTTCTGGTGTCCCCTGTCGGTCTGGCTCGTCCCCGCCCTTGCCGGCTCCAACGCGTACGGCCTCCTGATGGCGGCGCTGCAGGTGGCCCTGGGAGGCTGCCTGGTGGACCGCTTGCGCAGGGAGGGGGAGCCTCCGGGTCTCACGCTGCCTGCGACCCGCTTCGAAGGCCCCTTTTTCACCCCCCGGAACACCCTCGTCTTCGCAGCCGTGAACGTCGTCGTCCTTCCGATCGCCCTGGTCACGCTGGCGCTGTACCAGGCGAACTCGTACGCCGCCAAAGCCACTGCGGGATTCGTGAGGGTGGAGCCGCGCGGGCTGTACATGACGGAGCGTGTCTATCGCCGCGACGGCCGCACCATCCGCCTGGCGAGCATGATCCACGTGGGCGAGAAGCAGTATTACCAGGAGGTGGCGCGGCTTCCGGTGAGCGGGCGGGCCATAGTCCTCGCCGAGGGGGTCACGGACCGGAAGGGGATCCTGAAGAACAAGTTCGACTACGGGCAGGTCGCCAAATACCTCGGGCTGACCTCGCAGGAAAAGATGCTCTTCTCGGGGAGGGTGGTCGACGAGAAGACGCTCGATGCGCCGCAACCACAGGAGGGCGGGAAGGGAGAAGGAGAGGCGGGTGCCATCGACATCCTGCGGGCCGACGTCGATCTCGGCGCCTTCAGCCCCGACACCATCTTCTTTCTCGATGCGGTGGGAAGGCACCTCAAGGAGAACCCGTCGGTGGCGAAGGCGGCCGTCAGCCTCAACGAGTGGGCGGAGAAGCACATCACCCCCAAGATGTACGAGGCCATCATGGACGACATCCTGTACCGGAGAAACAAGGCGCTGCTCGGCTACCTGGACAAGGCGCTGAAGCGTTACGATACGGTGGTGATCCCGTGGGGAGCGCTGCACATGAAGGGGGTCGAGGCGGGGGTGCTGGAGCGGGGCTTCGTCCTGCAGGAAGAGCACAAGAGGCTGAGCGTCGATTTCAGGAGGATGCTGGGAAGCTGAAAACCCTCACTGCTCCACCCCCCGGAGCACATCCAGGAAGTTCTTCAGAATCCTCGCCGTAAGCCCCCAGATCTCGTCGTCGCCGTGCTGGTAGAAGTACATGGGGAAGTTCTTCCTCCCCTTGTAGTCCCAGTACTCGACCCGGTAGACTCCCGGCTTCGAGAAGTGCGACAGGGGCACCTCGATGAGCCGCTCGATCTCGGCGTCGTTCACGGTCAGGAAGTAGCCCTCGGGAAAGACCCCGACGACGGGGGTGACCAGGTAGTTGTGGATGGAGTGGCAGTCGTCCAGCTGACCGAGGATCTCGACGTCGGCAGGGGCGATGCCGACCTCCTCCCACGCCTCGCGCCGCGCCGTGTCGGCGCTGTCGAGGTCGCCCGGGTCGCAGACGCCGCCGGGAAAGGAGATCTCGCCGCTGTGGTGGGTCAGGTGCGGGGTCCGCTTGGTGAACAGGATGTGGTACTCGCCGTCCTTCGGGAAAAGGGGGAGGAGCACGGCGGCGGGAACAGGCCCCGCCTCCATCGGCACCCGCTTGCGCGAGGCGAGAGCGGCCTTCAGCCGCTCCTTGACCTCTTCCGGGTCCGCACCCGGCTCCTGGCACTTCACCTGGCTCAGAGCACCGGCTCCTTCGCCCTTCTCTTCAGCTCCGCTATGGTCGCCGCGTAGTCGGGGCTATTGAAGACGGCGCTCCCCGCCACGAAGACGTCCGCCCCGGCGTGGGCGATGCGGGCGATGTTGTCGATCTTCACCCCGCCGTCGACCTCCAGCTCGGCCTCGATGCCGCGCCTGTCCATGGTGGCGCGCAGCGTCTGGATCTTCGGGATGCACGCCTCGATGAAGGACTGGCCGCCGAAGCCCGGGTTCACCGTCATCAGGAGGATCAGGTCGAGGTCCTCCATCACGTAATCGAGCACGCTCAGCGGGGTCGCCGGGTTCAGCGACACGCCCGCCTTTTTCCCGAGCGACTTGATCAGCTGGACGGTCCGGTGCAGGTGGTTGGTCGCCTCGGCATGGACCACGATGATGTCGCTTCCCGCCTTGGCGAAATCCGGGATGTAGCGGTCCGGGTCGACGATCATCAGGTGCACGTCGAGCGGGAGCTTCGTGACCCGACGGGCCGCCTCGACGAGCAGCGGGCCGATGGTGATGTTGGGGACGAACTGGCCGTCCATCACGTCCACGTGCACGTAGTCGGCGCCTGCCGCCTCGATGGCCTGGATCTCCTCCCCGAGACGGGCGAAATCGGCGGAAAGTATGGATGGTGCGATCTTTTTCATGGGTTCTCCTACGATATTTTCTTGAGACGGGCAGAGAAGAAGCCGTCCATGCCGTCCCTGTGGGGCCAGCTCCTGAAGAAGCCGCGCTCGGTGAACAGGGGGGCGAAGCAAGGGAAGAGCGGGCGGAGGTCTTCCAGCACGAACTCGGGGTGCCGCTCCAGGAACGCGTCGACCACCTCCTCGTTCTCCTGGGGGCTCGTGGAACAGGTGGCGTACAGAAGCGTCCCGCCCGTCTCCAGGTAGCCGCAGAGGTTCTCCAGGATCGCCTTTTGCGTCGCGGCCAGCTGCGCCAGGTCGGCGGCGGACTTGGTCCATTTCCCCTCGGGATGACGCCTGATGACGCCGAGGCCGGAGCAGGGAGCGTCCACCAGGATGCGATGGAAGGTGGTCTCCTTGATGGCGTTCGAGGGGACGGTGGCGTCCATGGTGAAGGTCCTGACCGACTCTATGCCGAGGCGGTCGCAGGTTTCCTTGATCATCCTCAGTTTCTTGTGGTTGACGTCGCAGGCGAAGATCTCGCCGCTGTCACCCATGAGCTGCGCCATCTGCGTGCTCTTCCCGCCCGGGGCGGCGCAGGCGTCCAGCACCCGCTCCCCCTTCTCCGGCGCGAGGAACACCGGGGCCATCTGGGAGGACTCGTCCTGCACGGTGAAGAGCCCGTCCCGGAAGGAGGCAAGCTTCGTGATCTGTCCCGACTGGTTCAGGCGCACCCCGTCCGGAGACCAGGCGGTCCGGCTGCAGGTGACCCCTTCCTTTTCCAGCCGCGCCATCAGCTCCTCGCGGGAGACGCGCAGCGTGTTGGTCCTGACGGTAAAGGGAGGAGGCTCCGACATGGCGGCGGCAAGCTCCTCCGCCGCATCGACACCGAGCTGCTCGCACCACTGCGCGGTGAGCCAGGCGGGGTGGGAATAGCGCGCGGCCAGGTACCCCACCGGGTTCTCCGAGCGGTCCGGGTACTCGATGCCGTCGCGGCCGCGGTCGGCGCTCCTCAGCACCGCGTTGATGAACCCGGAGGCCCGCGGAGCGAGTTCCTTTGCCAGGTTGACCGTCTCGTTCACCGCCGCCGAAACGGGGACCCGGTCCAGGAAGAAGGACTGGTATATCCCCAGGCGCAGCAGCAGCCGGACCACCAGTTCCAGCTTCTCGGGTCTTTGCTTGGAAAACTGCCCCATGATGTGGTCGAGGGTCCCCTGCCTGCGGAGCACGCCGTAGACCAGCTCGGTCAGCAGACCGCGGTCCGCCCCCTTGATGATCTCCTTGGAGAGCTCGTGGTCTAACAGGATGTCGGCGAAGGACTTTTCTTTTTCAATGCGGAGCAGTATTTCGAAGGCTGCGCGGCGTGGGTTTTTGCTGGACAAAATGCTCCCTCTCAGGCGTTAGTTCAGGACGTAGCAGGCGTTCATTATAAGCATTTCGCCCAAAACTGCAAGCTGTTAGGGGACTTGACATAGTAAAACAACTGGCTACGCTTTAGCATGTCGCATTAATGATGAACCGGGAGGTTTTATCATGATATCTTGGGAAACCGACATGGTAAAGGCGCTGGCGCGGGGTACGGCGGAGCAAAAGAGCGTCCTGCTCCAGTTTTTCAGCCCCGAGTGCATCGGATGCAGGCAGATGGACGAGGTCACCTTCGCCGACCCGGACGTCATCAACTTCATGGACCACCTGGTTCCCCTGCGCCTCCCGATCGATTCAGGCTCCCACACCTCCGAGTACCGGGTGAGCTGGACCCCGACGCTCATCGTGCTGGACTACTACGGCAGGGAGCACCAGCGGACCGTCGGCTTCCTCCCTCCCGACGAGATCGTGGGCTCGCTCCTCCTGGGCATGGGAAAGGTGAACCTCGACTACGGCCAGTTCAGCGAGGCGGTGATCCAGTTCAACACGCTCCTTAACGGCTGCGCTGCATGCGCCTCGGCCCCCGAGGCGGTGTACCTGCGCGGCGTGGCGCGCTACAAGACGAGCCGGGCGCCGGAGGCGCTCAAGGAGATCCACAAGCAGCTTCAGGCGCAGTATCCGGCCAGCGAATGGACCAAACGGGCCGAGCCGTTCACCCTGCTCTGACTCCGAGTCTGCATCGGAGCGCATACCCCGGGGGGACGGCAACACTGCCGCCCCCTTTTTTCGTATTAGTCGCGGCACATGTTCCACGCAACAGAGGGGACGCTTGACAGAACTGGACCACATCCTCCTGGGATTGCTCGCCCTTTCCCTGACCCTCTTCGCCCTGCTATCGGCGGGACACGCGCTCATCAACAAGCGCGACCCGCGCTCGGCGCTCGGCTGGATATTGACCTGCCTCGCCATCCCGCTTCTGGGGCCGCTTTTCTACTGGGGCCTGGGGGTGAACAGGATCTACAGCAGGGCGAAGAGGTGGCAGCAGGAGGCAGGCCCTCTCCCCGACATCCCCGCCGGCCCCGCCTCGATTTCCGCCCCCCTGCCGGAAGAACTCTCCTACCTGGGCGAATTGCGCAGCCTCTCCGACCGGGTGGTCAGCACCAGGCTCCTCCCCGGCAACAGACTGCTCCCGCTGGAAAACGGCGAGGAAGCCTATCCCGCCATGCTTGCCGCCATAGAGGGCGCGGCCTCTTCCGTCCACCTCTGCACCTACATCTTCGACGGTGACGACACCGGGAGGCGCTTCGTGTCGGCCCTCTCCCGCGCCGCGCATCGAGGGGTCGAGGTCCGGATCATCGTGGACAGCCTGGGGGAGAAGTATTCGAACCCCACGGCGCGGGAACTGCTCAGCGGGTCGCGGGTGCAGTTTCGCAGGTTCCTCCCGCTGAGAC
This sequence comes from Geobacter sp., assembly GCA_003490025.1. GTDB lineage: Bacteria > Desulfobacterota > Desulfuromonadia > Geobacterales > Geobacteraceae > Geomonas. Next base: position 25,820 of record DNJC01000105.1, on the reverse strand, counting down.
CCGGGGGGTACCTGAACCTGCGCAACCACAGGAAGATCCTGGTCGTGGACGGGGTGGTCGGCTTCACCGGCGGGATGAACATAGGGAACCGGCACCTGGTGAACAGTCCGCCGCCGGTGGTGAAGGACCTCCATTTCCAGGTGCGCGGGCCGGTGGTTGCGGACCTGCAGCGCACCTTCCTTGAGGACTGGCACTTCGCCAAGGGGGAGCAACTTACGGGGGAGAGGTTCTTCCCGGAGCTGAAGCCGGAGGGGAGCGCCCTGGCCCGCGCCGTGAGCGACGGCCCGGACAAGGACTTCAGGAAGCTGAACTGGATCATCCTGGGAGCGCTCTCCTGCGCCAGGAAGAAGGTCACCATCGTCACCCCCTACTTCATACCGGACCGGGCGCTCCTCTCGGCGCTGATAACGGCGGCGCTGCGCGGGGTGGAGATCATCATCGTGCTGCCGGAGGTGAATAACCTCCCGTACGTGAAGTGGGCGAGCCGCTCGTATCTCTGGGAGCTGCTGCAGCAGGGGGTGCGGATCTTTTCGCAGCCCGCGCCCTTTGTCCACACCAAGTTCATGGTTGTCGACCGGAGCTGGAGCCTGATAGGAAGCGCCAACCTCGATCCGAGAAGCCTGAGGCTCAACTTCGAGTTCGGGGTGGAGGTCTACGACCTGCATTTCGCCACGCTCCTGGAAAACCACTGCGCGCAGGCCCTTGCGCTATCGCGGGAGGTCACGCTCGCCGAGATGGACAGCCGCCCCCTCGCCATCAAGCTCAGGGACGCCACCGCCAAGCTGTTCTCCCCCTACCTGTAGCGCTCCTTCCTTCCAAAACCTTCAAACCTGATCGCCACAAAAAGGCACAAAAGACACAAAAAGATAAGCCCCCCCTAGCGGCGGCGCCGGAGGTTCCTTATGGCGAAGGCGACGAGGAAAATGAAGAAGTTGAAGAGGACGATGGCAGCGCCGGTGGGGAGGTTAAGCGCAAAGGAAAGGGAGATCCCGACGATGACCGTGCTCACTCCGATGCAGGCGGAACATACTATGGCGGTCTTGAACCCCTTGGCAACCTGCAGCGCCGATACCGCGGGAAGGATCAGCAGCGCCGAGATCAGCATGATGCCGACCACCTTCATGGCGAGTACCACGGTCAGGGCGGTGAGCAGCACCAGGACCGAGTTGATCCGGTCGGTATCCAGGCCGGAACTCTTGGCAAGCTCCTCGTCGAAGGTGCTGGCGAAGAGTTCGTTGTAGAAGACCACCACGCAGGTGATGACAATGCCGAAGAGGACCGCGGCTATAACCAGCTCGCTGGAACTTATCGAGAGGATGTTGCCGAAGAGGTAGCTGAACAGGTCGACATTGAAACCGCCGGCGATGCTAGCCAGCATGACGCCGGTGGCGATACCGATGGCGGAAACGATGCCGATGGCGGCGTCGCCGTAGATCTTGGCCTTTTGCCCCAGTTTGAGGATCCCCATGGCGGAGGCAAGCACCACCGGGATGATGGCAAGGGTCATGTAGATGGAATGCAGCCTGAAGAAGAGCGCCAGCGCCACGGAGCCGAAAGTGACATGGGCGAGGCCGTCGCCGATCAGCGAGAGGCGGCGCAGCACGAGGAACACGCCGAGGACCGAGCAGAGGATGGCGATCAGCGATCCGCCGATGAGCGCCCTCTGCATGAACCCGTAACTGAGCATTTCCGTTATATCCATTCAAACTCCTAAAGGCGGGGCTAGGGACTGGGGACTGGGGGCTGGTTTTAATGCCTGTGGCAGACCAGGTGCTGGCCGTGTTCGCCGAAGAACCCCGTCATCTCCGACGAGTTGCAAAAATCGTCGAAATCTCCGTAGAAAATGACCTTCTTGTCGAGGTACAGCAGGTGGGAAGCGTACTTCCCGATCGTCGCCGTATCGTGGGTGACCAGAAGCACGGTGGCCTTTCTTTCCCGGTTCATCTCGAAAATCAGCTTGTAGAAGCTCTCCCTCGTCTCGGGATCGAGCGCGGTGGTCGGCTCGTCCAGCACCAGGAGCGCCGGGTCGTTCACCAGCGCCCTCGCCAGTAGCACCCGCTGCCTGAGGCCCCCGGACAACTCCCCGATCATGCATCCCTTGATGTGGGAGATCCCCATCCATTCCATGGTCCGTTCTACCGCCTGCGCGTCGTCGCGGTTGAAACGCCGGGGGAATTTCTTCCCGGAAAGCCGTCCCAGCCGGACCACCTCGTCCACCGTAGCCGGGAAATGCGGGTTGAAAAACTGCAGCCCCTGAGGCAGGTAGCCGATCCGCTGCCACTCCTTGAAGGCGCTTTGCTCTTTCCCCAGGAGCGATATCTCCCCCGACACCGGCTCCATGAGCCCCAGGATGATCTTCACCATGGTGCTTTTGCCGGAACCGTTAGGACCGCAGATCCCTACATAGTCCCCCGGGTTCACGCTGAAACTTATGTCGTTCAGCACCTCGCTGCCGTGGTACCCGGCGCAGAGATTTTTTACGGTCAGTACTTTGTCGCTCATTGCAGCCCCGTCTTCAAGTTCTGCAGGTTCTCTTCCATGATGGAGACGAAGCTGACGCCGCGCTGCAGGTCGTCGCGTGTCACGTTGTGCCCGGCGCGCAGCATGAGCACCTTGGCGCCGGTCTCCCGTGCTATGGTCTCCGCAACCCTCGGGCTGAGGAGTTCCTCCGTGTAGACATACTGCAGATGCTCGCGGCGCATCAACTGCACCAGTTCCGCAAGCTTTGTCGGGGTCGGTTCCGCATCGGCGTTGACCGCTGAAGCGGAGACATACTTGAGGCCGTAGCGCCTGGCCAGGTAGCCGAAGGCGTAGTGACCGCCGTGCAGCAACACCTTCTTGGGGCTCTTAGCCAGGGTCTCTTTGAAGCGCTGATCGAGCGCCGCGAGCTGATTGTCCAGACTGTCCGCGTTCGCCTGGTAATACCCCTTGTTGGCCGGATCGCGCGCGACGTATGCGGCGAGGATGTTGCCGGCAATATGGCGGGCGTTGTCCAGGTCGAGCCAGACGTGCGGATCCAGGACCGGTCCCTTTTGCTGCGCCTCGCCATGATGGTCGGCGTGGCCGTCAACTTCCGGCGCAGGGACCATCGCGACCCCCTTGCCTCCCTCCACTATGCCGACCTTGCCGCGGTCGAGGCCGGCGATGATGCTGACCGCCCAGGGCTCCATCGCCGGACTCGTGTAGACAAAGAGGTCGGCGTGGTTCACCCGGACCACGTCATCCGGGCGAGGCTCGAAGCTGTGCGGCTCCACTCCGGGGGGAAGAAGGAGGGTGACCTGCGCCTTGTCCCCCCCTATCGTCCTGGCGAAGTCGAAGAGCGGAAAGAGCGTGGTGACCACCTGTATCTTGTTGCTCTTTTGTTCCTTGCTGGTGCAACCCGGGATGCCCAGCGCCACCGCCAGGAGCATGACGATCAACCATCTCACGGCATACCTCCGTTTTCCATGCAGCCGCTGCAGAGGCCGTTTAGTTGAAGAATATGGGACAGCACCTTGCCTCCGACTGTCTTGCTCACCTCGCGCTCGAGCGCCTCGATGCCGCAGGACGGGATGTCCTGCACTTTCCTGCAGGATAGGCATACAAAGTGGTGATGGTGCTCGCGGTTGGAGCAGAAATAATAATAAAGCTGGCGGTTTGGGTGGATCACCTTGGAGAGCACACCGCTCTCCGCCAGTTCCTCCAGGTTCCGGTACACGGTCGGCAAGCCGAGCCTGTCGAAACGGTCCCGCATCCGCTTCCAGAGCTCTTCCGGGCTGGCGTAAGCCGTCTCCCCTTCGAGCATCTCGAGGATCGCCAGCCTTTTCGGGGTGGCCTTCATCCCCGCCTCTTTCAACGCCTGCGCGTGATTCCCGTTCATATCCGCCCCTAAATGAAAATCATTTCGTTTTAGAATAGCGACGCAGGAAGCAATGTCAAGCAGAATGTTATAGCTACAAATTCGTGATCTGTGGTAGATTGCGGTGGGCGAGGCGGTCAAATGACCCACCATATCGGGCCTTTGACGTAGTACCAGCGCGCACCGGGTTCAGACCTCCCGGCTAACGCAAGTAATCCCGTGCAGTTGCCTCGCCACTTTTGCCAATGCTGCTGTTGGCTTTTGAATTGCATCGATTAACCGGCGGAAAAGCTGGACTTTGCTATTAAATGAATCAATGGGCGGCGCATATGCAAAAGGAACCCTGCAACTATAGGGACTACTTCCATGCAGGTCAAAAGGCAAGGCTAGAGGTCTCTTTGTCAACCGACAAGGTATTCAATGAAGGCGCCGTCGTCACCGCTGTAGGTGAGAACCAGATTCACTTGCGGCTTTCGCGGGAGAGGCGCCCCGATGAGGGGCTGATACCGGTCCAGGCGCCGTTGGTGGTGCGGGTCGGGTTGAGCGGCAACAGCTACAGTTGTCGCGGAGTGATAGTCAACGAAAAGGAAGAGGAGCTGAAGGTGGCGTTCGTGGACCGGGTGACCCCTGAAGACCAGCGTGAATACTTCCGGTTCGGGACCGAGATCCCGGTCATCTTGTTCAACGTGACGGCCGGTACCGCCGAGGAAAGCGGCGCCGGAGGCCTGAGGGTCGCGTCGCACAGCAGTCTGCCGCGCATCGTCAACATCAGCGGCGGCGGGCTGAGAACCGAGACCGAGATGACGATGACGAGAGACGACATCGTCTATGCCACCTTCCACCTGCCGCTTCCCGAGCCCAAGGTTGTCCCCGTTGTAGCCCAGGTGATGCACAGCGAGCTGATCAAACGAGGCGAGGGGCAGATCCAGAGCGCCGGGTTACGGTTCATGCACATCAACGAGCGGGACCGCGACGCCATAGTGCGGTACGTCTGCAACGAAGAGATCAAGAGAATCAGGCTCTGCAGGAAGGATTTCTACTCCCTTCCCTCGAATTAAAGAGAGAAACGCGTTCACCACAGAGGAAAAGAAAAAGGCTTTTCGGGCACCCCGATCAGCCTTTTTGTGTTTTTAGCAGTTCCTGTAGTTTTTAGTAGTCCCGCAAAGTCTTTTGCAGTTTTTTGTGCTTTTTTGTGACCTTTTGCGCCTTTTCGTGTTCCAGGTTTTCAGATTCTGGTTTTTGATCTTAGCAATTCCAGCAGCACCTCGTTTTCTTCCCTGCGTCGCACCGCCACCCTGAAGAACCTGCCGTCCAGCCCCTGGAAGTTGCCGCAATCCCTGATCAGCACGCCCTCCGGCACCAGCCGTTCCCTAAGCTCTCCGGCGGTCATCCCGTCGCGGAGTTGGACCAGCAGGTAATTCGCCCGTCCCGGGAAAACCTTCACCCCCGGCAGCTGAGCAAGGCCCGCAGCGAACCGCTCGCGCTCCCGATCGATATACTCCCTGGTCCGGCGGCAGTAATCCGCGTCCTTGAGAGAAGCTATCCCCGCCACCTGCGCCGCCGTGTTGACACTCCAGGGATCCTGCAGCGCTGCTATCGCCTCGATGGTCTCCCGCGCGGCGATGGCGTATCCCAGACGCAGCCCCGGAATGGCGAAGAACTTGGTCATGGAGCGGAGCAGAATCCCGCGCTGGCACTGCCGGATCAGCTGCTTCGCCGACTCCGCCTCGCAGAAATCGATGAACGCCTCGTCCAGCACCAGGAAAGTGCCGCTTCTGTCGCACATCTCGATTATCGCCCGGATATCCCGCGTCGGCAGCAGGGCGCCGGTCGGGTTGGCGGGGTTGCAGAGGAAAAGCATGTCGCAGCCGGCGGCGACCTTTTCCTGCAGCGCGGGAAGCGACAGCGCGAACCCGTCATCGGCCCTAAGCGTGAAGTAATCGACCTCCCACCCGGAGCGCTCCAGGGCGAAGGCGTACTCGGCGAAGGCAGGTGCGACGATGAGGCCTCTGCGCCCCCGCACCACGCGTGGCAGCAGGTGGATCAGCTCGGTGGATCCGTTTGCCACGGCGATCTCGCCGGCGTCCACAGCGTGATACGCGGCGAGCTGTTCCTTCAGCTCGGCCGCGCCCTTGTCCGGGTAATGCAGCAGACGCTCGAAACAACCCGCCAGCGCCTCGCGCACCCCGGGAGCCATCCCGAGCGGGTTGATGCTGGCCGAAAAATCTATGATCCTGTCGGGCGGTATCCCCAGCGATCTTGCCGCTGCAAAGACGTTCCCCCCATGCTCGTGCGCAACTGACATAAAGACCCTCGCAGGGGCGACATCCGCCACCTACACGATGAATTGCACAACCACCCACACGACAACCAGCAGCGCCTCGCTGCAGTACATCAGCCGCACCACGCCCCGATAGGCGGCCAGGGAAAGCGGCGCAACGGCGTCGCCTATGGTGGGCTTTTCCACTATCCTGCCGAAATACCGGTTCGACCCGCCGAGCCTGACACCGAGAGCACCGGCCGCGGCCGCCTCAGGGAATCCGCTGTTGGGGGAAGAGTGGTTGCGGCCGTCGCGGCGCATGATGCGCCAGGCGCCGCTGCCGCTCAAGGCACAGATCGGCGCGGCCAGGACCATGAGCAGCCCCGTCAGCCGCGCCGGGATAAAGTTCGCAAGGTCGTCGAAACGGGCGGAGGCCCAGCCGAAATCAAGGTAACGCTCGTTCTTGTAACCGACCATGGAATCGAGCGTGTTGACCGCCTTGTAGGCGATGGCAAGCGCGGGACCACCCAGAACCAGGTAGAAGAGCGGCGCTATCACGCCATCGCCGGTATTCTCCGCCACGGTCTCCACCGCTCCCCGCACGATCTCCGGTTCGTCCAGGTCCTTGGTTTCCCGCCCGACGATGTAGGAAAGGGCGAGCCGCGCCCCTTCCAGGTCCCCGCGCCGCAGCGCGGTGGCAACCTTGGCCGATTCGACGTGCAACGAGCGGGCGGCAAGCGACACCCAGGCGAGATAGAGCGCCACCACGAAGCCTGCCGCCGGGGCCACCGCATAGGCGGCCTTGAGAAGCAGGGCTGCCATGGCGTAGGCCAGGCCTACGGTGATCACCAGGAGGGCGACGCCGGCCGTCCGGGGATTGCCGAAAAGGCGACGCAGCGGGCTCTCCAGGAAGGAGATCATCCTGCCGATGGCGACCACCGGATGCGGCAATGCGCGCGGGTCGCCCAGGATGAGATCGAGCAGGACCGCCGCCAGGACGATGATTGTGTCTTGTTGCAGCAGCGAGATGCCCCCCTCCCTAACCCTCCCCCTCCGGGGGAGGGGACTTTACTGCAGACTCTTCACTGGCCTCTTGTCCGACACACCTCCCCCGGAGGGGGAGGCTGGGAGGGGGAAGAATGCCTATTGTATGTTCTCCGGGCATTCGGAAGAATTCACTCGGACAGGTGGCAGATTCGGAAGATCCGCTCCAGGTCCAGGTGTTTTTCCATGTGATCCGCCAACTGGTCGAACGGGTCCGCCAACGGCACCCTCTCGGCCTGCTCCGGCATCCCCTTGGCGCGGCGGATGCGGTTCAGGTACGCGGTCCTGAAACCGTGATTGTCGAAGATGCCATGGAGGTAGGTGCCCAGCACGCGCCCGTCGGCAGAAACGGCGCCATCCTCGATGCAGGCGTCGCTTCCGGAGCGTTTCCCGATCCCGGCGAAGGGGCGGGAGCCGCTTCCCAGCACGCTCTCTCCCATGTGGATCTCGTAGCCTGTGATGGTCGCGGCAGAGCCGGGAACCAGTTCCTGCCCGGCCGCCAGCAATTGCGCCTCCACCTGGTGCGTCTGCTTCTCCTTCAGCATGGTCGTCACCACGTCCAAAAGGCCGAGCCCTGCCGCCTCCCGGTCGCCCGATTCCACCTGGTACGGGTCGAGCACCGCCTTGCCCAGCATCTGGTACCCGCCGCAAATCCCGACTACCGGGCCGATGAACCGCTCTACGGCGCCGGAGAGGCCGCTTTCCCTCAGGAAGGCGAGATCCGCCAGCGTCGATTTGGTACCCGGGATCACCAGCAGATCCATGGAGTCGACCAGTTGCGGCGAACGGATGTAGTACAGCTCCACGTCCGGCTCGGCCTCCAGGGGAGTTAAGTCGGTGTAGTTTGAGATGCGCGGCAGGCGCACCACGCCGATGCGCAGTTTCCCCTCGCCGCCCGCGGCCGCAGGGGCCGTCTCCTTTTTCTGCAGCGCGACACTGTCCTCCTCGGGGAGGGAAAGCTCCTTGAACCAGGGAAGCACCCCGAGCACCGGCACGCCGGTCCGCTCCTCGACGTACTGTATGCCCGGCGTCAGCAGCGAAGCGTCGCCGCGGAACTTGTTGATGAGGACCCCCTTGACCAGCGCCTTCTCCTCGGCCGTCAACAGTTCCAGCGTTCCGACGATCTGGGCGAAGACACCGCCGCGATCGATGTCGGCGACAAGGATGGCAGGCGCCCCGGCCATGGCGGCTACCTTGAGGTTGGCGATGTCGTGGGCCCGCAGATTTATCTCCGCAATGCTTCCGGCCCCTTCCATCACGATGAAAGAAAAGCGCTCCTTCAGCCTCAGGAAGCTCTCGCGCACCTTCCCGAAGACCTCGGGTTTGTAGGCGTTATATTCCTTCACCCCCATGTTGCCAACCGGCCTCCCCTGCACGATCACCTGGCTGCCGGTGTCGGAGTTCGGCTTCAGCAGGATGGGGTTCATGTCGGTGTGCGGCGGGATGCCGCAGGCCTCGGCCTGCACGCCCTGGGCGCGGCCGATCTCGCCCCCCTCGGGGGTCACCGCCGAATTGAGCGCCATGTTCTGCGACTTGAAAGGAGCGACCGCGATACCTCTGCGCTTGAGGATGCGGCAGAATCCCGCCGTCAGGATGGACTTGCCGACATCCGAGCCGGTGCCGCAGAACATGACAGCGCGGGCATCGGCTGCCGCTGCGGGATCCGGGACCGTGGCCGCGGCCTCGGGATTCCCGGTCCTTTCCTCGCCGCGGGTGGCGTAGCCTCGCGGGGTGACGATCCTGCCGTCGCTGGAGATGCGCGTCGAGGCGTTGCCGATGATGACGATGGAAAACATGTCGATCGGGTGGGACAGCATCTCGCCCAGCGTGGTGACGATCCGCTCCTCCCCTTGGCGGCAGGCATTCCTGACGATGCCGACCGGGACCTTGGGGCCTCGTGCGGCGGTGAGAATGGCGGCGGCCTCCTCGATCTGGGTGACACGCCCCTTGCTGCGCGGGTTGTAGAGGGCGACCACGAAGTCGGCAGCGGCGGCGGCCCGGAGCCTTTCGCGGATCGTATCCAGCGGGGTCATCAGGTCCGAAAGGGAGATGACCGCGAAGTCGTGCATCAATGGCGCGCCCAGTACGGAGGCGGCAGCCTGAACGGCGGATACGCCCGGTACAATCACTATCTCGACGTCGGGGTACGGTGGGGCAGCGACGCCCTCCTCTCCTTCCGCGAGTTCCAGGGCGAGTCCCGCCATGCCGTATATGCCGGCGTCGCCGCTGGAAACGAGGGCGACCGTTTTGCCGGAAGCGGCGATGTCGAGCGCCTGGGAGCAGCGTTCCACCTCGCGCATCATGCCGGAGGAGACCACCTCCTTGTGCGTCAGGAGCGGCTCGATGAACTCGAGGTAAGTCTTGTAGCCGACAACCACGTCAGCCAGTTCGATCACCTCGCGGGCCTCGAAGGTCATGTGGTTCAGCCCGCCGGGACCTATTCCTACTACGTAAAGCTTGGACATTAAACGAAACCTCTTTATCACGTCCCCTCGCAGCAGGGGGAAATACAGCCTATTTCTTGAAGAAACATCCCCTCCCCCCGGAGGGGGGAGGCTGGGAGGGGGGAAGGCCACCGGCATCACTTCGGGCCACCGCCCTCACCCGCCCTTCGGGCACCCTCTCCCGGAGGGCGAGGGTTTATTTTTCTCCAGCTCCCCCTCGCCCTCCGGGAGAGGGTCGGGGTGAGGGCGCGAATCGCGGCAGGAATGCCGCTCCTACAGCCAGGATCTCGAGTCGCCTTCCCTAGCTCATTCAGCATGACCCAACTCTCCCTCGCCCTCCGGGAGAGGGTCGGGGTGAGGGAGGTTTCAGCTCGGCTGCAGCCTGTTACCTTTGCTGCGCGATCGCCAGCGTCACATTGCCGTTCTTAACCTTCTCCAGCAAAAGCGTGCCCCCATCTGCCGCCAGCACCGCTGCCGGCTCGGCCACCCCCCGCGCGCCGATCGCGGCAAACGCATGCGCCGAAGGTGGCGAGGGCACCTGCACGGCGTTAAGTTTCTCACTGTCGAAGAAGACAACCGGAATCCCTATTTTCGCAGCATAGGAAAGCAAACCGGCTTCGTCCTCCTTGGCCCGGGCGGTGGCGATGCACTTCACGCTCCGAAGCGAGAGGGAGAGCCGCGCCAGGTTGGCCGACACCACCGACTCGATCTCATCCGCGCCGGTCCCCCTGTTGCAGCCGATGCCAAGGCAGAGATCCACAGGGCGGAGCACCAGGGCCCGGTCCCGGTCGACCGACGGAGGAATCTCCCGGTTCGTCACCAGGAGCAGACCGGCCGCCCCGCTTTGTATCGCCCGCTCGAGGTCCGCGTGAAAGGCGAGGTTACCTTTCCCGGCGCAGTATGTCTTCACCGTCCCCGACGGGTCCACCACCGCGATCTCTCTGCCTTCCAAAAGCAGCGCGTTCAGGACCTTCACGCGGGAAAGATCGTCGATGCGCCAGCCGTTCTCTTTGGCCAGCATGTCGAAGGAGGGGAGGTCGTTGGCGTCGGTCGCGGTCGTGACCACCGGCATGCTGCCGGTCAGGGCCGCACAGCTCCGGGCTAGTTCGTTGGCGCCGCCGAGATGGCCGGACAGGAGGGAAACGGCAAAGCGTCCGGCGTCGTCCAGGACGACCACCGCCGGGTCCTTGTCCTTGGCCTGCAGCAGCGGCGCGATGGCGCGCACGACGATGCCGGTAGCCATGATGAAGACGAAACCGTCGCATTCCGGCCAGAGGCGCTCCACCAGCGGCGCCACGCCGCTGGAGAACGGTTCAGCGTCATCCGTGGCGTGCTTCTCGATGACGAAGAGCCTGCCCTGCGGGAGGGCGCTCAGCAGGGAAGCCCCGATGCGCGCTCCGTTGGCGGTAATGGCGATGATCGCTACCTGCATAGAATCCTCTGCCGGGCTCAGTCCAACACCCCCTCGCCCTGTCCAGCTCCCCCTCGCCTCGGGTTTTTCAAAGCGCCTACCCGCTTGCCCCAACTCCCCCTCGCCCTCCGGGAGAGGGCCGGGGTGAGGGAGGTTTCTAGCTTATGATCCCTTCCCTGCAGCCGTGGGTGAATCCCTTGTCGTAGAGGAGGGACTTCGCTTTCATCCCCTCGCCGCGGGCGCGCAGCACGTCCCCGACCACGATCAGCGCCTGCTTGCCGATCCCCGCATCCTTGACCTTGGCAGCGATGTCGCCCAGCGTCCCGGAAAGCACCTGCTCGTCCGGCCACGAGGCCTTGGCTACCACGGCGACGGGCGTGTCCAGCTCGTACGCCCCCTCCAGCAACTCCTCCACGACCTTCTCGATCATGGAGACGGAAAGATAGATCACCAGGGTGGCGCCGATAGCGGCGATGTTGCGCAACTGCTCCCGCTCCGGGACCGGGGTCCGCCCGGCCAGACGGGTGATCACCACGGTCTGCGACACTTCCGGCAGGGTCAACTCCTGCTTCAGCGTAGCGGCTGCGGCAAAGGCGCTGGTCACACCCGGAACGACCTCGTAGCCGATGCCGAGCCGGTCCAATTCCTCCATCTGCTCCTGGATGGCGCCGTAGATGGAAGGGTCGCCGGTGTGCAGCCGGACCGCCTTTTCCCCGGCCAGCGCGGCCTGGGCCAGCACGTTCGTGGTCTGCTCCAGGTCCATGCCGGCGGAATCGTAGACACGGGCGTCGGGCGCGTAGGTCCGCACCAGTTCGCGGTCGACCAGGCTCCCCGCGAAGACGACCACATCCGCCTCGCGCAAAAGGCGCGCGCCCTTGACGGTGATCAGCTCGGCATCGCCGGGGCCGGCGCCTACAAAATGAATTTTGGTTACATTGTTCACAGAACCTGCCTTTGATTCAGTTTGTAAAGGCAAAACCGTTGGCACGGAGGAAATCTGAGGCAATCTGAGAAACCAACAAAAGCTTTTACGGGGATACGTTTGAGATTTTATACCAGGTGTTATTTCTCAGATTTCTCGGTGCCTGAAGGTTGTCACAAAACTTTTTGGTTTCTCAGATATCCTCAGACTCTCTCTGTGGCAAAAGATTGGGTTTGCCTTTCTCAGATGTTCTCAGACTTTCTCCGTGCCAGTGGTTTGGTTTTTCAGCCTTACAGCGGATTCTTCCGCACGATCAGCATGGAGAGGTAATCGAGCTTCTTCCCCACCAGCGCCTCCAGGTCGAAGTGCACCTCTTCCTCCGGCGATCCGATCCGGCGCACGAAAACGCCCCCCTTCTCCCGCCCGAGTTCCTTGAGGACCGCATAAACCCGGTCGAAGACACGGTTCACCTTCATGAGCACCACGGTGTCGAACTCTTCCAGTGTCCGCTTCAACTCGTCGTTCTCGTAGGTGGCCGGGAGTATCGCGATGCGCTCACCGCCCAGACCAAGCGGAAGTCCAGAGGCGGCCGAGGAGGCGAGGATGCTGGAGATTCCGGGGATGACCTCTATCTTGATGTCGGGGTATTTGGTGAGGAAAATCCTGTGGATGTAGAGGTAGGTGGAGTACAGGAACGGATCGCCGATGGTGATGAAGGCGACGTCCTTCCCCTCCGCAACGCGCTGCGCCACCTGGTCCGCGGCCTCTTCCCAGAACGGGTCGAGTCCCTGCTGGTCTTTCACCATGGGGAAGAGCTGGACCAGCACCTCCTGGCGGCTGCGGTCGATGAACTCCTCGACTATGGAGAGCGCGTAGCTCCCCGCCTCGGCGGCGCCGGTCGGGGCGCAGACGACATCGACGCTTCTTAGAATCCGCTCCGCTTTCCTGGTCAAAAGCTCCGGGTCGCCGGGGCCAACCCCGACGGCATAGACAACTGCCACTACTCCTCCCCCTTCCAGGCCGCGATGACGTAGACCGGGTTGTGGGCGGCGAACATCTTGTACTCGGTGAGCGTGCGGGTCTTGGAGATGTTGACGCAGGTGACCTCGACGTTGTAGCCGTGGTCCTCGAGGAATTCGACGGATTTGGTCAGGGTGTCGAGCGTGACGGCGTTGAGGACGATGAACCCGTCCGGCTTCAACCGCTTGTCGACCGCCTCGATGATCTCCTCAAGCATCCCGCCGGAGCCGCCGATGAAGACGCGGTCCGGGTCCGGGAGTTCCTCAAGCCCCTCGGGGGCGAAGGTCTCGACGAGGACGACGTTGCGCGCCACGAACTTCTTGAGGTTGTCCCTGAGGAAGCCCAGGTACTGCGGGTTCTTTTCCAGGGCGAAGATCCGGCCGTTGGGCATCAGGTTCCCCGCCTCGATGGAGACCGAGCCGCTCCCGGCGCCGATGTCCCACATGACCAGGTCGTCCTGGAGCTGCAGTTTGCCGAGCGTTACGGCCCGGACCTCTTCCTTGGTGATCAGCTTCTTCGCGGTGGCGAACTCCTCGTCGCGGATGCCGATCACCGGGTAGTTCTGCAGGTTCGGTTCCCAGGTCTTGATGAGGATCAGGATGTTGAGGGGAGAGCAGGTGATTTCACGCAGCCCCCTGACGTCGGTCTTGGTGAATTTTTCGGTGGGAAGTCCCAGGTCCTCGCAGATCCAGGCCTCGTACCCTTCCGCGCCGCGCCCGACCAGTTCACGGGCGATCGCCGCAGGCGTATTCACGCTGTCGGTCAGGACCGCTATCTTTTCGGAAGCGATGATCCGGTCCAGCGCCGGCTTCATCCCCCTGCCGTGGACGGAGACGAAAATGGCGTCGTCCCAAGGCTCCTTGATCCTGGCGAAGGCGTACTGCACGCTGGTGACGTTGGGGAAGATCTCCACCCGGTCTTTGGGGAGGTTGCGGAGCAGGAACCGTGCGACCCCGAAGAAGTTGGGGTCGCCCGAGCCGAGGACTACGGTGCGCTTCTCGGTGGTCTTCAGGTATTCGAGCATGATGGAGAGGTCTTCCAGGAGGCGCTTTTCTCCCTGGAAGTTGGGGAAGATGTCCAGCAGGCGCTTGTGCCCGATCAGGACCTCGGCGTTGTCGATGACTTCCAGCGCCTGTTTCCCGAAACCTTCCCATCCTTCAATCCCCGCGCCGACAAGAAAAATCTTTTGTTCTGGCATGGCCCGCTCCTTTGATCATTGCACGGTCAAAAAAATGAATGTCTTGTCTACTTCCTGCTCCAGCTACAGCTCCCCCTCCCTGACCCTCCCCCTCCGGGGGCGGGGACTGTGGGAAGCGACTAGGGCCCGAAGAACAGGGACTCTCCTTGGTAACCGGCCAGGAAAACCCGCAGCTTCGTCCCCGGCGCCAACTTGGCCCAGTCCCGAACCACCTTGCCGCAGACAAGCTCTATCAGGGCCTGGTCGTTGCCGGACGCCTCCAGCAGGTGGCGCGCGGTGTTCGCTTCGCGGGCGAGCGGCACGAGATGCTCCGTGGCCGGAGATTCGTTGAGCCAGGTGGCGACCGTGGCGAGGTCGAGTTCCGAGGAGGTGACGTGAGTCTGTTCGTGGCCGCAGGCGATCTTCAAGAGCTTGGCGAACTGCCCGGCCACGATCACCTCCGGCACTCCCTTGCTGGCGCAGCTGCGTATGGAGTAGCCGAAGTGGTCGCCCATCATGATGAAGGCTTCTTCCGGCATGCCACCCTTGTCCGCCATGTACCGCTGCACCGCCATCTCGGAGGTCCTGCCGGTGGAAAGGACCACCGTGCGGCAGCCGCAGGCCAGGGCCACGTCGATGGATGCGTCCACCGTATCGGTCCACGCCTTGGTCGAGATCGGCTTGACGATCCCGGTGGTGCCGAGTATCGAAAGCCCGCCGATGATGCCGAGCCGCTCGTTGATGGTCTTCTTAGCCAGCTCCTCTCCGTTGGGGATGCTGATGGTGAAGGTGAGCGTCGCGGGAATGCAGCGAACGGCGAATACCTCCTTCACCACTTCCATGATCATGCTGCGCGGGACGGGGTTGATGGCCCACTCCCCCACCGGAACGGCGAGCCCGGGCTTGGTGACCCGCCCGATGCCGACGCCACCATTGATGACGATGCAGTGGCGGCTGAAGAACTGGACCTCGGCGGTTACGTGAATCTCGGCGCCGTTGGTGACGTCCGGGTCGTCGCCGGCGTCCTTCACCACGAAACAGGAGGCACTGTTCCCCCGCAGTCTGCCGCCCTTGATGTCAAAGCGCGCCTCATCCCCGGATGGAAGTCTCAGATGCACCTCGTGGACCATCATCTGGTCCCGCAGCATCTGGGCGGCGCCCTTAACGGCGGCAGCGGCACACGCGCCTGTCGTGTAGCCGTATCTAAGATCTTTCCCGTTCATACCTTCATCCAGTAGAAAGAGGTGTGATTGCATTTCATTCAAACCGGTGAAGATCCGGCCTAACAAACGGCTGCTGCATTTTCATCGTTCCCCAGTGAAAGGGGAGGCTACGAACCTGCCTGGATCAAGATGGCGTTCATCACCGCGGCGGCGACGTTGGAGCCACCCTTGCGGCCGGTGTTGGTGATGATCGGGAGCTTGGGATACTCCCGCGCCAGTTCCTTCAACGCTTCCTTGCTCTCCGCGGCGCCGACAAACCCGACCGGCAGCGCCACGATCAACTTGGGGACCAGTCTTTCCTCGCGTATCAGCCTGATCAGCTCGAAAAGGGCCGTAGGAGCGTTGCCGATCACGAAGATGCCGTTTTTCGGATCCCTCCCCCCCTTGCGCATGGCGACGATGGAGCGGGTGATCAGCTGCGCCCTGGCGTCCTTCTTGACCTGGGGATCGGCCACGAAACAGGAGACCTGCACCCCGAACGGCTTCAGCCGCTCCTTCCCCATGCCGGAGATGATCATGGTGGTGTCGGTGACGATGCCGCATCCGGCCTTGATAGCCGCGATGCCGCTGTCGATCGCCCCCTCCGAGATGTACATGGAGTTCGCGTAATCGAAATCGGCGCTGGTATGGATCACCCGGCGCACGATGGGCCACTGCTGGGCGGACCACTTGTGCGGTCCCACTTCGGACTCGATGATGCGGAACGACTCGGCCTCGATCTCCTCGGGGCGCATGTGCACCGACATCAGTGCCACCTCTCTTCGGTGAGGCTCTGCGCGACCCGCTCGACCACGATCTCGGCCAGCTTGTCGTGCACGCCGAGGTGCTTGCCGAGCACCATCTCCACGCCCGGGTGGCGCTTCTTCGCCTCCTCCAGTTCCTCCGGGAGATCCTCGAGAACGTGAGCGCCCATGTAGAGGAAATACGGCACCAGGAGGATCCGCTCCGCCCCCTGGGACACGCAGGCGTCCACTCCCTGCTGGATGTTGGGCAGGTGCTGCTCGCGGAAGGAAACCTCCACGATGTCGAACTGGGTCATCTTCTTGACCCGTGCCGCGATCTCGTGCACCGCGTTATTCGCCTCGGCGATCCTGCTGCCGTGGGCCATGATCAGTAAAGCTGTGTTCATGCAAGCTCCCAAAATCCTAAAGTCCGTTCAAGGTTCAATGTTCAAGGTTCAACGTGAGCTTAAACCTGTTCAAAGTTCAATGTTCAAGGTTCAACGTTGGAACCTTAAATCTGTTCAAGATTCATCCAACGTTGGAACCGGAAGGATCAACTTTGAACTTTGAACCTTGAACGTTGAACGTTTTTTTATACTCCTTGATCAGCTTCTCCACGGCGCGCTTGGAGGCTCCCTTCCAGGGGCCCACCGCAGCCAGCGTCAGGTTGGCGGGATCGAAGAGCGCCCGCGCGGTCTCCCGCACTTCCGCCGCACCTATGGCCGCCGCTTCCGAACGGTCTTCCTCGATGGTCCGGACCAGGGTCATCAGCTCTCCCCACCCGTAGCGGACCTGCATCTCGTAGGTGGAATCGCTGCTGTATTCCAGGTCGTAGAAATAGCCGTCCTTCACCCTGGAAAGCTCGGCCTCCCCGACGTCCTCGAAGGCGAGGCTCTTCACTTCCCTCAGCACCTCGGAAACGGCGAGCACCAGGTTCTCCGGCGCGGTCGCCAACTCGACTGCGAAGGCCCCGGTCTCCTCGTAGGCGGAGATGGAGGCGTCGACGGAATAGACGATCCCCAGTTTCTCCCTGAGAGAGAGGTGCAGCCGCGAACTCCCGCCGCCGCAGAGGATGCGACGCATGAGCCGCACCCCCATGATGCGCCGGTCCCGCCTGGCGAAGCCCCGGAACGCGATCTGCAGGTTCACCTGGCTGTCCGAGTCCTTCACGAAGACGCAGCGCGGCTCTTCCTGGATCTCTGCCGCAGGGACCGGGGCCGGCGGCTCGGCTTTGCCCCAGCCGGCAAACGATCTCTCGCAGGCGGCGAAGAAGGCGTCCACATCGTGCTTCCCGGCTGCCACGATCAGCGCGTTGCCGGGGACGTAATGGTCGCAGAGGTAGCGGCGCAGGTCCTCTTCGGTGATCCCGTTGATGCTTTCGAGGTAGCCGATGGTCGGCATCCCGAGCGGGTGGTCGGGCCACAGGAGCTTGCTGCAGAGGTTGCTGGGGTTGGTCTCCTCGCCGCGCTCGTTGATATCCTCGAGCGCCTCCTCGGTGATGATCCGCTTCTCTATATCGAGCCCCTCGAGTTTCGGGGCGAGCAGCATGGAGGAGAAGAGCCGCACCCCTTCCGCTATCTGCTCGGGATGGACCCGCGAGAAGTAGCAGGTGGTCTCCTCGTCGGTCGCCGCGTTGACGCTGCCGCCGATGGCCTCGAAGGCTATTTCCAGTTCAAGGTTCGAGGCGAATTCGCTGGAGCCGCGAAACAGCATGTGCTCCAGGAAGTGGGATATGCCGGCTTTCCCCGGGGTGTCGTTGCGCCCCCCCGCCTTTATGTAGATGGCGATCTCCGCGCTGTGCAGATGCGGCATCTGTACCGAAACCAGCCGCAATCCGTTGGGGAGAACCTTCTTGGTACAACTGAGCATCAAACCTCCGTACATCAGATTGCCGCGCCCTGGACGGTGAGCCAGGCAACCGCCGCGTAACGGGCGAGTTTGCCGGTGGCGACCAGCAGGGAAAAGCGGATGAAACCGACCCGGAGCACGCCCCCTATCAGGCAGAGCGGGTCGCCGACCACCGGCAGGAAACTGAAAAGGAGCGAGTAGGAGCCTAAGCGGCCGTAGAACCTTTCCGCCTTCCGCGTGCTCTTCTCGTCCATGCGGAGCACCCGCCGCTTCAGGAAATCGCCTCCGTAAAGGCCGATCCAGTAAGTAGTCAGGGCTCCCAGGTAGTTCCCGGCGGTGGCGACGGCAACGACGGCCGCAGGCTGTTTCCCAGCCAGGAGCATCGCCACCACCATCCACTCAGAGCCAAGTGGCACCAGGGTGGAGGCGAGAAAGCTCAGTAGAAACAGGGAAAATAAACCGTAGTGAACCAGCCAGTCTTGCATTCCGGTCAAATTAGCGGAAAGGTTGCGGATTGTCAAATAACTTGAGTTGATACAGCGCCAACTTTTTTCTTGACATTGAAAGCCCGCGGTGGCATTAAATGGCACCATGATTAACACTGGCTACTTTACCTTTACGAACTTTTACTTTTGGTGCGGCTTTTATTTTAGGCCGTCTCCCCGGGTCGAGGTGTAAGTTTAGGTAGCTGGTACTAAATTTCGAACCGAAAGCCGGGGTGGACAGGATCCTCCCCCCTCTTTGCGGTTTGAAACCGATGATTGACACAAGATACAGGGCCGGGGGGGCAATCCTTCCGGCCTTTTCGTTTTCGGGGGACAAAAGGAGAGCGAGTATGATCGTCGTCATGAAGTCGGGAGCAGCCAAGAAAGACAGGGACGCAGTAACCAAGAGGATCAGGGAGTTGGGGTACACCCCCCATATCATCCACGGGACGACCCGGGACGTGATCGGGGCGGTCGGTGACGAGAGGGGCAAGAGCGTGCTGCAGTCGATTGAATCGATGCAGGGCGTGGAGAGTGTGGTTCCGATCCTGCAGCCGTACAAGCTGGCCTCCAGGGAAGTGAAGAAAGAAGCGAGCATCGTGCGCATCTCCGACACCCTCTCCATCGGCGGCAAGGAAATCGTCGTCATGGCGGGGCCCTGTTCCGTCGAGAGCGAGGAGCAGATCATCGAGTCCGCCAAGGCGGTAAAGAGCGCGGGCGCGCAGATGCTTCGCGGCGGCGCCTTCAAGCCGCGCACCTCCCCCTACTCCTTCCAGGGGCTCGAAGAAGAAGGGCTGAAGATGCTCGCCAAGGCACGTGAGATCACAGGGCTTCCGTTCGTCACCGAGGTAATCGACCCCGAGTCCGTCGATCTGGTCGCCTCCTACTCGGACATGCTCCAGATCGGGGCGCGCAACTCCCAGAACTTTGCGCTCCTCAAGAAAGTAGGGCAGATCAAAAAGCCGATCCTCCTCAAGCGCGGCATGTCCATGACCATCCAGGAGTTCCTGATGAGCGCGGAATACATCATGAGCGAGGGGAACCAGTCCGTCATACTGTGCGAGCGCGGCATCCGCACCTTCGAGACCGCCACCAGGAACACCCTCGATCTGTCGGCCATTCCCGTCCTGAAGGGGAGGACCCACCTTCCCATCGTCATCGATCCCTCCCACGGCACGGGGAACTACCACTACATCGCACCGATGTCCTACGCCGCGGTAGCAGCCGGCGCGGACGGGCTCATCATCGAGGTCCATCCCGATCCAGAGAAGGCCTCGTCCGACGGGCCGCAGTCGCTCAAGCCGAAGAAGTTCGCCGCCCTGATGGAGAAGCTGAAGCTGTTCGCGGACGCGGCGGATAGGAGCCTGTAAAGGCAATTGACGCTGTGAGACAATTGACAATTGACAATGGATAATTGACAACGAAAACCTTGACCTGGGGTAGGGGCGAATAATCATTCGCCCTTCTCTCCCCACCTCCCCACCCTCCCGCTCGGGAGGACCTGCAACTGTGTTCCGCGGGGTCACCGCGCTGGCACGACTCTCCTTTTACGGTACCATTAGCCGTATTGCGCCGAGGTCAGGCGCAATCGTCCCCTCCCCCGGAGGGGGAGGGATAGGGAGGGGGAAGGTCTTTTTCTGGGAGGTGTCCATGCGGTTCGTATCGATAACGGCGCTTTTGCTGGTACTGGCTGTCATTCCTCTCACTGCCGAAGCAGGCAAAAAGGGTTCTTCGCGTGCCGCCGGCACCGGCTCGGTCTCCGAACAGGAGGTGCTGCACGACCTGGAGCAGACACTCGACCTGTGGCGCGACGGCAGGTACGACGAGGTTGCGAACCGCAGCAGCGGCGGCAAGGACAGCAACGAGACCATCTCGAAGAAACTGGCCTCTGCCCCGCGCAAGCCCGCCTGCTGCTGGGAAAAGATCCAGAACGCCCAGGTTTCGTTGAAAAGCGACCGGACCGCGGTAGTGCATGCGCGCCTGGGGTTCGAAAGCAGCGTCCCGGGCACGCAGTTCGTCACGAAAGGAATCGGCATGAAGAAGGAGCACGGCGTCTGGACCATTTCCCGCTCAGACCTCCTCTCCCTGGCGGACTTTTCCGGCAGACGGAAGGTGTACAGGTATATTCCAGTCCAAACGAAGTGATAAAAACAGACCCCCTTCTCTCATAGCACCACCAGCCCCTCACCACAAAGCAAAGCAGGTCAAGGCAAAGGTTTAAGTTCTCTTAACCTTAATCTCAGTCTTAATCTGTTTTTTTGCACTCTTGACCCTTTAGCACCCTTCCGGTACTCTAGGCGGATGTCATTAAATCAGAAAACTACTGTAAAGAAACCGGAACTCCTCTCCCCCGCAGGCTCCCTTGAGGCATTCTTCGCCGCCATGGAAAAGGGCGCCGACGCCGTCTACGCGGGTCTCAGGGATTTCTCCGCGCGCGCCAAGGCGAAGAACTTCACCCTGCCGCAGATGGAGCGCATGACCGCCTACGCCCACAGCCTCGACAGGAAGTTATATGTCACCCTCAACACGCTGGTAAAAGAGGCGGAACTCCCGCAGCTGATCGACACGCTGGCGGGCCTCGAAGCGATGCGCGTTGACGGCGTCATCCTCCAGGACATGGCGGTGGCGCGACTTGCCCGCGAGTACTTCCCCGGCATCCCGCTGCACGCCTCGACCCAGATGACCATCCACAACTCTCTCGGGGTCCGGCAGTTGGAGGAACTCGGGTTCGAGCGGGTGGTGCTCGCCCGCGAACTCCACATCGACGAGATAAAAAGCATAGTCGACGCAAGCAAAGCCGAGATAGAGTGCTTCATCCACGGCGCGCTCTGCTTCTCCTTCTCAGGGCAGTGCTACTTCTCCTCCTTCCTCGGCGGACACAGCGGCAACCGCGGGCGCTGCGCGCAGCCCTGCCGGCGCCAGTACAAGCACAAGGGAAAGGAAGGTTACTACCTCTCCACCAACGACTTCTCCAGCATCGAGATGATTCCGCAGCTGATGGAGGCCGGCGTCCACTCACTGAAGATCGAGGGGAGGATGAAGTCCGCCGAGTACGTGGCAAGCGTGATCGGCGCCTACCGGATGGTGCTCGACGCGCCGCCAGGCTCGCACGAGGCCGCCGTCGCGGAGGCGAAGTCGCTTTTGAAACTCTCCTTCGGCAGGGTCCCCACCAAGGGGTTTCTCGCCTCGCAAAACCCGACCGACATCTCCACCCCCTCCATCAAGGGAGCCACCGGGCGCTACCTCGGGGATATCCGGGAGATGCGCGGCAACCGGATCAGCTTCGAAACCCGCGACCGCCTGCACGTGGGGGATCGCATCAGGGTCCAGCCCAAGACAGACATGGCCGGGCGCGCCTTCACCATCAAGGAACTCTACCTGGGCGGCAAGAAGGTGATGAACGTCAAGGAGAACACGCTGGTCTCCACGCCGTCCCCGTTCCCGTTCAAGCTCGGCGACTCGGTGTTCAAGGTCTCCTCGGAGACCGCCTTCACCATGAGCGAGAACGCCTGCATGAAACGCCTGGAAGGGGTCAAGGGGGGCAGCGTCCCGTGCAAACTGCATCTCAGCCACCGGGACGGGAACCTCGTCATCGACGCCAAGGTGCTTGGTGCTGAGTTCCGCACTCAATTCGAGCTTGGGGAGCTTGAGTCCTCTCGCACCACCGATATGGAGGGCGTGCTGAGGGCGCAGTTCTCCAAGAGCGGCGACACCCAGTTCACCCTGGCATCGCTGTCGGCCCCGGATTTCCCGGCACTTTTGATCCCCCCCCCGAGGCTCAAGGAGATCAGGCGCAACTTCTACGCCTGGCTCGCCGAGCAGACGCTCGGGGCGCTGAAGCAGAGGAGTGCGCGCGGGCGCGAGGCGGCGCTCGCCTCCCTGGCGCCGCGGCGGCCCACTCCGGCGAGGGGCAAGGACGAACTGACCGTAAAGATCGAGCAGGTGAAGGATTGGCACGAACTGCACCGCGAGATGGTGGATACCGTCATCCTCCCGGTCTCCCGGGTCAACATGCACCAGTTCATGCCGTTCGCCAGGAAGCTCAAGGGGGCCGAAAACAAGGTCATCTGGCAGCTGCCGTTCATCATCTTCGAGGCGGAGCTCCCCTTCTACCGCGACGCCATCGACATGATCCTGCGGAGCGGGTTCAAACGCTTCGAACTCACCAACCTGTCGCAGTTCCAGTTCTTCAAGGGAACCGACGCCGAACTCTCCACCGATTACCGGCTCTTCTCGCTGAACAGCCAGGCGCTCCTCACCTGGCAGGAACTCGGCTGCGTCCGCTCCACCCTCTACATCGAGGACGACCGGGAAAACATGGGCCATCTCCTTGCCGCCGATCTGAAGATCGCCAGGGGCGCGCTCGTTTTCGCGCCGGTCCCGGTCATCACTTCCAAGATCAACATCAAGGAGATCAAGGGGGAGGCGCCGCTCACCTCCGACCGCGGCGACATCTACGGCGTCAAGGTGAAGGACCACCTGACCGTGGTGAGCGCGCAGACGCCGTTCTCCCTGACCCAGTACAGAAACGAACTGCGCCAGATGGGATGCGGCTCGTTCGTCATGGACCTGACGCAGCTGCAGCCCGAGGAGCGGGAAAGGGTGCTGGAGGCTTTCCGGAAATCGGCAGCCGTGCAGGGGGCGTCCGAATTCAACTTCAGCGCCGGGCTGGTCTGAGGCGGGAGAGCGATGGGAATCTTCGACAAGTTCAAAGACAGGATACAGGCGCGGCTCAACGATCCGTCCTTCATGGAGCTGGTACAGGAGCAAAGCCTCAGGGACCTCCTGGTCCGGCGCGAGTTCCACATTCCGCAGGCATACCTGCAGCGTGAGTTCCTGGACAAGGCGGTCGACGACGAGATCGTGGAGTTGAAGCTGGCCGTCTTCGACGGCTACGGCGAGATCTCCGGGAAGATGAAGAAGCGGCTGGTCCCGTTCGCCATACCGTTCTCCGCCACCTTCAGCATAGAGGGGATGGAATTCAGCGCCATGCGGAAATGCGTCCTGCTCAAGGTCGCCAACGTGGCGCCCATAGACCTCGATTGGCTGACCCGCAAGGTGGTCGAGCGGATACCGTTTCTGAGCTGCATGGGAGAAGTTGTGGTCTGCGACCTGACGCGGGTGCCGAGGCTGGCCGAGATGTTCTCCCATCGGGTGAAGGGAATCAGCATGTGGGACTACATAACGTTGAAAGAACTCTGGCTCAAGCAGGGTGAAATCGTGGGAAGGGTGGGGGTGGTACTATGACCGATTATCTGGTGCGGGCGATTGCGAAGTCCGGCAGCGTGAGGGCGCTCGTCTGTGTCACGACCGACCTGGTCGAGGATATCTGCAAGCGTCACGGCACGCTTCCCACGGCGACCGCCGCGCTCGGGCGCGCGCTGACCGCCGGGACGCTGATGGGGGCCCAGTTGAAGACCGGGCAGCGCACCGCGCTCCGCTTCGAGGGAAACGGCCCGCTGAAAAAGATCGTCATCGAGGCCGACAGCAACGGCAGCGTGCGGGGATACGTCGGAGATCCGAAGGTGCACATGCTGAGTAAAGACGGGGCACTCGACGTCCCGCAGGCACTGGGACGCGCCGGTTTCCTCACCGTCGCCAAGGACCTGGGGTTGAAAGAACCTTACCGCGGCACCGTTCAGCTCTTCACCAGCGCGATAGCCGAGGACCTGGCGCTCTACCTGGTCGAGTCCGAGCAGATACCGTCGGCAGTCGGCATCTCCGAGTTCATCGAGCAGGACGGCAGCGTGACCGCGGCCGGCGGGTTCCTGCTCCAGGCCGTCCCCCCGGTGGATCCCCTTGTGATCGAAGAACTGATAGAGCGGATCGAGAAACTCCCCCCCCTGAGCAAACTCCTCCACAGCGGCAAGACCCCGGAGGAGATAGTGGAACTCCTTCTCGAGGGCATACCGTACGACATGCTGGAGAAGCGGGCGCTGGCCTTTACCTGCAGTTGCAGCCGTGAGCGGATCGAGCGGGTGCTCCTCTCCATGGGGAAGCGGGAACTCCGTTCGATGATCGAGGAGCAAAAGGGAGCCGAGGTCACCTGCGAGTTCTGCGGCGAGCACTACGGCTACGACGCCCCCGACCTGGAGCGGCTGATCGAGGAGCAGGAAAAAGCACCAGGGTAGGGGCGAATGATTATTCGCCCCTACGGCACCCTCGCCCCAGAAAAAGAATCCCTTGCTGCGCTATACTGTCCCGGTGCCGTTCCCCATTAAACAGTTCCCGAGGTGCCGAATGCGAATCCATGACATCACCATGCCGCTTTCCGCGGACCTCCCCGTATACCCCGAAGATCCTCCCATCGTCATCGAGCCCTGGAACCGGATCGCCAACGGCGATCACGCCAACCTCTCGCGCCTCACGTTCGGCAGCCACAGCGGCACGCACATCGATCCCCCCCGCCACTTCAGCGATTTTGGCATGACGGTGGATGAAATCCCGCTGGAGCTGCTGATCGGCAAGGCGCGGGTGGTGGAGATAACCGGCACCAAGGAGATCGGCCGCAAGGAGTTGGAACATCTCCCGGTCAGGGGAGCGGAGCGGCTGCTTCTTAAAACGGGAAATTCCCGGCTCTGGCAGGAGAAAGGATTCCGCACCGACTATGCGGCGCTGACGCTCGAGGGCGCCCAGTACCTGCGCGAGATCGGGGTGAAACTGGTGGGGATCGACTACCTTTCCATCGAGGCTTTCGACGGGGACGGCGAGGTGCACAGGACGCTTCTTAACGGCGGTATCGTGGTCATCGAAGGGCTGAACCTGACGGATGTAGATCACGGGGAGTACCAGTTGATCTGCCTGCCGCTGAAGATAAAAGACGGGGACGGAGCGCCCGTCAGGGCGCTCCTTGTTGGCGCCGGCGCCGAAGGTGGCATTACGGAGCCGGGTTTCGATCCTCACACGAGCAGGTGGCCGCTCGCCTGAGAGGCACTACTGCGGCTTTGCCTTCTTGCAGCACCCTTTTTCCATCTGCGGCTGTGCCGGCTGCATCTTCGCACACTTGTCGCACCCGGCGGCGGAGGGAACTCCCTCGGCCGCTTTCATTTTGGCGCAGTTGGCGCAGCCCGGTTTCATCTTGGCCGCATCAGGGCAGTTCGCGCAAGGCGCCCCTTTTTCCATCTGTCCGGCGTTCGGGCAGTTGGCGTAAGGCGGGCAGTTTTCCATCTGCGCTGTCTTGGCGCAGTTGGCGCAGTTGGCGCAAGGCGCCTTTTCCATCATTGCAGCATTAGCGCAGTTGGCGCAGCCGACCTTTTTTTCAACCGCGGCAGGTTTCGCGCAGCACGGCTGCGGTGCGCTCTGCTCGTTCGCCCACACGGCCAGCGTTCCGGCGACCATCAGCACCACCGGCAAAAGAACCAGCAACAACTTCTTCTTCATAAAACCTCCGTCGTTAATTTACCTATCCTGTAGGAGCGGCATTCCT
>DNJC01000007.1 GCA_003490025.1 Geobacter sp. | reverse complement strand
TGGTGCCGAAGACTGGAATCGAACCAGCACACCCTTGCGAGTACTAGAACCTGAATCTAGCGCGTCTACCAATTCCGCCACTCCGGCGTTGCGAGACCCTACTTATAGCATCGGTCGACCCTCTGTGCAAGAAAAAAATCGCCTGAATGATTAAGTTTTTTGGCCTTCAGCGTAAATTACCGAAAAGTCGTAGGACGTGTCCGCCGTAGCCAAAGGCGAAGGTGGATAGTCAGTCCCCGCTGCCATCTATTACTCCCTCACGTAGGTGTCCATGTCGGATTCGTCTACCATCGCCATGATGCGCGCATACTCGGACTCGATGGTCAGGTAGTGGTTGTGGGTCTCGTTGGCGTTCAGAAGGAATATCTCTTTCACGGCCTGGTCGGTGATTTTATCCGCCGTCTCCCTCAGGGTCTTCTCCAGGTTCGTCTCNNCTCATCGAAGCTCCCGAGATCGGTGCCGCGATAGGCTTTGTAGAAATGGGCGGCGTGCTCCTTCTCTTCCTTGGCCAGTTGCTCGAATATTCTCTTGGCGTCCGGATCCGTCATCTGTGCTGCGCCAAGCTGATAAAAATTCATCGCGTTTTTCTCTGTCTGTATCGCCTGCTTGATGGCTTCCTGTGTATCGCTCATGCTGCCTCCTATCAGTTTCATTAACGTGTGGGTGTAAACATTATATGGGGTGCTCTTTTCTTGTCAACTTAGGCACAGTCATTCTGAATGACTGCATTCTCTGCTGAAACATAGTGTCCGACTGAGAGGTGACGAAGGGGATACCGTGTTTGGCGATCGGCAAGAGCCAGTGGGGGGAAGCGAAGATTGTTGCGGGTGGCGGGTGTTGACGTGAGTGAGTAACTTGGGAGAGGGTAGGGGGAACAAAAAAAGCGTCCCGGCTGCGAGAGCTGGGACGCTTTGTGTTGTCTGTGGTGCCGAAGACGAGACTCGAACTCGTACAGGCTGTCGCCCGCCACCCCCTCAAGATGGTGTGTCTACCAATTCCACCACTTCGGCAAGAAGAACCACGTTTGTATCATTTACTGCCAAGGATGTCAATAGTCTTCGTTGTGCCTGGCGCAATTCTTTGAAAACCTGTTCAGAGGGAGTCAAGTACTGTCGACAGCGGCGTGGGTGTCGATTGATACAGTAAAACCCATCCTCACCCCGACCCTCCCCTTGAAGGGGAGGGAGGTTGGCCAGCCCCACACCTCTTGCAGGGGAGGAGATGTAGGGCTGAAGATAAAAAAGCGTCCCGGCTGTGTGAGCTGGGACGCTTTGTGTTGTCTGTGGTGCCGAAGACGAGACTCGAACTCGTACAGGCTGTCGCCCGCCACCCCCTCAAGATGGTGTGTCTACCAATTCCACCACTTCGGCAAGAAGAACCAGTTTTCTAACATTACCCGCCAGAGATGTCAACAGTTAATGTTGGTTTTTACTTCTGTGCCGGTGCAGCCGGAGCTGCGGGTGCGGCAGGTGCTGCCGGGACGGCGGGTACTGCCGTCTTGCCGGGTGCCGCAGGTGCTGCGGGCTGCTGCAGGGGCATGCCGCCCATCGGAGCCGCCTTCGCCTTGGGTGCCTTGGCGCCGGACATGATGGACCCGCCGCCGCCTTTACCGGATATGAACGCAAGCGAAAGGGAGGTCAGCATGAAGATGACCGCCGCATAGGTGGTCAGCTTGCTCATGAAGGAGCTGCCGCCGCCTGCGCCGAACACCGACTGGCTACCGCTGGCGCCGAAGGATGCGCCCATCTCGGCCCCTTTGCCGGATTGAAGCAGAACTATGATGATCAGCGCGAAGCAAACGATGATGTGCAAGAAAATCAGTAGAAAATTCATTAAATCTGTAACCTCCGAATGTGTTCAAAGATGATCTTCTAACACATTTGCAGCAAATAACCAAGACTTTATTCTCCGAAGCGGACGATGGAGGCGAAAGAGGAGCCTTTGAGACTTGCGCCCCCCACGAGGGCCCCGTCTATGTCGGGGCAGGACATGAGCCCCTTCACGTTTTCCGGCTTCACGGAACCGCCGTAAAGGATCCTTACCTTGTCCGCCGCATTCTTGCCGTAAAGCTCGGCCACGACGCCGCGGATGAAGGCGTGCGCCTCCTGTGCCTGCTCGTCGGTGGCGACCTTGCCGGTGCCGATGGCCCAGACAGGCTCATAGG
Organism: Geobacter sp.; assembly: GCA_003490025.1. Lineage (GTDB taxonomy): Bacteria > Desulfobacterota > Desulfuromonadia > Geobacterales > Geobacteraceae > Geomonas. Next base: position 5,786 of record DNJC01000007.1, on the reverse strand, counting down.
CGATGATGACCGGAGCGAACTGTGTCTCGCTCAGCCCCTCGAGTCCTCCCTTCAACTGGCGCTCCAGGACCTTGAAGGTCTCGCCGGCCTCGCGGGAATTCAGTGTCTCGCCGATGCAGAAGATAGGCACCAGGGCACCCTTCAGAGCGGCCTTGATCTTCCTGTTGACGGTCCCGTCGGTCTCGCCGAAGTACTGCCTGCGCTCGGAGTGGCCGATGATGACGTGGCTTGCTCCCGCATCGAGCAGCATCCTGGGGGAAACCTCCCCTGTGTAGGCGCCTTCCTCCTCCCAGAAGACGTCCTGGGCGGCCAGGCTGATGCCGGTGCCGGAAAGGGCGCCCACGAGGGTGGGGATGACTGTGAACACGGGGGCGACCACTATCTCGACGTTGGTGACCCCGGCGACCAGCGGCGCCAGTTCTTCAATAAGGGCAAGAGCCTCGTCCTTGGTTTTGTAGAGCTTCCAGTTGCCTGCTATGACCGGCTTGCGCATCTAGTACCTCCTATTGAATTTAAGATAAAGATTAAGATAAAGATAAAGCTAAAGATTAAGGTTGTAAGCAGCATCTTGATCTCAATCTTTACCTTAATCTGTTTTTCTACTTGTGCCCCTTGTCTTCGAGCACCTTGATGCCGGGGAGTTTCTTACCTTCCAGGAGTTCCAGGAAGGCGCCGCCGCCGGTGGAGATGTAGCTGATCTTCGCGTACTCGCCGGCACGGTGGACCGCAACGTCGGTGTCGCCGCCGCCGACTATGGTGAGGGCGTAGGAGTTGGCCACGGCGGAAACCATGGCGAAGGTGCCGCGGGAGAAGGCGTCCATCTCGAAGACCCCCATCGGGCCGTTCCAGACGATGGTCTTCGCGTTCTGCAGCGCCTCGGCGAAGAGGGTCACGGTGGCGGGACCGATGTCGAGCGCCATCCAACCTTCCGGGATCTCCTGGATGGTGGTCACCTTGGTCTCGGCGGCCGGGTTGAACTGGTCGGCCACCACGCAGTCGACCGGGAGGTAGAACTTGACTCCCTTGGCGCGTGCCTTCTCGTAGGCCTTCATGGCGGTCTCGATCAGGTTGTCCTCGACCAGCGACTTGCCGACGTTGTACCCCATCCCCTTCAGGAAGGTGAAGGCCATGCCGCCGCCGATGATGATCTTGTCCACCTTGTCGCACAGGTTGTCGAGTACCTCTATCTTGCCGGAGACCTTGGCGCCGCCGAGGATGGCCACCAGCGGGCGGATCGGGTTCTGCATCGCCTTGTCGAAGTAGTTCATCTCGTTCTTCATCAGGAAGCCTGCGGCCACCACGGGAAAGCAGTCGGTGATCGCCTCGACGGAGGCGTGCGCCCTGTGGGAGACGGCGAAGGCGTCGTTCACGTAGACGTCGCAGTCGTTTGCCAGCGCCCTGGCGAAATCGGCGTCGTTTTTCTCCTCGCCCGCATAGAAGCGGACGTTCTCGAGCATGATCACGTCGCCGGGTTGCATGGCGTTGATCATGGCGCGCACCTCGTCGCCGATGCAGTCGGGGGCGAGTTTCACCTCTTTGCCGAGCAGCCTGGAGAGGCGCTTGGCTGCGGGAGCCATGGAGTACTTCTCCTTGCGTTCCCCTTTGGGGCGGCCGAGGTGGGAGGCGAGGATGATCTTCGCCTTGTTGTCGAGCGCGTAATTGATGGAGGGGAGGACGGCGCGGATCCTGGTGTCCTCGGTGATGTTCTGGTTGTCGTCCAGCGGCACGTTGAAGTCCACGCGCATGAACAGTTTCTTGCCGGCAAGGTTCTCGATCTCATCAATGTAACGAATTGACATGACACCTCCTGTAATAACAGTATTCAATTTACTCGTTCGAGCCGAACGGGAAGGGGATTAAAAAAACCGAACAAATGTACCAGAGAAAGCAAGGAAAGTGTAGTTAGCATGATTTAATCAGGCAATTTACAGATTAGATGCCTATTTGTCCATTTTTTTAATTAGTGATATTAAAACACAAAGACGGGAGGTGGTCCTCACCCCCCGTTTTGTGCTGCCGCTCCTGGCCTTTCNNGTCGAGGGTGCGTCGACGATGGACGAGAGCTTGTTGCCGTTGAAGTCGATGGAGACCAGCTCTTCGGTGCAGAAACCGAGGATCCCCTTGAGCGGCCCTTGGGACGCGGCCTTCAGCGCGTCGTTCACCTGCTGTGCGTCGGTTTGCTTGGAGAGGGTCGCCACCAGGTCGACCACTGAGACGTTCGGGGTCGGAACCCGGATAGCCATGCCGTCCAGTTTCCCCTTGAGGGCCGGGAGCACCAGCGCTACGGCCTTGGCGGCGCCGGTGGTGGTCGGGATCATGGAGAGCGCGGCTGCGCGGGCGCGGCGCAGGTCCTTGTGCGGGAGGTCGAGGATGTTCTGGTCGTTGGTGTAGGAATGCACCGTGGTCACCAAGCCTCTCTCGATCCCGAAGCTCTCGTGCAGGACCTTGGCGACAGGGGCCAGGCAGTTGGTGGTGCAGGATGCGTTGGAGATGATGTGGTGCTTGCTCTTGTCGTATTCCTTATCGTTCACGCCGAGGACCACGGTGAGGTCCGGATCGGTGGCGGGTGCTGAGATGATGACCTTCTTGGCGCCGGCGGTCAGGTGCTGCGCGGCCTTGTCCCTGGCGGTGAAAAGGCCGGTCGACTCGAGAACGATATCGATCTTCATCTCCTTCCACGGAAGTTCCGCCGGGTTCCTCACCGCCAGTATTTTTATCGCCTTGCCGTTGACGATGATCTGGTCGCCGTCAACCGACACCTCGCCGGGGAAAATGCCGTGAACCGAATCGTACTTTAACAAGTGCGCCAACGTTTTCGCGTTGGTGAGGTCGTTGATCGCGACGAAGTCGAAACCCTGGTCCAGGGCTGCGGCTCTCAATACCGAACGACCGATTCTGCCGAAACCGTTAATCGCAATTCTTAATGCCATGTGACCCTCCCGTTAATTAAGTATTTATTCATAATTGGGGATATTACCACGACTCGGATGCTCGTCAACTTTTTATTTAAGATTTTTACGAATAAAGACGATAGTGAAGAAGAGCCCATAGTCCGTTTTCCGGTACGGGAGCCGCGGCACGCCGGCCGGTTTTCCAGCAATCAATAAATCCATATAATAATTGACTTATCCAGCGGGGATACATTATTCTTGCGTGGACCATGATGCGTGCTTCCTTACCCGACCTGATGCCGGAATTTAACCATAGATGAAAATGACCCTCGAAAAACGCATCTTACTTTTCTCCTTCCTGATCCTATTCCTTACCATCTTCATAGGGTCCGGTATGGACATAATGGCCCTGCGCCGGGACCAGGTGAATGCTCTCAACCTGCGTTCCAAGGGGCTTGCGGCCGCGCTGAAGTCCAATATAGAGAAGGTCCTGAACCTGGGGGTGGAGCTGAAGGATACCACCGGCGTTTCCGAGAAATGCCGCGAGATCATCGAGGGGAACCCGGATATCGCCTACTGCGTCGTTTCCGACCTGAGCGGGAAGGTGCTCTTCGCCAGCGATGCGCGCTTCATGACCTTTCCTGCACAGCCCCACAAAAAGGGGGAGGCGGACGGCGATGAGCCGCAGGTTGTTTACAAACGGCGCGTTTCCATCCCCGCCAAGGGTGGCGCGCAGTCCTACTACGACAACGCGCTCCTGGTGTTGAGCCCGTACGGGAAACCGATCGCCCGGACGCACGTAGGTTTCAGCGAACAGGTCGTCTACGACAAGATGAAGGGGATGCTCTTCAAGACCCTGTTCCTCCTCGGCATATCGCTGGTCATCTCCTTCTCCCTCATCATGCTGTTCATGAAGAAGTACGTGATGACGCCGATCTCCATGCTGCTCAAGGGGGTGAAGCAGATCTCCGAGGGGGCGTTCGACACCCAGATCGGAGAGGTGGAGGTCTACGAGTTCAACGAGCTCGCCCGCAACGTGAACATCATGTCCCAGTTCCTGAAAAACAGGGACGCCGAGATCAAGAAGAACTACCGGGACATGGAGCGGACCTTCGACGAGCTCCAGGAGTCGTACCGCAAGCTGGAGAGCCTCAGCACCGATCTGGAGCGCTCCGAGGAGCTGTACAAGTCGCTTATGGAGGACGCAAGCGACGCCATCGTGGTCATCGGCGCGGACGACTCGATCCGCATGGTGAACAAGATGGCCGAGGAGTTCTTCGGTTACGAGGCGAAGGANNGAGGCGGCCGAGGGTGCGCATATCGCCGAGGAGATGCAGCTCTCCAGGAAAGAGGGGGGCGCGATGGTGGCGATGCTGCACGCCTCCAGCATCAAGAGCGGCTCCGAGATCCTGGTGCAGGCGATTTTCCGCGACGTGACGCGCGAGCGCGAGATCATCCTCAACCTGGAGAAGAGTTCCGCCGACCTGGCCAGGCTGAACCGGATGAAGGACTCCTTCCTGGGGCTTGCCTCCCACGAGCTGAAGACCCCGCTCACCGTCATCATGGGGTACTCGGAGCTGATCACCACCGACTTGGCCGACAAGATCGACAAGACGGTCCTGGAGATGGTGGTGAACATCGCCAACGCCGCATCGCGCCTNNGACAACATCATCAAGGACATGGTCGACGTCTCCATGATCGACGAGAAGAGGCTGCAGCTCAAGGTTGAGGACATCCAGCTGAACCGGCTCATCGAGTCGTCGGTGAACGAACTCCGCTTCTTCTTCTCCATGCGCAAGCAGGAGGTTGTGGTCAACCTCGACGAGTCGATCCCGTCCATCCGCGGGGACGCGCTGAGGCTCATGCAGCTCCTCTCCAACATCCTGGGAAACGCCATCAAGTTCACCCCCGACGGCGGCAAGATCACCATCAGCACCTCGGCCAAGTACCTTTTGCGCGGCCTCTCCGGCGCCGCCGACGACGGCGACGCACAGGGACGCGAGCACCACCTTTTCCTCGAGATCACCGTCACCGACACCGGCATCGGCATCGACCGCGAGGACCAGCTCAGGGTCTTCGACAAGTTCTACGAGGTAGGCAATATCCAGGAGCACTCCAGCGGCAAGGTCGCCTTCAAGGCGAAGGGGGCGGGTCTCGGCCTCTCCATCGCCAAGGGGATCGTCGACATGCACGGAGGCGAGATCTGGGTCGAGTCCACCGGCTACAACCCCGAGCGCTTCCCCGGCTCCACATTCCACATCCTGCTGCCGCTGGCCCCCGGTCTGGGCGACAACACGGCCGACTACAGCAGGCTCTTGCGTTAACCAAATCTCAGCAACTTCATCTTGAATCTCATCCCCGTTTCCTGTATAAAAATGAGGTTTTACTGCCGTCTGCGGCGCGGTACGCCGACCTGGTTTTTCAGACATTTTGGAGGGATGCATGAGGCTTTGCCTCCTGGCGAGTGGCAGCAAGGGGAACTCCCTTTTTCTGGAGACCGGTTCCTGCCGCTTGCTGATCGACGCGGGACTCTCGGGACGGGAGACCATCGCGAGGCTTTCCTCCATCGGCGTCGATGCCGCCACGCTGGACGGCATCCTGGTGACGCACGAACACACGGACCACGTGCGCGGGGTCGGAGCGCTGGCCAGGCGCCTGAAACTCCCTGTGATGGGGTCATCCCGTACGCTCCAGGCCGCCCGCCATGTGATCGGCCGCGCCGATTTCATCGAGTTCGAGGCAGGCGCTCCGTTTCTCTTCAAGGGGCTTTCCATCGATCCCTTCCCGATAACCCATGATGCCTGCGACCCGGTCGGCTTCAGGATCGAGGGGGCCAAGGGGTGCGTCGGGTTCGCCACCGACCTCGGCATCGCCACCAGGCTCACCCATGAAAA
>DNJC01000054.1 GCA_003490025.1 Geobacter sp. | reverse complement strand
TCAGACTAGCTGCCGCGCCTTTAGCTCCGCTTTGAGCCATGCGTAGACAACGGGGGCCGCGACCAGCCCGACCATGCCGAAGAGCGCCTCCATGAGAAGCATGGCGCAAAGGATCTCCCAGATGTTCGCCTTCACCTGGCCGCCAACGATGCGGGCGTTGGTGAAATACTCAAGCTTGTGGATCAGGACGAGGAAGCCCAGCGAGGAGACGCCGACCACCGGAGAAACTCCGAGGCTGATCAGCACGATGGTGAAGTTGGAGATCAGGTTGCCGACCACGGGGAGAAGGCCGGCAACGAAGGTGAGCAGGATGAGGAGCGTCACCATCGGGAGGTAGATGCCGCAGAGCGGGAGAATCACCGCCAGGTAGATGGCGGTCAAGACGGTGTTCAGCGCGGAAATCTTCACCTGTGCGAAGACCACCTTGTCGAAGGCGTCGGCCAGTGTCAGCAGCCTCACGTGCAGGCTCTCGGCGAGGGGGGGGAAACCCTCCTCCTTGTTGAACCGATGCAGGACGGCGAGCCCCCCGACCACCATGCCGAGGACGAGGTGGGCGAAGGTCTTGACACCGGAGATGCCGACGGAGGAGATGTTCTTGCCGTGCTCGCGCAGCGTGGTCGCGATCTGCTCGCGCAGTTCCTCGACAGTGTCGGGAAGGGCGTCCGCCAGGTCGGCGGGGAGGTTCCGTTTAAGGTTTTCCAGCGTCTCGGCGACGGCGGTCAGGAGGTCCGCCATGCCGTGGTGGCCGCGTAAAAAGGACCAGAGCGCCAGGCAGAGGCTGGCGACAAGGGAGGTGACCAGCAGGATGATCCCGGCCAGCGCCACCTTGTGGGCGAGGCTCCCCCAGCGGGTAGGCAGCCGCCGGGCCAGCTTGGCGGTCAGCGTATAGACGGCGAGGCCGGCGAATACGGAGGGAAGCAGGTGGAAGCGCAGCACGACCGGAACGGACAGGGCTGCCAGCAGGTAACTCGCCTGCAACGGATTCGGGAGGTATCTACTTTCCATAAAGGCTCCGAAATGGGCGGTCGTTGCTCAAACCGGTGGCATTGTCGCACATCTCGGCGGATTTTGCACCATTATGTCAATGGTAAAAGCCAGTTAGCCCCGGGCGGCGCCGGGGGGGAAACGAGGAGGCGCCTGTCTCTGTCGGCAGGCGCCTCCCGTTATTCAGTGTTTGCGGCTAGTTAAACGAGTTCGCGCGCAGCAGCGATCACGGCGGCGTAATCGGGCTCCTGGGTGACTTCGGGTACATGCTGGATGTAGCGGATGACGTTCTTCTGGTCGATGACGAAGATGGAGCGGGAGAGGAGCTTGAGTTCGTCGATGAGGACGCCGTAGGCAAGGGCAAAGGAGCGGTCGCGGTAATCGGAAAGCGTCACCACCTTGTCGATCCCGGCAGCGCCGCACCACCTTTTCTGTGCGAAGGGGAGGTCGGCACTGACGGTGAGCACGACAACGTTGCCGGGCAGACTGGCGGCCTCCTGGTTGAAGCGGCGGGTCTCGGTGTCACAGACCGGCGTGTCGAGTGAAGGGACGGCGCTGACGATCTTCACTTTGCCCTCATAGCTTGCCAGCGACACGGCTCCGAGAGAGTTGTCCACCACCGAGAAATCAGGAGCGGCATCCCCCACCTTCAGTTCCGGTCCCACCAGAGTCACCGGATTCCCCTTGAATGTAACCTTAGGCATATTTCCTCCTGCACGGTTAATTTTTCGGAAAGCTTAAGACATTTCCCTGCGATTGCAAGGGANNCGCTCGGGAATGGTGAAATGGAAGGTGCTGCCGACGCCGACGCTGCTTTCCGCCCAGATGCGTCCCCCCATCGCCTCCACTATCTGTCTCGACAGGGCGAGTCCGAGCCCGGTTCCGCCATGCCTCTTGGTGAGCGAGGTGTCGATCTGGGTGAACTTGTCGAAGATCTCCTCCAACTGCTCGGGCGCAATCCCGACGCCGGTGTCCTTGACGCTGAACAGCAGGTACCGCCGCTCCGCTGGCTCGGCGGGAGGGCCCGGGCGCACCGTCACCTCGATGCCCCCCTTTTCCGTGAACTTGACGGCGTTACCGAGGAGGTTGATCAATACCTGCCTGAGCCTTCCGGCGTCCCCCTCTATCTCTTCGGGCAGATCCCCCTCGACCCTCCAGGAAAGGTGGACGCCGCGTTCCCTGGTGCTCAAAAAGACCACCTCAACCGCTGCCTCCACCACGTCGGCAATGGCGAAAGGTTTCCGCTCGAATTTCATTACGCCGGCCTCCAGGCGCGAAAAATCGAGCAGGTCGGCGATGATGCGCAACAGTGAATCGGCCGAACGCTTCGCCATCTCGAGCAGTTGCCTTTCTTCCGCCCCGATATCCATGTCCAGCACCAGCGTTATCATCCCGAGTACCCCCGCCAGTGGGGTCCTCATCTCATGACTCATGTTGGCCAGGAATTCGCTCTTCGCCATGCTTCCCGCTTCCGCAGCCTCCTTTGCCTTCAGCAGCTTTATTTGCGCCTCTTTCATCTCCGTCACATCCAGGTTTGTCCCGACCATCCGCAGTGGGGTCCCGTCTTCACCGTAGCTGAGAGTCGCGTTGGCGGCCATCCAGCGCACCTCTGCGCCCCGCAGGAAACGGTATTCGAAGTCGACGTGACCGGCGCGATCCTGCATCCATTGACGAAAGTCCGCTTCCAGTCCGGGGAGATCATCCGGGTGCACGCGGCAGGCCCATCCCCGATAATTACGCTCGAATGCTCCCGGCGCCAGCCCGAACAGTTCCTCCAACTCGGCGGTCCAGATCACATCGTCGGCTCTCATGTCCCAGTCGAATACCCCGACCCGTCCCGCCCTCTGGGCCAGGACAAGGCGCTCGCGGCTCTCCCTGAGGGCCCTTTCTATCTGTTTTCTCTCCTCTATCTCCGATTTGAGCTGCCGGTTGGCAAGGGTCAGTTCTCCGGTGCGCTGTTCGACCAGCCGCTCCAGGTGCTGATGGTGCGCCTTGACCTCGGCCTCCGCTCCCAGCTTCGCCTCAATCTCGGCGAGAAGCCGCGAGTTGAGCCCCTGGACTACCTCGTTGGCGCGCTTCAGCTCCTCGATCATCTCGACGTTTTCGAATCGCAGCAACAGCGAGGACCTGTTGACGCCGTAATTGTGCCGGGAGATCCGCGACAGCAATATGACGTACAGGATGGTCATCGCGCCCATGGCCTTATGAAACGCGTTCTGCGAGAGGAAAAAGTTGATGGAGAGGGGCAGGATGGCGGGGATCGTGAAGAAGGCGTCCCCGTACCTGACCTTGGAAAAGGTGGAAGAGGCTCCGGCAGCCATTCCGCCCAGCACGAACGCGTAGAAAACCTGGTGGGCGAGGGAGAACGACAAGGGAAGGAGGCCGATACTGCCCCAGGCGCCACCGATCAGGAGCACGCCGAAAAGAAACCGTCTTTTCCAGGCCGGGGCGGTCCCGGCTTCCGGCTTGAGATTTCGGAACCAGAGGACCAGCACCGCTCTTAAAGCGGTAATGGTCAAAATGGCGGCGAACCACGCAACGATGATGTGCCGGGGGAGGATTCCCCTCATGACCAAGAAGACGATCAGCGAGTTGAAGATGGAGGCGATGAAGCCGATAGGAGCGAGGTTGTAAAGCTGTTTCACCTGCTCCCAAAGGATTTCCTCCTGGTGGTTCCTGCTTTTGACTAAGGAAGGGGAGGCTGCCTTGTGCTTGCGGTGAACGGTCATAGGAAGCCCTTTGGCAAGGGATGCGTGCCCCGGGTAGCGTCCCGGCGTTGGCTAAGGCTGAGGGAGACCGGCGGCATGGCGGGCAGACATCAGGGGAGATCCTCCGGCCGGCGCTTCATGTGCTTGTCGATGAAGCCTAGCAGCAGTTCCAGATGGAGAGGCTTGGACACGTACTCGTCCATCCCCGCCTCCCGGCACATCTGCCGGTCGCCGTCCAGCGCGAAGGCGGTGGTTGCGATGATGGGGATATGCCCTCCTCGAACCGCTTCTTCCTTCCTGATGATCCTGGTGGCATTCAGCCCGTCCATTACCGGCATCTGGACATCCATTATTATCAGGTCGAAATGGTCCCGTTCCCATGCCTCCACGGCTTGCCGGCCATCCTCGACGGAGGAACAGTCGAACCCCTGTCGCGACAAGATGATGACCATCATGTGCCGTATGGTGGGGTCATCCTCTGCGACCAGTATGCGTAGCGCCATGACCATCTCCCGGTGG
>DNJC01000043.1:3295-5664 GCA_003490025.1 Geobacter sp. | reverse complement strand
GCGTTGTTGCCCCAGCTGGTGCCGTTCCAGAAGGCGTACTTGGGAACCAGGTCGTTGGCCTTGGTCGGCATCGGCTCGTAGCGGTTCAAGGTGGCGTTCCACTCGCCTACCTGCCAGTTGCGGTTGGTCTCGGTCGCCTCGGTGTTCGCGGTATCGTTCGCGTTCTTGGCGTACTTGGCGATGTGGCAGGTCTGGCAGCCGACGCGTGCGATGTGGCGGTTGACGGCGGCGGTGGCGTGGCCGGTGGGAGCGCTCTTGGTCGCGTGGCAGGAGGTGGTGGAGCAGCTCATCTCGGTAGTCGTGTCCTCGGGCCTCAGGTCGGTACCGCGGCCGGCGACACGGTGGCCGGTGAAGGTGTGGCAGCCCTGGCACTGGATGTTGCCGCCGTTACCCATGGCCATATGGGTGTCGTAGAGGACGTCGGAGGTGGTGCCGGAAGCGAGGGCGATGTCGCCGCGCTTCACGGCGTCGCCGCCGCCCGCTTTGGCGTGGCAGCCGAGGCAGTTCTTGCGGGTCGGCTTGGCGCCTGCCTTCTGCACCACCAGGTTCATGTTCAGGCCGGCCGCGGGCTCGAAGAGGCCGGTGGTGGCGTTACGCACGCGGCTGTAGGGAGCGTTGGTGGCGTCGGCNNCCGGTACCGGCATGGCAGGCGCCGCAGGGACCCCAGTTCCCCTGGATGTTGATGCAGTATGCGTTCAGCGCGCTGGAACCGTCGACGGCGTCCATCTTACCCTGGGTGGCCGTGCCGGTGGTCATCTCGGCTGCGGAGCCCTTCCACTGGTAGTGCACGCCCTGGTACATCGCCTGGGCCTGGCTGTTATGGCAGGAACTGCACATGCCGTAACCGGTCCAGGTCAGGGTGGCATGGGTGCTCGTCCCGCTGAAGGAGTAGGTCTGCGACTTCACCGTTTCGCTGTTCCCCGCCGTGTCCTTGGAGAAATATTTCAAAACGGTGGTGGCGCTGAAGGTCATCGGGACGCTGTAGACCGTCGACGCCGTGGTCGGGGTGGAGCCGTCGGTCGTGTAGTAGGTGGTCGCGGCCTCGTTGACGGTCAGGGTGACCGTTACGGGACCGGTGAAGGTCCCCCCAAGCGGTGAAGCGGTGGTGACCGGCGCCGTCCTGTCGGTTACCGGTTTTCCTGCCAGGGCCACAGGCACGGCTAGCGCCAGGACCATGGCAATACAGGTGAGTGCTGCCAGAAGCTTTCTCATTTTCGTAGTACCTCCTTTTGTAATGCTGGGGTATATTACCCACACCCATTGGGGTATTTTACCCAGCGTGAAGACATTACAGGGTCGGCCGCCCCATCCACTGAGAGCCGCCGGCAGGGAAAAAAATTCACAATTTCAAGGAGTAATAACGGCGAAAGGGAAACTCGACTGTTGCGAGCAACTATTTCATTAAGGAAATGTAGCAGCAACCGTTCCACATCAAAATTAGCCTATTCGAAACATTGGATTAATGCTAGATTAAAAAACGCTAATTGCCGGACGGCGCGTCGGAGGGACCAACATTGATAGTTTAACCATTAAAAGGATTTAGCAGCGGAGGACAAAGAGGGCGCCGTGGCGGCGCGATAGAAGGGTACGTCATTAGGCGGTGCAAAATTATTTTTATCTTAGTTGATTTGCCTTTCCAGGACCTCCCTCACCTTGCGGAGCAGTTGGACAGGCTGGACCGGCTTCATAAGGAGTTCCACCCCCTCCTCCATGCCGCGGCTCTGGATGAAGTCCGAGGTGTAACCGCTGGTGAAGAGAACCTTCGCCTCCGGCTGCAGCTTCCTGATCTCGGCGAAGGCCTCGATGCCGTTTTTCTTGGGCATGATGATGTCCATCAGGACGAGACCCACGTTCTCCTGGTTGGCGGTGAAGCTGTCCACCACATCCTGCCCGTTCTCGGCGAGGATGACGCGGTACCCGAACTTCGTGAGCACCATGTTCACCATGTTGCGGACGCTCGGGTCGTCCTCGGCCACCAGGATGGTTTCCGATCCCTGCTCGGGCGCGGCGGCGACCGGATTCTCGCCCAGGACGCACTCCTTATTCTCCCCGAGGGGAAGATAGATGGAGAAGGTGGTCCCCTCCCCGGGGCTGCTCATCACCTTGATCAACCCCTTGTGCTGCCGCACGATGCCGTAGACGATGGCCATGCCGAGACCGGTCCCCTTCCCCACCTCCTTGGTGGTGAAGAAAGGCTCGAAGAGCCTGCTCTGCGTCTCGGCGTCCATCCCCTTGCCGTTGTCCGAGATGATGACCACCCCGTAACGGCCGGGAGGGGCGTTGAAATTGTAGAATGAATCACACTCCTCCAAGAGCCCCGTGGAGATGGTGAAGACCCCTCCCGAGGCCATGGCGTCGCGCGCGTTGGC
>DNJC01000043.1:0-3183 GCA_003490025.1 Geobacter sp. | reverse complement strand
TAGCCCGAGATGACGGTGAGGATGTTGTTGAAGTCGTGCGCCACCCCCCCCGCCAGTTGCCCCACCGCCTCCATCTTCTGCGACTGCCGGAGCTGCTCCTCCATCTGCTCCCGCTCGGTTATGTCCGTGATGGCTCCAGACATCCGCACCGGTATGCCGCGCTGGTCCCACTCCGCCTGCCCGCGCGAACGGAAACGCAGGAAGGAATCGTCGCGGGTCCGCAGCCTGAACTCGACGTTGAAAGGCTCTCGCCCGGCGAAGTGGTCCTGCAGCGCCGCCTCGACGCGCGGGAGGTCATCCGGATGGAGTCTGGAAAAGAAGGTGTCGCCATGGTTTGGAAGTGCGTCTGCGGCGAAGCCGAGGAGTTCCTTCCAGCGCGGCGAGTAGTAGCAGTCGCCGGTGAGGAGGTCCCAGTCCCAAAGGCCGTCGCTGGTACCGCGCACCGCCCTGGCATAGCGCGCCTTGCTCTCGGCCAGCCGCTCCACGTTCTGCTGCAGTTCCTGGTTGGCGCGCAACAGGTCGGAGGTCCTCTTTGCCACCAGCTCCTCCAGGCCGTCGCGCTCCTCGCGCAGCGCGTCCTCGGAGCGCTTGATCCGGACCATCGCCTTGATCTGAGCCACCAGTTCGGCCTCGTCGATCGGCTTCGCCAGGAAGGCGTCCGCGCCGCACTCGAGCCCTCTCACCTTGCAGGCGGAATCGGTACGGTGGGCGGTCATCAGTATGATCGGTATGTGCTGCGTGGCCGGGCTCGACTTCAGCCTGCAGGTCGACTCATAGCCGTCCATTCCCGGCATCTGTATGTCGAGCAGTATGGCGTCCGGCCGCTCCAGGCGCGCCCTGCGGATCCCGTCCGCCCCCGACTGCGAGGTGATCAGGCTCGCCTCCGGAAGGAAGGCCTTCAAGAGCGCGCTCAGCGTGAGCAGGTTGTCGTGATTGTCGTCGATGGCGAGCAGTTTCATACCGCGCTATCTCCTTCTCCCTCCGAAATTGCCGCTTCCATGGCCGCTGCCANNAGGTAGGCGGCGCATCCCGCCTTGATGAGCTTTTCCCTGTCTCCGTACATGGCGCTCGCGGTCAAGGCCACCACCGGGATGGCGGCGGTGGACTGCTCTTCCTTGAGTTTTTTCAGCACGGTCATGCCGTCCATCAGGGGAAGCTGCATGTCCAGAAGTATCAGCGACGGCCTGCCGCTGCGCGCGGCGGCGAGCCCGGCCGCGCCGTCGGTGGCCTCGACGATCCGGTANNAGCGAGCCGTCCCCCTGCCACGCAGCTGCAGCCGGTGACAAGTTCCTTATCGGCGGCATTGTCTCATTCCTGAAGAGAGAAACTGCTCCCAGCATCTCGCAGACCCTGGTCAGCAATTCCTGCTGCTCCACGTCCCCCTTCTGCACCAGGTGGTTTACCTCCAGCGAGCGGAGCCTGTCGTGCTCTCCCGGCGACAGCGTCTTGGCCGTCATCACCATGACCGGCACCTTTTCGGTGAGCCGCGACGACCGCACCGTCTTCAGGACTTCGAAGCCGTCCACCTCCGGCATCATCAGGTCGAGGATGATCCCGTCCGGGACGTGGTTCTTCAGGTAATCGAGGGCGTGCCTGCCGCCGGAGACCGCGTCGACGCAGAAGCCTGCGGATTCCAGGGCGAACCTCAGCTGAATGGTCGCAGCCTCGCTGTCCTCAACGATCAGTATCCGCGACCCCTTCGCGCCCCCGGGCTCGGGAACCTGCCACCCCACCCGCTCCAGGCACCTGACCAGCTCCTGAAGCACGACCTCCCTGTCCATCCCCCCCTTGGTGAGGATGGCGTTCACCCCGGAGCTGAGACGCTGCAGTTCGGCCGCGCTCAAATCCTTCGAGGTGATGACGACCACGGGTATGGCGGCGGTGTTTTCGTCCGACCTCAGCTTGTCCAGCACGGCGGCGCCATCCATCCCGGGCATCAGCAGATCGAGGGTGATCAGGTCGGGGCGGTCCGACCGGGCAAGCTCCAGGGCCTCGTGACCGTTCTCCGCGAGGAGCACGTCNNGGTTTCGTTATCACCCCGACGGCCCCAAGGGCGATCCCCGTCGCCCGGTCGTCCGACAGGGAGACGACGATGACCGGTATGTCCGAGGTCTCCGGGTGGTCCTTCAGCTCGCGCATCACCTCCCACCCGTCCATCTCCGGCATCATGATGTCGAGCGTGATGGCGAACGGCCTCTTGGCCAGTGCCAGCTTGACGGCGTCCTGGCCGTTCAGCGCGCTCAGCGTCTGGAACCCCGCCTGCCCCAGGTACGACGCTATCAACGCCACCGCCTCCGGGTCGTCGTCGACCACGAGGACCGACCTTGCCGGGGGGTGAGGGGCGAGGCGTTCCACCGGCGACAGTGCCGAGGCGGTTCCCTTTCCGTCGCCGGCGCACGATCTGCCGTCCAGCGGCAGCTGCAGGGTGAAGCGCGACCCTTTTCCCGACTCGCTCGCCACGCTGACGTCCCCTCCCAGGAGGCGCGCCGTCTTCTTCACGATGGCGAGACCCAGGCCGGTACCCTCGAAGGAGCGGGAGGTGCTGCCGTCGGCCTGGCGGAACTCCTGGAAAATGGTGTCCAGGTACTCGGGGTCGATGCCGATCCCGGTATCCTCGACCTCCACCACGAACTCCCCCTCCTCGACGCGCAGCCGGACCGTGACCGATCCCTTCGCGGTGAACTTCACCGCGTTGCCGACCAGGTTCTGCAGCATCTGGCGCAGTTTCTTCACGTCGGTGCAGACGGACCCGACCCCCTGCTCCGTGGCCAGCGAGAGCGAGATCCCCTTCTCCGCCGCCAGGACGGCGAGCCCGTCCACGATCTCGGCGGCGACCTTTTCGAGGGGGACCATCTCGTAATAGATGTCCTGGCGCCCGGACTCTATCTTGGCCAGGTCGAGGATGTCGTTGATCAGGGAGAGCAGGTGCCTGCCGCTGGTAAGGATGTTGTTGACGTACTCCTGCTGCTTCTCGTTGATGTCGCCGAACATCTGGTCCTGCAGCACCTCCGAAAAACCGATCACCGCGTTCAGCGGGGTGCGCAGTTCGTGGCTCATGTTGGCCAGGAAGTCGGATTTGGTGAGGTTGGTTTTTTCCGCCACGGCCCTCGCGCTCTCGAGCTCGATGTTCTTTTCCTGCAGCACCTGGTCCAGCCGTTTTCGCTCGGTGACGTCGCGCGCCGC
>DNJC01000061.1 GCA_003490025.1 Geobacter sp. | reverse complement strand
GTTGCCGACCCCGGTCCCCTGCAGGTGCCTTTCGTTGTCGGCGCACTTGAGGTCGTAGAGGAAGAGATCGACCAGCGGCGCGACGGCCAGGAGCGTCTCGGGGGTGCACAGGCCGGCGGTGTCGAGCGCAGTGTGGATGTCGCGGGCGCGGCAGGCGGTCAGGAGCTCGGTGAGGAATCGAGGCTGGCACAGCGGCTCTCCGCCCGAAAAGGTGACGCCGCCGCAGGACTCCTCGAAGAAGAAGCGGTCACGGAGGATCTTTTCCAGCACCTCTCCCGCCGGCATCACGCGCCCCACCATTTCGCGCGCTCCGGTAGGACAGGCGTCGGTGCAGGAGCCGCAGAGAAGGCAGGACTCGCGCGGTTTGAGAGAGTCGTGACAGGCGAGGAGGCAGGCGTCGCAGGCTATGCAGCGGTTCTGGGAGCAGGCGATTTCCGGAACGGGAGACTGGCTTTCCGGGTTATGGCACCACCAGCAGCGGGCCGGACAACCTTTGAGGAACACTGTTGTCCTGATGCCGGGGCCGTCGTGCAGGGAGTATCGTTGCAGGTTGAAGACAGTTCCGGTTACCACAAAAGCTCCAATAAGATCCGACCGATCGGCCCGATCCGACCGATCCGTCGGATGAGACTTCAAACAACCCTGATCATGAACTCGGGGCAGGCCGCGCCGCAGTAGCCGCAGAGGATACATTCGGCGTCGTCCACCTCCGCGTGCCCGTCCACCATCTTCAGCGCGTTGTTGGTGCAGGCCGGAACGCAGGCGCCGCTGTTTCAGTAGTGAGGCGGAGGTTCTTCTTCCGAGGGGGACCTGTTATCGGAGCTGATCCCCTGCAGGTGCTCCTTGATCACTTTCAGTTCCCTGGTGAGGTGGTCGATGATGGTCTGGTGTCCGGTCACGACCTCGTTCAGTTGTTCAATGACATGGCCCTGATGCATGATCAGCATCTCCATGTCCGTCAGACGCTGTTCCATATGTTTCTCCTTTATAAACCGTTGGCACGGAGGAAATCTGAGGCAATCTGAGAAAACCAAAAACTGGAAGGGGTACTCCTAAAGCTTGTCTCAGATGTTCTCAGATTTTCTCCGTGGCCAAAGGTTTTGCCTTTAGCCTTCTCATGGTTTTCCGGGATTGGAAATTCTAACGCGATTCGTTTTCTTATCCAAGACAAAAAACTTCAAAAAAGGGATGGATTCTGATAATTTCCCCCTACCCCCTGCGCGCAGCTGACGGCGCGGGCGAAAGAAGGAGACAGGGATGCCGGAGACACCGAAATCGAACAGCGAGAGGCACATCGAGGCCATAATGGAGCATCTGGAACCCGGCTCCGAGAGATATGAGGTCCTGGCCAAGGCAAAGCGGTTCAAGTCGTCGTGGGTCGAGTTGGGCGAGCAGCTTCTCAAGGTAAGCCAGAAGAACCGTTTCCGCGAGTGGGGATATGGGACTTTCGAGGAGTACTGCGTGCAGGAGATCCGCATCAAGCGCGGCACCGCCGAGAAGCTGACCATGGCCTACCGCTTCATGGAGAAGGAAGAGCCGCAGTTGCTGGCTCCGAACGAGCCTTTGAAGCCGCTCCCCGATTACCGCTCCATCGATCTGCTGAGAAAGGCGAAGGAAGAAAAGGGCTTCACCGAAGAGGAGTACGGCGACCTGCGCAAGCAGGTGGTCGAGGAGGAGCGGAGCCACCCGACGGTATTGAAGAAGTACAAGGAAGTCGCCGCCCTGAGGGAGGAGGTCAATCCGCTGATTCCGTTGAAGGCGACGATTTCCGCCGCCAGGCGTCTGGAGTCGGCGCTGCGCGCCCTGGCGGACGCGCCCGCCGCCTACCTGCATCAGGTGGGCGAGATGATAGTGCACCTGGAGGCGCAGCTCGAGGCGCTGAGCGTCGGGAGCGAAGACGAAGCGGGGAACCTCAGGGAGATCTGAGCCCCGCCGCGTTCGCTACCTCAGGTCGTGCTCCGCTATCTCCTTCAGACCGACCTGTTCCAGCAGTGCGCCCCTCGCGCGGCGCAACTCGGCGTTTCCAGGGGCCGCAGCGATCCGACGGGAAACTGCGGCGACGGCGTCATACCACACCCCCTCCTCTGCATAGGCCGCAGCGCTCCCCGCCTCCCCGGCAGCCGAGAGCTTGTCGCTCAGGGCGGGCGACGGGTCGACGTACGAGACGATCCCCCCCGCCAGGATGTCCTTCGAGCGCTGTTGCGCATCCGCTACCAGCGTGACGAACCACTTGTAGGCCACGTTCTTCTTCAGCTTCACCCCATGATCGGCCAGGCAGACTCCCTGTACCCCTCCCGACGACGGCGACGGTATCACCTTCTCCAGGAGCGGCTTCACGGCGTTTCGCTCGATGACGGTCAGCTCCACCGAAAAGGTCGTCGCCCTGGAGATGTACCAGTACAGGCAGGGCTGCTCCGTGACCGTGTAGCCGAGATGGTCGGGTGCCAGGACCAGCAGGGAGAACGACTCCCGCTCACTGGCTCCCCTCGTGCCGCCGCCGACCCTCCCCGACGGCGCCCCGCGCAGGGGGGGCTTGTAGGACGGCTTGGCAATCGACGTCGCCGCCGGAGAGAGTTTCTTCACCGGTTCCGCCGCGCCTTTTTCTCCGGACGCCCATGCTCCGACGGAGATGGAAACAAGCCCCGTCGCAACTGCCAGACAACGCAATC
>DNJC01000034.1:3132-5972 GCA_003490025.1 Geobacter sp. | reverse complement strand
TTTAGTCCTTGACCGGTTTGTAGCTCAGGACGTCAAGCTCGTTCTCCACGTCGGAAACCCCATCCACCGCCAGGGCGATCCTGCCCGCTTCCTCGATCTCGTCATCGGCCTGCACGTGCCCGGAAAGGGTCACCACGCCGTCCTCGGCGCTGATATGGAACTTGAGGGCGCGCGCCAGCGGGGACTTGAGCAGTTCCACCTCCACGCGTTTGGCAAGGATTAAGTCATCGAGAAGCGTCATCGACTCTTCCTCGTCCTCCTTGAGACGCGGATCCTTGGACGCTGCCACGATGCACTCCACCATGGAGTTGTGGGCGAAGAGGGTCGTGTTGAAAATCAGGTCGTACGCCAGCGGATCGCTCCAGTTGCGGTTGAAGTAGAAGTGGATGAAACCACCGAGCTGGTGGTCGCTCTTCCTGATAAGCTCGCGGGCCAGGTCCGGATCGATCCACTCCCTCTCGGCGAACTTTTCCACACGATCTTCAAAAGGCGCGATGAAGCGCACCTTCAGCACGTTCTTGAGCCCCTTGATCAGGTCCTGCCCGCCCCTGCCGTAAAGGATCACGTTCCCCTTCTTCGCGCTTTCCAGCAGGATCAGTTCCATCGTAGCGAGATGTGCAGCCTGAAGGCGGTCCTCGGCGGTCCTGTATGAGGGGGGCTTTTCGTCGACCCTCTCGAGGATTTCGTTGGTGAGGCCGTAGCTCGGCGCCAGTTCCTCGATCTTCACGCGGTCGATCAGGGTATACTTGAGCCTCTTCGCCAGCTCCTTGGCGACGGCATACGCGCCGGTACCCATCTCTCTGGAAATTGTGATAATTGCCATGCGTGCCTCCTTTGCTAATGAAAAACCATCGCATCATAACATGCCGCATAACGTGTATACAAGCATTTTGGTAAGGGATACGGGCGATGCAGCGGGGCTGAGCGAGGCGTTACGGATACGTCCCCCCTCCCCCGGGTGCCCTAGTAGTTTTCTGCGAGAAGCTCGAAATACGCCTTCGGGTGATGGCATACCGGGCAGATGTCAGGCGCACCGGTACCCTCATGGATGTGACCGCAATTCCGGCATTTCCAGCTGGTTGGCTCTTCAGACTTGAACACCGTCCCCTCCTCGATGGAGGCCAGCAGCGCCTTGTACCGTTCCTGATGCGCCTTCTCTATCTTGGCAATCCCCTCGAACATGTCGGCGATGGCGTTGAAACCTTCCCCTCTCGCCTCATTGGCCATGCGCGGGTACATGTCGACCCACTCGGCGTATTCCCCGGCAGCGGCAGCCTTCAGGTTGGTGATGGTGTTGCCGATACCAGCCAGCGCCTTGAAATGGAGCTTCGCATGCTCCCTCTCGTTCTCAGCCGTTTCGAGGAAAAGCGCAGCCACCTGCTCGTATCCCTCCTTCTTGGCCGCCGATGCGAAGAAGGTGTACTTGTTGCGCGCCATCGATTCGCCGGCAAAGGCCTCCTGCAGGTTCTTCTCTGTCTTGCTCCCTTTAAGTTCCGCCATGCTCATACTCTCCTTTCTGGTTGCCACGATGGGAAAATGCGCACCATGAGGCGGGCCGGTTACTCGACTGCGACCCTCTTCAATCCCTCGAGCTTGCTTATCTGCGCAAGGAGTTCAGGCGATCGCCCCCTCTTCGGCTGCCTGACCTGGAACTCGATGAATAAAAGCCGCTTCTCGATGTCCTTCACGAACTTCGCGTCCATGTGGTCGATGCCGCATTCGGCGAGGACCTTGTAGACCCTGCCGACGAAATCGTTGCTGTCATCGCCCCACACCTTCACCATCACGTAGGTGTCCCGGTTGAGCCTCTTCTCCACCTGCTTCAGCAGCAGCAGGTTGGCCAGCGCCACCAGGGTGACGCAAATGGCAAGATAGAAAAGCCCGACACCGCAGGCGATGCCGAGCGCCGCCGCGACCCAGAGGCAGGCGGCGGTGGTGAGCCCGCGGATGGCGGCGCGCTCCCTTATGATGGCCCCTGCCCCGAGGAAACCGATGCCGGTGACCACCTGGGCGGCGATCCTCCCCGGGTCGATCCCCACCGGGACGGTGCCCGAGAAGTTACCGAACAGCCTGTAGAACTCGACAGAGGTGATGCAGAAGAGGCAGGATCCCAGCGAGACCAGGAGATGGGTCCTGAATCCCGCAGGTCTGCCGTGGATCTCGCGCTCCAGCCCGATCAGCCCCCCCAGGAGCGAGGCCAGGAGCAGCCTTGCCAGCATCTGTATGTCCAGATCGGGTCCCAATGTCGCTACCCTTCCGCGACGGACAGAGAGAGGGTCAGCAGCACGGACTTGCTTTGGGAGCCGCTGCGGATGGTGAGCGGCACGCTGATCCTGTCGCCTCCAGCCGAACGAGGCGGGCCGGCCAGTTCGAGGCTGAGCTCTTCTTCCGCTGCGGGCGAAGGCTCGGGCGCGGGCGGAGCCACGGGTGCGGGCGGCGGCTCGGGAACGGCCGCGGCAACGGGCTCGGGGCGAGCTTCCGGCTCCGTCTGCAGCTGCGGTGCTGGGATTGGCGCGGCCTGCGGTGCGGGGGTTTCCACCATCCGCTGCAGCCCATCCGCGCTGGCGATTCCTTCAGCTCCCCTGGCGCGCAGCCCGGAGAGAACCGTTTTGACCAGCGCCATGAGTGCCTGAAGCACGCCATCGCCGGTCTGGCTGCTGGTCCTGAAGCCGGGAAGCCGGGAGGGGTTGAGCGAGCGCTCGATGTCGGCGAGCGGGAGCGCATCCGGGAGATCGGATTTGTTGTACTGCAGCACCGTCGGGATGGTGGCGAGGTTCTGCCCGTACCCGTTCAGGTAGGACTGCAGGTTCTCCATGCTGCCGCGGTTTTCGGAAAGCCGC
>DNJC01000034.1:0-2943 GCA_003490025.1 Geobacter sp. | reverse complement strand
GCGATCACCGAGGAGACGTTCTTGCTCTTGGCCAGCGAGGCCAGGTCCTTCTCGCCGAGAGTCGCTACGAAACGGAGGGCGGCAGGGAGCGGGGTCTTGCTATTCTCCACCAGCGCCTTCCTGATCAGCGCGTTCTTGATCCACTCCTTGTTCGCGCAGATGACACGCATGATCTCGTCGTTTTGCACCGCCGATTTGGCGATGGTGAGGACCTCCGCCTCGGTCATCCGGGGGTTCTTGATCGCGGCACTGGAGACAAGCTTGTTGTTGTCCTTGATCAGGATGTTGCGCCACTCCTTGTCGCCGGTCATGGCCATCTTGATCTTGTCGCTCACCCCCATCTCCTGGGCCATCTGGAACTTGGACTGGTACTCTTCCTCGTCCAGCGGCTCTTCCTCGGCTTGCGGCTCTTCCTCGTCCAGCGGTTCGTCCCGGGATGAAACCGGTTCGGCATCGGTTTGGACCGGCGCCCCGGAATGAGGGGTCTCCTTTTCTGTGGGCGCCGCGTCCGCGGAATAATCCCCCTGTGTCGCCAGCAAGGCGGCGCCCTTCTCGCTGAGCATCGGGTGGCTGGCGAAAAGCGGCGCCAGTTCCGCCTTTTTGCCGTGCAACTGCACCAGGGCCTCGAGGATGCGCGGGTGCAGCTCCCGGTTGGAGAGCAGCTCGCTGATGACGGCGACGTCGAGCCGACGCAGCGTGGCAATAGCGCTCCGTTTCACCTCGGGATCCTGGTCATGGCAGAGGTAGTAAAGAAGCAGGACCATATCGGCAGGGGGAAGCGCCACCTGTCCGGATGCTGCCTTTAGCCTTACCTGCCGCGGCTTGTCCGCTCCGACGTACGGCGCTGCCGCAGCGGAAATCCTGAACGTTACTTTTTCCGTCACGCTACTTTCCGGCCTTGACAGCCTTTGCTGTGAGCCCCGATTTCTTCAGTTTCCCTGCCGCTTTCTCCGCCCCGGCCTTGTCGGCGAAGCTGCCGGCGCGGACCTTGTAGACGGCGACCGGTATGGTGGCCTTTTTAAGCAGGAGCTTGACACCCTTGTCATAAAGGCGGTCCTGCTCCACGGCAGCCTTACCCTCACGAAGGAAGGAGCCCCCGTAGACGGCGTACCTGCCGTTCTCCTTGAGCATGAAGGCGTTAGGCGCAATGGCTTTCAGGCGGTCGAGTTCCTCGGCGGCCTCATCCCTGTTGCCGAAATCGGCAAGGAACAGGCGGTGCATCGGCTCGCCCTTTTGCGATTTGATCTTGACCACGTTGGTCGTTATCCCGGCCTGTTTCAGCTTGGCAGTGACGGAACCGATCTCGCTCTCGGCGAGGTCTCCATCGATCTCGATTGCGTAGGCGCCAGCGGCGGTCTTCGCAGCAGGCTTCGCCTTGGCAACTCCCTTTGCCTTGCCCTCAGCTGCAGGCTTGGCCTCCTTGGCGGCAGGCTTTGTTTCCTTCGCGGTGGCAGCCGGTTTCGCCTCCTTGGCGGGCGCCGCAGGTTTTGCCTCTTTTGCGGCCGGCGCTGGCTTGGCAGCAGGTGCCGCGGGTGCGGCTTTCGCGGCAGGCGCTGCGGGTTTGGCTGCCGGTGCGGCAGGCGCGGGTTTGGCCGCAGGTGCCGCGGGCGCGGCCTTAGCGGCAGGTGCGGCCGGTGCGGCAGGCGCGGGTTTGGCTGCAGGCGCAGCTGCAGGTGCAGCGGGCGCGGGCTTGGCTGCCGGCTCTGCAGGTTTCGCCGTGGGAGCCGCCGCCTTCGGTGCCTGTGCCCCGGAAGTCGGTGCAGCACCGGGGGGAGCGGGAGCCGCGGCCTGGTCCGGGCGCGGAGGGATGGGCTTTTTGACCACCGATTCCTGTGCGGGCGGCGGCGCGGGTTTTTCCTCACGCGGCTTGATCAGGCCGGTAAAGAAATAGAGATATCCGAACAGCAAGGCAAGCAGCAAGAGCAGCAGGAGGAGTCGGTTCTGTGAACTCTTCTTTTCCGAGGTGTGTTCGTCTGCGTCGTCAGGTGAAAATTGGTTAGGCATCTACTTCCTCCTCCCTTGCTCAGTTCAGATTGAATTATCGGTTTCACCCATCCCCACCCCGTCCCTCCCCTTGAAGGGGAGGGGGAAGTTTTGAAAGTGGAAGATGATCGCTAGTCAGGATCCGTCAATTCGTTTCGCAGGTACGTTGTCAATTGTCAACTGTCAATTGCTTTCGCNNTTCCCGTTGCCCTTTTGCTCCAGGGACTCGGTGATGATCTTCTGCGCCAGGTGGCTTGGCACCTCTTCGTAGTGGGAGAACTCGGAGGAGAACATGCCGCGGTCGCTGGTCATGGAGCGGAGGTCGTTGGAATAGGTGAGGACCTCCGACATCGGGACGACGCTCCTGATGATCTGCGAGTTCGCCTTGGGCTCGACCCCGACCACCTTGCCCCGCCGCGAGTTGAGNNCCGGCGACCTTGAACGCCATCTCCGACGAGTCGACCGTGTGGAAGGAACCGTCGAGGAGCGCCACCTTGATGTCGACCACCGGGTTGCCGGCCAGGAAACCCTCCTTGGCCGCCTCCTGGATACCCTTGTCGACCGCCGGGATGTACTGGCGCGGTATCACGCCGCCGACGATCTTGTCCTCGAACAGGTANNCAGGTAGGGGACCTTCGGGGTCTTGAGGAGAACCTCCACCCCGAACTTCCGTTTCATCTTCTCGACGATCACCTCGAGGTGGACCTGGCCCATCCCGGAGATGATGAACTCCCTGGTCTGCGGGTCGCGGTGCGACTCGATGGTCGGGTCCTCCTCGATCATCCGGTGCAGCGCGGAATGTATCTTGTCCTCGTCCGCCTTGGTCTTGGGCTGGATGGCGTAGGAGATCACCGGCAGCAGAGGCTGGGCCGGCTCGTAGACGATCGGCTTCGAATCGTCGCAAAGGGTGTCGCCGGTCACGGTATCCTTCAGCTTCGATACCGCCACGATGTCGCCCGC
>DNJC01000038.1 GCA_003490025.1 Geobacter sp. | reverse complement strand
CTGGTCCGCGCCAACAAGGCGCTCTACGACTACTGCACCGTCTTCTCCATGCCGCTCATCTCCGGCAAGGACTCGATGAAGAACGACTTCTACGACGGCACCACCAAGATCTCCATCCCGCCGACCCTGCTGTTCTCGGTCATCGGCAAGATGGAGGACGCGCGCCTCGCCGTCACCATGGACGTGAAGCGTCCCGGCGACGCAGTGTACCTCCTCGGTACCACGGCCAACGAGCTGGGCGGCTCCGAGTACCTGGCGCAGAAGGGCTTCATCGGCAACAACGTGCCGAAGGTCGATGCCCAGGCGGCGCTTTCCACCTACCGCGCCTACGGTAACGCGCTGAACGCGGGGCTCGTCGCCTCCTGCCACGACCTCTCCGACGGCGGTCTGGCGGTGGCCGCAGCCGAGTCCGCCTTCGCCGGCGGGTTCGGCATCTCCATCGATCTCGGCAAGGTCGCCTACCGGGGCGACGCGGCAGGGCGCAGCGACGCCGTGCTCCTCTTCTCCGAGTCCGCTTCCAGGCTCCTGGTAACGGTCCGCGCCGACAAGGCCGTTGCGTTCGAGGAGGCGATGTCCGGAACCGTTTTCGCCAGGATCGGCGAGGTGACCGATGAGGGGAGGCTTTCGGTGCAGGGCAGCGGCGGCAATGAAGTGGTGAACGCCGGGCTCGGCGAGCTGAAGACCGCCTGGCAGACGCCGCTCAAGGACCTCTAGCATCCACCTCCCTCTCCCGAAGGGCAAGGGTCGGGGTGAGGGGGGTGGCGTAGGCTACGCTTTTCCCGGTGGCAACGCCCTCACCCGGCCTTCGGCCNNAGAGGCGAAGGGACGGGTTGAGCGGAATTCTTTATATGACGAAATGATGCGGGTTGTGCCATAATGAGGAGCGTTGCTTCCCGCTACTAACTTTTTGATTGAGGGACTTATTGATGACAAAGGCTAAAGCTCTGGTCATAACAGGCAACGGCACCAACTGCGAGACGGAGGCGGCTCACGCCTGCAAGCTGGGCGGCTTCGACGAGGCGCGCATCGCCCACATCTCCGAACTGCTCTCCGGTGAGGTAAGCCTGGACGACTATCACTTCCTGAACCTGACCGGCGGCTTCCTGGACGGCGACGACCTGGGAAGCGCGAAGGCGCAGGCGAACCGGCTCCGCTATGCCGCCGTGGAAGGGAAAAACGAGCGGATCGTGGAGCAGGTGCAGCGTTTCATCGCCGACGGCAAGCTGATCCTCGGCGTCTGCAACGGTTTTCAGCTCCTGGTCAAGATGGGTATGCTTCCGGCCCTTAACGGGGACTACCTGAAGCAGACCGCGACCCTTACCTACAACGCCAGCGGCCGCTTCCAGGACCGCTGGTGCTATCTGAAGTGCGATCCTTCTTCCCCTTCGCTCTACACGCGCGGCATTGAAGGGGGCGTGTACCTCCCGGTCCGTCACGGCGAAGGGAAGTTCCTGGTGGACGACCCGAAGACGCTTGAGGCGATCGAGGCGAAGCACCTTACCTGCCTCAAGTACTCCGACAAGGACTACACGGCTGCCACCATGGAGTTCCCTGAGAATCCCAACGGCTCGATCAACGCCATAGCCGGCGTCTGCGACGAGACCGGCAGGATCATGGGACTCATGCCGCATCCAGAGGCCTTCGTGCACAGGACCCAGCACCCGCGCTGGACCCGCGAGGATCTGCCGGAGGAAGGCGAGGGACTGATCTTCTTCAAGAACGCGGCGAAGTACGTGAAGGAAAACTTCTAAAACCCAAGCCGTCACCGCAGAGGCACAGAGGGCGCAGAGGGAAAACAAACAACCGTGTCGAATCATGTATCGGCAGTAGCAGGTTCTTATAAGGAGCAGTCGTGGACGAAATGATGATGCACCGGCCTGAGGAAGAGTGCGGCATTTTCGGTGTCTTTAACCACCCCGAGGCATCCAACCTCACCTATCTCGGGCTCTACGCCCTGCAACACAGGGGTCAGGAAAGTTGCGGCATCGTCTCCTCGGACGGCAGCCACCTCCACTCTCACAAGAGCATGGGCCTGGTAGCGGACGTCTTCGGAAACCAGGAAATCTTCAAGTCACTCCCCGGCAAGGCCGCCATCGGTCACGTCCGCTATTCGACCACCGGCTCCTCGGTGATCAAGAACGTGCAGCCGATCATGGTCGACTACTCCCGCGGCTCCATCGCCGTGGCTCACAACGGCAACATCGTCAACGCCCAGATCATCAAGGACGAACTCGAGGCTTACGGGTCGATCTTCCAGACCACCATGGACACCGAGATCATCGTCCACCTGCTCGCCACCTCCAAGGCCAACTCCCTTCTCGACCGTCTCACGGACGCCCTGGGCCGCATCCAGGGCGCCTACTGNNGAGGTGATCGTCGTCGACAAGAACGGCATGAACAGCTTTTTCCCCTTCAAGAAGGTGGCGCCGACCCCCTGCATCTTCGAATTCGTCTACTTTGCCCGTCCCGACTCCTACATCTTCGGCAAGAACGTGTACCAGGTCCGCAAGGAGCAGGGGCGCCAGCTGGCGCGCGAGCACAAGGTCGATGCGGACATCGTCATACCGATTCCGGACTCCGGCGTCCCGGCGGCGCTCGGTTACGCGGAGGAATCGGGCATTCCGTTCGAACTCGGCCTGATCCGCAACCACTACGTCGGGCGTACCTTCATCGAGCCGCAGCAGGCGATCCGCCACTTCGGCGTCAAGATCAAGCTGAACCCGGTGCGCGAGGTGCTGAAGGGGAAACGCGTCGTCGTCATCGACGACTCCATTGTGCGCGGCACCACCTCCAGGAAGATCGTCAAGATGGTGCGCAACGCCGGCGCCAGTGAAGTGCACGTGCGCATCTCCTCGCCTCCCACCAGTTATCCCTGCTATTACGGCATCGACACCCCCAACCGCAAGGAGCTGATCTCCTCGTCCCACTCGATCGACGAGATCCGCCGCTACATAACCGCCGATTCGCTCGGCTATCTTTCCGAAGAAGGTCTCATGTCTTCCGTCGGCGCCACAGACGCCGGCTTCTGCAATGCCTGCTTCACCGGGGGGTACCCGGTCAAATTCCCGCAGCTCGTTCAGGACGACGAGTCGCAGATGGGACTATTCGAAAAGGAGAAACAGTAGAGATGAGCGAAAAGGAAAGACTGAAGAAGATCATCATAGAGTTGTCCTATGAAAAGAGAAACGTGACGCTTGCTTCCGGTCGCCAGAGCGATTTCTACTTTGACGGCAAACAGACCACCCTGCACCCGGAAGGCGGCTACCTCACCGGCAAGCTCTTCTTCGAGGCGGTCAAGGACGTTGAAGGTCTGGAAGGGGTAGGGGGGCTCACCCTCGGCGCCGATCCCATCGCGACCGCAACCTCCGTGGTCAGCTTCCTGGAAGGAAAGCCGGTCCCCGGTTTCATCATCAGGAAGGAACCGAAAGGGCACGGCACCGGCGCCTGGCTGGAGGGTCGGAAGAACCTGAAGCCGGGAGCAAAGGTCGTCATCGTGGAAGACGTCGTCACCAGCGGCGGTTCGTCGATCAAGGCGATCAAGCGCGCCGAGGAAGAAGGTCTTGTCGTGCTGGGGGTCGTAACCCTCGTGGACCGCGAAGAGGGCGGCCGGGAGAACATCGAGAAAGAAGGGTACTGGCTCAAGTCCATCTTCACCAAGTCCGAGATCCTGGCCT
>DNJC01000095.1 GCA_003490025.1 Geobacter sp. | reverse complement strand
CAGGAAGAGGTATTCCAGGAAGGGGATGTAGATCCGCTGCAGCACCGTCTCCGGGAGGTGGGTCTCGATCCTGGAGTTCCCGGGGAAGATCCCGGCGACCTCCTCACGGTGCGCCTCGGGACGAAGCAGCGGGGCGAACCATTCGACCAGCATGGCGCCGAAGGATGAGGCGGTGTACTGCATGCTGCTGCGCGGCGCGAGATAACCGCATCCCCAGGTAGGACCGCTCCCCATCGGGAGCTTTTTCGTGCTCCGCGAGAGGACCAGCCAGAGGAGCGCCAGGACGACGAGAAGAGCCGCGGACAGGGCGGAGACCCAGCCGAAGGGGACCAGGTTGGCGATCCCCTGCGAGGCGAGCCACCCCCGGTAGGCGAGAAGCGCGTTGTTCAGGGGAAGAGCGATGAGCCCCGGGGCGAGACCGATGGTCGCGCAGCAAAGGGAAAGAAGCCCCATCGGCGCCAGCATCCCGATGGACGCCTCGTGTCCCGCAACATGCTCGGCGCAGCGGGGCATCCCGAGGAAGACGATGCCGAAGACCTTGACGAAGCAGGCGACGGCAAGCCCGCCCACGAGGGCCAGGACCGGGGCCGCCATGGCGGGAAGGACAGCTATGACGCCACCGGAGGAGCTGACCGCGGTGAAGGCGCCGAGATAGACCATCAGTTCGCTGACGAAACCGTTCAGAGGGGGAAGACCGCAGATGGCGACGGCCCCCACCAGGAAGAAGAGCGAGGTGTAGGGAAGCCTGCGCGAGACGCCGCCAAGAAGGTCGATCTCCCTGGTGCCGGCGGCATGGATGACGGAGCCGGCGGAGAGAAAGAGGAGCGCCTTGAAAAGGGCGTGGTTCATGACGTGCAGGAGCGCCCCGGCGGTGCCGAGCGCCACCAGCGCCGGGCGCCCCAGGCTCTCGCCGATGAGCGCGATGCCGAGTCCCATGACGATGATGCCGATGTTCTCGATGCTGTGGTAGGCGAGGAGNNACGATGCCGGAGAGGATGGCCGAGATATGGCTCGGGGCGTTGGCGTGGGCGGACGGGAGCCAGATATGCAGCGGCATCACCCCCGCCTTGAGGCCGAAGCCCAGGAGCGCGGTGAGGAAGATCCCGGCGGCGAGGCCGCCGTGCGCCGGGAGCGTCCCCTGCCCCGGGAAGAGGTAGAGCCCCGTGGCCCCCTTCATCAGCGAGAACATGGCGAAAAGGGAAAGGGCCCCCACGTGGGCCGTGATCAGGTAGAGGGTACCCGCCTCGCGCACCTGCGGCTTCTCGTCCTCGGTGGTGAGGGCGAAGTAGGCNNAGCACGGTGAGCGCCGCGGCCAAAAGCCCGAGGAAGAAGGTGAGCTTCCCGACGTTCTTCGGGTGCCGCGCCGCCGGCCAGTAGCCGACGCCGTAGACGGCCGCGCAGCCGGTGACGATGAACATGGGGAGCAGGAAGAAGGCGGAGAGGGGATCGACGCCGGCCTCGAAGGGGCCGAAGGGGAGACCGTTGAGCAGAAGCCAGGAGGCGTGAGCGGGGAAAACCAGGGCCAGTATGGAGCCGGCGACACCGGAGACCGAGCCGGCCGCCATCAGGGAGGCGCAGAGGCGCTGGGCGGCGCCCGATCCCCTGGCGAAAAGAAGCGGCACCCCGGACGCAGCCTGGCAGACGACGGCGAGCAGCAACAGGACAAAGGAGGTCGTGGGCTCGCCGAAGTCGATCATGGTCAGCTCCTGTGGCTTTGCTCGAAGCGCCTCGCGGCCTCCAGGATCGCCTCGGGGTCGCAGGCGACGTTCAGGGCGTCGCGGAACTTTGGATCGTGAAGGGCGTAGGCCAGCCGGGAGAGGAGGTGCAGGTGCACCTTCACGGTCGGGCTGGTCATCATGAAGAGCATCCGGACCGGTTTGCCGTCCAGGGCGCCGAAGTCGATCGGGTGNNTGGGGGATGGCGATGCCGTCGCCGACGGCCGTGGTACCGAGCGCCTCGCGGGCCAAAAGCACCTGGAGCAGGAAGTCGGGGTCCATCTGCGGGGGGAGCTTCAGCAGGTTGACCACGGCCCGCAGCACCGAGAGCTTGTCGTCCCCCGGCACGCCGCAATGTATCCCCCCCGCCTCCAGCGCCTGGCTGAGGGGGGGAAGGTCGACGTCGGCCTGTGCGGCGGCGAACAGCTCGGGCGGCACCTTCTTCCCGTGGTCGGTCGCCCACTCCAGGAGATCGACGCGGTTTATCAGGTAGCAGCCGTGCACCATCGTGGCCGGCAGTTTCTCCTTCTTGATCCACTTCGTCACCGTGCTCTCTTCGACATGGAGCAGCGCGGCGACTTCTGAGGCCTTCATCAACATAGGCTTGCTCCCGTGGCTGAACTGAGAAGAAGATATAGCATCGTTAGCGCCAAGATACAAGTTCGTTAATCCGGAAAAAGCCCAATGGTGCCGACCTGTTGAAAAAAAAGGCCCCCTGACCGGAATCAGGGGGCCTTCGTTTTGCGGCATTGCCGGCTTGCGCTACTTCTTGGCGTGCTCCTCGCCGCCGGGGACGTCCTGCCCGCCTGCCGAGTGGCAGTCGCTGCAGTTGATGTTCTTGATCTCGTCACCGATGTCTACCGGGTGCACGAACTCTTTCGGGGTGGTTCCGGCAGGGATGTTCTCCTGCTTCTGGCCCAGCACGGTGTGGCACATGTTGCAGTCCTTGGAGATCACCTTGCCGGTTGCGGACTTGTGCTTGCCGTCGTGGCAGCGGAAGCAGCCAGGGGTATAGAAGTGGCCGATGTGGTTCGGGTAGGTGTTCCACGAGATCTTCATGCCGGGGAAGAAGTTCCTCTCGTAGATGTCCTGCACCTCCTGGACGGCCTTCTTGATTTCCTTCTCCTTGGCCTTGGCGACGGCCGGGTAGTTCTTGGCGTAGTACTCGGAGAGGTCCTTGCCGATGGCGGCCTTCGCCTCTTCCTTGGACTTGTACGGCCTGGTCAGGATCTCGACGGCGACCTTCTTCATGTACGGAAGCGAAGAGTCGATGCGGCTGGAGGCGAAGCTCTCGTCCATCTCGACGCCCGGGGAGCGGTAGACGTGGGCCGGACGGTTGTGACAGTCGAGGCAGTCCATCACCCTCTTCTTCGACTTGGCGATCTGATCCTTGGTGAGCGGCGTCTCGGTGCTCATGTACTCGGTCACCGTGCCGTCCTTCTCCTTGACCGCGACATACGGGATGTTCAGGCGCACCCTGTCGGTCGGGACGTAGGTGACTTCCTGCCCGATGTGCCAGTGGATACCCTTGGCGTGCTCGCTCTTGGGCGTCCCGCCGATGTTGATCAGCATGTTGATCTCGCGCGGGGTGTTCTGCTCGTTGGGCGCATAGTGGTAGAACACCTTCTGGCGCCCGGCGTAGAACTTCTCGGGCCAGTGGCAATGCTCGCAGGTGTCGCGAGCCGGGCGGAGGTTGTCGATCGGGGTCTCGATGGTCTCGGGATAGGTCTTGAACACGACCGCGTAAAGCTGCCTCATGCCCGAGATCTTCGCCTTCACGTACCAGGCGGCGCCGGGGCCGACGTGACACTCGACGCATTTGACCTTGGCGTGGGGAGAATGTCTCCAGGCGACATGCTCCGGCTCCATGACCACGTGGCAGAGTTCGCCGCAGAAGGTGGTCGATTCGGTGAACTCGTACCCCTTCAGGGAAGCGACGGAGACGATCAGCACGAAGATGATGCTGGCGATGACGAAGAAAATGAAAAGGTGCCGCTTGTGCGCGTCGTTGAAGTCGACCTGCGGGAAGGGCGGGATCACCTCGCCGGGATGCTTCCTCCTCTTCTCCCGTACCAGGTATGCCCCCAGCGGAACCAGTATGAGTCCCACGATCAGCATGCCGGGGAACAGGAAGTAGGTCATCAGGCCGAGGTAGGGTTTCTCCACCCCGGTGATCCCCTCGTAGGAAAGGAAACCGATGATCAGACCGGTCGCCGTGACCGCCAGGATCATCCCGACCAGGCTGATCAGGTTCCAGGCGTAGCCGGCGTACTTTCTAAGTGCCATGTTGTCTTTCTCCTTGGGAAAATTCGTATCGGGTGCCTCAAAAATCGCTAAACCTTACTTGACGTAAACGCTTTTGTCAAAACAAAGTAAATTAATAGGGATTCGCACACCATAAAACGTTAATCTACCAAAAAACCGAGCAATTTGCGGGGCTGATTCGCTGCAAGAAACCACACCTAGGATGACAAAAGAACGGCGTTATATCTAATAATACATATACTGGGGGGAAAGCAAGCGGTGCCGACAATAAAACCGAGACAGGCGATAATCGGGCGATAAAAAGGAGGAGCGGGATCACTCGTAGCCGAACTCCTTCAGCATCCGGCTGTTGTCGCTCCACTCGCCGCTGACCCGGACGAAGAGTTCCAGGAACACCTTGGCGTCCAGAAGCCTCTCTATCTCCTGGCGCGCCTGGGTCCCGATCCGCTTCAGCATCTCCGCCTTCTTGCCGATGATGATCCTCTTTTGCGACTCGCGCTCCACGTTGATGACGGCGGAGATGGAGATCAGGCCGTCTGCGCGCTCCTTGAAGCTCTCGACCACCACGGCGGTGGAATACGGGACCTCGTCGTGGGTCAGGCGGAAGATCTTCTCCCTGACGATCTCCGCCACGATGAAGCGCTCGGGAACGTCGGTCAGGATGTCGTCGGGGAAGTAGCAGGGGCCTTCCGGGAGCAGGCCGTGCACCAGCTGCACCAGCTGCTCCACGCCGTCGCCGGTCGCGGCCGAAACGGGGATGATCTCCTTGAAGGGGTAGGTCTCGCCGTAGCAGGACATCCTCTCCAGGAGTTCCCCCTTGGGCACCAGGTCGATCTTGTTCATCACCAGGATCACCGGCGCGTCCACCCCCGACAGCACCTCCCTGATCATTTCCGCCTCCCGCGCCGGGTCGGTGCCGCCGTCGACCAGGAACAGGATCAGGTCAACCCCCTGCACCGAGGAGAGCGCCTCCTCCACCATGAACTTGTTCAGCCGGGTCTTGGCCCTGTGGATCCCGGGGGTGTCGATGAAGACGATCTGCCCGCCGGGGACGTTGTGAATCCCCTTGATCCGGTTCCGGGTGGTCTGCGGCTTGTCCGAGGTGATCATCAGCTTCTCGCCGAGTATCCGGTTCAAGAGTGTCGATTTACCTACATTGGGACGGCCGACGATGGACACGAATCCCGAGCGGAACGTGTTGTCTGACATGCGCTGCGCCTCCTGGTGTTGCTGCTGTTATTGGGAATCCGACAGGATACGGGAAAAAGCGCGGCGAGGGAAGGTTTTCTTTGACCGCCTCCGGCGCTGCCGTGCACGTCGAGAAAGTATACACATAACCGGCGGCGCCGAGTAGGGGCGAATGATTATTCGCCCCTACTTAACGGCAGTGAGGGACGGGGTGGGGATGGGTGAAAACGTCCGTTACAGCTCGTCGAAGCGGGCCTGCAGGACGCCGTCCTCCCACTGAAGGGAGATGGCATCGGGGGCGAGGGACGGTTCTTCGCGCACCGCCTCCACCTCCACCCCGAGAAGTTCCTTCAGCCTGGCGAGATTCCCCCTTTTCTGCCCGACGAGGTCGGAGACCCGCCCGGCAGGGGCGCCGAAGCAGACGCGGCTTCCGCTCGGGAGCCCGGAAGCCAGCAGCCTCATCAGGTCGAAGCAGATCTCCGACTCCACCAGCTGGCCGAAAGCGGGATGGTGCGGGCCGGCCAGGATCACCCCCGGCGACTCCAGTTCCGCCGTCGGCTGCAGCCCCATCCTGATCACCGGCACCCCGGCCCGCCTGGCGATGAGGAGCATCCTCTTGCAAAGCGACACGGCCTGGTCCAGGGAAAGCGGCTGGTAGCTCCCCTCGTGGTACATCCGCGCCAGTTCGGTCCCGGCGATGACCAGGGTCGGGTAGATGCGCAGGAAGGAGGGTTGCAGCGAGAGGGCCCGGTGCAGCGTGGCAAGGGAGCGCTCCGGGCTGTCGCCGGGAAGCCCCGGCATGAGCTGGACGCCTACCGAAAGCCCCGCCTGCCGCAAGCAGCCGACCGCGCGCTCCGTGTCCGCAGCGTCGTGCCCCCTCCCGGCGAGCCTCAGCACCTCCTCGTCCATGGACTGCACGCCGAGTTCCACCGTGGCGACCCGCATCTCTTTCAGGAAGGAGGCGACGCCGGCGTCGACCGCGTCGGGCCGGGTGGAAAGGCGCAGCGACGCTACCTCGCCGCTCTCCAGAAACGGCTGCAGCGCGCCGAGCAGTGCGCTCTGGTCCCGTTTGGCGAGCGCCGTGAAGGTGCCGCCGTAAAAGGCGACCTCGACATCGCGTCCCGGAGAACTCTCCGCGTAGCGCCCGATCCGCTCCCGCATCTCAGCGTCCGTCGGGAGCGCTCCGCGCGCGCCGGCGATCTTTTCCTGGTCGCAGAAGACGCAGCGGTGCGGGCAGCCCAGGTGCGGGATGAAGAAGGGGACCACCAGCGGTCTCAACTCTCCCCCTTGAGAACCAGCGTCGCCGCCCGCGCGGCGTCCTGCTCCGCCTCCTTCTTGGTCCTCCCCACCCCCTCCCCCATCAGCTCGGGGCCGAGGTAGATCTCGACGGTGAAGCGCCGGTCGTGGTCGGGGCCGGTCGCCTCTTTCAGAACGTACCGGGGGAGTTCGCCGCGCAGAAGCCTTGCGCGCTCCTGCAGCTCGGTCTTCGCGTCCCGCCCGGAGAGGAGGTCCGCGCAAGAGATGAGCGGCGCGAAGAGTTCGGTCACGACGCGCCTGGCGACCTCGATGCCGCCGTCCAGGTAGAGGGCGGCAAGGAGCGCCTCGAAGGCGTCCGCCAGAAGGGAGCGCTTCTGCCGCCCGCCCCCCTTCTCCTCTCCTCGTCCCAGGCGCAGGGCGGAGCCGAGCTCCAGTCCGGCGGCAACCCTCGCCAGGCTCGCCTCGTCGACCAGCGCCGCCCGCATCCGGGTCAGCTCCCCCTCCCGGCTGTCGGGAAAACGGATGAGCAGCATGTCGGAGAGGAGAAAGTCGAGCACCGCGTCGCCGAAGAATTCCAGGCGCTGGTTGTCCTTCCCCCCGCCCGCCTCGTTGACATAGGTGCGATGTGTCAGTGCCTCTTGCAGCAGGCCCCGGTCGTGGAAGCTGTATGCGAGCTTCGCCTCCAGGGCGGCCAGTTGCTCCTGTGCCGGATTTTCCATGTCACCATCCTGTCCCGGGATTGGCGCGGGCGCCGCAGACTGCGCCAATATAGCCAAAGGGGAGCCGCATGGCAACATGGTTTGTGGCCGCACCTGTAGGGGCGAATGATTATTCGCCCCTACCCTCGTGGCACCGCCCTCACCCGGCCTTCGGCCACCCTCTCCCGAAGGGCGAGGGGTTGGTTCGAGGGCCGGGGTGAGGGTTGGGTCGGTTTGCCGAGAAGCATGTGCGATTTCGGGATGTTCCCTGAGGAAGACGAGTTGCCTCAAAGGGGAAATTCAGAGGAGGGAGCCGGCGGGCGAGGTTTTCGCGCGGGAGGCGCGCCTTTTCTTTGCCTGGACCGGCTCTGCCGCTTCGTTGTAGCCGAGCTTGAGGGAGATTTCCCTGGCGCCGTTTCGCACCAGGGGGATCAGCTCCTTGTCGATACGGTTGCGGTCGACGCGGCAGGACGGGCCGTTTATCACCACCGCCCCCACCACCCGGCCGGAGTAATCGCGGATGGCTGCAGCGACGCCGCGCACGTACGGGTCCAGTTCCTCATCATCCACGGCGTACCCCTGTTCGAGGATCCGGCCCAGCTGTTCCTTCAGCTCGTCTACACCGGTGAGCGTGTTGGGGGTGAACCTGTCGAGTCCGCCGCGCTCGGAGATGAGTTCCAGCGCCTCCTCGCTCTCGAAGGAGATGAGCATCTTCCCCGCAGCCGTGCAATGCACCGGCAGATGCACCCCGACCCGTCTCACCACCTGCACCGGATGATCGGACTGGACCGAATCGAGTTCGATGACGTGCGACTTTCTCAGCACGGCCACGGAACAATTCTCCCCGCACTGATGGGACATCGAGGCGAGGACAGGATGCGAAACCCGGTACAGGTCGGTCTGCCGCAAGACGGCCTGGGCCAGTTCCAGGTTCTTGTAACCGAGACGGTACCGCTTGCTGATCTTGTCCTGCTCGATGTAGTTGCGCGACATGAGCGTGGGGAGCATGAGGCCCAGGCTGGACTCGGTCATGCCGACCCGCTTGCTCAATTCGCCCAGGGTCAGCTCGTCCACATCATCGTGGAACTGCTCGAGGATATCGAGGGCCAGGATCACCTTGTGGATGATGTACTCGGTCTTGTCCTTCTTCACCTGAAGCTCTCTCAAAGGTGTAACGGGTTCCGCGCTCACAGGCGTATCTCCTCGAATTCCATCTCCAGCAGGTTGCCGATCAGCATGCGCCCGGAAAGGGGCTCCCCCTGCCCCAGGATCACCTTGCAGACCTCGGCGACCTGCAGGCTCGCCACGACGGCCGGCGTGAAGGAAGGGTTCCCCAGCCGGCTCTCCACCCCCTTGCTTCCCCCGGCGGCGCTGGCGAGGTAAATGGAGATGTCGTCCCCGGGGAGCTGGGTCGCCACCTGGCCGTACCAGCCGGCGATGGCTCCGTGCACCAGCGGGATGGCAAGCTCCCTGCAGAGCTCGGCAAGCTCCAGCCGGCTTTGCACGTTGTCGAGCGCATCCACCGCTACCGTGACGCCCGACAGAAGCTCCCGGCCGTTCTCCACCCCCAACGCCTTCCGGTGCGGCACCAGTTGGACGGCTGGGTTGATCTCGGCGACGCGGTGGGCGGCCGCCGCCACCTTGGGCTCTCCCAGGTTGTCGATGCGGGAGAGGAGCTGACGGTTCAGGTTGTGCTCCTCGAAGACGTCCGGGTCTGCCGCGACGATCCTCCCGACCCCGAGCCTCGCCAGTTCCTCGACGATGTATCCCCCGAGGCCGCCGCAGCCGATCACCGCGACACAGCTTTGCAACAGGGCCAGTTGACCCTCGTTGGAGATGGTCTCC
The DNA here is from genome assembly GCA_003490025.1 of Geobacter sp. Taxonomy (GTDB): domain Bacteria; phylum Desulfobacterota; class Desulfuromonadia; order Geobacterales; family Geobacteraceae; genus Geomonas. The sequence goes on along the minus strand of DNJC01000095.1, from coordinate 5,636 downwards.
CTGTTGCGCTGGTAGCGGGAGGGGAAAAGCCCGAGCGTCAGGATGGCAGCCTCGGCCTCGGCGAAGGTCACCCCGAACCTCCGGCAGGCCTCCCCTTGGCAGCTGGTGCTGACCAGCCCGTCGCTCTGTGCGGCGATGAGGTAGGCATCGACTCCGCCCATGGTTTACCCCCCGCCCAGGAGGGGGAAGATCGCCAGCACGTCGCCGTCGACCAGTTCCTGGTCCAGCTGCACGTGACGGCAGTTGACCAGCATGATGCCGATCTCCTGCACCGGGATCCCCTTTTGCACCACGATATCCATGACCGTGCTGCCGGACGGGTACTCGCAGGTCTGGATCGGTGTGCGACCCGCACGGAAACTCGCGAACAGCTTTACGGTAACCTGCATCGTCTTGCTCCTTTGTTGTCGAAAAGGTCAGGGAAGATGGATCAGATCGCAGCAGCGGCACTTGCCGTAACGCGCCGGCAGCAGGAGGACGTTGGTGGTCAGGCATCTCTGGCACTGCCAGAACGCGTACCCCTCGATCTCGCGCCCGGCATGGGCGCTCAACAGCCAGCCGTAGTAGGCGTCCCAGTCGTGCTCCGGCTCTTTCCCCGCCTTTTCCACCAGCTGTTCCAACAGCATCTATCGTCCCCCCGGTGGCCGGTCCTCTCCGGCACCGGAGTCGGGCGCCACTGATCAGCTGCCAATGTTACGAAACGCCCCGCTAATTCAATGAGACGGTAAGAAGGAACCTGCTCCCCGCCGCCGTAAGTTCGACGTCCTTCCCTGAATTTTCCAGCTCGCCCAGAAGAGCCTGAAGCTGTTCGCGCTCCACCAGGATGCCGCGGGCAAGGACCAGTGGCGCCAGCTCAGGCAGCAGCAGGTTGAAGAGCTTGAACCTGATGGTCCCCTCCCCCGCCTTCAGCTCCGCCCCCGTTTCCGCGTGGGAGATCCCCTGCCTGAACGCGGCGTAGAAGCCGGAGCGCCTCATGGTGGCGCCGACCAGCCCCGGCATGGCGGCGGAAAGGGTGAGACGCGAGCCTTCGTGGATCAGGGTGCGCTCCAGGTCGTCGACCGGATGGTTGTCGAGGAAGATGGTCGTGATGCGCCCGGTGACGTACTCCTCGTCGATCCCAAGCTGTACACAGAGGAACTCTTTTAGCGGGCGCCCCAGTTCGGCCACGATCTCCACCCCGCGCTGCAGCAGCGGAAAGAAGACGCTCAGCCGGTCCCAGGGGAGGTTCAGCGCGACGGTTTCGAGCCTGGCGGGTGTGCCCATCCGTTTATCCCCTTACCGTGTCGAAGATTGCGCCGTCCGGAGGGAATCCCCTCCGGACGGCGGGTGTCCGGGTCTATCTGCTTATAAAACGGTTCCCGCCCCCGAAGGGGGAGGGGCGGTAGGGGCGAATGATTATTCGCCCCTACACGGGTTGCTAGAAGTTGAACACCTCGTCCAGCTCCTCGTCCTTCATCATGAAGGTCTGGTTATGCGGCGCGATCGGCTCGTTGTAGAAGAAGCGCGGCAGACGGTCATGGTGCTTGGTGAAGCCGGCGCGCGTGTTGAAATCGCGCTCGGCCAGGAGCACCTTCTTGCCCAGCGCCACCACGTCGTCGCCGGTCATGCTGATGCCGTGGAAGCTCCCCAGCATGTCGAGGAGAGCCTGGAAGGTCTCCGGCTGGTCCAGGATGGCGAAGGCGATGAAGAGGCACATGCCGGTCGAGTCGATGGCGGCNNGTGTGGTCGGCGCCCTGGGTGGTGGTGGCGTAGGTGACGCCGATCCCCTGGATGGCGCGCGGGTCGTAGGCGGGAAGCGCCTGGTCCTTGACGACCGGCACCCTCTCCACGCCGAAGACCTTGCCGGTGACGCTGGCGCCGCAGCCGAGCACCCGCCCGAGCGGGGTCCCCTTGGCGACCTCCTCCATGAGACGGATCGCCCCTGCGTCGTCGCCGAACTCGGCAAGCCCTGCGTCCATGGCGACGCCGATGGTCACACCCATCTCGATGGTGTCGACGCCGATGTTGTCGTCCATGTAGTCGAGCTTCGCCACGGTGTCCAGGCTGTGGATGCCGCAGTGCCCGCCGTGGGACCAGACCGTCTCGTACTCGGGCTGCTTGGTTACGTAGTTGCCGTCCTTGTCGTTATAGATGCCGGAGCACTGGATGACGCAGCCGCGGTGGCAGCCGTGGGTNNTCGGCCGCGTTCTCGAACTGGCCGGACTTGAAGTTGCGGGTCGGATAGCCGCCGGCCTCGTTCAGGACGTTGGTGAGGACGTTGGTGCCGTAGGCGGGGAGCCCCTCGCCGGTTACCGGGTGCTTCTTCAAGCCTTCCACGAACTTGCGGTTGGCGTCGCGGTACTTGTCGGGATCGACCGGCGGGCGCATCTTCATGCCGGCGTCGTCGAGGATGATCGCCTTGACCCCCTTGGCGCCCATGACGGCGCCGACGCCGCCGCGGCCGCAGTGGCGGGTCGGACGGAGTTCGGGGTCGGTGCAGGCGATGGAGGCGGCCAGGAGCTTCCTCTCGCCGGCGCTGCCGATGGTCATGTAGGCGACCTTGTCGCCGAACTCGCCGCGCAGCTTGGCCACCAGCGGGTAGTTGTCCATGAGCTTCAGGCTGTTGTCGACGATGACCTGGATGCCGTCCTTGTTGATGACGATCTTGTACAGGTCGTCGGTGGTGGGCTTCCCTTCGAGGATCACCGCGGCGTACCCCAGGCGTGCCAGCACCTGGGCGGCCTGGCCGCCGGCGTTACTTTCCTTGATGGTGCCGGTGAGCGGGCTCTTGCAGCCGACCGAAAGCCTGCCGGTCATCGAGCCGGTGGTGCCGCTCAGAAGGCCCGGGGAGATGACCAGCTTATTCTCGGCTCCCAGCGCGTGCGCCAGCGGGTGCACTTCGGCTGCGACCACGAGCGAGGTCATGGCGCGGCCGCCAAGGCCTGCGTACTCACCCAGCGGTCCGACGGTTACCTTCGGCCCACCCTGGGCCCCCATGTCGATGCGTGCGATTTTGTCCATTTGTCCAGCTCCTCCCTTTCTTTTGATGAATGATGCGGCATGGCCGCGTGGATTCTCCTTTCCAAAGGGAGGCGCCGCAGTTTCCCGCGGAACCCTTAGGCCTCGCGCCATGGGGGATCACCCTGTAGGCGGAAAGGCTCGGAGAAAGAAAACGTCTTTCAGATCGGACCGTTCGGTACGATCCGACTGATCGGTCGAATCACTTCTACGCCGCGGCCTCCATCCTGCTCAGGATGGTGACCCGGTAACTGGCAAAACCGCGGCCGCGCAGGCAGCCCCAGAAGACCCCGGCGCCGTAGGCGAGCTGCTCCAGCAGGTAGATGCCGCCGAACTCGAAAGCCGACAGCGCCGGTTTCCTGATCCTGTAATCGACCCCGGCGCAGGTCAGGAAGGCGGCNNCACCCCGCGGCGCGCCAGTCGCACCCGGTACACCGCCGCGTCCGCCGCCAGGAGCACAGCGGCGGCTAGCAACGGCCACCAGCCGGCAAAGGGGGCGGCCAGCGCCAGGACGAGCGCGACGCCCAGTACCGGCGGGAGCACGAACCGCTTGCGCCGCTCCGGATGCAGCTTCTGCAGCGTCCCCTCCGAGGTGCCGTAGTCGAAGCGCCGGGACATGAAGGAGCGGACCGTGCTCCTGTGCTCGTGCAGCACCCTCCCCGAGGGGAGGTAGGCGATGGTCCACCCGGCATCCCGCAGGCGCCAGGTCAGGTCCACGTCCTCGCCTACGTGCATGCCGTTTCTAAAGCCTCCCACGCTGAGAAAGAGCGCGCGACGCACCAGGAGGTTGCAGCTGGGGAGGTAGAAGGTGTCGTCCCCGCCGGAGCCGAAGCGCTCGCGGGAGCCTAGCGACAGGCTCGACATCACCGCCTCGTAGCGGTCCACGCCGGACTCGCTGCACATCCCGTCCACCAGCCCGCCGACGGCGGCGACTCTTTCGTTGCCGAAAAGCGGCAACAACTCGGCCAGCCACCCGGCAGAGGCGCTGCAATCGGAGTCGATGAAAGCAAGGATGTCCCCGCCGGCCCTGGCTGCGCCGACGTTGCGGGCCGCGGCCGGACCGCGCCTCACCCCGCCGGAGGAGACCACGAGGGCGCCGTATCCCCTGGCGACCTCCGCGGAGCGGTCCCGGCTCCCGTCGTCGACGACGATGATCTCTATCTTTTCCTTCGGGTACTCCACCCGCCCTATCGATTCCAGGCAGCGGGCCAGTTCATCCTCCCGGTCCAGGACCGGGATCACCACGCTGATGGAGGGGAGCTCCGCCCCGGCCTGGGGCGCGTCCTGCAGCCGCACCAGGAAACCCTTGAGCGTCAACTGCTCCAGCACGAGGGCCTCGGCGTCGCCGGCCGCCGCTACGGGACCGGCCATGGCGCGTTTGGCCAGCCGCACCAGCGGGGCGTTCAGCCGCACCAGGGCCAGGGGGGTCCTGGACATGAGGAAGGTCCCCCCCTCGCGCTCGACCAATTCCACTCCTGGCGCGGTGCGGTAGTTCATGCTGCCCCCTCCGGGACCACCCCTTCCCTGCGGAAGATCTCCCACAGGGCCTCAGCGGTGGCGTCGGCGGGAAGAGCGTGCACCCGTCCCTCGCGGGCCTTGATGCCGCCGGAAAGAAGCGACAGTATCCGCTCGAAGGCGGGGAGGCTGGGGTCCGGGGTGACCACCCGGACCGGGTCGGGGCGCGGCGTGCCAACCCTTGCCAGGGGGAGCGCCGCACCGGTCGAGCCGACCTCCCAGAAGGGGAGCCCGAGTTCGGGGAGCTTCCAGCGCTCAACCGGCGCCGTGACGGAATCGATGACCGCCTCGATCGCCGGGTAGCGCGGCGTCGTCCCCTCCTCGACCAGGACCGTGCAGGGAAAAAGGGCCTTCACCGTCTGCCTGGAACCGCGGTCCCCCTTGCGCAGCACTTCCACCGCCCCCGCCTGCAGGGTGAGCGAAACGGCCGAGCCGATGCAGGGTGCGTCGTTCAGGGCGGAGGCGAGCGCCGGTACCGGGTCGTCGCCGCGGTCGGCGAGGCGGCTGCCGGTGACCACCAGCATCGGTTTCAGGATCTCGACGATGCGGGCCAGCACGCGGGCGTCGGCCACAGCGTCCCCCCCGTCCATGCCGTGATCCCAGCAGCGGATGGCGCGGTCGGCCCCCATGGAGATGGCGAGCCTCAGCGTGTCGTCCAGGCTCTGCGGCCCCACCGCGAGGACCGTAACCAGCGCGCCCATCCTATCCTTGAGGCAAAGCGCCTCCTCGAGAGCGGAGAGGTCGGCCGGGTTGGGGAGGAGTCTCAGCCCCTTGGCGGAGATCCCGGCGCCGCGGGTGATGGTGCGTGCCGGCGGCCTCGGATCGGCCACCTCCCTCAGGAGGACCAGTATTCTAAAGTTCTCGTTCGTCATGACTTGCTCCGTATTCTGAGTTTCCTGCGCTCTGTGCCCCGGGCTTCCCCTCTAGGTCATCCGGTAGGCGACACCGAAGCCGCCGCGCGGGTAGCGCCAGCGCGTGAAGGCCTTCTCCTGGCAAACCACGTAACAGGTGCCGCATTCGAGGCAGCCGTCGTGCACGAAGGTCATCTTCTGCTCCTCCTCGTTCCAGGTGTAGCAGCGGGCGGGGCAGGAGTTGGTGCAGCCGCGGCTCTTGCAGCCGACGCA
>DNJC01000004.1 GCA_003490025.1 Geobacter sp. | reverse complement strand
GAGTTCGACTACTGCTGCGTGCACGGCGTGTTCGCCCTCGCCGACGACGGTTACGAGACCATCATGGTCAACTGCAACCCGGAAACGGTCTCAACAGACTACGACACCTCCGACCGCCTCTACTTCGAGCCGCTCACCCTGGAGGACGTGCTGAACATCGTCGACGTCGAGAAGCCGACCGGCGTCATCGTGCAGTTCGGCGGGCAGACCCCGCTGAAGCTCGCCGTGGCCCTGGAGAAGGCGGGGGTGCCGATCATCGGCACCTCGCCGGACGCCATCGATCGCGCCGAGGACCGCGAACGCTTCCAGGAGATGCTGCAGAAGCTCAAACTGCGCCAGCCGGAAAACGGCACGGCCCGCTCCTTCGAGGAGGCGGAGGCCGTCGCCGACCGGATCAGCTACCCCGTCGTGGTGCGCCCTTCCTACGTCCTTGGCGGCCGCGCCATGGAGATCGTCTACGACGTGGAGAACCTGCGCCGCTACATGCACACCGCGGTACAGGCCTCCCCGGAGCACCCGATCCTGATCGACAAGTTCCTCGACGAGGCGATCGAGATAGACGTCGACGCCCTCTGCGACGGCGAGATCGCAGTCATCGGCGGCATCATGGAGCACATCGAGGAGGCGGGTATCCACTCCGGCGACTCGGCATGCTCGCTGCCGCCGTACTCCATCTCGGAAGAGATCGTGGCGGAAATCAGGCGCCAGACCAAGGTGATGGCGCTGGAGCTGAACGTCAAGGGGCTCATGAACGTGCAGTTCGCCGTGAAGGGGGACGACATCTACATCATCGAGGTCAACCCCCGCGCTTCCCGCACCTCTCCGTTCGTCTCCAAGGCGACCGGCAGGCCGCTTGCGAAGATCGCCGCGCGCGTCATGGCGGGCAAGTCACTTACCGAACTCGGCATCACCGAGGAGATCATCCCGACCCACATCTCGGTCAAGGAGTCGGTGTTCCCCTTCGCCAAGTTCCCCGGGGTCGACACCATCCTCGGGCCGGAAATGAAGTCGACCGGAGAGGTCATGGGTATCGGCGACACCTTCGCCAAGGCGTACGCAAGGGCGCAGCTCGGGGCCAACGTGAAGCTGCCGACGTCGGGTAAGGTGTTCATATCCGTGAAGGACCCGGACAAAAAACATATTGTCACGGTGGCAAAAAGACTGTATGATCAGGGCTTCGAATTGGTCGCCACGCGCGGCACCGCGAGCTACCTGCAGGAAAAAGGGATCAAGGTGCAGGTGGTGAACAAGGTTGCCGAAGGTCGCCCCCACATTGTAGATGCGATCAAGAACAACGAGATCTGCATGGTCATCAACACCACCCACGGCGCCCAGGCCGTTGCAGATTCCTACTCGATCCGCAGGAACACCCTGATCAACAACGTAGCCTATTACACGACAGCCTCCGGCGCGCGGGCCGCGGTGGACGGCATCATCGCCATTTCGCAGTCGAAGCTGGAAGTTAAGTCGATCCAGGAATACTTGAAGTAACCGATGACTTGGGAGCGTGCAGCCGCCTCCCTTATAAAACCAGAAAACGCTGATCACGGGGGGCCTCACGGCCCCCCTACAAGTTCATCAAGGAGTAGAAAACCGATGTCTCAGACAGTTCCGTTGACGAAGGAGAGTTACGAGGCCCTCCAGGAGGACCTGAAACGCCTGATAAAGGAAGAGCGCCCCAAGGTGATCCAGGACATCGCAGAAGCGAGGGCACATGGCGATCTTTCCGAGAACGCCGAGTACGATGCGGCCAAGAACCGTCAGGGTTTCATCGAGGGACGCATTCTCGAGCTGCAGGACAAGCTCGCCAGGGCCTACGTAGTCGATCTTTCCAACCTGAAGCCGGACAAGGTCGTCTTCGGCGCCACCGTGACGGTCTACGACACGGCCACCGAGGAAGAGGTGACCTACAAGATCGTCGGCGAGGACGAGGCGGACATCAAGCTGTGCAAGATATCCTGCACCTCCCCGGTCGGGAAAGCGCTCATCGGTCACAAGCTGGACGACACGGTGAAGGTCACCGTTCCTTCCGGGACCAAAGAGTACGAGATCATCGAGATCAGGTACGAGTAAAGGAACTGATCGCGTTCCGCCCCCGGCGCGTTCGCGGTTGCTGGCTTATCATGGACCGGGCCCGCGCCCTGTCCGCAACACAAATTCGAAGCACGCCAAGGCGTGACCAGGAGGTTTTCAAATGGCCCAGGTAACCAAGGATATGACTTTTGCCGCAGTAATGAGGATGCACCCGGACGTCGTCAAGGTGCTTTCCAAGTACAACCTCGGCTGCATCGGCTGCATGGGCGCTCAGAACGAGTCCCTGGAGCAGGGTTGCGCAGCTCACGGCATCAACGTCGAAGACATCGTCAACGACATCAACAACCTCTTCTAACACCCTCCGCCCGGCGCCGGACTTTTCCCGCGCCGGGCGCTTCACTTCCATTCCCATGCCGATCATACCGCTCGCCCCAGACGGTTCCATTTTGCTCCCGGAACAGATCAGGAAAACCCTGGCGCTCAAACCGGGGGACCTGGTGAGCGTCGAGCTGGTCGACGGCACGCTCCGCGTTTCGAAGCAACAACCGCCGGAAAAACCATTACCCGAAAAACCGCAGGAAAAGAAGAAGGAGCCGGCAGCCGTCAGCGTCCCCCTGCGCCCGCCCGAACTGCAGACCCCGATCCGCGCCGTCAAGGGGGTAGGGCCGAAGCTCGCCGAGATCCTGGCCAAGAAGGGGATCTCGACCGTCGAGGACGCGTTGTACCTTCTTCCCAGCAGGTACGAGGACCGGCGCGAGCTGAAGACAATCGCCGAGCTTCGCCCGGGCAACACCGAGGCTTTCTTCGCCACCGTGGTCTCCGCCGAACAGCAGACCACCAAGGGGGGGAAGCGTTACTTCGAGGCGATCGTCCGTGACGAGACCGGGAGCCTCCCGCTCAAGTGGTTCCACTTTCACCCCACCTTCCTGAAAAAGAACCTGATGCCAGGGCGTCGCGGCATCTTCATCGGCGATATCGCGCAGTACGGCTTCCAGCGGGAGATGCACCATCCCGAGATCGAGTGGGCGGCGGAAGGGGAGGATCTCGCCCAGGTCATGGCGCGCGACCCGGACAACTTCGGCAGGATCCTCCCGGTCTACCCGCTCACCGAGGGGGTGAGCCAGAAGGTGATGCGGCGCATCATGCGCGAGCCGGTGCAGCACTACAGCCGCCATGTGAAGGGAGCCCTGCCGGAAGAGGTGGTGCGGCGCCACAAGCTCCTGACGCTCCCGGTGGCGCTCCGCGAGGCGCATGCACCGGACCCTTCCGTTTCCGTAGCCGACCTGAACCTGGGACGCGGAGAGGCGCACCGCTCGCTCGCCTTCGACGAACTCTTCTTCCTGCAGCTTGGGCTGGCGATGAAAAGGCACGGGGTCGCCCTCGAGGACGGCATCAGCTTCAAGGTCACCCACCGCTACACGAAGGAACTCCTGAAACTCCTCCCCTTCACCCTGACTGCGGCCCAGAGGCGGGTCCTCTCGGAGATCAAGGAGGACATGATGTCGCCGCACCCGATGCACCGGCTGGTGCAGGGGGACGTCGGCTGCGGCAAGACCCTGGTCGCCCTCATGGCGGCCCTCGTCTGCGTAGAGAACGACTACCAGGTGGCGATCATGGCCCCGACCGAGCTTCTCGCCGAGCAGCACTACCTGAACATCCACGGCTACTGCGAGCGTCTCGGCATCTCCGTCGCGCTCCTTACGGCGAGCGTGAAAGGGAAGGGCGACGCGCTGGAAAAGATCTCCTCCGGCGAAACCCGCATCGTGGTCGGTACCCATGCGGTGATCCAGGAGAAGGTGGAGTTCCGCCGGCTAGGGCTCGGCATCATAGACGAGCAGCACCGTTTTGGCGTGGTGCAGAGGGCGCTTCTGAAGCGCAAGGGGAGCAACCCCGACATCCTGGTCATGACGGCGACCCCTATCCCCCGCACACTCTCCATGACCGTCTTCGGAGACCTGTCGCTCTCCGTGATAGATGAACTCCCGCCGGGAAGGACGCCGATCGATACGAAGATGGTGCGCGAGTCGCGACGCAAGGAAGTCTACTCGCTGGTGCGCGACGAGGTGAAGAAGGGGAGGCAGGCGTACGTCATCTATCCCCTGGTGGAGGAGTCAGAGAAGAGCGACCTGAAGGCCGCCGTGCAGATGGCGGAGCATCTCGCCCAGGAGGTCTTCCCCGACCTGCGCGTCGCCGTGTTGCATGGCCGGATGCCTGCTGCCGAGAAGGAATCGGTTATGAAGCAGTTCAAGGCCGGCGCCACCGACATCCTCGTTGCCACAACAGTGATCGAGGTGGGGATCGACGTCCCCAACGCCACCGTCATGGTGATCGAGCACGCGGAGCGTTTCGGACTTTCCCAGTTGCACCAGTTGAGGGGGAGGGTGGGGCGCGGCAGCGAGCGCTCCCGCTGCATGCTGCTCGCAGGCGACAAGCTCTCCGAGGACGGGCAGAAGCGGCTGGAGGTGATGGTTAAGAGTTCCGACGGTTTCGTCATCGCCGAAGCGGACCTGCAGATCCGCGGGCCGGGAGACTTCCTGGGGACCAGACAGGCAGGGCTCCCCGAGTTGAGGGTCGCAGACATCCTGCGCGACGGCGGTGTGCTGGAGCAGGCGCGCAAGGAGGCCTTCGCCCTGGTCGAGCGCGATCCCGAATTGAATGCCCCCGGAAACGAGTTGCTGCGGGGCGAGTTGATGCTGCGCTGGGGCGGAAGGCTGGAGCTGGCTTCCATCGGGTGAGGCAGAAGATCGAAACGCCTTCACTTAGTCTATGAGGTCTTTTTCCTTTACTTTGCCATATTCAACTTGCGCAACAGACTCAAACAATCTCCGCTTGTTTTCAGTACTGCTCAGTAGATACTCTGTTTCCTGTAGCGGCTCGACGTCGGATACAGAGATCCTGCCATTCGCAGATCCCGGGATACGCTCGTTTTTATGACTGTCTATTGATGCCATATTCCCTCCCGTAAATAGCCTTATGACACGTTTTCCTTTTATTTGCCACCAGTATGTCGCTTAGTTATGCACCTGCCTTGAAGCTTCCCCCATCCGTCAAGGGAGGGGGGCATCGTCTAATTTCCTTCTTCTCGTTTGCTCTAGTTTAACTTTCTTTTCGTTATAGTATCTGCCCGATTTATTGAGACTTTCCTCCGATATTTCTCTTGACTCCGCCGGTATACATAGGGTAGTTGTTCCTGTTGCGGTAGGACATGGTTAATTAACCATATCTTCCGCCATGCCTGAATTGGCTGAATGTTATGGAATGAGGGGAACCAGGAAATGAAGTATGCGTCAAGACAGTTGAACCGCGGCTACGCTAACAGGATGCTCAACATCGACCTGGAGTCTGGCTCCATCGCGACTCCGGACCTCGACGAGAAGATCAGGGACTATTTCATCGGCGGCCGAAGCCTCGGCCTTTACCTGCTGCACCAGGCAACCACCCCGACCACCAAGGCTCACGATCCGGAGAACCCGCTCATCCTCGCCAACGGTCCGCTGGGGGGGATCCCGCAGTTTCCGGGTACCGCCAAGGCCATGGCGATCTCGCTTTCGCCGACTACCGGCGTTCCCGGCGTCTCCAACTTCGGCGGCTATTTCGGCGCCTTCCTCAAATATTCGGGTTTCGATGCCATCCAGATAGCGGGAAAGGCAAACCAGGCAATGCTGATCGTCATCAACGGGTTCACCAACGAGGTGCACCTGGAGGCTGCCCCGGCGGACGACGAGGCGTTCCACCTGCAAACCGAGCTCGAGGCCCGGTACACCGCCTCAGGCTATCAGAAACGAAACATCGCCTTCATGTCCACCGGCGTGGGCGCCGCCAACACCAACTACGGCTGCATCAACAGCCATTACTTCGACGTCACCAAGCCCGCGCAGGACGGCGGCAAGGGGGTGTGGCGCTCGAAGCAGGCCGGCAGGACCGGTATCGGTTCGGTCATGCGCGACAAGAACGTCCTCGCCATCGTGGTCCTGGCCGAGTACCCCCGCGGCGAGAACCCGTACGGTGCAGCCGACTGGAAGAAGGTCCAGAATGCAGGGACCACGCTGCACAAGATCGTGAAGGACGTCGATCCGCAACAGCTCAAGATGCACCGCAAGGGGAGCGTCGGGCTGATCACCTTCATGAGCAAGCACGAGTACCAGTCGCTCCCGGTCCACAACTTCCAGGGGGGGACGGACCCGCGGGCGGCGCAGATCTGCGGCAAGCACTACGCGGAGCACCTCTTCGAGCATCGCGGCATGGACGGCTGCTTCCCGGGGTGCAACCTGCAGTGCAACAAGGGTGGATGGGTGACGCTCACCTCCGGGACCCACGCAGGGCAGCGGGTCTGGGTGGACGGCCCTGAGTACGAGACGGCGGCCGGTTTCGGCTCGAACCTCGGCATCTGGAGCGCAGAGTTCATCATGGAGGCCAACTGGCACTGCGACAACTACGGCATCGACACCATCTCGACCGCCACCATCATGGCCTTCGTCATGGAGTGCTTCCAGCGCGGTTACCTCGGCGCTGAAGATACCGGCGGCCTGGAGATGACCTGGGGCAATCAGGAAGCCGCTCTCGCCTTCATGCACAGCCTGGCCCACGGCGAGTCCGACTTCGTCAGGATGGCAGGCAAAGGGATGAGTTCGCTGCAGGAATGGGTGGCGCAGCGCTTCCAGCAGCGTACCGGCATCGACCCCCGCGCCGATCTCTCCATCTTCGCCATGCAGACCAAGGGGCTCCCGTTCTCCTTCTACCGGACCCACCGCTCGCTCTCGATGCAGGGCTCCTATGCGGCCGCCAGCGATATCGGCGCCCACCACGCCGCTGCCTGGCTGATCAAGGCCGATCTCCTGGGCGCCTTCCCGACCTTCGAGGAGAAGGCGAGGGCGCTGATGACCTACCCGCGGGTGCGGCTTGGCAACGACAACCTCGGCGTCTGCAAACTCCCCTGGGTCGACGTCTTCAACCCGGAGTCGGCGAAGCGGGTCAGCGGCGACATCTACATCAACCCGGCCTCCCAGGACATCTACGCCGACTTCTACAACGGCGTGCTCGGGACCGACCTCGGCTGGGAGGAGATCTTCCAAAGGACCGACCGAGATATCAACCTCCAGCGTGTCATGAACGTGATGCGTTACGGTTCGGCGACCGTCGATCACGACTGGATCCCCGACAGGGCGATCGGCCCCACCGAGGATGCCCTCTACGAGACGGAGCAGGAGTACAACGACGTGGACCTGGCGAGGATGCTCGGCAAGGAGCAGGAGGCCATTGCAGCCATGTCGACCACAGACAAAAGGACGCTCCTGATGGCACAGCGCAAGATGGAACTGCGCAAGCTGATCCAGGTGTACTACGAGGAGAGGGGGTGGAGCGAGAAGGGGATTCCCAAGATCGACACCCTGCAGCAGCTTGGGCTCTGGGACCATCTCACCCCGCAGACGCAGGAGAGGCTGTACGCATTGGCGTAGGGATCAAGTGACAATTGACGATTGACAATTGACAACGAAAACCCAAATTTTTTCTAAAAAGAAACGGGACGCTGCGGCCTTTTCAGGTTCAGCGTCCCGTTCTTTGTTTTAAAGGTCTACATCGTCTATTTCAATTGCTTCATCTACTGGTAGAAAACAGGCGGCCCCATGTCAGCTGCGCCTTTTCCGCCCGGACGCGGGTTCTTGCTGAAGGTGTGCGACCTGACGAAGAGGTTGTCGGCGGTCTTGCCGGTGTTCGGCATGTACTTGTTGACCGTGTAGGAAGCATCGTGGCACTTGCCGCAGGCGTCTGAGGCGACCTTTTTCAGCTTGCCCTTGCCGGCGTGCGGCGAGTGGCAGGTGATGCAGGAGAGCTGGCCGCTCTTGAAATGCTTGGACTGCAGGAAGCCCTGGTACTCCTGGTGATGCTTTGCTTCCTCGTAGACGCCGTTTGCCTTGGCATACTCGTCCGTCTTGAACAGACCCTTCAGGTCGCCCGTATATTCCTTGTCGAACGGCTGGTTCGGCTGCACGCCGGGGATGATGACTTCATGGGGATACCACTTGGTCCAGTCGTCGCCGGCCTTGTAGGTGTCGCCGACCTTGGGAGCCGGGAGGTCCTCGCGGTTGTTACCCTGCGCGGTCTTGTACAGCTCGTTTTCCACCCTGATGTGGCAGTAGCCGCAGACCTTGGCCTGGGCCTCGACGCTGACGTTGGCAGGGTTGAAGATGGTCTTCTTCTTGTCCTTCTTGGCCGACTTGATGTGCTTCGTACCGGGGCCGTGGCAGGCCTCGCAGCCGACGCTTAATTCGCTCCAGGCCGACTTCATCGTCTTCCCGGTCGCCTTGTCGACTTCCAGGACCCGGTAGCCGGTGGTATGGCAGGTGCCGCAGTTGGTGTTCCAGTCATTTTTATTGCCGTATTTTTCCCACTCGCCGGTCAGCCGGTTGAACTGTTTGTCAAGGAACTGAAGGCCGCCGGTCTGCTCGTTTTTGACCAGGAAGCGCTGTTTCCAGCGGGAGCCCACGACAAATTCGACATCGTCCAGCTTGGCCGGCTTGCCTGAGACGTTGGCGACGGTTGGACCGGGGTTCTTGCCGTCAGTCGCCCATTTGGCCACGACATCCTTCAGGATGCCGGTCTTCTTCGGCTGAACGATCTTGCTGTGGTAGGTATCCTTCCAGCTTTTGTACTCCTCGGCGTGGCACTTCTTGCATGCCTCCGAGCCGACGAACTCCTTCTTGCTGTCGGCAGCCATAACTGGAGCCGCCGCCATCAACAAGCCGCAAACAACTGCACCGAAAAACGCCTTGCCCTTCTGCATAGAGAACCTCCTGTTTCTGTTTGTGATGCGCTTATATACTTCGGTAAATGCCCAATATCGGTCTTTATACGCGGTATGCGGCAGAAAATGGGGCCATAGTGGGTTATTGCGAACTTTTATCTTCTAAAAGGATCAGGCACTGGGATAATATATCAGCGATTTTCATGCTGGCAACACTCCATGATAAAAAAGTTGACTAATTTGATACAGCAAAGGGGACAAATGCCGCTTTTTGAGATTGCAAATGCTGCAGTGGTCCGATTTGAGAGTGTGACTTTCTTGGGCCGCAACCAGGAAGGAAGCGATGTACAGCTTCTGGACGGCATCACATTCTCCGCGCCGGGCGGCGAGATAACAGCCATTATCGGACCATCGGGCGGCGGGAAGAGCACGCTGATACGCCTGGTCAACCGTCTGGCTGAACCGGCTGCGGGCGCGGTATTTCTTGGGGATAGCGATATACGGGATATCGACCCGCTTCAGTTGCGGCGCCAGGTGGCACTGGTACCGCAAAAGCCGTTCATGTTCGAGGGGAGCGTGCTCGATAACCTGCAGATGCCTTTTCTCTACCGCCACCAAACCCCGCCGACCTCCGACAGCGCCGAGGTCCGGCAGGTGATGTCCCTGGCAAGGCTCGAACCGGACATGCCGCAAAGAAACGCCCGCTCGCTCTCCCTGGGGCAGCAGCAGCGGGTTGCGATTGCCAGGGCGCTGATCGCCAAGCCGCAGGTGCTGCTCCTGGACGAGCCGACCAGCGCCTTGGACCGCCGGACCTCCGATGCGCTGGCGGCGACGCTTAGGGAGATCTGTCACTCGCAGAACCTGACCATGATCATGGTGACCCACGACCTGCGTCTGACTGAAAAGATCGCGGACCATTGCCTCTACCTTGAGTCGGGGCGGATAGTGGAGCAGGGGAGGGCGTCCGATCTGCTCGCCTATCCTATGAGTGAGGAGCTGAAGAGGTTCCTGGCGGAGCCGTCGGAACAGGAGGACGGAAATGGATAACCAGGGATTGGCGCATATGGGACTGCTGGATCTTGCGCTCGCCTACGGGCTGGTACTTCTGGCGATTGGCCTGGCGAGGCTGGAAAGAATCGGGCAGGAGACGCAGATGCTCTGGGCGTCGTTGCGGATGGTGTTCCAGCTTCTCGCGGTGGGATACCTGCTGCACTTCGTTTTCGCCGTCAAGAGCCCGCTTCCTGTCCTGGCCATCCTGATCGTCATGGGGGCCTTCTCGCTGCAGGTGATGGGTGGCCGCATCAAGCGGAAGATGCCGCGTTTCTACCAGGTCATGGGGAGTTCCCTGTTCATCGGTTGCGGCGGGGTGACCTTTCTTTTCTGCTCGCTGGTGGTGCACTACTCCCCCTGGTATGACCCGCGTTACCTGATCCCGTTAGCCGGGATGATCATAGGGAACTCGATGAACGGCGCGAGCCTCGCGGCGGAGCGGCTGGGGGCCGAGATGCGGGAGAGAAGGGAAGAGATCGAGACGGCGCTCTGCCTCGGGGCGAGTGCGCGCCAGGCATCGAAAACGGCGCTCAGGAACGCCTTCCGCGCCGCGCTCATGCCGACCACCAACACCATGGCCGCCATGGGGATCGTGTCGCTTCCCGGGATGATGACCGGTCAGATACTGTCGGGGACGGAGCCGATGGTGGCGGTCCGGTACCAGGTGGCGATCATGTGCGCCATAACCGGCGCGGTCGCGATCACGGCCTACCTGATACTGCTGCAGGGGTATCGGCATTATTTCAGCAAGGCGCATCAACTGAACCCAATTGACAATTGACGATTGACGATTGACAATGAAAACCTAACTTACTCTAATAAAAACGGGACGCTGCGGCCTTTTCAGGTTCAGCGTCCCGTTCTTTGTTTGCGTCCCTCACGCCGTTAAGTTAAGAGCTTTACCCACTAGTAACCACTTACTCCTCCCCCCAGCGGGGGGAGGTTGGGAGGGGGGGAAGACTAGCGGCTTCAGCGAAGAACCGGCAGAGTTCCCCCTCCCTGACCCTCCCCCTCCGGGGGCGGGGACCGCTTTGTCAAGAGGCTTTGTCAAGAGAGATAGGGGATCAAGTTCCTTAACTTAAAGGCAGTGACCCCGGCCCTCCCCTTGAAGGGGAGGGGGAGCTTTTGATAGCGGAAGTTCGTTGCCGTCAATTGGCTTTCGCGTCGTCAATTGTCAATTGGCTTTCGCGTCGTCAATCGTCAATTGTCAATTGTCAATTGGTTCTAACCGCCTCTTTAAGGTCTGCCACCAGTTCGGCGATCTCCTCCGTCTTCGTGTCCCACGAGCACATGAACCTGGCCCCGCCGGACCCGATGAAGGTGTAAAAGTGCCAGCCGCGACCGCGCAGCGCTTCCAGCGCCTCAGGTGCCACCTCCAGGAATACGGAGTTGGCCTGGCTCGGGAACATGATGCGGACCTGCGGTATCTTCCTTATCTCGTTCTCCAAAAGCCGCGCGCAATTGTTGGCGTGGGACGCGTTTCTCATCCACGCGCCGCTGTCCAGCATGCCGATCCAGGGTGCGGTGAGAAAACGCATCTTGGAAGCGAGCTGTCCCGCCTGCTTGCAGCGGTAATCGAACTCGAAGGCGAGTTCCTTGTTGAAAAACACCACCGCCTCTCCGACGGCGAAACCGTTCTTGGTCCCGCCGAAGGTCAGGACGTCGATCCCCGCCTGCCAGGTGATCTCTTTGGGAGCGACGTTCAAGGACGCCACCGCGTTGGCAAACCTGGCGCCGTCCATGTGCACCCGCAGAGAATGCTTCTTCGCCAGCTCACCTATCGCCTGCAATTCCGCCACGCTATAGACGGTTCCAAGCTCGGTGGCCTGGGTGATGCTCAACACGCGCGGCTTGGGATAGTGGATGTCGCTACGCTTGTTGATGGTGTGCTCCACCGCGTCCAGATTGATCTTGCCGTTCTCTCCCGGCACCAGCAGCACCTTGGTCCCGTTGGAGAAGAACTCCGAAGCGCCGCACTCGTCGGTCTCTATGTGCGCCATCTCGTGGCAGACGATCGAGTGGTAGGACTGGCAGAGCGAGGCGAGCGCCAGCGAGTTCGCCGCGGTGCCGTTGAAGACGAAGAAAACCTCGCAGTCGGTCTCGAAGAGGTCCCGGATTCTCTCGCACGCCTGCGCGGTCCAGTAATCGTCACCGTAGGAGCTGGCCAGCCCCCGGTTCGCCTCCTCCATCGCCCGCCATGCCTCGCTGCAGACCCCCGCGTAGTTGTCACTGGCGAAATGGTGCTTCAGCTCTTCCGTTCCGTGTGTCTTGGTCATCGCTTTCCTCGTACTCTTCCTTACCCTTCGCTATCCGTAGAGGGATGGGGGAGGGCGTATGATCTTGTCCGCCGGAGCCTGAAAGGCGAAGGCGGATCGCGGCAGGAACGCCGCTCCTACAGATATTTCGACCGACGCTGCTGACGTTTCATGGAGCTGAAATTTTTATTACAACGGCGAAACATTGTCAACGGTTTTACTCGTGTCCTCTATCCCTCGACGGCAACGGCGGCGCGCTCATCCCCGCGGGGGGCGTCGGGAAGAAGCTCCGAGACTATCATCCCGGCGAGAATCAGCACCGCCCCAATCATGCCGAAGACGCCGAGTCGCTCCCCTGCGGCGTAGTAGGCGTAGCCCGCGGCGAAGACCGGCTCGGTACAGAAAATCAGGGCGGTGTGTGCGGGGCTGATGAACTTCTGCATCGTGGTCTGCACCAGGAACGCGAAGATCGTGGCGATCAGTACGCATACGACGAGCGTCCAGAGGAGTTCGGGGTGCCAAACGAAGACCTCCTCACCGCGCGCCCCCGCGGTCGCCAGGTTGAGCAAACCCACAACGGCGAGCTGTAGCGTGGTCAGCAGGTAAACGTCGTTCGAGGACTGGCGCGCAAAATGGCTGGTGTAGAGAAGGTGCAGTGCGACGCACCCGCCGCAGACGGTGGCGAGCATGTCTCCGTAGTTGAAGCTCAGGCCGCCGTTGCCGCAGAGCAGAAAGAGCCCCGGCGTGGCAAGGCCGACACCCCACCTGATGCCGGGGCCGGCCGGAAGCCGGAAGAGGAGGGCACCGAACAGCGGCACCAGCAGTACGTTCAAGCCGGTCAGAAATCCGGTGTTGGAGGCGCTGGTGTATTTCAGGGCAACGGTCTGGAACGCGTAGGAGGCAAAAAGCAGTATCCCGAGCACGCATCCGTGCGTGAGAAGCTTAACGTTTATTCTATTGGTGCGCGTTAAGGCAAAGGGGAGCATGATCGCTGCCGAGATTAGGAACCTTTGAGACAGGAATACAAAAACATCAATGCGGCTGACAGCATCCTTGACTACGGTGAAGGTGACGCCCCAGAAGAACGTCGTTACCAAAAGTAGTATAGCCGCCCTAAATTTTTTCATGGTTCCCAACGTAATTTTGACCTCATAAAACCTTGAATTCACTAACCTGCGGTAAGACAAGTTAACATGCTCTTAAATCTACTGCAACCGGTAATTATTAAGTGATTGACATGAGAGGAGAATAGCATTAAAAGTATCCGGCGAAATTGTAAAAGGTGTATTTTGTTTAATATTAACTTGAATTAAGGAGGAAGCATGAAAGCTATTCGTATCATGGCAGCGGTTTTGACTCTGGGATTCTGTTTTGCTTCGGCTGCGCTGGCAGCTGCACCCGCAAAAGGTAAGACGGTAACGGTTGCCTCCGACGCCACTTGGCCGCCGATGGAGTTCGTTGACGCCAACAAAAAGATCGTCGGTTTCGATATCGACTTCATGAACGCCGTCGCAAAAGAGGCCGGTTTCCAGGTCGCCTTCAAGAACACCGCCTGGGACGGCATCTTCGCCGGCGTCGAGGCAGGCCAGTACGACGCGATCATCTCCTCGGTCACCATAACGGAAGAGCGCAAGGCCAAATACGACTTCACCACTCCCTACATCAACATCGGCCAGATCCTTGTGGTCCCCAAGGCGGAGAAGGGGACCAAGATCGCCGACCTGAAAGGGAAGAAGATCGGCGCGCAGATCGGCACCACCGGCGCAATGGAAGTGAAGAAGGTTGCCGGCGTCGAGCTGAAGACCTATGACGAAGTCGGCCTCGCCTTTGAGGACATGGCCGCCGGGCGCATCGCCGGTGTCGTCTGCGACGAGCCGACCGCCGTCACCTACGCGCTGCAGAAGAAGGAGTACAGCTCCAAGTTCAAGATCGTCGGCAAGCCGTTCACCAAGGAAGCCTACGGCATCGTGGTCAAGAAAGGGAACAAGGAACTGGTCGACCTGCTGAACAAGGGAATCGCCGCGGTCCAGAAGAAAAAGATCGACGCCCAGATCAAGAAGAAGTGGCAGCTTAAATAGCTAGCGCCGGTTTTACCCATCCTCCTCCTGACCTCCCCCTTGAAGGGGGAGGGACGTGTGGCGGAAGATCGTCGCTAATCGGCTAACTTAACGTCAGTGACCCCGACCCTCCCCTTTAAGGGGAGGGAGTAGTTTCGTGAATCTCGCAGCAAAGAACGCTAAAAAGCCGGTGATGAAACTGCCGGCGCAGGATGGCAACCAACAGCATGACTACTGAAGCAAAAAAGCAGATCATCGACGTGGGGGACGGAGCCGCTATCCCCCGCAAAAGCGACCGGGGCCTCTTCACCGCCTGGCGCATCGCCTTTTTCGGGGCCATCGGCACCCTGACTTACCTGGCTTACACCAAGCCCGATCCCTACCTCAACATCTTGAAGTTCGTTCCCGACGGCATCATGGTTACTTTCCAGGTGACCCTCGGGGCGATAGTTTTGGCCATCGTGCTCGGCCTCATCACCGGCCTCGGCAGGATCTCCAAGAACCGCTTGTTCAACGGGGCGGCGTCCCTCTACGTGGAGATCATCCGCGGCATCCCGCTTCTGGTGCAGATCTTCTATATTTACTACGCCCTCGGGCGCATCGTGAAAGTCCCGGCCATCCTTTCCGCCATTATCGCCATGGCAGTCTGCTACGGCGCATACATGGGCGAGGTGGTCCGCGCCGGGATCGAGTCGATCGCCAAGGGACAGAGGGAGGCGGCCCTGTCGCTCGGCATGAACGGGCGCCAGACCATGATCCACGTCATCCTGCCGCAGGCCGTGAAGGTGATCCTTCCGCCGGTGGGCAACGAGTTCATCGCGCTCTTGAAGGATTCCTCCCTGGTATCCATCATCGCCGTGGCCGACCTCTTGCGGCGCGGCCGCGAGTTCGCTTCCGAATCTTTCACCTATTTCGAGACCTACACGGTCATCGCGCTGATTTACCTGATCATCACCCTGTTTTTCTCGAAGATCATCGGCGTCATGGAGGAGCGTGTCAGTGTCAATAAATAAGCGCAGGAAGATGGTGGAGGCGACCGAAATCATCAAGATCTACGGCTCCTTCAGGGCGCTCGACCGCGTTTCGCTCGATATCTACGACGGCGAGAAGGTGGTCATCATCGGGCCTTCGGGCTCGGGGAAGTCGACGCTGCTTCGCTCCATCAACAGGCTGGAGGAGATCGACCGCGGCACGATCCTCGTGGACGGCATGGACCTCTACGACCCCAAGACCGACATCACCAAGGTGCGCGAGGAGGTGGGGATGGTTTTCCAGTCCTTCAACCTTTTCCCGCACAAGACTGTCCTGGAGAACCTCACCCTGGCGCAGACCGTGGTCAGGAAGCGCTCGAAGCGCGATGCCGAAGAGCGGGCCATGGTGCTCCTCGAGAAGGTGGGGCTCGTGGCGAAGGCGAAGGCCTACCCGGCGAACCTCTCGGGCGGGCAGCAGCAGCGCGTCGCCATCGCCCGCTCGCTGGCGATGGACCCTAAGCTGATGCTCTTCGACGAGCCGACCTCCGCGCTCGACCCGGAGATGATAGGCGAGGTGCTCGACGTGATGAAGGACCTTGCCAAAGACGGGATGACCATGGCTGTCGTCACCCACGAGATGGGGTTCGCCCGCGAGGTCGCGGACCGGGTCATCTTCATGGATGCCGGGCGCATCGTGGAGGAGGGGACGCCGGAGCACTTCTTCACCGCCCCGAATCACGAGCGGGCCAAGCTGTTTTTGAGCCAGATTCTGTAACCGCCTGTCGTGCGACGTTTTTCGTAGGAGCGGCATTCCTGCGCGATAACCGCGGATTAATCGCGGCAGGAATGCCGCTCCTACAGGTTTTTATAACTCCAGTGGCGAAAGGTGGTGATACGTTCTTCAGTTTTACCAAGCAGGCCAGTTGGACCGCAGCATTGCAATTCACTAAACACTGACCGAGGAGGAAGTAATGAAGAAAAGCAAAAAACTTTTGGTAGCATTAGCAGCCTGCGCGCTGACCGCAGGCGCGGCAGTTCCGGCGATGGCTCTCGAGAACCAGTTCTCCGGCGCATTCACCACGTTCTACGATGTGGGTAACTTCGCTTCTAGCGGCGCTGTCCAGCAAGATGCTCCTACTGCGAACTACTTCGTCGAGCGCGTGCGCCTAGGCTATACCGCCAAGGCAGACGACCATGTCAAACTGGTCACCAAGTTCGAATTCGACTACAACTTCTGGGGCAACGGCTCCTACAGCGTCGGTCGCGGGCAGGGGGGCGCCATCGGCGCCGACTCTGTCAACATGGAAACCAAGCACCTCTACCTTGACCTGAACTACCCGGCAATCAACGCCAGAATCGGTATGATGCCCTACAACGACACCTTCAAAGGGTTGATCTTCGATGCCGACATGGCTGGTGTTCTTCTCTCCCATGACTATGCCAACGCTGGCGTTTCCGTAGGGTTCTTCCGCTTCAACGATGCTACCGCCGATTCGGACCTCAGCACTCCCTTGGTGCGTGATCAGGATTACACCCGTCTGGGCAGAAACACCCACGACATGTTCTCCGTGGACGGCAGGTACAGCGTCTCTAAGAACCTGAACGTCGGCGCTGCCTACTACTATGTCAAGGATGACAGCACCACCAACGGCACCCCGAACGTCAAGGTGCACAACCTGGGCATCAACGCAGCCGGCAATGTCGGCCCGGTAGCTCTGAACGGCTTCGCCCTTAAGCAGTTCGGGGACCTGGCGACCAACGTAGATGCCAAGGGTTACGCCTTCAACGTCGGCGCCAAGATAGCGCTGGCAGGCGGTACCGCTCGCACCGAGTTCCTCTATGTCTCCGGCGGCAAAAACGCCTTCTATGTGGCCACCGGCAACGGCGGCACCGAAGGCGGCCAGTTCTACGACGCCGAAATGATCATGCTCGGCCGCGACAAGTACGCCACCTCCATCGACAACGCCATCATCTACGACGTCAATAACCTTGGCGAAGGCGTCATCATGGGCACCCTCGGCTACGACTACTCCTTCAGCGACAAGGTTTCCGCAAGCGTCAACGCAGGGTTTGCTGCAGTCGCCAAGGACACCGGCGCCAGGGCTGCAGTCAGGGGCACCTCCGACAGCAACTACCTCGGCACCGAGATCAACGCAGAGGCTTACTACAAGCTTTCCGCAAACGTCACCCTGGGCGCACGCGCTGGCTACCTGATGCTTGGCGACTACTTCGCCAAGAGCATGGACGACCCGTATGATGTGAAACTCATCGCTAAGTACAACTTCTAAACAGACCTTTCCCCCTCCGGTTCTCTCTAGGCCGGAGGGGGAAGCAAAGTGCCACAGTCTTGACAATCTCATAGTGACAATTAGAATCTGTTGACGTGTAGAAGCTGGACTTAACTATGTGATACATCAACCAAGGAGGTAGTCTGCATGAGCTTTAAGAAGATGAGCGCGTTGCTCCTAGTAGCAGCACTCGCAGTCGGCGCATTCGGCTGCAAGAAGAAGGAAGAGGCTCCGGCACCGGGTGCAGCCGCTCCGGCCCCGGCCGGCAACACCGTCAAGATCGGTTTCCTCGGCGCACTCACCGGCGACGTCGCCATGTTCGGCAAGCCGACCCTCGAAGGTATGAAGATGGCTGCCGACGAGGTCAACGCGGCCGGCGGCGTCCTCGGCAAGAAGATCGAGATCGTCGAGGCGGACAACCGCGGCGACAAGCAGGAAGGCGCATCCGTCACCCAGAAGTTCATCTCCCGTGACGGCGTAACCGCCATCGTCGGCGACCCGACCACCGGCATCACCAAGGTTGCCGCACCGATCGCACAGAAAGCGGGCGTCGTCCTCCTCTCCGCCGGCGCCACCGGCCCGGGCGTGGTCGAAGTCGGCGACTTCATCTTCCGCGACACCCTGCTCGACTCCATCGCTATTCCCGCATGCATCGAGTACTTCGCGAAAGACCTCGGCTTCAAGAAAGTTGCCATCATCACCTCCGACAACAACGACTACTCGGTCGGTCTCTCCCAGACCTTCCGCGATGCCGCTGCCAAGGTGCCGGCCATCAAGATCGTAGCCGACGAGAAGGTGAAGGACGGCGACAAGGACTTCTCCGCGCAGATCACCAACATCAAGGGCAAGAAGCCGGACGTCATCCTCTTCTCCGGTTACTACACCGAGGGTGCTCTGATCATGAAAGAGGCCCGCAAACAGGGTCTCAAGGCCCCGATGTTCGGCGGCGACGGCCTGTTCTCCCCGAAATTCATCGAGCTTGGCGGCCCGGCAGTGGAAGGTTCCATGTCCGCTCTCGGTTTCTCCACCGAGCAGGCGACCCCGGAAACCACCAAGTTCATCGAAGCCTTCAAGGGCAAGCACAACGGCGAAGTGCCGGGCCTCTTCGACGCCCAGGGTTACGACGCTGTGATGCTGCTGGTGGACGCCATCAAGCGCGCCAACAGTGCCGATCCTAAGGTCTTCAAGGACGCTCTTGCCAAGACCAAAGGGTTCGCCGGCGTTTCCGGCACCATCAGCATGCAGGCTAACCGCGAGCCGATCAAGAGCCCGCTCAGCCTTCTCTACGTGAAGGACGGCAAGTTCGTCCTCAAGGCCAAAGTACCGGTCAAGATGGACTAACGTCGGAAGTAGCAGCAAAGCCGTGCAAAGCGGCCCCGTTTCGGCGGGGCCGCTTTTTTTTAATCAAACGAAAAAGCAAACCATTGGCCACAGAGAAAATCTGAGAAAGCTTCTTTGCGATAGTCTTAAGGTTTACCTCCTCGCATTGGTTTGAGTTTCTCAGATCTTCTCAGATGTTCTCTGTGGCCAATGGTTTTGACTTAGGTTTCTCTGATTTTCTCTGTGGCAGATGGTTCTGGTTGGTTTACCCTTGACAACAGTCATGGGAGACCTTATATTTCCTTACAGTTAAAGGGGAGTAGTTATCGGCTGGAGAAAAGGCCGACCCGGTTTCCGTCAAGACGGTCGCAAGACCCGGAGCCGGGGCAGATATTTCTGTCAACAAGACCTTTATCCAGGCAAACACGTGCCGAGGGTAAAGGTCTTTTTTATTTACCCTCGCCGATACAGTCCACCGCGGACTCAACTACAATCGTCGGGAGTAAATTCTATGCAAACTCTAAAAACGACCCTCCTCCTCTCTCTTCTCACCGTTCTGATGGTGATCATGGGAAGCGCCCTGGGCGGCAAGTCCGGCATGGTCATGGCCTTCACCATGGCGCTCGGCATGAACTTCTTCTCCTACTGGTTCTCGGACAAGATCGTCCTGAGGATGTACGGGGCGCAGGAGATCGGCGAACAGGACCACCCCGTCTTCTTCAACATGGTCCGCCGTCTGTCCGGCAGGGCAGGGCTCCCCATGCCCAAGGTCTACATCATCCCCTCCGACAGCCCGAACGCCTTCGCCACCGGCCGCAACCCGCAGCACGCCGCCGTGGCGGCTACCGAAGGTGTCCTCAGGATTCTCTCCACCGAGGAACTGGAAGGGGTCATGGCCCATGAGCTTGCCCACGTGCAAAACCGCGACATCCTCATCGGGACCATTGCCGCAACCTTTGCCGGCGCCATCTCCATGATAGGCAACATGCTCCAGTGGGGCGCCATGTTCGGCGCCGGGCGCGGCGACGACGAGGAAGGTGGCGGCATCGGCGGACTGATAGGCTCGCTGGCCATGGCCATCATCGCCCCCATCGCAGCCATGCTGATCCAGATGGCCGTGTCCCGCTCGCGCGAGTACCTGGCCGACGCCACCGGCGCCGGGATCTGCGGCCGCCCGCTTGCATTGGCATCCGCGCTGCGTAAACTCCATATGGCTTCGCAGGCGCTCCCGATGCAGGAGGCGCGTCCCGCAACGGCGCACATGTTCATCGTCAACCCGCTCACCGGCGGTGGGCTCATGGAGCTTTTTTCGACCCATCCCCCCATGGAGGAGAGGATCGCAAGGCTAGAGCAGATGGCGAGGTAATCAGCACTCCCTCCCCCTCCGGGGGAGGGGACTAAATTTAAGGAGATTGTTCGATGCAATGGCTGACTGATCCGCAGGTCTGGATGGCACTGGTAACCCTGAGCGCGCTTGAAATAGTGCTGGGCATAGACAACATCATTTTCATCTCTATCCAGGCGAGCAAGCTCCCCTCTCATCAGCAGGAAAAGGCAAGACTCATGGGGCTGGGGCTTGCCATGTTCATCCGTATCGCCCTGCTGTTCTCCCTCACCTGGCTCATGGGACTCACCTCGCCGCTGTTCTCGATCCTGGGGAACGACATCTCGGGCCGCGACCTCATTCTCATCTCGGGCGGCATATTCCTGCTCTGGAAGAGCACCATGGAGATCCACGAGAAGCTCGAAGGCGATCAGGTCGTCGCATCCGCCAAGGTCGGCACCACGTTCGGGGCTGTAATAGTGCAGATCCTTCTGCTTGATATCGTCTTCTCCCTGGACTCCATCATCACCGCGCTGGGAATGGCCAACCAGCTTGCCATAATGGTCGCGGCTGTTGTCATAGCCGTCGTCTTCATGATGCTCTTTTCCGGCAAGATCAGCGCCTTTGTAGAGAAGCATCCCACCATCAAGATGCTTGCTCTCAGCTTCCTGCTTTTGATCGGCATCGCCTTGATCGGCGACGGGTTCGACATGCACATTCCGAAGGGATACATTTACTTCGCCATGGCCTTCTCAGTTCTGGTCGAGATGCTCAACCTGAGAATGAGACGTGGCGCACCGGTCAAGCTGCATGAGCCTCATCTTGACTCTGAAAAATAAACGCAGGCTCCAACCCAGGAGAGTGGCAGGATGAAAGCATTTGTTTGCAGGTTCTTTACCATAACGGCGGCTGTCCTTTTCCTCAGCCTGACCGTGTTTGAAGCCAGCGCCGAGGCGAGAGCCGGCGGCGGACGCTCCTTCGGCGGCGGCTCGCGCAGCTATTCACGGCAGGCGAGCCCAGCTCCCGCGCAGAGCATGCCCCGCCAGAGTTACGCCCCCGGAGCCGGCGCCTACCAGCAGCAGGCAGGAGGCGGCTTCATGAGGAGCATGGCCGGCGGCCTCATGGGAGGGATGATAGGCAGCATGCTCTTCGGCGGCATGGCCGGCGCGGGCGGGATGGGGGGTGTCCCGGCGGGCGGCGGCATAGGCCTTTTCGAGATCATCCTCTTGGCCGGCGGCGGATTCCTCATTTACCGGCTGATGCAAAAGGGAAGACGTTAGTCCGCCGCAGCCTGAAAGGCGAAGGCGAAATCGGCGGCGGGAATGCGGCTAAATGGAGAGGTTCCAGGGGATTGCCATGCACAAATATAAGATGATCCTGATTTTGGTGGCGATAGCGGTTGTTTTCCCGTTCATCGGTTACCTGCTCAATTTCTACACCGACTGGCTGTTTTTCGCCGAGACCGGGTTTTTATCCGTCTTTACCACCACCATATATGCCCAGACAGGGACAGGGGTGCTTTTCGGCGTCCTGCTCTTCGTTTTCCTGCAAATCAACCTCCACTGGGCCAACAAGGGATCGTTCCCTCTTGCCGGCATCTACATCATCGGCGGGGGGGACATCCGGATCAACAGGAACGAAGCGGGCCAGATGGTGCGGCCTGTGGGGATCCTGGTATCCCTCGTCGTGGCGCTTCTGGCTGGGAACTGGGGGGCGGTCCATTGGGAGGACCTGCTTCTTTTCGTGAAAAGGGTCAACGTGGGGATGGCTGATCCCGTCCTGGGGAAGGATATAGGCTTCTACCTCTTCAGCCTCCCGTTCATCGAGACGCTCAAGAACTTTGCCGGTTTCCTGCTGCTGGCGGCGGTGGTGCTTTCCGCGGCGGTTTACTACGTCAAGGGGGGGATCATCCTCAACGACCGCGGCGCCGGCGTGGACCCGAGGGTGCGCCGGCATCTCGTGCTTCTTGTCGGTCTCTTTTCACTGGTCGTCGCAGGCGGCTTCTACCTGGACAGCTTCAAGTTGATGCTGTCCAACAACGGCGTCTTTTCAGGCGCGGGCTATGTCGACGTACACGCGCGCCTGTTCACCTACCGGATCCTGACGTTTTTGACCCCGCTTGCCGGCCTGATGCTGGTGCTCGGCCTGTGGAAGGGGAACTGGCGCATGGCGCTGGTGCCCCCCGTCGTTGTCGCCGCGGTCTACATGGTCGGCGTGCGGGTCTATCCCGGCCTGCTCCATAAGTTCAAGGTGGCGCCCAACGAGTTGACGCTGGAGATGCCGTACCTGGAGAACCACCTCAAGTTCACCCGCTTCGGTTACGACCTGGAGAAGATAGAGACCGTCCCCTTCGATGTCGACACCAAGCTCACCGCCGCCGATGTCGCCAGCAACGACGCCACCATAAAGAACATCCGGCTCTGGGACCACGCGCCGCTTCTGAAGACCTACAGCCAGTTGCAGCAGATCAGGACCTATTACAAGTTTTTCGACGTGGACAACGACCGATACATGGTGAACGGCCAGTATTCGCAGGTCATGCTCTCCCCGCGCGAGCTCTCCTATGCGGATCTGCCGAGCAAGAACTGGATCAACGAGCGCCTGATCTTCACCCACGGCAACGGCATCACTTTCGGCCCGGTGAGCCGCATCAGCAAGGAAGGGCTCCCCGAGTTCTTCGTCAAGGACATCCCCGCGGTGAGTCTTGCGGACATCAAGGTGACGAGGCCCGAGATCTACTACGGCGAGCTTTCCAACGACTACGTGATAGTGAAAACCAAGGTGCCGGAGTTCAGCTATCCGACCGCTACCGGCAACGTGAACACCACCTATTCCGGCAAGGGAGGAGTCGCAGTGGACTCGCTCCTCAAGAAGGCGGTTTTCGCGGCCAGGTTCAAGACCGAGAAGATCCTGCTCTCCTCCGACATCACCCCCCAGAGCCGCATCATCTACAACCGCAACATTTCCGAGCGGGTGAAGAGCATCGCCCCGTTCCTGAGCTTCGAGATAGACCCTTACATGGTGGTCGACCAGCAGGGACGGCTCAAGTGGATGATAGACGCCTACACCTTTTCGAACCGCCTCCCTTACTCCAGGCCCGTCAAGGGGGGGATGAACTACATCCGCAATTCGGTGAAGGTCGTGATCGACGCCTATGACGGGACGATGGCTTTCTACGTGAGCGACCCGGGGGACGTGATGATCAAGGTCTATTCGCGCATCTTCCCAGGGCTGTTCCAGCCGATATCCGCGATGCCGCCCGACCTCAGGAAGCATGTCAGGTACCCGCACCAGTATCTCCAGGTGCAGGCGGCGCTTTACGCCTCCTACCACATGACCGATCCCAAGGTGTTCTACAACAAGGAAAACCTCTGGCAGATCCCGGCGCTGGGCGAAAAACCGATGGAACCGTACTACACCATCATGAAGCTCCCGGGCGAGAAGCTGGAAGAGTACATCCTGCTGCTCCCCTTCACTCCGTCGAAGAGGGACAACCTGGCCGCCTGGCTGACCGCCCGCTGCGACGGCGAGAACTACGGCAAGATCAGGGCCTACACCTTCCCGCGCGACCGCCTGATCTACGGTCCGAAGCAGATCGACGCCCGCATCAACCAGGATTCGTTCATCTCGCAGCAGCTCACGCTCTGGAGCCAGCGCGGCTCGGAGGTGATACGCGGCAGCCTCCTGGTCATCCCGATAGAGAAGTCGCTTCTCTACGTGCAGCCGCTTTTCCTGGCAGCGGACAAGGGTGGCCTTCCCGAACTGAAGCGGGTGATCGTCGCCTTCGGCGACCAGGTCGTCATGGAGGAAAATCTCGAGTTGGCGCTCCAGAGGCTATTCGGCTCCAGAAAGGGTGCGGCGCCTGCAGCCGTTCCCGCCGCAGGTGCGCCCGCAGCAACCACGGCCCAGCCCTCGTCAAACCTGGCGAAGGAGGCGATGGGGATCTACCAGCGCGCCATCAACCTGCAGCGCCAGGGTGACTGGTCCGGCTACGGCGAGGAACTGCGCAAGCTGGAGCAGGTCCTGAGGAGGATGGCCCAGTAAACCAGTCTATAAAAGGAGAAAAACCATGAAATGCCCAGTATGCAAAGACGCGAACCTCGTGATGTCCGAGCGCCAGGGGATCGAGATAGATTACTGCCCCGACTGCCGGGGTGTCTGGCTGGACCGCGGCGAACTCGACAAGATCATCGAGCGTTCCGCAGCCAAGGAGGCGGCTCTCCCGGTGCAACAGGCGCCGCAACCGCAATACACGCCGCAACCGCAGCACGCCCCGCAGCCAAACTACGGGCACGGCCAAAGCCATGGCCAACACCACGGACACAAACCGTACAGGAAGAAGTCCTTCCTGGAGGAATTGTTTGATTAACCGGAGGGATGAAGCAAGGACGGGATCGCTACCGGCACGTCAACGATAAACCCTGCTGAGCTGGCTCCTCCTCCCCCTGAAGGTGGGGAGCCAGCGAAAGCTAACGGCAGTGAAGGTCGGGGCGGAAACGGGAGTGTTCTCTCTTGACACCTACGTGAAAATTGTTTTATATTCCGCGCTACGTATGAGACAAAAACCCCTTCAAATACTTTTTTCATGGTTTCTGCTCGTGGCCGTCCTGAGCGTCCTTTGCGACGGCGCATGCCGGGGGGCTCACGCCATGGATTCGTCCGGCGCGAACGGCCCGACAGCGGTGCGGAGTCTTACCGCCGACCACGGCTGCCCCTGCTGCCCCGATAGTCATCACGACAGCGATGACGTGTGCGATGACTGCGTCAACTGCCTTTGCCACGCCTCGATCACGCCTCAAGGTTTACTGCTGAGCTACCTCCCCGTTTTCTCTGAAATCGTTTCCTCCGACTCATTCAAGTTTCTGCCCGAAGTTTACCTGCCCAAGTTCGTCCCCCCCCAGTCACAAGCCTGATACAGCTATCGCGGGAGTAGTCCGTCCGCTGCAATGGAAAACCATCCCGTTTTGCCATTGGTTCCTCGTCGTGCGCACTACTTTTCATAATCTTGTCAAAACCGATTTAGATTAAGGAGGTTTTCCTTTGGGAATAACTGTATTCAGGGGAGCACGGCTCCTTCTGCCGGGAGTCATGTGTCTCCTCGCATCTGCACCGTCGTTCGCTGAGACACAAAACCTGTCCCTGCCGCAGGTCATCGAAACGACGTTGAACAACAATGGCGAACTGAAATCGTTCCAGGAGGAAAAGGGGATCCGCGACGCCGGGGTGCTTCGCGCCGGGCTGCTCCCCAATCCGACCCTGGAACTGGAAGCGGCCACGGGCGCGCTTACCGGCAGCGGTGCTGAAAACTCCCTGTCGCTCGGCGTTGCGCAGGAGTTCCTGCCGGCCGGCAAGCGCGCAAAAAGGGTCGAGGTCGCCGAGCGCGAGCTGGCAACCTACCGATGGCAACTGGCGGACCGGAAGCGCACGCTGCGCGCCGAGGTCGAAACCGCCTTCTGCGACCTGTTGCTTTCCGAGCAGCGTCTTCTGCTCGCGGAGCGCTCCATCGACCTGAACAGGCAACTTCTCGCGGTGGCGAAAGATCGCCTCGCGGCCGGGGATATCCCGGAACTGGAAAAGAACCTGGTCGAGGTGGAACTTTTGCGCAGCGAGGCGGCCCGCATCGAGCTGGGGCGCGCAGCCCTTCAAGGCAGGAGCCGGCTCGCCTCCCTCATGGGGCTTCCCCCCGGCGAGTCGCCGGCCATATCGGGCGAGTTCGATGCGCGCGTTTCGCCGGCTCGAACCCTCGCCGACCTGAAGCTGCTGGCGCTTGGCACCCGCCCCGACCTGAAAGCGCTGCAGGAGGAAAAGGGCAGGGGGGGCGCGGAGATGGCCCTGGCCCGAGCGGAAGCGATCCCCAACCTGACGGCGGGGATCGCCCTCAGTCGCGACACCACCGCAATGGAGATAGGGGGAGTCGAGGGGAAGGACACCGCCTACACCGTGGGGGTGAAGTTTTCCATGCCCATACCCGTCTTCGATAAGAACCGGGCCGGCCTGCAGGAGGCGAGTGCAAGGATGGCCAGCGCCGAAAGCCGGCTGTCGGCCGCCGCACGGAATGTGCAACGCGAAGTCGAGACGGCGTACGCCGGTTTCCTGAACGCCGAGCAGGTGGTTTCGCTTTACCGAGCGCAGATCCTGCAGCAACTGGAAGAAAACCTGAGATTGACCCAGGAGGCCTACCGTCTCGGCGAGGTCGACCTCCTTGCCGTCATCCAGGAGCAGAAGAAATTCTACGAAATAAGCGACGGCTACCTCGCCGCCCTGCACGCCAGGCGGACTGCCCTGGTACAACTCGAATCGGCAGTTGCCGCTGACATCAACGGAGGTGCGCAGTGAACAAGAAAGCAATCATCGGGGTAATCCTGCTCATGGCCCTCGTGGGAGGCGTTGGCTACCGGCTCGGCAATTCGACCGGCGGCGGTGGGCATGCCGAGCCTGGCGAGGCACCCCACGCTGAAGAGAAAGCGGGCCATGCCGAGGGGAAGGAAGAAGAGGGGCATGACGAGCACGCAGGCGAGCGACTGGTCAAGATGACCGCCGAGGTGCAGAAACAAAGCGGGGTGGTCGTGGCCCCGGCGAAAAAACAGCGGATGGCCGGCGTCATCAGTGCCACCGGCAAGGTCGAGGCCAATGCGGACCGCATCGCCCACGTCTCGCCGCGCATCTCAGGCAAGATCGTCGCGGTCAGGTCCTCCCTCGGGGACAACGTGGCGGCCGGTCAGGTGCTGGTCACCCTGGACAGCGTCGAGCTGGGCGAGGCGCTGAGCCGCTACCACCAGTCCAAGACCAGGCTGGCCCTGGCCCAGTCCAACATGGACCGCATCAAGACCCTGGTGGACAAGAAGATCGCCGCCCGCAAGGAGATCCTCCAGGCCGAGACCGACTACAAGACCGCCCAGACGGAGCTGCACACCGACCAGGAGCGGCTCGCTCTGTACGGCGTTACCGCAGCCGACCTCAAGGGTGACCGGAAACCGATCCTTCCGGTCCGCTCGCCCATCGGCGGCGTCATCACCGAAAAGCACGCCATCGTGGGAGAACTGGCCGACCCGGCCAAGAGCCTCTACACCGTCGCCGACCTTTCCTCGGTCTGGGTCCTGGTGGACATCCATGAAAAGGACCTGGTCAAGGTGCGCCGGGGGCAGGGGGCGGCCGTGATGGTGAGCGCTTTCCCGGAACAGAAGTTTCACGGCCGCATCACCTACCTTGCCGACGTCGTCAACGAGGCCACCCGCACCATAAAGGCGCGGGTCGAGGTGCCTAACCCGGGGCGCAAGCTGAAGCCCGAGATGTTCGCAACGGTCGAGCTGGCTTCGGCGGCGGACGCCCCGCCTGTCCTTTCGGTGCCGGAAGAGGCGGTCCAGGAACTGGAAGGGAAAAAGCTGGTCTTCGTCGCCGAGGGGGGAAGCGGCTTCGAGGCCCGCAAGGTTGAACTGGGGCGGGCGTCAGGCGGCCTGGTCGAAGTGCTCTCCGGCCTCAAGGAGGGGGAGCGCTTCGCGGCAAAGGGGGCTTTCGTCCTTAAATCCGAGCTGATGAAAGGCGAAATCGAGGGACACGATCACTGAGGAGATAACCGCCCATGCTGGAAAAACTCGTTTCATTCATGCTGAAGCAAAAGGGTATGGTCATCTTCCTGTCGCTGGTGATCGTCGTCTTCGGCTTTTATTCGTATCTCAAGCTTCCCATAGACGCCTTTCCGGACGTGACCAACGTCCAGGTGGAGATCGTCAGCCACGCCGACGGGCTCTCCGCCATCGAGATCGAGCGCAACGTGACCTACCCGATCGAGATGGCGATGCGGGGGCTCCCCGACATCGAGCAGCTCCGCTCCGTCACCAAGTTCGGCCTTTCCATCGTCACCGTCGTCTTCAAGGACAACGTCGACATCTATTTCGCCCGGCAGCTGGTGTTCGAGCGGCTGGCGGAGGCGCGGGAGAAGGTCCCCAAGGGGGTCGAGGTCGCCATGGGGCCGATCGGGACCGCGATGGGGGAAATCTACCAGTACACGCTGGAAGGGAAGGCGCCCCAGGACCCCGAGGGGAAGCGGGCCTACCTGACCAACCTGCGCACCATCCAGGAATGGATAGTCACCCCGCAGTTGAAGAGCGTGGCCGGGGTCAACGAGATCAACTCCTTCGGCGGCTATTTCAAGCAGTACCAGGTGGTCGTCGCGCCGGACAAGCTGCTCAAGTACGGGGTGACTGCGGATGACGTCTACAGCGCCATCGGCAGCAACAACAGCAACGTCGGCGGCAACGTGCTCGAGCGCGACAGCGACCAGTACATCGTGCGCGGCGTAGGGCTGATCCGGGACATCAGCGATATCGAGAACATCGTACTCAAATCCCAGGGGGGAACGCCGGTCTACCTGCGGGACGTGGCCCTGGTCCGCATCGGCGAGGCCGTGCGCATGGGGGCCGCCATCAAGGACGCCAAGGGCGAGGCGGTGGGGGGGATCGTCATGATGCTCCGGGGCGAGAACAGCCGCGACGTGGTCGCCCGGGTGGCCGCCAAGGTCAAGGAGATGAACGAAAACAACCTGCTTCCCGACGGCATCAAGCTGGCCCCGTACTACGACCGGAGCGACATCGTCAAGGCGAGCGTCGGCACAGTCAACAAGGCGCTGGTCGAAGGGGCGATCCTGGTCCTGATCGTCCTGTACCTGCTACTGAACAGCTTCAGGGGGAGCGTCGTGGTGCTGCTGGCCCTGCCGCTGTCGCTTCTCGCCACCTTCATCGTCATGAAGCTGACCGGCATCACCGCGAACCTGATGTCCCTGGGGGGGCTTGCCATCTCCATCGGGATGATCATCGACACCACCATCATCCAGGTGGAGAACGTCCAGCGTCACCTGAGCGAAGAAGGCGGGGGGGAGCCCAAACTCAAGACCGTGCTCAAGGCGGTGATGGAGGTGCGCAAGCCGAGCATCTTCGGGGAGCTGATCATCGCGCTCACCTTCATCCCGATCCTCACCCTGGAGGGGATAGAAGGCAAGATGTTCGGCCCCCTCGCCATCACCGTCGCCATCGCGCTCCTGGCATCCCTGCTCCTCTCCATCTTCGTTATTCCCGTGCTCTGCAGCATCTTCCTGAAGCCGCAACCGGAGCAGGACAGCAGGATCATGGTCCACGCCAAGGAGCAGTACCTGCCGCTTCTGGAGTACGCACTGAGCCGGAAAAAGGTGGTTCTCGGCGTCGCCGGGGGGCTCCTGGTCTTCTCGTTGTTCCTGGTCACCAGGCTCGGGACGGAGTTCATACCGATCATGGACGAAGGCTCCTTCGACATGGACATCGCCATGCTCCCAGGCGTTTCCCTCGCCAAGGCGCTCGAAGTCAACCAGCAGGCCACCGACAGGTTGAAGAAATTCGACGAACTGGACGTGGTGGTCGGCCGCATCGGCCAGACCGGCGTCGCCCTCGACACCCGCGGCCCGGACAAGACCGGCTACGTGGGTGTGTTCAAGCCGAAGAGCGAATGGAAGCGCGACATCACCAAGGAGGAACTGACCAACGAGATGCGCGAGGCGCTGGAGACTATCCCCGGGATCAGCTTCGGGTTCAGCCAGCCGATACAGTGCCGCATCGACGAACTGGTGGCGGGAACGCGGGCTCAGCTGATCGTGAAGCTCTTCGGCGACGACCTGGACCTCTTGCGCGACAAGTCCGCGGAGATAGCCAAGATCCT
This sequence comes from Geobacter sp., assembly GCA_003490025.1. Classification (GTDB taxonomy): domain Bacteria; phylum Desulfobacterota; class Desulfuromonadia; order Geobacterales; family Geobacteraceae; genus Geomonas. The sequence continues at coordinate 3,232 of DNJC01000004.1, read as the reverse complement.
CTCCACCGTGAGGGGCGGTACCGACCTCAACACCGAGAAGGTCTCGGGTCAGCCGTACCTCACCGTGACCATCGACAGGTCGAAGATCGCCCGTTACGGGCTGAACATAAGCGACGTCCAGAACGTCATCGAGATAGCGGTGGCAGGAAAGGCGGCCTCCACCTTCTACGAGGCCAACCGCAGTTTCGACATTACGGTGAGGCTGCCGGAAGAGAAGAGGAACTCGCTGGAGGCCATCAAGAACCTGCTGATCACCACCAAATCCGGCGTCAACGTGCCGCTCGATCAGTTGGCGTATGTGAATATGGTGGAGGGGCCGGTGCAGATAAGCCGTCAGGACGGCGCAAGAAGGATCGGCATCGAGATGAACGTCAGCGGCAGGGACATGGGGAGCTTCGTTTCCGAAGCGAAAAAGAAGATAAAGGAGCAGGTAAAACTCCCGCCGGGATACTACCTCACCTGGGGCGGCCAGTTCGAGAACCAGCAGCGGGCCATGAACAGGCTGATGGTGATCGGCCCGGTGGCGGTCGCGCTCATCCTGCTACTGCTCTACGTGACCTTCCGCTCCATCCGGTTGGCGTTGCTGGTGATCTCGAACCTTCCCTTCGCCCTGATCGGCGGCATCTTCTCGCTGTTCCTCTCCGGTCAGTACCTCTCGGTTCCTGCGTCGGTCGGCTTCATCGTCCTCTTCGGGGTCGCGGTGCTGAACGGGCTGGTGCTGGTCTCCCGGATAGCCCAGCTGCGCGAGGAGGGAATGGAACTCGGGGAGGCGATACGAAAGGGGGCTATGGACCGGCTGCGTCCGGTGCTCATGACGGCTTCCATCGCCATCTTCAGCCTGATGCCGATGCTTCTGGCCAGCGGTACCGGTTCTGAAATTCAGAAACCGCTGGCGACTGTCGTGGTTGGGGGACTGATCACCTCGACGCTGCTCACCTTGCTGCTCATTCCCGCGGTGTACGGCTGGTTTGAAAAGAAGAAAGCCGAACCCGAACTTTAATTTGTCTACAAAGGAGGCATTGCATGAAAAGAGTCGGTCTGATTTTCCTACTCACGCTCGCGGCAGCCGGCGGCTGTGCCGATAGGTCGACGCTGATCCGCACCGAGACGGCGAGCCACGGCACGGCCGTTGCCGAGGAACTGGCTAAAGACGGGAGCCTGCCGCAAGGGTACGCAGCACTGGGTATCACCGCATCGTTTAAGACCCATGCTGACCGGCCCTCCCTGGTTTACGATCCGCATGGAACGCCTGATTTTAAATTGCTTGTCAGCATCGACGGGCAGGAGACCTCTCTGCGGGGAGCCCTGCAGGAAGAGAAGGGGGGCTCGCTGGACCTGGTAGATCCCGAAAACGGACCCGGGATCAGGTACCGGTTCGACAAGAAGCTCCGTCTGAAGGCGGGGGTGCACAGGGTCGTGGTCGCACTCCCCGGTGACGGAGTCGTACTCCAGAGGGAGATCTCGCTCGCGGAAGGCAAGGTGCATAGCCTGGTTGTCGAGCCGGTGTACGGTGCGAAGTCAGGGAAACCGCGCCCGGGGATCTCCAACGCCACCAGTTTCCGGGAGGGGATCCGGACCCTCAGGATCCTTTTGGACGGGCAGGTAGTTTAAGAAACAAACGTAAGTTGACGTTATGCTATTGCGCCGTGATAACCTCCTCGGGTCACGGCGCCTTTTTTTTGTGATACTTCGGCAGTTTTCGTCAACGGCAGTTCCGAGATATAACGGTTGTATTTTTTAACAGGCAATCAAAAGTTTAACTTTACTAAACAGGTGGAGCTGTTGTAGAGTGTCGCGCTGTCGAGGCCGTTTGACTCATTAAAACGACCGACCCGGCAGCCGTATTTGAATGTGGACAGACCAAAGACCGCGGGATTATCCGCATTGTTTTCCCTGTCATCGTATTCATGAAAAGTTTCCTTTTATAGCAATGACTTGCTTGTTTTAGGGAGTTTATGGTATACGTGCTCCACATCCACTGTTCTATTTCCGTGAAATACTGATAATTAGACCGGTTTCACCTGCTTTGGTAATACCGCAACCAATTGACGCATCTCTAGCCGCATAAATCTCAGTCGGAAGGAAGTCGACATGTTCTTACAACAGCTTGTCAACGGCGTGGCACTCGGTAGCGTGTATGCGCTCATCGCGTTGGGCTACACGATGGTTTACGGCATCATCACCCTGATCAACTTCGCCCACGGCGAGATCTTCATGGTGGGCGCCTTCATCGGACTGCTCCTGGTCTCTTACTTCAAGGTGAACGTGTTCGTCGCCATCATCGGGGCCATGATCTTCTGCATGATCATGGGGGTGGTGATCGAACTGGTCGCTTACCGGGCGCTCAGGAAATCTTCCAGGCTCTCGGCGCTCATCTCCGCCATCGGGGTCTCGATCTTCCTGTCCTCGCTGGCGCTCATGGTGTTCGGCGCGGACGCCAAGGGGTTCCCTGACGGGGCGTTTCCGGTGCGGCAGATCCACGTCGGCGACGCCGACATCTCGACGCTGCAGATGCTCATCATCGGGGTCTCCGCCGTCCTCATGCTGGGCCTCGAGTTCATCGTGCAGAAAACGAAGATCGGCAAGGCGATGCGGGCGACCTCGGAGGATTACAACACCTCGGCCCTCATGGGGATCAACGTGAACCGCGTCATCTCCTTCACCTTCGCGCTCGGCTCGGCGCTGGCTGCGGCGGGCGGCGTGCTGGTCGGCGTGCTCTTTAACGCGGTCTCCTTCAACATGGGGCTCATGGCCGGCCTCAAGGCCTTCGCCGCGGCGGTTCTCGGCGGGATCGGCTCCATACCCGGCGCGATGCTCGGCGGGTTGCTGCTGGGGGTCTCCGAGGTCTTCGGCGTCGCCATAGGCTACTCGTCCTACCGTGACGCGATCGCCTTTACCATTCTCGTACTGGTTCTCCTTGTCAAGCCGACCGGGCTGCTCGGACAAAAAATCACAAAGAAGGTGTAGATTCGATGGGAAACTTCCTACAGAGCTTGGTCGCCTCTATCGACCCGTACATGATGCAGATCCTCGTCAACGTCGGCATCGCAATCGTGCTGGCGCTGGGGCTTAACGTTATCGTCGGTCTCACCGGGCAGCTGTCGCTGGGACACGCGGCATTCATGAGCATAGGCGCCTTCACCAGCGCCATGATCACCATCAAGACGGGGCTCCCGTTCAGCGTGAACCTGATGGTGACCGGCGTCGTTACCGCCGTCGTCGCGGCCATCAT
>DNJC01000003.1:14483-16519 GCA_003490025.1 Geobacter sp. | reverse complement strand
GGATTTCCACCTTGCTGCCGTCCCAACCGGTGATCGTCCGCGGCTCCAGCGGGAAGTCCCTCGTCGCCTCGTAAGCGAGCAGGCAGGCGATCTCCGAGGTGAGTTCGCGGAACTTCTTGGTGCTGATGCCGGCTTCCCGCATCAGGCCGATCTTGTGCTTGACCAGGGGATGGTTTACTTCATGGATCATCTGGGTCTCCGTACACAATTTTGGTCCTGCCCCGGTGCAGGAATCACCGGAGCCGAATCGAACAGGGCGCTGTAGGCGGCGAGGGCAAGGATAAAGACGGTGAGGAGCAGGCAGCCGAGCGCCAGCAGTTGATGCACGGCCGTTTGCGGGCGACGCTCGCGGTAGCCGAGGAGTTTGGCGAGCAGGATCCCCCCCACCACTCCGCCGCCATGCCCCCAGTTGTTGATGCCGGGCATGATAAGGCCGAAGACGAGCAAACTGACCAGCCAGCCGCTCACCTCGCTAGAGACGGCCGTCCCGTAACTCCCCCCGCGGCTTTTGCCGAAGTAGAAGAGGGCGCCGATCAGCCCGCACACGGATGCGGACGCCCCGATGGTGAAGGCTATGCCGGCAAAGCACGACACGAGGTAGCCGGCGACCCCGCTTAACGTGTAGATGACGAACATGCGGCCGGCGCCGAACTCCGCGATCACCCACGGGCCGATCTGGCGCAGCGCCATCATGTTGAACAGGATGTGCAGCAACCCGCCGTGCAGGTAGCTCGCCGAGATCAGCGTCCAGAGGCGGCCGTATTCCAGCACCGGCACCGCCCCCGTGGCCCCGAGCAGCATCAGGCTGTTGTGGTTCGGCGACAGGAAACCTAGCAGGCTCCCGCCCGGCTCCCGGCCCAGATACAGTGAAAGCAGGTAGAAGACGACGTTGGCGGCAATGATGCCCGTCACGAGAAAGTTGCCGTTATCGCCGCCGGTGGACTCGATAATGCCGGCCATGCGGGAGGGGCGCGCGGCGCCGCACCACGGGCAAGAGGACTGGCTGCTATCGATCAATCTCCCGCAGTGGGGACAGATTGTAGATCCTTGAGACATCCGGGGGGACTCCTGTAATTATGATTGCCCCACTGTACCATCGAACCAAAATAAAACAACAGCAATGGCATCGCGGTAAGCACAGTACCAGGAGCGGGAAACTCTGAACGATGAATGAGCCGACGATCAAGCATTGCGAGCTGCATGCGGCATGATAGATTATTACGGTCCACCAGCGTCGGAAAGACATTGATCGCTCAACCTGAGGTGCGCTATGACAGAAATCGTGTGTGATGATCTCGGCCCGTCCAGAGTGATACAGCTCTATTCACCCAAGGAGGCGGTCAGGGCGGTGGTGGTGATCGACAATACGGCGCTGGGACCGGCCATCGGGGGGGTGCGCATGTCGCCGACCGTGACGACGCAGGAGGTCTGCCGCCTGGCGCGCACCATGACGCTCAAGAACTCCATCTCCGGCCTCCCTCACGGCGGAGCCAAGGCGGGGATCGTCGCCGATCCCGGGGACCCGCGCAAGGAGCGCATCTTCCGCGTCTTCGCCCGCATGATACGCGACCTCAGCGACTACATCCCCGGCCCGGACATGGGGTGCGACGAAACGTCGATGGCATGGATCAGGGATGAAACCGGGAGATCGGTGGGGCTCCCCGAGGAGTTAGGGGGGCTCCCACTGGACAAGCTGGGAGCGACAGGCTACGGGGTGGCCGAATGTGCCGAAGTGGCGGCCCCGTTCGCCGGGGTGACGTTGAAGGGGGCGCGGGTCGCCATCGAGGGGTTCGGCAGCGTCGGCAAGGCGGCGGCCCGCTTCCTCGCGGCCAAGGGAGCCGTCATCGTCGCAGCATCCGACTCGCAGGGCGCGGTGCATCTCCCCTCCGGGATCGATGTCGCCAAGCTCATCGAGGTCAAGCGGCAAACCGGCAGCGTCGGCAACTACGGCAAGGGGACGCGCATCCCGCAGGAGGAGATCTTCGGCCTTCCCTGCGACATCCTGATCCCCGCGGCGGCCCCGGACGTGATCCACG
>DNJC01000003.1:0-14288 GCA_003490025.1 Geobacter sp. | reverse complement strand
CCGCAGTCCAGGAATAACAGGGCGGGGTCTTCGAGGTAGCGGAGCACCTTGCCGAGAAACTTCGCCGCGTCGGCGCCGTCCGTGGCGCGATGGTCGAAGGTGAGCGAAAGCGGCAGGATCTTCCTGATCACGATCTGACCCCGGTGCACCCAGGGCCGCTCCACGATGCGACCGAAACCCATGATCGCCACGTCGGGCCAGTTGATGATCGGGGTGGCGAAGGTGCCGCCGAAGTGCCCGTAGTTGGTGATGGTGAAGCTGCTTCCCCGCAGATCCTCCAGCGATATGCTCCTCTCCCGGGCCTTGCGCCCAAGTTCCTGGATCTCCTGCGCGAGTTCCATGATGCTCTTTTTGTCCACATCCCGGATCACCGGGACCATCAGCCCCTCCGGCGTGTCCACGGCAATCCCGAAATGGTAGTTCCTTTTCAGGACGATCTCCTGCGCTTCGTCATCGATCGATCCGTTCAGCAGCGGGTGCTCCTTCAGCGCGTGCTGTACTGCCTTGATGAAGAAAGGGAGAAAGGTGAGGTGCGTGCCGCGAGACTCGACCTCCCCCTGTTCCCGCATGCGCATTTCCCAGATCTCGGTGATGTCGACCTCCTCCATGCTGGTGACGAAGGCGGTCGTCCGCTGCGAGGCTAGCACGTTGCGGGCGATGGTGCGGCGCAGTCCCCGCATGGGAAGCCTTTCCTCGCCCCCGGCGGAGGGCTTCCGGCTTTGCGCCGCGCCCGCCTGCCGCTGCAGGTCCTCCGGGGTTATGCAGCCGCGCGGGCCGCTTCCCTGCACGTTCTTCAGGTCGATCCCGCGCTCGCGCGCCATCTTCCTGACCATCGGCGTCGCCAGTCCCTCGAACCCCGCCGCGGGGGCGGGATGCGTCTCCTCCTCGGCCTCCGGCAGGGACCCGACGATCCCCACCGAGGGAGGGCGCTTCGGCGTCGGGGATGGCTCCTCCGTCGCATCCGAAATGGTCAGGAGGGTCTCCCCCACCCGCACCGTCTCCCCTTCATGCTTGCGGATGTCAGCCACAATACCGGCCCGGGGCGCCGGGACCTCGACCACCGCCTTGTCCGTCTCCACCTCCAGCAGAGGCTGGTGCTCGACGACACGGTCCCCTTCCGCCACGAGCCACCTGCGGAGTTCGACCTCTGCGATCCCTTCGCCCAGATCGGGGAGTTTGAAATCAAAAGACATGGTTACCTCTTTCCCTTAATACTGCAGCACCTCGTCCAGCGCGGCGCGTATCCGCTCGGGGCTCGGCAGGTAGTGGTCGATGAGCTTTCCCAGGGGCACCGGGACGTCGGGAGCCGTGACGCGCAGGATGGGGGCGCGCAGGTGCAGAATCGCCTCCTCGGCGATGGTCGCCGCGATCTCGGCCCCTAGACCGCAGGTCTTGGCCGCTTCCTGCACGATGACCACCCGCCCGGTTTTCCTCACGCTCCCAAGGATCGCCTCGATGTCGAAAGGGTTCAGGGTGAGGAGGTCCACGACGTCCGCGTCGTATCCCTCCACGGACTTCAGCACCCGCTCCAGCATGCTCCCCCAGGCGATGACGGTAACGGCCCCGCCGGCACGGGCCAGCCGCGCCCGCCCCAGTTCCAGGACGTAATCCCCCTCGGGGACCTCCTCGCGCAGCAGGCGGTACAGCCTGGTCGGTTCCAGGAAAAGCACCGGGTCCGGGTCGCGCAGCGCCGCCAGGAGCAACCCCTTCGCCGTGTACGGGCCTGACGGCGCCACGACCTTCAGTCCGGGGATCTGACAGTAGATCGACTCGGTGCTCTCCTCGTGCAGCTCCGGGGCCTTGATCCCTCCGCCGTACGGGGTCCGGACCACCATGGGGCAACTGTAGCGGCCGCGGCTGCGGGAACGGAGCCTCGCCGCATGGGCGAAGAGCTGTTCGAAGGCGGAGTAGGTGAAGCCCATGAACTGGATCTCCGGCACCGGGCGCAGACCGTAGGCGGCCATGCCGATTGCGGCGCCCATGATCGCGGACTCGGCAAGCGGGGTATCCAGCACCCTTTCCGCCCCGAAGCGCTCCAGGAGCCCTTCGGTTACGCGGAACACGCCTCCGTCGCGCCCGACATCCTCGCCCAGCAGGACCACCCGGTCGTCGCGCGCCATCTCGTCACCGAGGGCCTGGTTTATCGCCTGCACCATGTTAAGTTGCGCCATGTCAGCGACCCCTCTTCTGTTCTTCTTGGCGCGGCGTGAGCTTCGCCTGCACGCCGTCGAAGAGTTCCGCGGCGCCCGGCGGCGGCATCGCCTCCATCTCCCTGACCGCGGCGTCGATCACCCCGGTCGCCCGTCCCTTCTCCTCGTCGCCCTTTTCCACGCTCCAGAGCTCCCGTGCGGCCAGGAACCGCTCCAGCCTGAGGATGGGGTCCCGGTCGCGCCAGGCCGCCACCTCCTCGTTCGAGCGGTAGCGCCCGGCATCGTCGGCCGTGGTGTGGTCGGCCATCCTGTAGGTGAGACATTCGATTAAGGTGGGACCGCCGCCGCTTTTCGCCTTCTCCAGCGCCTGCTTCGTGGCGCGATAGACGGCAAAGACGTCGTTGCCGTCCACCTGGACGCCGTCGAAGCCGTAGGCGAGCGCCTTCTGAGCCAGGGAACCCGAGGCGGTCTGGTTCTTGAGAGGGACCGAGATGGCCCACTGGTTGTTCTGGCAGATAAAGACGATAGGGAGGGTGAAGACCCCGGCGAGGTTCATCGCCTCGTGGAAGTCCCCCTTGGAGGTGGCGCCGTCTCCGAAGTAGGCAACGACGGCGACAGGATCGCGGCGGTAGCGTACGGCGAGGGCGGCGCCGACGGCATGGGGGATCTGGCTCCCGACGGCCACGCAGAAGGGGAAGATGTTGAGGTGGGCCGGCACCTTCTGCGCGCGTTCGTCGCCGGTCCAGTACTGGAGGAGCTGGGGGATCGGGCAGCCGAGGGTCAGGTGGGCCCCCATCTCGCGGAAAGAGGGGAAGACCCAGTCGCTCGGCGCGAGCGCGAAGGCGCTACCCACCTGCGCGGCCTCCTGCCCGCGGATCGGGGGATAGGTGCCGAGACGCCCCTCCCTTTGCAGCGAAACGGCCCGTTCGTCGAAGGTGCGCGAAAGCACCATGAGCTGGTACATGCGCCAGATCTCGGCGTCGGGCAACTCCGGCATGAGCGCCTGGTCCACTTCCCCGTTCGGGTCGAGGACACCGAGGCGCCGCACCTCATATGTGGCAAGTAATTCTTCCGGCATGGTCCGCTTCTCTCCGTTGTTCGAAACAATTTGGAGAGTGTAAACGCAGACTTGCATGATGTCAAAGCGGGAATGGAAAAGATTCCGACAGAAGTGGTGTCAAAAGCGACACTTGCGCCGCGATGACCGCTGGCCGATCAGGCCGGTTTCTTTCTCTGTTTGAGCTTGCCGTAGATGGCCGGGATGAGAGCGAAAAGTCCGAGAAGCGCGAAGGAGCCGAGCACGCGGGGCGAAGCGACGTCGCGCAGCGAGTTGATGACGGCCAGGCTTGCCCCGGCGTTCACGAAGACGAAGCCCCCCGGTATGATCCCCACCAGCGTTCCGAGCACGAAGACGCGCAGCGGCAACCGGGTGAGTCCGGCGGCGAGGTTTATCAGGAAGAAGGGGAAGAGCGGCACCAGCCTCAGGAACAGGAGGTAGTTGAGACCCCTTTGCTCCAGTTCGCGGTTCAACCTTTCCAGCTTCGAGCCGAATTTCTGCAGCACCATGTCGCGCAAAAGGTAGCGCGTAACCAGGAAGGCGAGGGTCGCGCCGATGGTGGCGGCTATGACGGCGTAGACGGTTCCGAGGATGGAGCCGAAGATGGCCCCGGCGGCGAGAGAGAGGATCGCGGCCCCCGGCAGCGACAGCGCCGTCTGCAGGATGTAGATGAGCATGAAGCCTGCGACAGTGGCGACTTCATGGGCGGCGTAGTAGTCGGCAAGCGACTGCCGGTTCGTCTTGAGCGAGTCGAGGGTGAGGAAGCGGCCGAGATCGAGGTAGAAGAAGAGCCCGACGATGCAGACGGCGGTAAGCAGGAGAAGGATCTTTTTGAGGTTCATGCCGGGACGGACTCCGATTTCTTCTTGGTTTTTTTGTGCCTTTTGTGCCTTTTTGTGGCGATAGTTTTTTGGGTTTTCCTGGTGTCTGGTTTGACCTATCTTCTTCGCAATCGGAGCCAGGTGGCGAGGAATTTTCTGAGGCCGGGTGTCAGGCGGTTTCGGTTATAGGCGTCGGCGAGTTTCCTGATGACCTCCGCCTGCGTCGGGTAGGGATGGATCGTGTTGCCTATGGCCGAAAGGCCGAGCCCCGAGCCGATGGCAAGGGAGAGTTCNNGTGAGCGTCTGGACCGCGATGCCGCGGGCGTCCGCATCCGCTTCGTACATCCCGACGTGCGCCACCTCCGGGTCCGTGTAGGTGCACCAGGGGATGGTCAATGCCGAGACCTTCTTTCTCCCCATGAAGAGCGCGTTGGCGATGAGGATGCGGGCGTGGGCGTCGGCCATGTGGGTGAACTTGTATGCGGAGCAGACGTCCCCGGCCGCGAAGATGCGCCGGTTCGAGGTCTGCAGCGTGTCGCTCACCCGGATCCCCTTGCCGTCGTACTCCACCCCCGCGTTCTCCAGCCCGAGCCCCTCGACATTCGGCGCCCGTCCCGTCCCCACCAGGATTTCATCCACCTCCAGCTCTGAAACCGTTCCTTCCCGCTCCAGGAACAGCCTCTTGCCGCAGGAATGCTGCTCCACGCGGTTTACCGCTGCCCCGAGTTCGATCCGGATCCCCTCGCGCAGGAAGGCGGAGTGCAAGAGTTGCGCGGCGTCGCGATCCTCGCGCCCCAGGATCTGCCCGGAACGCTCGACGATGGTGACCTGCGAGCCGAAGCGGGCGAAGACCTGCGCCAGCTCGCAGCCGATGGGGCCTGCGCCGACGACGGCGACCCTCCCCGGCAGTGCGGTGAGTGAGAAGACGCTCTCGTTGGTAAGGTACCCGGCATGCGCCAGCCCCGGAATGGGGGGTGCGGCGGCCCGGGCGCCGGTGCAGAGCGCGGCCCGCGCGAAAAGGAGTTCCGTCCCTTCCACCTCGACCGAATCGGGCCCGGTCAGCTTCCCCTGGCCGAGGTAGACGTCCACTCCCAGTTCGTCCCTGAAGCGCCATGCCGAGTCGTGCCTGCTCATGTCGGCCCTGATCCGGCGCATCCTTTCCATGGCCGCGCCGAAATCCGCCTCCACCCCCTCCGCTCCCGCCATGCCGAAGGCCGCGGAGGTGCGGACATCGAAAACGGCGCGCGAGGCGCGGATCAGCGCCTTGGACGGGACGCAGCCGACGTTGAGGCAGTCGCCTCCCAGGAGTCCCCCCTCGATGAGGGCGACCTTCGCGCCCAGGGCCGCAGCCCCGGCGGCGGACACAAGGCCGGCAGTGCCGCCGCCGATGACAACGAGGTCGTAGCGCCCGGCGGGTTGGGGATTGGTCCAGTCGGCGGGGTGCACGTTGCCGGCAAGGATGCGGTTCGGCTCGCCGTCCGGCTTCAGCATGAGGTCGTAGGTCATGGTGGCAATCCTTGAATGGTGCGCCGCATGGTTTTACCATAACTGCGGCTAAACTTGAACAATTTGTATAGGGGAAAGTTTCCGCTGCTCTTCGATAATTCGGATGCAGTTTTGCAGCAATTACTTTATCATTTCCGTATCCGAAGTTCGGATGAAATGCTATGTCATGCCCGTACTAACGGCAACTGATCAACTGAGAATGAAGGAGGGACATGAAGCGAGGCAGGCTGGCGCTTCAGCAAGTTGCAAGGCACGGAGGAACGCATGAGCGGTTCAGCGGCAGAGCCAAAAGGCCCGCATAATGACTCACTAGAAAAGCAGAAAGCACAGCAGGCGTACGCCAGCCCCACCCCATTCTCTCCTGACCAAGTTGCTGCGGAGCTGCAACTCTATACCGATCTCTACGAATTCGCCCCGGTCGGCCACTTCACGCTCGACTCCGACAAGATGATCCGCGGCGTCAACATGACCGGCGCACGGATGCTGGGGAAGGAGCGCTTCGAACTGCTCGGCCTCCCCTTCAAGAAGCTGGTGGCCGGGTCGTCGCTTCCAGCCCTCGCCGCTCTTTTCCACGCCATGTCAGACCCCGCACGCAGGGCGGCCTGCGAAGTCGCCTTGACCGTCGATTCCCGCAACCCCATTTTCGCCCGGATAGAAGCCCTCGCCTGCGGGGAGGGGCCGGAGTACCGGCTCGCCGTCCTGGACATAACGGAACGAAAGCGCTCCGAGGATGCGCTCCAGGCCTCCGAGGCCCGCTACCGCCGTCTTTTCGAGACCGCCAAGGACGGGATCATGATCGTCGACGCCGACAGCGGGGAGATCACCGAGGCCAACCCGTTCCTGTTCGGGATGATCGGCTACGCGCGTGAGGAGGTCCTGGGCAGGAAGCTCTGGGAGATTCCCCCCTTCGCGGGGATAGCGGGGAACAGCGTGGAGTTCGAGGCACAGCAGCACAGGGATTACTACCATGACGACGACCTGCAGCTTGTCACCAAGGATCAGCGCCAGGTCGCGGTCGAGGTGGTAAGCACGAGCTACGTCGCCGAGGAAGCCAAGGTGCTGCAGTACAACGTACGGGACATAACGGTCAGGAAACGCGCCGAGGAGGCACTGCTCAAAAGCGAAGAGCAGTGCCGGACCATCGTCAGCAACATCAACGAGTACGTCTACAGCGTCCGCTTCGAGGACGGAGAGATCAAATCGATCTACCACAGCCCCAAGTGCAAGGAAATCACCGGCTATAACCCCGAGGACTACTACCGCGACCCGCTTTTGTGGTTCACCATGATCCACGAGGAGGACCGCAACCTGGTGGTCGACTTCCTGAACAGCATCTTCACCGGCCGGGACCACGAGCCGATACGGCACCGGATCGTCCACAGGGACGGCTCGATCAGGTGGATCCTGAACAACTGCGCCGTGCAGAGGGTCAAAAACGACCAACGCGACAGCATCTCGCGGCTGGACGGCTTCATCCTGGACATAACGGACATCAAGCAGGCAGAAGAGAACATCTTCTTCCTGGCCCACCACGACCCCCTCACCAAACTGGCCAACCGCAGCACCCTGTACGCCAGGATCGAACAGGTGATAGCTGCCGCGCAGAAGACCAGAAGGAGCGTGGCGCTGCTCTTCCTCGACATCGACGGGTTCAAGCAGATCAACGACTCCATGGGTCACGACGTCGGGGACCGGCTGCTGCAATCCGTCGCCAGGCGGCTCAGCGACTGCACGCGTTCCTGCGACGTGGTGTCGCGGCTTGGCGGTGACGAGTTCGTCGTGGTCCTTTGGGATTGCGGAGTGGCCGAGACCACCGTGGTCGCGGAGAAGGTCATCACTGCCGGTTTTTCCGTCCACGGTACCAACGTCACCGTCAGCCCGAGCATCGGCATCAGCATCTACCCCGACGACGGGAGAGACTACCTGACGCTCTTGAAGCACGCCGACATCGCCATGTACCACGCCAAGAAATCGGGGGGGAACAACTTCCAGTTCTTCACCCGCAGGTTGAACGAGATGAGGCACGAGCGGTTCGCCGTCGAGACCGAGCTGCGGCACGCCCTGGAGCACAACGAGTTCGTCATGTACTACCAGCCCAAAGTGGACCTGGCAACCGGGAGGTTCAGCGGAATGGAGGCGCTGATACGCTGGCAGCACCCCGTCAGGGGTCTGATATACCCGGAGAGCTTCATTCACATCGCCGAGGAGAGCGGCCTGCTCACCCCCATGAGCAAGTGGATCATCCCCACCGTCTGCCGGCAGATCCAGCAGTGGCAGCAGCAGGGAATCCCTTCCGTTTCCGCCGCGGTGAACCTCTCCGCCAGTTTCTTCCAGCACCGGGATTTCGAGGAGACCATCGAGGCGTCGCTGCTGGAGACCGGCATCCCCCCGGAATCTCTGGAGCTGGAGTTGACCGAAGCCACCATCATGAGCGATCCGCAGCGGGTACTCGGGAGCATGGCCGCCATGAAGGCGCTGGGGCTGCAGCTCTCCATCGACGATTTCGGCATCGGCTACTCAAGCCTCAGCTACCTGAAGAAGCTTCCGGTCGACAAGCTGAAGATCGACCAGTCGTTCATACACAACATAGCTCGCGACAACGACAACGCCGCCGTGGTCCGCGCCGTCTTGAGCATCGGGAGGAGCATGCAGCTGAAGGTGATCGCGGAAGGAGTCGAGAACGCCTCGCAGCTCGCCTGGCTGCAGGCAGAGGGGAGCGAGGAGGCGCAGGGGTACTATTTCAGCCGCCCGGTCTCGGCGCAGGCCATGACGGCCCTCCTGAAGCAAAATGCCAACTTCCTGCACAACCCGCGCGGCAGGGTGCAAAAGCACTGAGCGCCAAGAAGAGAGAAAACCGCATAAAAAAGGCTGGTTGGCCGGCATCATCATCGCCGTCCAACCAGCCTTTTCCTTTGCCGATTGGCAGAAGCGTTTTACCGCCTATCGGGGATGACCGTCATGCATATCCATTTCCATGTCCATATCATCCTCATCCTCGTCCCCGTCGTCCGTGCCCTGCATCATGCCGGGCTCCAACGGCGGGAGCCGCTTCATATGCCTTTGCATCCTTTCCATTTCCTCCCTCATGGCGGCCCGCTGCCTGACCATCCGGGCCACCACTTCGGAGACCAGGTCGAGCTTGCGGTCCATGGGAGCCGCCTGCATCTCCTGCACCAGTCCCTCCAGTTCCGCGTCCTCGCTTTTCATTTTGTGCATCATCTCGTCCATCATCATGTCCCGCTCCGGCATCGCCTGAAAACAGCCGCAGCCGCCCCCAGCGCGACCCCGGCGCCGCCCGCTCAAAGGGGCTCCGGGCTTCGGCCCGCCTGGCATCATGCCGCAACCGGCGCCCTCGCACCCCTCGAATATCGACTGCAGCTGTTTCATGACCTCCGCCGAGTCGATCCGCTCTTTCTTCGCCAGCTCGTCAAGCTCCCTCAGGTGGGTCTTCAACTGCACCAGGTGCTGGTCCATCATCTTCTGCATCCGGGGGGTAACCTGCATATCCTTCATTGCCATGGCACGGTGCTTTTCCATCTCCTCCGTGCTGCGTCGCATCTCGGCAACGGCCACCCGTGCCACCTGTGTCGGCACGGTGCTACCCTGCTCCGCTGCCTGGTACAGCGTGTGACCGAAATTGGCCACGTTTCTGTGGTAGGCCATCATGATGAGGTGCTGGGGGTTTGGCTGCGTGGTCAGGTCCGCGGCAAAGGCAGGCATTACGGTGACGGCAAGAATTGCTATAGCTGTGATTATCTGGCTCACTTGCGACTCCTTCCCTGTTTCAGAGTACAGCTTCGAGACCTTTCCGCTGTAAAACTGTCACAACGCCCGTCTCCCCTGTATGAGGTTGATTATAACGATAACTACGGCAACCACCAGCAGCAGGTGGATGAAGCCGCCGAGGGTATAACTGCTGACCAGCCCAAGCAGCCAGAGAACCAGCAAGATAACGACGATCGTCCAGAGCATTTCTTCCTCCTTGCGGAGCTAATATCGAGACCTTTATCCATCAGCTCCTGTTTTATTGTTCTCTACTTGCCAACCCGAAGTCTCGTAAGGTTATCCATGAACCCGAATACGTTCAGGAGCCACAAAACCACTACGATGACCACGACCGCGTTGAGGATCGACTTGATCGATCCTGCCATAGGGATGTAAGTGTTGACGAGCCAAAGCAGAACACCTACCACGATGAGAACCAGTACAACCTGAATCAAGGGCATGACGAGATACACCTCCCTTTTTATGCGCCACAGCTATAGCCCTTGCCCTTGCCCTTNNGCGCCATCGACATCCCGGAACGTCAGATTCTCCTGCGCTACCGCTCGATCACCAGCAGAGCGACCGCAACCACCATCGGCTCCCTTATTTCTCCAGATCCTTCTCTGCCTTGCCGACGTTTTTCTGCACCTTGCCGGCTATTTTTTCCGCCCTCCCCTGGTTTTCCATCGAGGTGGTCTGGGTGGTTTTCCCGACACCTTCCTTAACCTTGCCCTGCACCTCGTGCATCTTGCCTTTCGCCTGCTCTTTCGTGCTCGGTTTCATGGTTATACCTCCTGATCGTTTACCTTGTGAGGTCGCCTGCAGCTGCATGGTAACTGCGGTCGCTCTGCTGGTGATCGACGTGGCAGTTGCGGTCTTCGGCGGGGCAGGAGGCGCGAAAGATGCCTGGCATTGCAAATTAAATAATACTAATTTTAAACTCATCCAGTTTATAATGCGACGGTTTAGTGTCAAGCAGGGGGGGGTGACGGATCGAGTCAGTTGATCTGGCGTGGCGGGCGTTGCGACGAAGATGAGTTTAACGGGGTTGAGGAGGAAAATCGACTGCCGCGCCAATGCGGGAGGCGCGTGGGCAGAGCGCGTGCAATGGCGGTCACTCCTGCGTGCGCGGCTTTTGGGGAGCGTTCACGGCAAAGCTCGCGTGCTCCGGGTGGCGGCAAAGGTACTGATGACCAAACGAAAGGGCGTACGGGCAGAAACGCATTTTCTTAAGGCAGATCGAGAAACCGGCCACGAGGGGACTGGTCCGGCAAGGTTCATTGTCTGGTCCGGGGTCAACACCTGGCGAAACGGGGGCGGTTTTACTCTGTGAATCGAACTTCTGAGACATCTATTCTTCTCCAGCCTGGGTAGCATGAAGCTTAAGAGTGCACCTTGATGTCAGTATTAGGACAAGAGAGCAGGGAAATATATAGGGCTATCAGCAATTGCAGTTGCGCAAAGTCATAGCAGACAGTCCTGACCTCGTGTCACTTGAGGGATGTCAACCCTTGTCGTACCGCATATTTGGTCAGTTCCGCTATGCTGTACAGATCCAGTTTTTTCATGATGCTGTGACGCTGATTCTCAACCGTTTTGACACTGACACTGAAGGCGAAGGCGATCTCCTTGGCGTTGCTCCCGTCGGCTATCAGTTGCAGGATCTCCCTCTCTCGCGCGGAGAGGTTCTCGTAGGTCGCCGACACCTCTTCCGGGATGCGCTGCAGGTACTCCTTGATGAGAAGGTTGGCTACCCTGGAAGGGAGATAGGTCTCTCCGGCCGCGACGGCGCGGATGGCGGTCGCAAGTTCGGCGAAAGCGGCGTCTTTCAGGACGTAGCCGTTTGCCCCCGCCTTCAGCACCTCCACCACGAAGCGCCGGTCGGATTCCATGGAAAGGGCCAGCACCCGGACATCCGGGAGTTCCGCGGTGATGGTCCGCGTCGCGTCGATGCCGTTGACGTCGGGCATGGTGATGTCCATCACGATGACTTCAGGGCGATGCTCCCGGGCAAGCCGGACCGCCTCGGCGCCTGTTGCGGCCTCGGCTATCACCACCATGTCATCTTCCTTGTCGATCAGCGCGCGCAGCCCCTGGCGCACGATGGCGTGGTCGTCGGCGATCAGTATCTTCATGTCAAGGTTCCCTCCCTCGTTAAACTGCCATCTCCAGCGGGACCTTTATCACCCCCCTGGTTCCCCCTGCGCCCTTGGCCTCGATGACAAAGCTCCCTCCCAAGTACTCTATCCTCTGTTTGACGTTGAAAAGGCCGAACCCGCCGCTCCTGGTACCGCTCCCTTCCGGGGGGCCCGTCCGCAGGCCGACGCCGTCGTCCTCGACGGTTATCATTATGCTGTTTCCGACCCGGGAAAACCCGACCTGGCACCGTTTTGTGCCGGCGTGCTTCGCTACGTTCAGCATCAGCTCCCGGACCGCCTGGAAGACGGTGGAACGGACGTCGTAGCGCAGCGGCTTTTCCGCGCTGTCGTCGCTGAAGGAAACCTCCAGGCCGAAATCGGCGCGCAGTTCCTCTCCCAGCCAGCGCAGGGTTGCCTCGACCCCGGCGCTCGCCAGCAGCGGCGGTCTGATCTGGAAGGTGAGCGACCTGATGTCCTGCAAGGTCTGTTCGATCAAGGTGCCGATCCCCCCGGCCTCGGCATCCAGTTCCCCGGGCGGGAGATGGCTCGCCAGCGTGTCGAGCTTGATCTTCGCGAGGATCAGGCGCTGGCCGACCTGGTCATGCAGCTCCCCCGCGATGCGGTCCCGCTCCCTCTCCTCGGCCATCGACAGGTCGAGGGCAATGCCCTGCAGCTTTTGCTGTTGTGCGAGGAGTTCCTCTTCGACCTTCTTCCGGACCTCGATCTCCTGCGTCAGGTGCTCGTTGGCGAGCGAGAGCCTGGCTGTCCTCTGCAGCACTTTTTGCTCAAGCTCTTGTCTCGCCCCGGCCATGACCTGTTCGGCGAGCTTGCGCTCGGTCACGTCGGAAATGAAGCCATGCCAGAGCGTTCCCCCGTCCGCGAGCTTCATGGGGCGCGCCTGCCCGCGCAGCCATTTCATGGCGCCGTCGGGGACGGTGATGCGGTACTCGTGCTCCCAGGGGCGCAGCGTCTGGGCGGAGTGCAGAAACGATGCGAGGATCCCTTGCTCGTCGGCGTGTGCGATAGCGCCGAATATGCTTTTGGGAGCCTGCACGATCGCCCCCGGCTCCACCTGGTAGATGTCGCTGGCCCCGCGGCTGACGTAAGGGGTACTGAACTCCCCTTCGGGCGACAGGCGCGCCTGGAAGAGAATCCCCGGGACCTGGCTGGAGAGCTCGTTCAGAAGGTCATGCTTGTCTTGCAGTTGCCTGGTGTAGTCCTGTACCTTTTCCGCGACGCTGTTGAAGGACCTTCCGAGTTCGGCAAGTTCGTCGCTCCCCTCGCTTTGCATCCGGTAACTGAAGTCGCCCGAGGAGATCATGGCGGCGCCGTTGTTCAGCATGGCCAGCCTGCGGCGCAGCAGGCTGTTTAGGAACGACGAGTTGGCGATGGTCCCCACCACCGTGATGAGGACGAACAGCAGCGTAAGCCGCATGGTCATGTGGTTCGCCGTGCTGAAACGCTCGTGCGCCGTCTTCTGCAGCTCCGCCGCAGCCTGCTGCAGCGCGGAGTCCTTCAACATCACCTGGCTGTAAAGAAGGGTGGAGAATTCGTCGTGATGCGCCAGCTCCGTTTTTCCCGGACGAGTGCTTTGCAACTGCCGCACAAGGCGCCGGGAGGCGAGCACCGAATCGTCGAAGCCGGCATGGACATTCCCGAGCGCCCGGCGGTCCTCCCCCTTGAACCGCCCTCTCCCTTCCTTGAGCAGTTTCTCGATGTGTGCGTTAAGCCCGAACCACTGCACCCTGGCGCGTTCCGACCCGTGCAGGTAGTACTCGTCGCGCAACGCGGCCCTCTTGAAGGTCGTAGCCTGGATGTCATCGGCCAGTATGTCGTTCTTCCCCGCCTCGCTCAGCGCTCCGGAGGACCAGACCAGCAGCGCCGCCACGAATACGAGGAGGGAGAAGGACAGGATGGAGCCGATTCTTACCCTATCGGCGAATTTCATGCGCAACCACCTGATTCACGTCGATGGCTCCCGGCTTGAGCGACCAAAGAGGGAAAAAGTCCAGATGCTCAAGGTAATTCGGCATCTGCGCGTTGCCCGCCAGCCGGCGCTTTATGGCCCATCTCGTTTCTTCCTCGAGGCTTATCAGCAGCGAGTGATCGAGGGTGACCCGGAACCTCCCCGCACCCCACAGTTCGCGCAGCAGGTCCGGGGCGATGTTCAAGGGGGCGGCTATCATCGCCCTGGCCTCTTCCGGGTGGGAGTGGGCGAACTGTTCCGCCTTCAGCAGGGCGCGCAATACGCGCGTGACCGCCTCCTTGTGCTCGTCGAGATATGCCGGGCGTCCCGTCAGCAGGAACTTTTCGGTATAGATGGAAGGGTCTTCCAGAAGGAATCCATCCTGTCCCAGTTCACGCGCCATCTGTTTCAGCGGCGGGTTCCAGGTCGAGACAGCGTCCACCCGGCCGTCTCTCAAGGCGTCCAGCATCTCGTCCGGCCTCATGGGGACGGCGGTCACCTGCTGGGGGGAGATGTGGTGAGCCGTCAGAAACGACGAGAGGAAAACATCGGAAGTGGTCCCGAGCGTGCAGCCGACGCGCTTGCCGGCCAATTCCTCCGGCTTCGAGACGCCGCTTGCGCGCCGGACCAGGATCGCGTGGTTGCGGTCCGAGGTGAAAATGGTGGCTATGGCGGACACCTTTTCCCCTCTGAGAACGGCCAGCATGAACGGGGTTTCGGCGACCGTGGCAAGATCGGCCTTTCCCTGCAGGACGGTGTCCAACGCCTGCTTGCCGAAGGAAAGGAGCAGCGGCTCTATCTCGACAGCTTCGTCGCGGAAGAACCCCCTGGCAACGGCTATGTGGACCAGGGCGCAGTCGTGTTGCGTGGCGTAGGCGAGCCTGA
>DNJC01000010.1 GCA_003490025.1 Geobacter sp. | reverse complement strand
CGTACTGGTGTCGGCCCAGATCTCCTGCTTTCTCTCGCGCGAGGCGGCAAAGAGCGGGGAGGCTTCTCCGACCCCCATCGCGGCTGCAAAGGCGACCTGCTGCTGATACCTCCTACCGTCCCTCCCCTTCAAGGGGAGGGATGGGGGGTAAAGGGGGAGGGACGTATAGCGGAGATGCTGACCGGGTTAGTTTATTTCTTCCCGTACAGCTGCGCGTAGTGCCCGAAGGCGTCAGCAAGCTGCTCCCTGAGGTCCGCCTCGATCCACGGCTTGCACAGGAACTTGTAGATGGCTCCGACGTTCACCGCGTGGGTGACCGCATCGAGATCCGCATATCCCGAGAGCAGGATCCGCACCGTTTCGGGGTAAAGCTCCTTCGCCCTCCCCAGGAAATCGGTGCCGTCCATGATCGGCATCCTGAAGTCCGAAATGATCACCGCCACCTTGTTCAGCGCCAGCTGTTCGAACCCCTCCTGGGCGCTTTGCGCCACCAGCACGAAATACCCTTCGAGAAGAAGCATCCTCTGCAGCGCGCTCAGCACATCTTCGTCGTCATCCACCACCAGGACCGTCTTGCCGGGGCACCCTTCGGCGTGTGACGGGATGGAGATACGCCCACCCTCGCGCAGCAGCTGTTCCACTTCGACGGCTGGGACCGGCCGGCTGAAGAAGTACCCCTGGATCTCGTCGCATCCCTGGGCGTGCAGGTAGTTCAACTGCCCCTGCGTTTCGACCCCCTCGGCGATCACCTTGAGATGGAGGCTGTGCGCCATGGCGATGACCGCCTTGGCGATGGCGGCGTTGTTCGGCTCGAAGGTGATGTCCTTGATGAAGGACTTGTCGATCTTCAGTTTGTCGAAAGGAAACCTCTTCAGATAACCGAGGCTCGAATAACCAGTGCCGAAATCGTCCATCGCCAGCGAAACCCCCATCTGCTTCAGCTCCGCCAGCACCGAAGCCACCCGGGTCACCTCCTGCATGACCATGCTCTCCGTTATTTCCAGCTCCAAAAAGCGCGGATCGAGGCCGGTCTGGTTCAGGCAATCAGCCACCAGGGAGGCGATGTTTTGCTGCCTGAACTGGCGGGGGGAGAGATTGACCGCCACGGTCAAAAGGGGAAGACCTGCTTCCTGCCATGCCTTGTTCTGCGCACAGGCGGTCTTCAGGACCCAGGCGCCTATCGACAGTATCAGTCCGGTCTCCTCGGCCAGGGGGATGAAGCTGTCGGGGGGGATGGATCCGAGTTCCGGGCTCTGCCAGCGTACCAGGGCCTCCAGCCCCGTCACCATTCCGGACGACATGCTCACCTTGGGCTGGTAGTGGACTGACAGCTCGTCGCGCTCCAGGGCCCGTCGCAGGTGCTTCTCCAGGGTCATCCGGGCCAGGGACCTCGCGTTCATCTCCGCGGTGTAGAACTGGAAGGAATGCCTCCCCTGCTCCTTGGCCCGGTACAGGGCGACCTCGGCGTTCCTGAAGAGAGTCTGCACGTCCTCGCCGTCCTTGGGGGAAATGCTGATGCCGATGCTGGCCGTGACGATCACCTCCTGCCCTTTCACGCGCATCGGCCTGGCTATGGTCTCCTGGATGTTGGCCGCGATGACCGGCGCGCTGTCGGAGAGGGCCGGATCCGAAACGATGACGACGAACTCGTCCGCCCCCTGGCGCGCCACGGTGTCTCCACCCCTGACGCATCCGCTCAGGCGCTCGGCCACCATCTTCAGCAGAGAATCGCCGCCGTCCTGGCCCACCGTGTCGTTGATCATCTGGAAATCGTCGAGGTCGAGAAGGAAAACAGCCACTTCGTGTCGGCTGCGGCGGGAAATGAGGAGCGCCTGGCGCATACGGTCCGCCAACAGGTTGCGGTTGATGAGGCCGGTCAGGGTGTCATAGCTCGCCTGGTATTCGAGCTGCTCCTCGTAAAGCTTCCGCTGGGTGATCTCCTCCAGGGACTCTATGACGGCAAGGAGATCCCCCCTGCTGTTGCGTATCGGGGCAGCATCGAAGACGATGTAGCGGTCGCGGCCGTTGAGATCGCGATACCACCCCTCCGACTGCAGCCCCTCCGGGATGAAGCCCGAGGGGATGCAGGAGCCGTAACCCTCGCGCGCCGCCTGCAGGTCACCCGAAAGGACGATGTCGGCCAGAACCGGGCGCCTTTCGGGGTAGAACGCCTTCCACGCGTCTTGCGTGCCGAGCATCTCCTGCGCGCTCTTGCCGGTCAGTTGCTCGCAGGCCCTGTTCCAGATGAGGACCCGGTGCTCCGGGCTGACGACGAAAATGGGAACGGCGCTTTGCTGCAGCAGGCTTTCCAGGAACTCCCTCTGTTCCTCGACGAGAGCCGCCGCCCGTTTGCGGTGGGTGATGTCGTGGATGACGGCGATGAACGTGCTGCAGTCCTCAGCGTCGAGCAGGCCTAGGGAAACCTCCATGGACAACGTGGAGCCATCCCTGTGCCGCCCGATCGTTTCCTCCTCCGGGGAAGGCGACGAGAGGGAGGCATCCGGGGAAGGGGCGCCGGAGCGGGACCACAGGTGCGGCAGTTCCGGAAGGAGTTCTTCTATGTTCCGTCCTTCGATTTCATGGGGAGGATACCCGAAGATCTTTTCGGCGGCCGGGTTGAGCGATTTAATGCTCCCGTTCGCGTCGAAGCTGATCACGGCGTCGGCGATCGAGCGAAGCAGCGTATCGGCCTTCGCCGATTCCGCCAGCGCCATGCGCCTGAGGGGACGCGCGATCAGGAGCCACACCATCGGTGCGCTGAGCATGGTGAGGAAAAAGGCGTCGGTGAGAGTGGCGGAAAATCCGGCCAGCGTCGGGAACATGAAGGTGAGGACGGACATCACCGCGGTCTCCGTGGTGAAGGTGACCAGGAGCAGTGTGCCGAATATGGTCAAAGGATGGGAAAAAAGCTGCGACGGCCTGGTCGTTTGCTTCATGGCACTTCCTGCGCGAGTGATCGGGAATATCCACTTGTCTAAGGGCGTAATCCGAGCGGGTAGTTTATTCTTCGGAAAAAATCTAATTAACTGAAGCGATATCTTGAGGGAATCGGAGCTTTGCACGGGAAGGTGAAATGGCTGCCACTAGGGCGCGGTCGTAGTCTCGGCGGACGGGGCACCCGGGCTCCTCCCCCCGGAGGGGGGAGGCTGGGAGGGGGGAATTCCCGCCTGGCGGCGTCGGGCCCCTCCCCAGCCCTCCCCCTCCGGGGGAGGGAGCGCCTGGTGCGGCCCTGCCGGTTACTTGCTTTTGGCCGCCAACTCGTAGACGTCGCGCGCCAGTCCCGGCTCGGCGAGGATGCGGTCCAGTTCTTTCTTCATCAGCTCCTGGCGCGCGGGATCGAAGCGCCGCCAGCGGCTGAACGGGGTCAGCATGCGCGCAGCGATCTGCGGGTTGATCGCGTTCAGCCGCAGGACCTGGTCCGCCAGGAAACGGTACCCTGCGCCGCTTTGGTCGTGGAAGCGGACCAGGTTCTGGCTGAAGGCGCCGACCAGCGAGCGGACCCGGTTCGGGTTGCGGATGTCGAAGTCGGGGTGTTCCAGGAGTTCCAGCACCCGCTCCAGGGTCTCCGGCAGGCGGGAGGTCGCCTGCAGGGTGAACCACTTGTCGATGACGCCGCGGTCGTCGCGCCACCTGCGGTAGAAGGCGTCCAGCGCAATCATCCGCTCCGGGCAGGCACACCCGGAAAGGGTCGAGAGGGCGCCCAGGCTGTCGGTCATGTTGTCGGCGCCTTCGAACTGCTCCATGGCCAGCCCGATCGCCTCGGCGCTCCCGGTCGCCATCAGGTAGGAGAGGCAGATGTTCCTGAGCCTGCGGCACCCCGCCAGCCCGTCATCGGGGCGGTACGGAGCTGTCGGCGCGCACTTCGCTCTGGCGGCCAGCAACCTCTCCCGCAGCAGCTCCCCCACCTTCGCGCGCACCAGCTCGCGCGCCGTGTGGATCGCCGTCGGGTCGATCACCTCCATCTGTTCGGCGAGGTAGCTCTCGCCCGGAAGGGTGAGCGCCTCGGCAAGGAAAGCGCGCTCCTGACGGTCGTCGGAGAGAAGCCTCCCGAAGGAGTCGAGAAACGTCTCGCTGACCACCGGCTCCCGCCCCTGCCGCAGGTCTTCCACGAGTCCCAGGATCGTCTGCGCCGCCTGCACCTGCCCCGCCTCCCAGCGTACGAAGGGATCGCTGTCGCCGGTCATCAGGAGCGCGAACTCGTCGTCGGCGTACCGGTAGTCGAGCTTGACCGGCGCGGAGAAGTTGCGCAGAAGCGACGGGACCGGGGGGGAGGTTATGCCGACGAAGCGAAAGCTCTCCGTCTCCTGCCTCAGCTCCAAAAGGCGCGAGGTTCCCGACGGGGCAGGCTCCCCTTCCAGTCGCAGCGCGAACTCGGAGCCGTCCCGGGAAAGAAGCCCCATGGCGAGGGGGATGTGTAACGGCTCCTTCACCGGTTGACCCGGCGTGGGGGGGCAGCTCTGGGAGACGGTGAGGGTGTAGCTCCGCGCCTCCTGGTCGTAGTCGCCGCGGGCGGTGATGACCGGGGTCCCGGCCTGGTCGTACCAGCGCATGAACTGCGTCAGGTCCCGCTTCCCTGCGTCGGCCATCGCCTGCACGAACTCGTCGACCCGGACCGCCTGCCCGTCGTGCCGCTCGAAGTAGAGGTCCATCCCGGCGCGGAACGCCTCGCGCCCCAGGAGCGTCCGCAGCATCCTGATCACCTCGCCCCCCTTGTGGTAGACGGTCATGCTGTAGAAGTTGTTGATCTCCACGTACGATTCGGGACGCACCGGGTGGGCCAGGGGACCGGCGTCCTCGGCGAACTGCGACGACCGCAACAGCCTCACGTCGGCGATCCTCTTCACCGGGCGCGACTGCATGTCGGCGGAGAACTCCTGGTCGCGGAAGATGGTGAGCCCCTCCTTGAGGGAGAGCTGGAACCAGTCGCGGCAGGTGATCCTGTTGCCGGTCCAGTTGTGGAAGTACTCGTGACCGATCACCTCTTCTATCGCCTGGTAGTCGTCGTCGGTGGCGCTCTCGGGGCTCGCCAGGACGTAGCGGGAGTTGAACACGTTTAGCCCCTTGTTCTCCATCGCCCCCATGTTGAAGTCGTCGACGGCGACGATCATGTAGGTCTCCAGGTCGTATTCGCGCCCGAACTGCTCCTCGTCCCAGCGCATGGCGCGCGTCAGCGACCTCAGCGCGTGATCGCACTTGCCCCGGTTCTTCTCCTCGACGTAGATCTCCAGGTTCACCTTCCGCCCGCTCATGGTGGTGAAGCTGTCGGCGATGCGGACCAGGTCCCCTGCCACCACTGCGAAGAGGTAGCTCGGCTTCTTGAAGGGGTCGTGCCAGGTGGCGAAGTGCCTTCCGTCCGGCAGTTCCCCGCTTCGCACCAGGTTGCCGTTGGCCAGAAGCACCGGGGCGCTCTCCCTGTCGGCCTTGAGCGTCACCGTGTAGACCGCCATGACGTCGGGGCGGTCGGTGAAGTAGGTGATGCGCCGGAACCCCTCGGCCTCGCACTGGGTGCAGAGCATGGGGCCGGAGGCGTAGAGGCCTGAGAGCGCGCTGTTATCCCGCGGTCTGATCCTTGTCTCCACCTCGAGGACGAAGCTCTCGGGGGGGTCCTCGATTAAGAGCCGCCCCTCCTCGATGCGGTAGCGCTCCGCCGGGAGCTCCGCCCCGTCAAGCTTCAGCGAGACCAGGGTCAGCTCCTCTCCGTCCAGGACCAGGGGGCGGGGGAGGGGGCTCCTGTCGTGGTTGCTGCGGACGGCGAGGCGCGACACCACCCGCGTCTCTTCGGGATCGAGGTCGAAGGTGAGATCGACTGTATCGACGAGGTAGTCGGGGGAGGTGTAGTCTTTCTGATGGATGGTCTGGTGGTGGCTGTGCGGCATCGGCGCGCTCCTCGTCAACGGTATGGGTGGGTGCTGGCAAAGAAAGTATTGTACCGGCAAGGGACGCTTATTTCAACGCCTGTGGCTAGCGCGGCGTTGAATCAGGTCGAGAGGCCGGTTGAGAGGATAAGGCGAGCCGCTGAGAGAATGAAGGCGATAGAAGCCGCCATCGGTAATCAGAAAAAGAGCCTGATGTTGACTTTGTTACTGGATGACGATATATGAGTCCAATGAAAACCCTGGGCATGACGATCCTTTTCCTCGCCTTGTACTGGCATCCGGCAGACTGCGGCGCCACCGAGATTTACGCGCGGCAGACCGGCAAGAGCTGCCAGGTCTGCCACGTCGATCCCGCCGGCGGCGGCGAGCTGACCGCGGCCGGGAAGGAGTTCGCCGCCTCCCGCGCGGCTCTCCCGGCAGCCGGAAGCGAGGCGCCGCGCGTGACCACCGCCGGTAGGATCCTCCGCTTCGTGGCGGGATACCTCCACCTGCTCACCGCCATCCTCTGGTTCGGCACCATCCTCTACGTCCACCTGGTCCTGAAGCCGGCCTACGCGGCCGGGGGGCTGCCGCGCGGCGAGGTCCGCGTGGGGGTGGGATCCATGATCGTCATGGGTGCGACCGGCGTCATCCTCACCCATTACCGGGTCGCCTCCCCGGAGCTGCTGCTGCAGACCCGCTTCGGCCAGCTCCTTTTGGCCAAGATCTTCCTCTACCTGGTCATGGTCTTTTCCGCCCTCTACGTGGTACTCTTCATAGGCCCGAAGCTCAAGGCCAAGCGGAGGGAGGCGGTGGCGCTTCCCACTGGAAAGGAGTTCACCCCCGAGGAACTCGCCTCCTGCGACGGCAAGCAGGGGCGCCCCGCCTATTTCGGCTATGGGGGGAAGCTCTACGACGTCGCGGCGAGCAGGCTCTGGAAGCAGGGGGTGCACATGGGGCGCCACAACGCGGGCGAGGACTTGACCGAGGCGCTCAAGTACGCGCCGCACGGCTTCGAGAAGGTGGCGCTCATGCCGGAGGTGGGGACGCTCTCCCTGCAGACGCAGCGGAAGGCGCCGCTGCACGAGCGGGTATTCTTCTTCATGGCCTACATGAACCTCAGCATCGTCTTCCTGGTGGTGCTGATCCTTGCCCTGTGGCGCTGGAGCTAGCAGGAGACCTTCATGCGGCTGCGCATCCTACCTAAAACCGAGGCAGGCAAAGACCCCGACGCTCTTTTGCGCCTGTTCGTCACCATTGCGCTCGTCTCCGTGGTCGTCATCACCTTGCTGGCCGGGTACACCTTCGAGGAGGTGCTGCGCCGTTACGTCGTCTCCAACGCCGAGGAGGGCGCCGTCAGCGTGAGCAGCGCGCTTCTGGCGGTGGAAAGGGAGCGGATCACCGAAGGGAGGGAGGGCTCGAGCCGAGTCGAGGTGAAGGAGCCGGAGCTGCCGGGGCTGGATCGGCGCCTGAGGATCTTCCTCGCCCCGTTCAACATCGTGAAGATCAAGATCTACTCCGCCGATTACAGGATCGTCTACAGCACCGAAGCGGGTTTGATCGGGCAGTCGGACCGGGGAAACCTGAGGCTCGCCAACGCCCTGCGCGGCGCCTTCGACTCGAAGCTGGAGCGCAAGGAAGAGGTGAAGGACCTCGCCCGCGAGTCCAAGTTCAACGTGGATGTGGTGGAGACCTATATCCCGATCCGGGACAGTGGCGGCAAGGTGATAGGGAGCTTCGAGGTCTACATCGACGTCACCAAGTACCGCAGGGAGTCGCACGAGGCGGCGGCGCTCTCCATCGGGATACTGGCCGCCCTGCTGGTGACCGTTTTCGGGATCTCCTACCTCCTGGTGCGGCGGGGGACCAAGGGGATCAAGGAGATCCAGGAGGTGCTGAGGCGCCAGAACATCACGGACCCCCTGACCGGCACCTTCAACAAGAGGCAGATCGAGCTGCTCGCCCGCAAGGAGTTCTCCCGCGCCCTGCGACGCAGGGAAAAGGGGCTCGCCGACGCGGAACTCGGCTTCATCATGATAGACATCGACAGGTTCAAGGAGGTGAACGACGGCTACGGGCACTTGGCGGGGGACGTCCTGTTGCAGGCGTTCGCCGAGAGGATCGCCGGCTCCCTGAGGAGCTACGACTCCATCGGGCGCTTCGGCGGCGAGGAGTTCCTGGTGGTGCTCCCCGGTTCCGACCTGGAGCAGTCCCGGGCCGTGGCCCTGAAGATATGGTCGCTGATCAGGGAGGAGCCGTTCGTCATCGAGGGGCAAACGCTTAGGCTGACGGCGAGCATCGGGGTCTCCGCCTTCGAGAGCGGCGATGCCGACTACCTGCAGGTTCTGAAGCGCGCGGACCAGAACCTCTACGCCGCCAAGAGCGGCGGCAGGGACCGGGTGGTCTGAGCGCCCCTACCGCTGCACGTTGCACTGCGCGATGATGTTTTCGATCTCCTCCTCCGACATCTCGGTGTCCAGAACTATGGCGCCGTCCGACTCCTTCCTCAGCTCCGAAATGCCGGGATAGCTCTTCTCCAGGAACTTCAGCTCCCGCCCCTGGTAGCGCACCGTCCGCAACAGGCGCCGGTTCTCCTCTTCCAGGTCGAACTTCTCCAGCGCGCTTCTCAGGGCCAGCTTCAGCTCCGTCTCGTCCCACGGCTTGGTGAAGAAGCGGTAGATCTCGCCGCTGTTCACGGCCCGCATGGTCGCCTCGACGCTGGCGTGGCCGGTCAGCATGATCCTCACCGTCTCCGGGTAGAGTTCCTTCACCCTGGAGAGGAACTGCGCGCCGTCCATCCCCGGCATCTTCTCGTCCGAGATGACCACCTTGAAGCTCTCCTTCTCCATCAGCCGCAGCGCCTCTTCCCCCCCGGGCGATCCGGTCAAAAGGTACGGCTCCTCGTCCATCCCGCGCATCAGGGCCGAGACCACGTGCGCCTCGTCGTCGACTATCAGTATCCTGTTTTGGGTCGGGTCCCAGATCATTTCTCAACCTCCTTGGAGTTCTTTTAAACCTTTGCAAGCTGTAGATTAGCCACCCTGTGCCCCCTCACTCGATGGGGATGGGGCAGAGTATCTCGTCCAGCGACTTCGCCGTACCGCAGTGGGGGCAGTTCTGCCACTCGTGCTCCAGCTGCACCTTGCAGATCTTGCAGAAGTTCTGGCGGAACGACCCGCAGAAGGGGCAGAAGAGGAACTTCGCGTCTATCACCCGGTCGCAGCTGTCGCAGTGCCTCTGGTACACGAGCTGCGGCCCCATGACCCGCAGCAGTTCCTCCAGCGTGGTCATCCCGAGCCGCACCTTCTCCAGTCCGTCCTCGATCAGGGTGCGCATCCCGTTCGCCCGCGCCATCTCCAGAAGCTCGGTCTCCTTGTAGGCGGTGCTGATGAAGTGGCGGAAGTCCTCGTTCATGGTGAAGAGTTCGTAGATCCCGGTGCGCCCGTGGTAGCCGGTCTTGTTGCACTGGTCGCACCCCTTGCCCCGGGTCACCTCGTGGAGGAAGCCTGCCGGGACCCGGAGCAGCTCCATAAGGTCCGGGTCGGGCGGCACCTTTACCGCGCAGGAAGGGCAGATCTTTCTTACCAGCCGCTGGGCGAAGAGCCCCTCCAGCGCCGAGGCGATCATGTACGGCTTGATCCCCATGTCTATCATGCGGGTGATGGAGGCGACGGCCGAGTTGGTGTGCAGCGTGGAGAGCACCATGTGCCCGGTCAAGGCCGCCTTGAAGGCGACGTCGGCCGTCTCGAAGTCCCGGATCTCCCCCACCAGGATCACGTCCGGGTCCTGGCGCAGCGTGGCGCGCAACACGCTCGCGAAGGAGAGCCCGATCTTGTCCCTGACCGCGACCTGGTTCGCGTCCTCCACGAAGTACTCCACCGGTTCCTCGATGGTCTCGAAGTTCTTGCTGCTCTCCAGCATGGTGGAGAGGATGGAGTAGAGCATCGTGGTCTTGCCGGAGCCGGTAGGCCCGGTGGTGATGATCACCCCCTGCGGCTTCTTCACCATGGTGTTGATCTTCCTCAGGTCGTCCGGCAGCACCCCGAGATCCGCCAGCTCCTGGATGGCGGCGCTCTTGTCCAGGATCCGGAGCACCACCTTCTCCCCGTTCATGGTGGGGAGCGAGGAGACCCGCATGTCGACTATCCTGGTCCCCGCCTTGACGGTGATCCTGCCGTCCTGCGGCTTTCTCCGCTCCGAGATGTCCATCTTGGCGAGGATCTTGATGCGCGAGACGATGGCCGGGTGCAGGTCGGAGGGGATCTTGATCTTGTTGTGCAAAAGACCGTCGATCCGGAAGCGGACCAGGGTGTGCTTGGTCTTCCCCTCGATGTGGATGTCGCTGGCGTGGAAGCGTATCGCCTCGGAGATCACGGCGTTGACGATCCTGATCACCGGAGGGACCTCGGAGGAGTCGATCAGGTCGGAGACGCTGACGTCCTTGTCTTCCTCCTCGATGATGATGTCGATCTCGTCGATCGGCTCCAGGTCCTGCGCGCCGGTGGCCGTCTCCTCCCCCACGTCGGCGTAGACCCGGTGCAGTAGCGCCATGATCTCGGAACTCGACGCCAGCAGCGGGGTCACGTTGAGACCGGTCATCATGGAGATGTTGTCCGCCTTGTAGATGTCCGAGGGGTCGGCCATGGCCATGGTGAGCTGGCGTCCGGTGAGCCTGATCGGGACGATCCGGTTCCGCTCGCAGAGGTCGCGCGGCAGGAAACGGACCGCCTTGGGGGCTATCTCGGCGCAGCCAAGGTCGACGTACTCGATGTTGAGTGCCGCCTGCAGTGCCTTCACCACCTGCGACTCCGTGACCAATCCAAGCCGCACCAGCGTGTCGCTCAGGAACTCCCCCGGCGCCTTTTCCCGCCCGGCCCGGGTCGGATCCTCCTTCTGGATCAGCCCCGCCTTGATCAGGATGGCCCCCATCATCCCCCTGTTCTCGTCGAAGAGGGTGGCGTAGCTCTTGATCCGCTGCTGCTGCGTCCTGGTCAGTTCCTTGAGGTTCTGGTTTTCCTGCATCAGGACGTACTGCTGCAGCGCGAGGCTCACGGTGAGCCTCAGGTCGTCGTCGTTCCACGGCTTGGTGATGAACTTGTAGACGGCGCCGTCCTTCACCGCCCCCATGACCGAGTTGATGTCGGCGTGCCCGGTGAGCATGATCCTGATGGTCTGGGGCCAGCTCTCCTTGACCGTCTTGAGGAGTTCGGCGCCGGTCATCCCCGGCATCCGGTGGTCCGAGACGATCAGGTTCACCTCGTTCGCCTCCATCACGGCGAGCGCCTCGGCCCCGCTTGCGGCGGTGTAGAGCCGGTAGTTCTCCTCCATGAAGATGCGCCGCATGGCGGAGAGCACGCCCGCCTCGTCGTCGACGAAGAGGACGCCGAAACTTTTCGGGCCGTCCGCCGCAATCATATCCGCCGGGGGCGCTGCGCCCGCGCCTCTCTCCTCGGGCTTTCCCATCGTCTTGAAGAGTTCGGAATACTTCGACATCTGCTACCCCTTCCCGACGGGGATGGTGATCATGAATTCGGCCCCCCCGCCCGGTGCGTCAGCGACCGCTATGCTCCCCTGGAGCTTCAGTACCGCCTCCCAGACCACGGTGAGCCCCATCCCGGTCCCGGAGCCGACCGGGAGCGTGGTGAAGAACGGCTCGAAGATCTGCCCCCTGAGGGAGGCGGGGACCCCCTTGCCGTTGTCGGCGATGCTGAACCTGATCCGCTCCCCGTCGAAGCAGCTGGAGAGCGTGATGCGGGGCGCGGCGCCGGCGTGGGTCAGGGCGTTCTGGATCAGGTTCAGGAAGATCTGCCCGGGAAGCTGCGGCTGGCAGCTGATCGAGGGGAGCGGCTGCAGATCCTTCACGATCTCCGCCCTCCCGGCGAGGGTGTGGGAGAGGACCCCCAGGGTCCGCTCCAGCTCCTCGTTCAGGTCGACCGGCATGTCCCCCGCGTCGTCCACATGGGAGAACCCCTTCAGGTCCGCCACGATCCTGCTCACCCTCTCGGCTCCGGCGAGGCTCTGCGACATCAGGTCCCCCACGTCCCCCACCACCTGCTGCAGCTTCAGCTCCCGCCACTTCTGGTCCGCCTCCGCGCTCAGCACCTTCACCGGGAGGTCGAGGTCCAGGTGGTCCCGGTAGAACTGGAGCATGGCGCAGAAGCGGGAGACGTATTTCTGCAGCGTGTGGAGGTTCGAGATGATGAAGCCGAGCGGGTTGTTGATCTCGTGGGCCACGCCTGCGGCGAGCTGCCCGATCCCCGCCATCTTTTCCTGCTGCAGCAGGTGCGCCTGGGCGCGCTTGAGTTCGGCGGTCCGCTCCTTCACCCGCAGCTCGAGGTTCCCGGCAAGCTCCCGGTAGCGCGCCTCGCTTTGGGCCAGCTCCGCGTTGATCCTCATCAGCTCCTCCTGGGAGCTGTTCACCACGCTCGTGTGGATCTCGGTGGTGAGGATCCTTTTGAGGTTGTTCCTGATCACCGTGTCGAGCGCGACCGTCAGAAGCCTTCCCACCGGATGCAGCCTCTCCCGCTGCTCCTGGTCCCCGTGCAGTTCGAGGCGGGCCACCTCCTCCCCCTCGAGAAAGAGCGGAAAACGGTCCAGAAGCTCGCCCCGCCCCTCCGGGAGCGCGGCGCCCCAGAGCTCCACCCCCTCCTGGTCCACCAGGCGGGCGCCGCCGGCCCCCGCGGCCAGCACCCCTTTCAAGAGCGGCATGACGTCGCTGTCCAGGAGGATCTCGCGCAGCCCCTTCTCCTCGCCAACGAGGAACTCCAGCCTTTCCACGTTCATCATTCCTCCTCTCCCCCATGGAGCGAACTCAGCTGCCGGACGAACATGTCGCGGGTCAGCCCGTGCCCGCTCGACAGGTCAAAGCGCGCGTCGATGCGGTCGTAGACGAGGCCGGCCAGGGTCCGGAAGGTCTCGGCGACCCCCTCGCCGTGCAGGGCGCTCGCCATCATGACCGGTATCCCGGTCGGTCCCCAGGCCCGGCGCAGCTCCTCCTCGGGGATGGCGTCCGGGAGGTCCCGCTTGTTGAACTGTATGACCAGCGGCACGGCGTCGATGTCGAGCCCCACCACCAGGAGGTTCCGCTCCAGGTTGTCGAAGCTCGCGAAGTTGTTCTGCGCCTCGGCGGGCTTGGAATCGGCGATGAAGGCGATGCCGTCGGCCCGCTGCAAAACGGCCTTCCTGGTGGCGTCGTGGCAGACCTGCCCGGGGACCGTGTACACCTTCACCTTGATCTTCAGGCCGCTCGGCGCCGTGAGGAAGAAGGGGAGCAGGTCGAAGTAGATGGTCCTGTCGCCGGTGGTGTCCAGCACCATCAGCTCGCCGCGCCCCTGCCTGGTCAGCTGCTCGTGGAGCTGCAGCAGGTTGGTGGTCTTGCCGGAGAGGGCGGGGCCGTAGTAGACCAGCTTCAGCACCATGCGTCGCTCTTTCTCGCTGTATTCGATCATGATATTTGCCTCGACCGGGAAATGAAGACCCCGGTCGCCGGGGGATCGATGTCGTAGTAGCGCGCCAGCGACACGATCTTGCCGGCGTCGAGGAAGCTTCCTTCGGTCAGAAGGAGCAAACCGGTGCCGCTGTAGAGGTTTCGGTTGATGCGCATTCCCTCCACCAGCTGCCCGGGCTGCAGTTCCAGCTCGGTTTCGGTCTCGAAGCTCATGCGCCCCTGCGTCCTCAGCTGCACGCCGTCCTTGGCGCTTCCCGCGCTCCAGCTGACGAAGATGCCGCCGGAGGGGGGATCGACCTTGTAGTGGCGCAGCACGTTGACGATGTGGTATCCCCCCAAAATGGTCCCCTTCTGGAGCAGGAGCAGACCCGAACCGCTGTAGAGGTTGCGGGTCACCAGCATCCCCTCCATGAGCTGCTTGGGGCGCAGCTCCTTCTCCTCCACCGGCGGCGAGGCGGTGGGGGCGCCGGAAAGGTAGAGGGCGAGGACGTGGGGCTTGATCAGCGGGAAAAGCGCCGGGTCGAGCTGGCGCCCGAGCTCCCTCTCCGCCTGCGCCAGCACGCCGGTGACGGCGGCTTCACCCCGGTCGTCGGTCAGCTGCCGGTCGACGAAGTCGGCGAAGGCGATGATCCTCGCCCCCAGCGGTATCCGCTCCCCCGCCACCCGGTCCGGAACGCCGGCGCCGTCGAAATGCTCGTGGTGATGACGCACCAGCACCCCCGCCTCCCTCAGCTCCTCCACCTCGTCCAGCGCGGTCTGCCCGCGCACCGCGTGCTGCAGGTAGAGCTGCAGCTCCTCGCCGGACATGGCCGCCATCGGCTTGGCCAGAAGTTCCGGGGGGAGCCCGATCACGCCGACGTCGTGCAAAAGGGCCGCCGTGCGGACCGTCTCGATCTCTTCCGGGGAGAGCTTCAGATCCTTGGCCAGCCGCACCGACAGCTCGGTCACGTTGGCCGTGTGGGCCTGCAGCCTGGGGCTGTGCTGCTCGATCAGGCGGGAAAAGGCGACGATGGTGTTGCGGAACGCCTTGCCGATCTGGTCGTTCCTGCTCTTCAGTTCCTCGTTCTGGCGCCGGATGGTGGCGGTCTGCTCGAAGAGCCGGTTCTTGAGGCCGCTGTTCCACTCGGAGAGTTCCTGGTTCTGCTTTTCCACCAGCGCCGTCAGCCGCCGGTTCTCCTGGACCAGGTGGAACTGCTCCACCCCCTCGATTATGCTGCGGGCGAGGACCTCGTCGTCCCACGGCTTGGTGAGGTAGCGCCAGGCCCCCCCCTTGTTGACGGCGTCCATGGTGGCGGCCATGTCCGCGTACCCGGTCAGCACCATGCGCACCGCGTCGGGCGCGACTTTCTTCGCCTGTTCCAGGAACTGGGCCCCGGTCATCACGGGCATGCGCTGGTCCGAAACGATGAGCGCCACGTCGGGGTGCTGCTGCAGAACCTCCAGCCCCTGGGGGCCGGAGGAGGCGACCAGCACCTCCAGCTCGATCTCCTGCTGCAGCAAGAGGCGCGCGATGGAGCGGGTGATGTTCTCCTCGTCGTCGACCAGGAGTACCTTGTATGATGTATCCTTCAGATCTGCCGTCATGCGGTTGCTCCTCGATGCTGCGCCTTCTCCGTCCGCCGGAAGCTCCGGCGCTTCCGGTTGCGCCTAGCCCCTCAGCACCTGCTCATGGCTAGGATGACCTCGTTCCCTCCGTCGGCGGATGCCACCCCCTGTACCTGCAGCTCGCTCCCGTCGGCCGCCGCCATCCGGCAGCGGTTCCTGCCCCGGGGGAGATCCGCCGCCAGGGCCGAAAGCTCCGGTGGGAGCGCCTCCCGCCAGCTCTTGCCGACCATGGCCTCCCCCTCCACCCGGAGCATGCGTCCCGCCTCCCGGTTGACGCGGATGACCGCCCCCGCCGGGTCGAGCACGATCACCCCCACCGGGAGCAGTTCCAGGAGCCTCTCGGCCCGGATCAGGTCCCGGTGTTGCGGCTGCGAGCCGCAGTCGCACTGGGAGGCGAGCCGCTCCAGGTTCGCGTTCAGCTCGGAGAGTTCCTGGGTCTTCAGCTTCAGCTCCTCCGCCAGCTGCTCGTTTCTGTGCTGGATGGTGAAGGTCTCCAGCGCCTTGGCCACGGTCACCCGCAGTTCGTCGTCGTTCCACGGCTTGGGGATGAACTTGTAGATCTTCCCCTCGTTTATCGCCGACACCACCGCCGCCGTGTCCGCGTAGCCGGAAAGGACGATCCGGATGGTCTCCGGGCGCCTCTGGAAGACCTCCTTCAGGAACTCCACCCCGTTCATCCCCGGCATCCTGAAGTCGGAGATGACCACCTGGACCTCTTCGGTCGAGTTGAGGATCTCGAGCCCTTCCTCTCCCGACGACGCGGTCAGGATGTCGTAGTCGTCGTCCAGAAAGATCCGCTCCAGCGCGCGCAGCACGTTTCTCTCGTCGTCGACGCACAGTATCCTGGTCTGGCACTGGCTGATCATGCTTCTATCCCCCCCTCGATCGGGAGCCTGATGATGAAGGTGGTCCCCTCTCCGGGGGAACTCTCCACCTCTATGCTCCCGTTATGCTTCTTGATGATGTCGTAGCTGATCGACAACCCGAGCCCCGTCCCCTTGCCGACCTCCTTGGTGGTGAAGAAAGGCTCGAAGATCCTGCTCTTGATGGCGTCCGGGATGCCGCCGCCGGTGTCGTGGATGGCGATGGTGACTTCGCTCCCGGCGCACCGGGTGGTGACGGTCACCTCGCCCTGCTTCTCGATGGCGTGCGCCGCGTTCACCAGGATGTTCAAAAAGACCTGGTTCAGCTGCTGGGGGAGGCACTTGACCGGGGGGAGTTCGCCGTAGTCCCTGATCAGCGTGGTCTTGTACTTGAGCTCGTTCCAGGCGATGGTGATGGTGCTCTCCAGGCATTCGTTGAGGTCGACGTAGGTGGCCTGGGCGTCGTCCACCCTGGAGAAGCTCTTCAGGTTCTGCACGATGGTCCGCACCCGCTCCGCCCCGTCCTGCGACTCGGCCAGGAGGCTCCGGGCGTCCCCCAGGATGTAGTCGACCTTGAACTTCTTCCTCGCCTGGACCATCTCCTCTCTCAACTGATCCGAGGCGGCCCGGATCACCGCCTCCGACTGCAGCTCCAGGAATCCCTCCAGCCTTTCCAGGTACTTCCCCATGGTGCCGAGGTTGCTGGAGATGAACCCCATCGGGTTGTTGATCTCGTGGGCGACCCCGGCGGCGAGCTGCCCGATTGAGGCCATTTTCTCCTGCTGCAAAAGCTGGGAGTGGGTCGACTTCAGCTCCTCGTAGGCGTCGGCCAGCTGCTCGGAGACCAGCTTTATCTCGGTCAGGTCGTGCAGCATGATGACGGCCCCGTCGTGGTCGCCGTAAGGGTAGGTCCTGAGCGTGAACCAGCGCCGGGTCGGCTCGTGGTAAAGCTCCCCGCTCCCCCCCTCCAGCTGGTCTATGTCGAGACCGACCGCGCCGAGGAGGTCGCGCCAGTTGGAGGAGAGGAGTTCCCTGTAAGTGGTCCCCGCGATCCTCTCGAAGGCGCGGTTGCAGCGCCGTACCTTCCCGCTGCCGTCCACCATGGCCACCATGTCGTCGATGCAGTCCATGGTCTGCTCCCACTCCTTCTTCCCCTTCTCCACCTGGCGGAACAGCTCGGTCAACTGCTCGTGCTTGAGCACCATCTCGGCCTGGCTCTTCAGAAGCTGGCGCTCGGCATCCTTTCTCGCGGATATCTCCTCCTTGATGCCGATGAAGTGGGTCACCTTCCCTTCGTGGTCGCAGATGGGGGAGATGATGGCGCTTTCCCAGAAGAGGGTGCCGTCCTTGCGCCTGTTCTGGAACTCGCCGTGCCATTCGCGGCCGGCCGTGATGGTCTCCCAGAGATTCCGGTACATCTCGTCCGGCTGGTTCCCGGATTTGAGGATGCTCGGCTTCCTCCCGATGACCTCCTCCTGCGTGTAGCCGCTCACCTCGCTGAACTTGCGGTTCGCGTAGAGGATGGTCCCGGTGGGGTCGGTGATCAGGATGGTGCTGGCCCCCTGGTCGACGGCGCGGGAGAACAGCCGGAGCGACTCCTCGGCGCGGGCCCTCTCCGTGATGTCGTAGAGCGTCTCGACCACGGCGACGGTCTCCCCGTCATGGAGCACCGGGGCGGCGTCGAAGAAGAGGTAGCGGTCCTTGCCGTTGAGGTTCTGGTACCACCCCTCGGCCCGCGCCATCCCCTTCATCACCACGTCCCGGCTGAAGGTGCGGTACAGCTCCCCGATCCGCCCGTCGTCGCCGTCCAGGATCAGGTCGGACAGGGTCGGGCGCTTCTGCGGGTAGAACGGCACCCACTGCCGGTCGGTCCCGAGCATCTCCCCGGCCGGCAATCCGGTCATCTCCGTCATGGCGCGGTTCCAGACCACGATGCGGTGCTCCTTGTCGATGACGAAGAGCGGGGTGGAGGTGTTTTCCAAAAGGCTCTCTGCGAAGCGCCGCTCTTTCTCCAGCATCCCCTCGAGGAGCCTGTCCTGCGATATGTCGCGGAAGCTGCCGCGCCGCCCGAGGCATTCGCCGTTTTGCCCGGTCACCACGCTGCAGTTGAACTTGAACCAGCGGATCTCTCCCTGCCTGGTGACCAGGCGGAGTTCGACGCATCCGTTGCAGCTCTCCTTATTGGCGCAGTTATCCCTGCGGTGCCTCCACTGCTCCAGGTCGTCCGGGTGGATGATCTCTTCCAGAAGCTGCGGCGACTCGATGAACTCGCGGTCCGTGTAGCCGGTCAGGGCCAGGCAGTTGGACGAGATGTAGCGCAGCGTGCCGTCGGGGTTGCTGAGGGTGGCCAGCTCGGTGGTGAAGTTGGCGATGATCCGGTACAGTTCCTGGTTCTCCTCCAGGGTCTCCTGCCTCTTGTCCATCTCAGCGACCAGCCCGTTCACGGCGAGCGCCAGGTGCTCGAGTTCGTCCCCGGTCGCGACGGTGATGGTGCGCTGCTCCCCTCCCTTGGCCGGGAGGGCGCGCACCTGTCCGATCAGGTTGGCCAGGGGCCCGGTTATGCGCCGCAGCAGTCGGCAGAGGGTCATCTGGGTCAGGAACAAGAAGATGACGAGGGAGGCGCCGAAAACCAGCCGGGCCTCCTTGAGCGGCTGGTACGCCTCCGATTCCGGGTACTGGACGGCGACGATCCATTGCGCGTTCTTCAGGGGGGTGGCGACGGTGATCCACTTCTCCCCGTCGGGGGCGGTGCTCTCCCCGTACCCCACGTGGTTTTCCTGCAGCGCCTCGTCGATGCCGCGGTCCTCTCCCGGCGCTATCCGCTCCATGACGTGCCCCGGCTCCGGGTGCCTCAGGATGGTCCGGCTCCTTTCCACGACGATGAGGCGCCCCTTGTTGCCGATCCTTTCCAGGTCGCTTCCGCTCCCCTGGCGCATGAGGTCCTGGTGCCCCGCCAGGAGACCGGCGACGCTCCCGTCCTTTGCGAGGATCGGCACGCTGAAGCTGATCCTCGGGTGGTTCGGGGGTGAAGGGGCCGGGTAGGGGGCGGAGATGTACGGCTTGCCGGTGGCAAGGGTCATGGCGACGTAGTCCCTCTTGCGCAGCTGCGCGTCCGGGGAGGAGGGGGGGCTCTGGGCCGCCACCCGCTTTTCGCTGTCTATCACCTCCAGCCCGGCGTCGAAATACCCCCGTGTCCCCTTCACCTGGTCCAGCGAAGCCTGCAGCGCCTTCCTGTTGTTCAGAGTTCCCTCGTCCATCCCCTTGACCACCAGGGCGAGCATGTCCAGCGAGCGCGCCAGCTCGTCGTCGACATGCCGCGCCGCCAGGTTCAGCATCGACCGCTGCTGCATGGAAAACGTCTCCACCAGGGTGTGCGCAAGGTAGCGGTACCCGGTCAGGGTCAAAAGCCCCATCAGCGCCGCGACCAGCAGGAATATGGATCCGGAAATCCTGGTGTTGATTTTCATGTCTAAATCTCCGCAAAGAGGCCGGTCCTTGATCCGGTGCTCTTCCCAACGGCGGTTCCTGAGCCGGCGACTGCCCGGCGAGCGGGGCGAGCGGGTCGAAGAGGACGCCCCTGTTGTTATTATCGGAGCGAACGCCGCCAGCTTGAGGCGAAATGTGAGCTAAGTAGGCAGAATTGTAAAGATTAAGGTTTGTTAACTGGGGAGGGCCGCGGCGGACGGCGCGGGGGAGGGGGGATCGGGAAGGCGCGGGACCTGGATCCTGACCGTTGTTCCCGAGGCGTCGCTGGAAACGAGGATGCGTCCCTCGTGCCCGGCTATGAACCGCTGCGCGATGGTGAGTCCGAGGCCCACGTGGCTTTCCGGGCTCTTGGTGGTGAAGAAGGGGTCGAAGAGTGAGTAGAGGTGCTCCTGTGGGATCCCATTGCCGCTGTCGGCGATGACGATCTCGGCCAGCTCCGGCTGCGACTCGATTGAGATGTCTATGGTGCCCGGTTTGGTTCCCAGCGCCTCGCAGGCGTTCTTGAGCAGCGCGACCAGCGCGGTGTTCAGCAGGGTGAGGGAACCCTGGATCAGGACCGGGTGCTCCGGCTGGGACCAGGTGACCTCGGTCCCGGGAGGGGCCAGGACGGTCATCATGCCGACCAGCGGCTTCAGCACGGCGACCAGGTCGAGCTCCTGCGAGGAGGCGTTGGCAAGCCCCTGCTCCAACTGGGCCATCTGCTGCACGATGAGGGCGATCCGCTGTCCCCCCTCCCTGGTTTCAAAGAGCATCTGCGGGAGATCCTGGCGTATCTGGCGCAGGCGGTGGGTCCGCTCCAGCGCCTCGATCGCCTGCTCCGAATCCGGGTCGGCGGCGCGCAGGGCGTCGGCCAGCTCGTCGGCGTAGCGCAAGAGCCCCTGGGCGTAGCGGTCCAGGGTGGAGAGGTTGCTCATCACGAAGCCGAGCGGGTTGTTGATGTAGTGCGCGGCACCCGCCGCGAGCCTCGCCACCGCGCCGACCTTCTCCTGCTCGACCAGGTTTCTCTGCGTCCTTTGCAGCCTCGAGAGCGCCCGCGCCGTCTCCTGCTCGGCCTGCGCCAGCGCCCGCTTCTGGCGGCAGGTCCGGACCGCCGCCTGGATCCGCGCCAGGAGGTCCGCCTCCTGGAAAGGCTTGACGATGTAGTCGTCGGCGCCGAGGTCGAGTCCGGCCGCTATCTGCTCCGTCGAGGACTGGGAGGTGAAAAGGATGATCGAGAAGAGGCGGGACTGCACCCCCGGGGAGCGGAGAACGTCGAGGCCCGAAACCACGGGCATCTCCACGTCCAGGAGCACCACCTCGGGGGAGAAGGTCTCGAGGGCGGCGAGGCAGTCGGCGCCGTCCGCGGCCTCCCGGACCAGGCATCCCGCCTGCTTCAGGAGATCGCAGACGTAGCTGCGGATGGCGGCGCTGTCGTCGACTACGAGGACTGTCGGTTTGTTGTCAAAATTCATCATCGGGGATCCGAGCTGCGGTTTCGACATCCAGGGGGACCGGCGCTCTTTGGGCGGGCCGCGTGAAAAGACGTTCCTCCACCTCTTCGGCGTGCGGGGCGGAGTTCTGAAGTATTTTATCGGGGGGGGGGGCGAGGCGCGTTTCCCCCTCGCCGAGCGCCGGCGGGACCGGAGCCGCCGGGGGTTTTATGGATGACAGGAGGCGTCGAAAATTGTAGTATCGTCACCCACGGGCCCGGGGCCCGGTACCCGCAAGCGTAATCCCAAGGAGACGAACGCCATGACCATAGAGAAGCAGAACCTGCGCCTGGAAGGGATCTACCCGCAGCGGCAGAAAGAATTCTTCATGCAGCGGGTCAAGCTTCCCGCAGGGATCATCTCCTGCGAGCAGGCGCTCATGGTGGCGCAGCTTGCCGAGCGGTTCGCCCGGGGGGTGGCGCACCTGACCACCAGGGGGAGCATCGAGCTGCACTGGCTGACGGAGGGAGACCTTGCCGTGGTGGCGTCGCAGCTGGCAGCGGTCGGTCTTTACAACCGCGGCGCCTGCGGCGGGGCGGTGCGCGGTGTGGTCTGCGGCAGCCTCGGCGCTGCGGGGGCGCCGGCGCTGGAGGCGTTGGTCAGAAAGATGCACCGCCACTTCACCGGGAACCCGCGCTTCGAGAAGCTTCCCAAGAAGTTCAAGATCGGCGTCGAGGCCGACGCGTCGAGCGGCAGGCACCTGATCCAGGACCTGGGGCTCCTCCCGGCGCCGTCGCAGGACGGCAGGAGGCGCTACGACGTCTTCGCCGCAGGGGGGCTTGGGCGCGAGCCGATCCCCGGGTTCCTCCTCGCCGAAGGGGTGCTCGAGGATTCCCTGTTGCCTCTCATCGAGACCGTGCTGCGGCTCTACGAGGCACTGACCCCGGCCGGCAAGCGCCTGAAGCACCTGGTGAGGGAGATCGGGCGCGAGGAATTCCGCCGCAGGGTGCTTGAGGACCAGGCGGTGCTCGAGGAGCTTCCCACCGTCCCGAGCCTCACGGCGAGCCTTGTGCCGGCGCCGTCCGCCGAGGCGGACCGGCTGGAGGCGCACGTCTTCGGCGGGGAGCTCTCCGGCGCAGGGCTCGCGGCCCTGGCGGGGATAGCGAGAGAGTTCTGCGGCGGCATCCTGATGGTGACGGGGGACCAGAACGTCGTGCTGCACGCGGCAGGGGAGGGGGCTGCGGAGAGGGCGCGCCAGGCGATGGCGCAGGCGGGGTTCGCGGGAAAGGCGGTAGGGGAGCGGGTCATCTTCCGGGCCTGTCCCGGGAACCACGAGTGCATCATGGGGCTCGCCCCGACCCGGGATATAGCTGCGTCCGTGCTCAAGGAGATGGGGGAAGCGGCGCGGGAGCTTAGCTGGGCCATTTCCGGCTGTTCCAACTGCTGTGCGCAGCCGCAGCTCGCCGGGGCCGGCATCGTCGCCTCGCGCCTGGTGACCGAGGTGACCGGCCGCAACCCGCGCTTCGATCTGTACCGGGCTGGAAGCGCCCCGTTCGCGGAAGTAGTGCAGCAGGGTCTCACCCTGCAAGAACTGCTGTCGGCGGTGAGGGAAATCTAGAACCCGTTCAAAGTTCAACGTTCAAAGTTCAGGGTTCTCAACATTGAACCTTGAACGCTGAACCTTGAACGTTTTCTGCCTTACTCGTCCAGCAGGTTGCGCACCTTGGTCAGCATCTCGTCGATCTGGATCGGCTTCGGGACGAAGTGGCGCGGGTCCCCCTTGATGGAACTGTCGGAGACGATGTCCGCCGTGTACCCGCTCATGAACAGCACCTTCACCCCGGGCGACAGGGCGGAAATGGCGTCGCAAGCCTCCCTGCCGTTCATCCTGGGCATGATCACGTCCAGGATCACCAGCAGCACCGCGCTCGCCGCCTCCTTGAACTTCTGCACCGCGTCCTCGCCGTTCACCGCCATGATCACCGTGTAGCCGAAATCCTCCAGAAGCTCCCCGATCATATCCCTTATCACCGCGTCGTCCTCGACCAGCAGTATGGTCTCGTCGCCGCCGCGGACCTCCCGGTCCGGAGGGGGCGCCTCTTCCCTGGCCGCGCTCTCTGTGAGCGGGAGGTAGATCCGGAACACGGTGCCGTGCCCCAACTCGCTGTAACAGTTGATGAACCCACCGTGCTGCTTCACGATGCCGTACACCATGGCCAGCCCGAGGCCGGTCCCCTTCCCCGGCTCCTTGGTGGTGAAAAACGGTTCGAAGATCCTCTCCCTGGTCTTTTCGTCCATGCCGACGCCGGAGTCGGTGACGGTCATCAGGACGAAATCGCCCGGTTTGCCGTAGCCGTGCGCGGCGATGAAGTCGTGGCTCAGCGTGATCGGCTCGGTCGCGATCCGGAGCACCCCGCCGTCGCGCATGGCGTCCCGCGCGTTCACCACCAGGTTCATCACCACCTGTTCCAGCTGCCCCGAGTCCGCCATGATCGGGAGTTCGTCCCGGCAGAGCTGCGTCTTCAGTTCGATGTTTTCCGGGATCAGGCGGCGCAGGAGTATCTCCACGTTGCCGATGATGGAGTTGACCCCCACCGGCGCCGGGTTGCTGACCTGCCTCCTGCTGTAGGCCAGAAGGCTCCGCGTCAGGTTGGCGGCGCGATCGGAGGCGCGCAGGATCTCCCCCACCTTGCGCTGCAGCGGGCTTTGCTCCTCCAGTTCGAGCTGTATCATGGTGGCGTAGCCGATGATGGCGGTGAGGATGTTGTTGAAATCGTGGGCGATGCCGCCGGTCAGCGTCCCGATCGCCTCCATCTTCTGGGACTGGGTCAGCTGGTGTTCCAGCGCGACCTTTTCCTGCTCCGCCCGCACCCTCTCGGTCACGTCGTGCGCCAGCACGATCTCCGCCTGGACTCCGGCGAAGTCCATGACGTGGGAGGAGGTCTCGACCAGGATCACGCTCCCGTCCTTTCTCAGGTGGCGCCTGAGCGGCACCAGTTCTCCCTTGGCACCCGGCGCGCGCGGCACGGGGTGCGCCTCCTCATTCGGCATCAGGTCGTTGACCGTCATGGAGAGGAATTCTTGCTCGGAGTAGCCGTAGTGCCGGATCGCCGCGTGGTTCACGGCCAGGAAGGCATCGGTGTCGACCGCGTGGGCCCACATCGGGTGAGGGTTGTCCTCGAACAGCTGGCGGTAGCGCTCTTCCGACTGCAGGTAGAAATCGCGCGAGCGCTCCAGGTCGAGTTCGGCCTGCTTCAGGTCGGTGAAGTCCCTGATGGTCTGGATCGCCGCGACGGTCTCTCCCTTGTCGTTGCGGATCGGCGCCGCATCGAGGAAGACGTAACGGTCCGTGCCGTTCAGCCGCTCGTACCACCCTTCGCAGTGCCAGCCGGACCGGAGCAGGTGCGACCGCTCGCATTTCATGTCCGGAACCGACATGGTCTCGACGGTGCCGTCAATGATGACGTCTGCGAGGGTCGAGGACTTTTCGGCGTGGAAGGCTGCCCAGTGCCGGTCCGTCCCGACCAGGTCCGCCGCCTTCACCCCGGTCAGTTCCTCGCACGCCTTGTTCCAGAAGAGGACGCGGTGGCCGCAGTCGATGACGAAGGTGGGGAGCGACGAGTTGAGCACCAGGCTCTCGGCGAACTCCTTCTGCTCCTGCAGCGCGACCTCGCGCTGCTCCAGCTCCAGTATCATCCGGTTGAAGGTCTCGGCCATCTGCCCCATCTCGTCCTTCGAGCCGACCGGCGCGAGTCTCGCCTCCCCCTCCAGCCCCGGGAGTTTTTCCAGGTGCCTGGTGAACGACAGGAGCGGGCGGGTCAGGTACCGCATGAAGAGCCAGACGATGAGAAGCGACATGAGCGCCGCGGCCAGGGAGCCGGCGACGAAGTAGTACCGCGCCGTGCGCAGCGGTGCGTAGGCGTCGGAGAGAGGATAGCTGACGGCGAGGACCCAGGAGGTCGACTGCAGCTTCTTCACCGAACGCAGCACCGGGACGCCGGACCGGGTCCTGCTCTCCCCGGTCCCTTCGAAGCCGGCGAGCGCCTGGTCCAGCATCGGGTTGGTCCCGGGCGGGTCCCGCAGCAGCACCAGTTTCCGGTCCGGATGCATCAGGACGTTGCGCTGCGAGTCGTAGAGCGAGAGAAAGCCGTTCTGCCCCAGCTTCAGGGCGGCCAGCGAGCGCAGGTAGTGCTGCTTGCGCAGGTCGACGCTCCCCCCCACCACGCCGATGATCCGGTTCCGCGAGTCGTAGACCGGCGCGGTGAACATGATGATGGGGTGGCTCTCCTTCTGGATGGAGGCGAAGGGGGGCGAGACGCAGATCCTCCCTGTGGCCATCGTCTCCCGGAAGTAATCGCGGAACGAGAAGTCCTTGCCGATGAAGTTCAGGTCCTTAGGGCTTGCGGCGATCATCGTGCCCGATCGGGAGAAGAGGAAGAGGGAGTTGTCGAAGAAGACGCGCTGGCGCTTCTGGTCGTCCAGCAGGCGTTGCGCCCGGGCCGGGTCGTCCAGCAATTGGGGGGTGACGGCATCGGCGAGTGTGTCCAGGTCGACCATGAACTCGAAGATCCGGTCGTCGATCTGGGTCGCCACGGAGTTGAGCAGCGTCCACTGCTGGTGGGAGATGCTCTGCTTGAACTTCTTCTCGAAGTACAAAAGCGAGGTGACGGCGGTGACCGAC
The DNA here is from genome assembly GCA_003490025.1 of Geobacter sp. Lineage (GTDB taxonomy): Bacteria > Desulfobacterota > Desulfuromonadia > Geobacterales > Geobacteraceae > Geomonas. Next base: position 2,550 of record DNJC01000010.1, on the reverse strand, counting down.
ATCAGGAAGCTGACCAGGAGGAAAACCGCGAGCGTCATTTTGGTCTTCATACTGAAAAGCACGCGGCCTCCGACTTCCTGCTGCTGCACAGCTCGTTACCCGACGCGAAGCCGAAAAAAACCTCCGGAACAGTGTCAGCGGCAGGCTCTGATCCGGGCGATGCTATCATAGCATGTAATTCAAATTCGGTTAACCGGTAAAAAATCTGAAGTAAATTTTATTAAGCGAAGGATGGCGCGTGCAAGATACGGGAATAACAGTGCGCGGAAGCGGCTTTGTCACAGTTGTCAGTTTCGTGTCCCAGAGGTGTGGCCGGCTGGATGGCGGCAATGCCAGTATTTCCTGCCGCCCCCACTTTGGGGTTGGCAAACGTCAATATTGTGGCGACTGCGGGCTGGACTGCCGGAAAGTGGACAACTTTCAAGCTATTAGCGGTGTTTACGCGTAGATCGTTGCTGGCAGGAACTCTTGAATCCACGCGAGCTGTGGAAAACCATGTGGACAACATCCCCTTTTGCCGAGGAAAACGCAGCAATGGAGGCATTTCCAATAATTTGCCCTAATTTTCAGCAGCCATTTCCGCGCCGACAGCGGGAACGCCAACAATTTGGCGCCCCGGCAGCGGCGCAAAAAAAAGGGGGGAGCAGCCGCTCCCCCTAAAGTAAATTCCTGAAACAAGAAAGCCGGCCCATTACACGAGGCCGGCTTTTTTGTCTCAAGCTGAAATCACGGCTTCGCGAGGTCTCCCTTGAGCGCGGCATCGCTTAAGGCTCCTCCAACGACACCCTCAATCAGCCCACCTGTTGATGACGGATCGGGAAAGACCCCATCCGCCTCTCCCTCGCCCTCCGGTGGAATTTTCAGGCTCGTCAAGGTAATCCCCTCTGGAGTCCTGCAGCTACCGAGAACTGCATGCTGGACGTGGAGAGGGTCTCCATGGTCCCGGAATAGATCTTCATGACGAACTCATACGTGCCAGGGGCCGGTATCAGAAATGCCGGCTCGTTTGTCTCGCCTAAATGGTTGCTGGATGTGTTCCAAGAGAAGGTCGTGCTGTCTCCATTATGGTTGAGGCCCGACCAGCCACCGAAATTACGGAATACCATCTGATGATTGTAGTCATAGATGAAAACGCCATAACTTGGACCAATATCGAATGGCGACACGGCGTAATCAGGTCCAGTGTTTGTGATTATAAAGCTGCCTTGACATATTTACCCAACCTGAGCATTCTGGATTCTCAAATCAGATGCGGATAGCTGAATGGCTGGAGCAGCACTTTGGGGAGTAACCTGCTTAGTCCAGGTCGGCAACGCGCTGCCGTTTTCGTAAACCTCGAGCGTCACGGCGCCACCATTCAGTAAAACCTGCAGGTCGAGTGTCCTGGCCGATCCGGAGGTGAAGGTCCTTGAGTGAGTTGCCGGATCGTATTCACCCCACTGCCACCCCGAAAAAAGGAAGGGGGAAAAGGCCCAGTTGTCTGACACTCCAGTTACCTTCACCTTCAGCGAGCTACCAGGTTGGAGCGTTGCGGCGAGGGAGACCGGGGCAAAGATGCCATTGCTAAGCGGGTAGACGGTGTTGTTTCTGTCTAAGAGATTTGTTCCGTAAGAACCGGAGGCCGGGTATGATACCGTCTCAACCGGCTGATACCCTGTATTCGCAGTGAAATTGGCAAGTGCGTCCGAAAAATCCGGGACACCGACTGCGATACCCAAGGCTGCGTATCTGTTCAACAAGTTCGCCCTGACCATGGCCGGATCGATGAGCCTGGCTGCAGTTATGATTGCTGATCCGCTTGAGCTGCTGATAGTTCCTGTCGTTTTTAACTCATAAATCATGTTGCCGAGCAGCTCCGAAAAATCGCCCTCAGTCCTGTGGGCCAGCAGAAAGGCGGAGATCGCCAGCAGAAAGGCGTTGTCTTCTCCATTTTGCGAAAGATCCAGCATTTCTGACGAAGCGACACTGCTTTTTTCCATGTTGAACACGCGGAGCACCTCTTGCTGCGCCTGTTTCTTTGCATCGGCAAAGCTAGAACCGTTCTCGACCAGGTATTTCACCCGTTCTCTTTCCAGGTGGGTCAGCACATTGATATTAATGGTGCTTTTGTCCTGGAGATCGACCAGTGCGTACAACGTGATGGGTGCCGCAGAGTTCGTTCCGGAAACCTCGTTGAAATAGTAGCCATCGGCTTTTACCTCTACATAGCGGGAGGAGAGGTTAACGTTGTTAAGTTCGAAGGCGCCGAGGTTGTTAAGAATTTGGGTGTTAAAGGACTTGCCGGTCTGGGTGAGGTTATTGTGGAGTTCGTAAATGGTGACGGAAGTCCCGCTTAAAAATGGACCTTTCTGGACGTAGCCAGTGACTTTCGCCTTAGTGATTGCGTCATCAGTGATGGAGCCGCAAAATATTGAATTGCCTGCTAAATACCTAAAATAACTGAATAATAGTGCAGTTTTTCCTTGGTGTACCTTTGATGTTGTAGTAATATAACCGCTGCAAATTCAGCCGGTTAGCGGAGTCCATGTGATTCACATCAAAGACCACAAA